>CAZNGN010000009.1:0-69693 GCA_964572865.1 uncultured Bacteriovoracaceae bacterium | reverse complement strand
ATGAAGCTATTGTTGGCTCATTAAGACAAGATCCAGACGTTATTTGTATTGGTGAAATTAGAGATCATGAAACTATGTCTGCAGCGCTTACGGCTGCTGAAACAGGACATATGGTAATTACAACCATTCATACTCAAGATGCTAAGTCTAGCATCGAGCGTATTATTGATGTATTTCCTCCAGAGCAAAAAGATCAAATTCGATTGCAACTTTCATCGTGTTTAGCTGCTGTAATGTCTCAAAAATTAGTTATGAATAAAGATCGTACTGGTTTTATTCCTGTATGTGAAATGCTTGTAAATAGTCCTACAATTCAAATGTTAATTAGAACTAATCAAATTGAAAAAATATATGAAGCGATGAATAGTTCAAAAAATTATTATAATATGCAAACATTCAATCAGGCACTTGAGAAAATGGTTTCAGAAGGTAGAATTACAATAGAAGAAGCCGTAGCCTGTAGCCCTTCGCCAGACGAATTATCTATGAGACTTTCAGGTTTTAAGCGGGAAGAGGGTTTTTAGAAGCAGGTTTTGCAGACTCTATTTCACTCCATAACTTTTTCAACATAAGAGCATCTTCTTCTTGGTTCGGAGATTCAACAATTACAGATCCACGTAAATTGAAGTCTTTGCATGCTTGTAAAAATTCTTTGTAGTTAAATTTGCTTTCAGTCAAAGGTAATACTTTTGTTTCACCTTTAGAGCCGATTTCGATTCCTGCTACATGTATGTGCATTTGAGAAAGAGCGCCTTTGCCCAATGCTTTTCTATAGCGAGTAAATACTTCAGTAAAAAATGCATAATTATTTGTAGAGTCATCATCATTGATTGAGTGTGAAAAGTCTAAACAAGGATACACTTGTTGTACTTCTTTAGATAAAGTACAAAGTTCTTCTAATGTACCAAACTGACTTTTACGGCCAGTCAATTCAGGGCGTAAATGAATTTCATTTCTTTCATCATGTAAGTGATCAGTGATTTGTTTTAAATATTTTTTTACAATTCCAAATACGGTACTTGGATCGTCTTTCATATAAAACGCTGCATGAAATGTCATACTGTAAGCGCCGCACATTCCAGCAAGGCGTGCAGTTTGTAAAAGACGGTTGATAGATGCATCTATTTTGTCTTGTTCTTTAGCGTTTAAATTAATGTAATATGGAGCATGTGCAGTAAGTGCAATACCTAGCTTACGTGCAGTTTTGTTGATCTCAGAAGCGGTTTCATCTTTCATGCGAATGCCGTGAGCAAATTCTAGCTCTAAACAGTCTAAACCTAAGTTGTGAACGATTTGAAGCGCACCGATTGGATCTTTTTTGTTTGCGCCTTTAGGAAATCCTGCTGTACCAAATCCGAGTTTATCCATTTCCCGTAACCCCCAGTTACATCTTATTGTGGTTAATGTGTTTTTAAATACGGATATCCATTTAACATGCCGCAAGGCAGAACTCAACATTTTATAGCCCGACAACAATAGTCAAGAATATAGGTTTGACAGCAACTATTTCGATGACCATAATCCTATAACGAGGAAATTTAACTATGGCTAACCGATTGAAAACAGTAGTTTTTTTAACATTGTTAACAGGGCTTCTGATGGCTTTTGGATATGTCTTAGGAGGGCAGACAGGATTTATATTTGGTTTCTTAATTGGATTAATTACAAATTTAGTTAGCTTTTGGTTTTCAGATAAAATTGTACTCTCTATGCACCATGCTTCTGAAGTTCCGCCAAATGATCCTACTGGATTATATGAGACTGTTTCAAGACTCACTCAGAGAGCTAATATGCCAATGCCTAAAGTTTATATTATTCCCGATCACACTCCGAATGCATTTGCTACAGGACGTGACCCGTATCACGCAGCAGTTGCAGTCACTCAAGGGTTGCTAGGAATTTGTAATCAACAAGAGTTAGAAGGGGTGCTTGCTCACGAAATTAGTCATATTCGAAATCGTGACACATTGATTTCTACAATTGCAGCTACGATTGCATCATCGATTATGTTTTTAGCAAACATGTCACAATGGATGATGATGTTTGGTGGAGGAAGAAGCAGAGATGAAGACGATCGCGGCGGAAATGCATTATCGCTTTTGATAATGGCAATTTTAGCTCCGATCGCTTCTTCATTAATACAAATGGCAATTTCAAGATCACGCGAATATATGGCAGACGCAACAGGAGCAGAAATCTGTGGGAATCCTGAGTGGTTAGCAAACGCTTTAAGAAAAATTCATAATACAGCGATGAATATACCTATGGAAGCCGGATCTCCTGCAACAGCACATATGTACATTATTAATCCTTTTTCTGGGCGTGAGTTTATCAATCTATTTAGTACGCATCCTCCAGTAGAAGATCGAATTGAAAAATTATTATCAATGCAAATAAGGAAATAATATATGCAATCACCAAAATTAGATTTCACTACATTTGTTTTATCTGTTTCATCGGCAGCTTTCATGGGCTTAGGGATGACACCTAAACCGGGTTCTTCTAAACCTGAGGTAGACTTAAATTTAGCATCTCAAAATATTGATTTACTAGAATTGTTAAAAGAAAAAACAAAAAACAATTTAAGTGCGGAAGAGTCTAAGTTATTAGATAATTTATTGTTTGAAACCAGAATGCGTTTTGTAGAAATTCAAAAAAAGAAATAAGGAGAAAGTATGAAAATGAAATCGTTGTTCATAGTTTTTTGCTTAACCATATTTAGTGCGAATGCCGCAAATAATGATCCAGCGGTAGGAAATATTTATGTTCAAATTTCTAAAAAGCTACTCCCATCAGTTGTAAATATTTTTACGACATCGACGGTAAAAACTCCCTTTCGAGATGGTGGACAAGACGATATGTGGAGAAAGTTTTTCGAAGACTTTTTAGGACAAGATCCATTTGGAGGCGGTGGAGGAGTTCCGATGCAGCCGGGCCCAAACCAAAGAAGAAACGCTCCGAAATCAATGTCATTGGGTTCAGGTTTTATTATCGAAGCAAACGGTTCAGGCGGATTAATATTAACCAACAATCACGTAATTGACGGAGCTGACGAAGTAAAAGTTAAATTCACTGAAGATGCTGGTGATAAAGAAATTGAAGCAGAAGTAATTGGAGCCGATCCAGATTTAGATGTTGCCGTATTAAAAGTAAAAACTACACGCAAATTAGTTCCAGTGAACTTAGGAGATTCTGAAAAATTAGAAGTGGGCGAATGGATTGCGGCATTGGGAAATCCATTTGGACACGGACATTCTGTTTCGCACGGTATTGTAAGTGCAAAAGAGAGAGCGCTTCCTGGTGGATTTGGAAAATATCTTCAAGTGGATGCGCCTATTAATCCAGGCAATTCAGGCGGACCATTGGTCAACTTAAATGGTGATGTTGTGGGAATTAACAACGCTATCGATGCAAGAGGCCCAGGAATTGGTTTTGCCATTCCCATTAATGCGGTAAAAAATATTCTTCCTCAATTAAAAACAAAAGGTCGAGTTGAACGTGGGTATATCGGAGTCAACATTGATGAGTTACGACCAGACTTAGCTAAAAATTTAAAAGTGGAAGAGTCAATGAATGCGCCGATCGTTACTCATGTGGTGCCTGGGCAACCTGCAGATAAAGCTGGGATGCAGGCGTATGACATAATCACTGAAGTAAATGGCAAAAAAGTCTATTCAGGAAATGATTTGATTTCAAACATCACAAATGTTCCAGTAGGTGATTCTGTTAAAATAAAAGTCTTAAGATCTGGTAAAGAAATGTCCTTTAATGTGAAAGTGGCGAAACGTCCTGACTTGAGAAATGCCAAGACAAAAGGACCATTAAAGAAAAATCAAAAAGCTGAAAAAGTTTATACTGGCATGTCGCTAGAACAAATTGACTCAGACACCGCAAGAGAGATTGGCTTGCCTGAAAATTTTCAAGGCGTTGTGGTTACACAAGTTACTCCTGGTGGTCCAGCGAATATTGCAGGCATCGGTAGGGGTGATGTCATTCTCGAAGTAGATCGAAAACCCGTTAAAAATGAAGATGATTTTTTTAAAGTTGTTAAATCTAAGAAAACGTATTTATTAAGAGTTCGAAAACAAGACGAATCTGGCAGAGAAGTTTTTGTTGTAGTAACGCTTAAATTGTCATCGAATGACGATGAGTGATATCCTGTATTGATTCAATAGTTTAGACTATTCTTGACTAAAGATAGATAGACCCCATCTTATAATAATAAGAGAGGATGGGCTTTTATATGGCAGCTAAATTTACCACAAAAGTTGAAGAGGCATTGGTTGAGGCACAACACATTGCGATTCGTAATAATCATCAAGAATTACAGCCTGAGCACCTCTTATTAGCGTTTTTTCAACAACAAGACGGAATGATTCCAGAGCTTGCAAAGTCAGCAGGCGCAAACTCACAAGCAATTATAGAAGGCTTGCAAAAAATTCTACAAAAATTTCCGAGTGTTTCTGGGGGGTCACAAGAAGGAAAAGTATATCCTTCGGGTGGATTTAATAAACTAATGGTTACTGCAGAAGATGAAGCACGCAAACTCAAAGATGAATTTGTGAGTGCTGAGCATTTTTTGTTGGCTTATGTAGGAAGTTCCGCATTTAAAGAAAAAGAAGCATATAATGTTTTATTTAGAAACGGATTCAGTCGCGATAAAATATCAAACGTTTTAGCAAAAGTTCGAGGAAACCAAAGAGTTCAAGATGAAAATCCAGAAGGAAAAATGAACGCTCTTGAAAAATACGGAAGAGATCTTACCGCTCTTGCTGGTAAAGGCAAAATGGATCCTGTTATTGGACGTGACGAAGAAGTCAGACGTGTCATTCAGGTTTTATCTCGCAGAACAAAAAACAACCCAGTTTTAATTGGAGAGCCAGGAGTTGGAAAAACTGCGATTGCAGAAGGATTGGCTCAAAGAATTAATTCAGGAGATGTTCCCGAAGGATTAAAAAATAAAAAACTAATATCATTAGACTTGGGCGCACTTGTAGCAGGCGCAAAGTTCCGTGGAGAATTTGAAGAAAGATTGAAGGCCGTATTGAAAGCAGTACAAGATGCTGCTGGTGAAGTGGTTTTATTTATCGACGAAATTCACACTTTAATTGGCGCGGGTGCTTCTGAAGGAGCAATGGATGCCGCAAATATGTTAAAGCCAGCGCTTGCACGAGGCGAATTGCGCTGTATTGGTGCCACTACTTTAAATGAATATAAAAAGATTGAAAAAGATGCAGCGTTAGAAAGACGGTTTCAACCCGTGTTTGTTAAAGAGCCAACGGTTGAAGATACTATTTCAATATTGCGCGGACTTCGTGAAAAATATGAAATCCATCATGGAGTAAATATTAAAGACGGTGCGATCATTGCGGCTGCAAATCTTTCGAATCGATATATTGCAGATCGATTTTTGCCAGACAAAGCAATCGATTTAATGGATGAAGCGGCTTCACGTGTAAGAATGGCACTCGATTCATTGCCTGAAGAAATTGATGTACTT
This sequence comes from uncultured Bacteriovoracaceae bacterium, assembly GCA_964572865.1. Lineage (GTDB taxonomy): Bacteria > Bdellovibrionota > UBA1018 > UBA1018 > UBA923 > CAZNGN01. The sequence continues at coordinate 64,193 of CAZNGN010000009.1, read as the reverse complement.
GAGAGAAAAATATTAACTTTAGAAATTGAAAAACAAGCTTTGAAAAAAGAAACTGACAACAAGTCAAAAGAAAGACTTAACAAAATTGACCAGGAGCTTTCACAGATTAGAGAAAAATCAACTACACTAAAAACTCAGTGGCAGCGTGAAAAACAAGAAGTGAATGCAGTGGGCGAAATTAAAAACAAAATTGATCAAAAACGCTTTGAGATGGAACAAGCTGAGAAGAAAGGAGATTTAGCAAAAGCCGCTGAATTAAAATATGGCGTTTTAATTCAATTACAAAAAGAATTAGATGAAAAAACTGCAAAATCAAAAGAAAGAAAACTTCTTCAACAAGAAGTGGATGAAAACCATATCGCAGAAGTTGTTTCAAAGTGGACGGGTGTTCCTGTTTCAAAAATGTTAGAAGGTGAATCGAAAAAACTTCTTAAAATGGAAGAACGATTACATCAACGTGTGGTTGGCCAAGATGAGGGAATTATCGCAGTAGCAAATGCAATCAGAAGATCACGCGCAGGATTACAAGACCAACACAGACCGATTGGATCGTTTATGTTTTTGGGACCAACAGGAGTTGGTAAAACAGAAACAGCAAAAGCATTAGCAGAGTTCATGTTTGACGATGAACATGCAATGATTCGAATTGATATGTCTGAGTATATGGAAAAACACACAGTTGCGCGCTTAATTGGAGCTCCTCCAGGTTATGTTGGATACGAAGAAGGTGGGCAATTAACAGAAGCAGTTCGCAGAAGACCATATAGTGTGATTCTATTAGACGAGATTGAGAAAGCGCACACGGATGTATTTAATGTTTTTTTGCAAATTCTAGATGACGGTCGTGTGACTGATGGTCAAGGTCGCACGGTGGATTTTACAAATACAGTTATTATCATGACGAGCAATGTGGGCAGCAAAGAAATTTTAGCTGAAACAGATCACAAAAAACGTGAACAAGTTGTGCAAACAGTTTTAAGAAATTATTTTAAACCTGAGTTCTTAAATCGTATTGATGATATTGTGATTTTTCACAGTCTTGAAAAACAACACATTCGAAATATTGTGAATATCCAATTAAAAAACCTTCAAAAACTTTTAGAACAAAAACAGTTGAAGCTAGAGTTAACTGACTCTGCAATTCATTGGCTCTCTGAACAGGGTTATGATCCAGATTTTGGAGCAAGACCATTGAAGAGACTCATTCAAAGACAGATTCAAAACGTACTAGCGTCTAAGTTGCTTGAAAATACATACCCAAGTGGGAGTACAATCAAAGTAGATACTAAAAATGGGGAATTGAGTATTCAATAGTTAAGTAAGGTAAATTTTGCCGTATAGAGTGTTGCATCAAATAATATTGCAACATATAATTTAAGTTGTAGTGACTCGAGTAGTTGCAGTTAGAAGTAGCAGTGGGTAGTAGCAGTTTTTGCTAGTGCGACAGCAAGGAGAGTCAGCATGCAAATTACTGAAATTAAAATATTTCCAGTAAATGAAGATAAGTTAAAAGCTTATGTGACAATCGTAATTGATAATTGTTTTGTAGTGCGTGATTTAAAAGTAATTCACGGCAATACAGGTTTATTTGTTGCAATGCCTGCCAAAAAGCGAAAAGACGGAGCATTCAAAGATATCGCTCATCCATTAAATAAAGAAACTCGCGATATGTTAGAAAATAAAGTTTTAGCTGCTTATAATGAAGAAATGAAGCGTTCTGGTGGTACTGTACGAAAAGATCCAGACGACGAATAACTCAACGACGAACAAACAATTTCGTGTTACAACTTTTTCATGTCAGAACATGATGATTTAAAGCCACCTAAAAATCCTAATTTTTTAAAAAAACAATTAGAGAGAACGCGCTTTGAGCGTGCTTTAGAAATTATAGAAAGCATGGTTGATCGTCATGCATTTTTAAATTCAGCTGAACTTGGTAGAATCAATAATGTTTTGCGTGGTGAATTAGGTGAGCCTTGGCGTGAAGGGGCTGCTGTTTGCGCGCTTCCTACAGGAAATCAACATTCATTTCAATTAATGTCAGATCCAGTAAGCAAATGCCGTGAAATTTTAACGAAAGCAAAAGATCGCGCAGCGGCTGGAGAAATAATTGATGGAGCTACTGACTTATATGCTGATTTAGTTCTTACTCACGTATTTAAAGATGCAAATCGCAGAACAGCAGCAATCGCAGCGGCGTATTTATTAAAAAACTACGGACTTGAAGTTTCTCCTATGGGATTACACGATTTGGGATTAGGCGATTTACGAGCAGCCGGACAAAGAGAAGCATTACGAGATTTATTAAAAAGTGTTGTAAAAGTTACTCCCATCAGAGGAAACAAATGAGGCAAACACTTTCGGTCGTTATCGCTTCAAAAAATTGTGAAGATCGAATTTTAGGCACGATTGAACCTTGGAAAAAAATTGCAAACGAAATCATTGTTGTCGATCAAAATAGTTCAGATCAAACGGCAGAGCTTGCACGAAAATCAGGCGTAAAAGTAATTTCTAATAATCCACATAATGGAAACTTTGATTTAAATCGTAAATTGGGAATACAAAACGCTCAATCACAATGGATTTTATACATTGATACAGATGAGAGACCTACTGCAGGAATGTTGCAAGAGTTAGAAGATTTTTTAAAGAATGAAAATAATTTACAATTTGAAGGAGTACGAATTCCCAATTATTTTTATTTTTTAGGAAAACAATTAAAGCACGGTATTTATAATCCCAGTTCGGCAGAAATTAGAATGTTTCAAAAAGACAAATGGGATTATCCTTGTGAAAGAGGATATCATCACTCGGTTTCAGTTAAAGGCCCAGTATATACCTTTGTCTATGGGTATAAACATTTTAACGTAAACTCATTGTCAGAATGGTTTGTAAAAACAAATCAATACACCGAGCATGATGCAAATCAAAAAATGAATTCCAATAATGCTCGTAATTTATTTTTTGCAATTATAAATGCAAAAAAATTCTTCATCAGACATTATTTTTTTAAATTAGGATTTCTAGACGGCTTTCACGGTTTTGTTTCAGTGTTTTATTTTATGCTCTATCATTTTACGTTAGATTTAAAAATTATTGAAAAAAAATACTTACAAACAAAATCGAATGGCACAGACTATTTAAAGTCATTTACCGCAAGTACCCCAGACAGATGATTTCATTGTTCTAGTTCCATTGCTCAATTTAAACTTTTCAACTCCATAAAACATTCCCAAAGTAAAAGTACCATTTTCGATTTTAGAAGGAGTTGATAGCATTTCCGCACTTAAGTCATCTTGTTTGGGTTGAGCATAACTAGCAATTACTTCACCGTTAGAATTCAAAATATAATGACTTCCATGCGAAGGGATCCAGATACCTTCATCCGCAGTAGGTAATGTAATTAATTTAGGATCTCCCATCGGTGCTCCAGTAGTAAGTGTGGGATCCTTCTGATATTCTGCGTCAGTAACGGATTCAAATGTTTTCTTGCGATCAAATACGTTTAAAAGCTTGTGTTCTTTACTATAAATATAAACATTTTCGCCAAAATTAAGGGCAGTATTTCCATTTTTAAAAAATACAATTGTTGAACAGCGTTTATCCATTGTAGGAATGGCATTAAACTCACCTAAATCTAATTCTAAATATTTTTTAGTATCTGTATTTGGATCATAAATATAAAGTTTTCCTTTTGAATCTGTAATCCAAACTTTATTATCAGGAGATATACTTGCTGTACTTAATGGACTGTTTGAAACGGTGACAGATTTCTTTGTTCCATCTTCAGAAAAAATTTCTAAATTACCATTATCGCCAGTAAATAAAACTTTTCCGCCAGAATTTGTTTGTATTGTGGTTGCGGTTCCGCCATACGAACTTTTAGGATACTGTATATTTTTAATTGATTTAGTATTGATGTTTAAAATAGCTGCAGTGTTTTGTAATCCTACATTCATGACAATGTTTTGATCATTTAATAAGGCAGGATACGAAGCGCCATCATCGAAGTTTGCTATCGTTTGTTTTGTGCCCAGATCACTTACAATTGCAACTTCACCAGTACTTTGCATTACCGCAACAAATTTTTTTGAATTCGAGTTGGGAACTTCAATTAACGAAATATCACCAGTATAAATTTCTTTGTCATAATTAAATCGAATTGGTTTCGGCTGAGCTAACGGTTTTCCAGTGGTGGAATTTAAAAAATAAATTGTTCCATTGCTACAAGCTGTAATTAAACTCCCCTTTGAAGTCTTTTGCGGAGTCGTACAAAAAGTTCCCCGTGCAACTTTAAAAAAAGGAACACTGGGCGCTGTCATTTCCACTCTAGGAGCCGTTACTTGTTTAAGACAAAGTTTTGTTTTGTCACAAGGTATTTCTTGTGCTTGCAATAAGGTAAGATAACTAAAAATGTAAGTTAGAATCATATAATATAGGTTACATGATTTCTAAATTTTTAGAATCGGAATAGTTTACCTATGATTACTGATTAAAATCCACTTTAGGGGCAACATCAGCGCCAGCTGTAGCTTCAAAATATGGCTTGGGAGTTAATCCTTTCATACCAGCTACAATTGTTTGTGGAAACATTCTGATGGCAGTGTTGAATGTCTGTACACTTTCATTAAAATGTTTTCGTTCAACTGAAATTCTATTTTCAGTACCTTCTAGTTGTACTTGTAAATCTCGAAAATTTTCATTTGCTTTTAATTCTGGATATTTTTCTACTACAACCATTAATCGTGATAAAGCACCGCTTAAAGATTCTTGTGCTTTTTTCATAACTTCAAATTTTTGAGGATCACTTAGCGCAATTTTTGGATCAACCTTAACCGCTTGGTTTCTTGCAGCAATGACATCTTCTAAAGTAGACTTCTCGTGTTGCGCATAACCTTTTACAGTATTGACTAGATTTGGAATTAAATCAGCACGTCTTTGATAAACATTTTGTACTTGCCCCCAAGAAGACTTTACAGCTTCTTCTTTTTGAACCAATCCATTATTGATTCCAATAAACCAAAGAATAGCAAGAACGATAACGCCAATGATTGACATTAATAAGATGGTTGATTTTTTCATTTTAAATTCCTCGTTTGAGTCGTTTTATAAATCGATATTAATATTATTATAGCACCTATAATTTGATTGAAAGAGAGAAATTTATTTAAAAATACAGAATTAAGTATAATTGCAAAAACTGGCATCGATAATTCAAGTATCGCAGCTTTTGACGCTGGTGTTCGCGACAGACCTGCATAATATAGATTCATAGCTATAACACCCGACACAATTGATAAATATGCTAGTGATGCTAGTGATGCTAGTGAAGATATATTCAGTAAACTATGAATATTTAAAATACTAGAAAATGAAGATGAAGAATCAAGCAGTGTAACTAACATCACACCGATAAATCCAAATAAAAATCGTAAAGCGGTTGATTGTTGGAAAGCTACCTTTTGACTGACAAATCTTCCAAAGACGGTGCAAAGTCCCCAAATTGAAGTTGCAGCAATTGAATACAAAATTCCTTTGAGAGAATTTTGATTTGTTTGCAAGGTCGAATGTAAATTTATTTCTGGTAGTACAAGTACAAATGCCCCCAATAGTGCAAAGATTCCCCAAATGATTTGTGACATTGTTATTTTTTCTTTTAATATCAATGCAGCAAAAGAGATTGAAATAATTGGCTGAAGTTTTTGTAAAATTAATGCGACACTAGGATTTATATATTGATATGATTTCGTTAAAAAAATCGTAGCTATACCAGAACCAAAAATACCAATGAATATTAACGAAAACCATTCTGGTTTTTTCAAGGAGTTTTTATTTTTAAAAATCAAAAATAATGTGGGAAATAAAAACACCAATGCAAGAAGATGCTCATAAAAAACGATTTGGGTTGCAGAAATGCTTTTAGTAAGTGGAAATCGAAACAAAGTATCACTGGCCCAAAAAAAACAACAAAAAATAATTAAGAGTGGCCCCGAACTTTTCTGAAGCATATTACGTAAATTGCTCGAACCAAGATTTAATGTTTTGAACAAATTGCTTTCCTAAATTTGCTCGAAATTCTTTTTTGTCACACTTCTTAGTAGATTGAATTAGAGTTGGGTTTGCGATCATTCCAAAATGCGTGTTCATTGGTTGAAATTGATTTGGATCAGATTCAAATAAATACGTACAAAGACTTCCTAAAAAACTATCTTTGGGTGGTAATGTAAAATTGTTACCATTACTTTCGGCATAAATCGCAAGCGCAGTTAATAAACCAATTGCTGATGACTCCGTGTAGCCTTCGACTCCTGTAATTTGTCCTGCAAATTTGATTTTACGGTTAGTTTTAAGAGAAAAAGATTTATCTAAAAACGTGGGAGTGCAAATATAGGTATTTCTATGCATTGATCCGAAACGAAGTATTTCTACATTTTGTAATCCAGGTATGAGTGAGAAAACTTTTTTCTGTTCTGGATATTTTAATCGAGTTTGAAATCCTACAATATTGTACGAGGAGCGACTGATGTCATCAATTCTCAACTGAACTACGGCATAGGGTCGTTTGCCATTGCGAGGATCGGTTAACCCAACTGGTTTCATAGGACCAAATCGTAAAGAATCAATTCCTGTTTCGGCAATTGCTTCAATTGGTTGGCAACCTTGAAAATGTTGAGCGGTTTCAAAATCGTTATAAGAAACTTTTTCTGCAGATTGAAGTGCGTGGTAAAAAGTTAAATATTCTTCTTTGGTCATCGGACAGTTTAAATAATCATCCGTACCCTTACCGTACCGTGAAGCAGAAAATGCAATTGAGCGATCAATCGTATCCGCATCTAAAATGGGTGCAATCGCATCGTAAAAATATAAACCTTTTCCATCTGATAAAGATTGAATGGTATCAAAAAGCTTGCCTTGCGTGAGAGGACCTGTGGCAATGATTGAAAAATCAGCTTCAGGTAGTTGAGATATATCATCGACTTGCAATGATAGTCTTTCAACTCGATTTGTATTTAGTAATTTTTTTTCAATTTCTTTAGAAAAAATTTCTCGATCTACAGCTAAGGCTTCACCTGCTGGAACTTGAGCTAGCGGTGCAGTTGAAATTACTAGTGAATTTAATGTTAAAAGTTCGTTTTTGAATATTCCATGTGCAGAGTGCGGCGCCACTGATTTAAAAGTATTACTGCAAACCAATTCTGCTAAATTACCTGTTTTGTGAGCGGGAGATTTTACCAATGGTCTCATTTCAAACAGGCGAACATTGATTCCGCGTATTGCCAGCTGATAGGCAGCTTCTGAGCCAGCAAGACCTCCTCCAATAATATTCACAAACACGGGTTTTTTCATAGTTAGCACTTCTACCTTAGCTTGAGTTGGCTTACAATATTCTTATGGAAGGACTTTTTAAAGCCTATCTTGCTGATTTTGAAAGGTATTTACGAGTCGAAAAAGGCTCGGCAGCACTTACAGTTAAAAACTACATTTCTGATCTTCATCAGTGGCAGAACTGCTTTCAGAAAAACGGTATCAATTCGGTTGAAGGGATTTCAACAAATCACATACGGCTGGCATTATCTGAAAATTTAGGAACAGATAAAAAACTTTCAAACTCATCAATTCAGAGAAAGCTTTCGACTCTCAGAAGTTTTTTTGAATATTTACAGGAATTAAAAGTACTAACGAAAAATGCCAGCAAAGCAATTCCCACACCAAAGGTTAAGAGAAAACTTCCAGCGGTGTTAACAGAACAAGAAGCGGACATTCTTGTAAATACATTAAATGATGACGAACATGTGCGCGAGCGAGTGTTGTTAGAGTTGATGTATTCTTGCGGTCTACGCGTTTCAGAAGTTTGTAATTTAACTTGGAATGATATTCATTATTCTTCTCGGCAAATAATTGTAAAAAAAGGTAAGGGAGCAAAAGACAGAATTGTTCCTATGACAGATTTATTAATAAAAGAAATTAAAAAATATTATAAAACATTAGAAATAGAGAATCAGTTTGTTTTTTCTAATCAAAAAGGAAATCGTCTTTCAGAGCGAATTGTTCAAAAAATTATGAAGGATACTTTAATCAAAAGCGGAATATCAACTCATGCAACTCCGCACACCTTACGGCACTCTTACGCAACACACTTACTTTCAAATGGAGCTAATTTAAGAGCGATACAAGAATTGTTAGGCCACTCCAGTTTGTCGACTACACAAAAATATACACATTTAGATTTGAAACAACTAGCTGAAGAGTATGATCGTACGCATCCGTTGGCAGCAAGTAAGCAAAATAAAAATCAGCGGCAAATTAAACCAAAAGTATAATGTATTAACACCGCAGACTGACTCATTTGCTCAATAGTTAGTTCTTTTAATTGATCCCAAAGTTTAGACTTAACAAAAACGAGAGAAGGTTTGTTTTTTTTCTTTATTGATTTGGAAGCAGAGTTATTTTCTACCACTGCTTTTGCTTTGTTTAGTAATATATCTGCTTTAGAACTATTTTGTTCTGCAAGTTTAAAAATTAATTCTTTATACTGAAAGTTGGTCCAAAGTTGTTCAGAAATATTTTGAGCAGCGCTGTTTGAAACTAATTTATTCAAATCATCTTTGTATCGATTGATCATTTTGGTTTCAAATTGAGAATGAATGCCGTTGATTCCTTTATCTTTTCCGTCATGATCGTGGTGTACGTGCAAAGGTTGTGACAGATCTCCTAAGTAATGTGATAAGCCATATAAATATTGCTTTAATTCATCATAATTTTGATTTTTTTTAGCAAGTTTAGCTTTTTCAAAATAGTCTGCAATTCTATATACCAAAAAACCATTTTTTTGATCAGTTGAGTTTGAAAGCTCTTTCCAGTTACTCGGTGCTTGATCTAAATGAAAATAATGTGCTGATGGTTCGTGGGGATGTTTGAGTCTTTGAGTTTTCCAGACTTCATCTGGATCATTTGTATGGGCAATGATTTCTTCTCTTGTTGTTTTACAGTTTTTCAATAATTCATCTGATGTTGATTTCATTGCAACGGATGTAATGAGCGTGTGCCCAGTTGCTCCCCAGCCAAATGAATTATGAATATGAATGAGAAAAGAGAATAGAAAGAAAATGGTTTGAATCATTTTCCTAATTTATTTTTAGATGTTGAATTAATCCACCAAGAAAGAATTTTGGCAGCCTTTGAATAACCTTCTGGTTTTGTTTCCATTTGTTTAAATAACTTATCGCGCAATTGATTAATCATTTCTTTTTCGACGACAGTCGAGGCCTTCTGCGGTCCGCAGTTTTTATCCTGCGGCGCAGATGACTTTACTACGTTTCCGCTTTTTTTAAGTGGTTGTGAGCGTGAAGACATGTAAGTTTAAGCAGCTTTTGGTGTTTTTTTACTACGTTTTTGAATTTCTTCTTCAGATACTTCAGTCATGAAGCACTCTTCGTCAACAGTGCTAAAGGCATACCATTTGCCATAAATTTTTTGAAAAAGCACATCGGCTTCCATCTCAAGATCTTTTGTAGTTTTTGAAGTTTGGTTTTTTTTGTTTGATTCTGACATGTTCCCTCCTTGGAAAGATGCTTTCAAATGAGCATCAGCAGTTTCATTTAACCTTTCGGTCTGTGTCTTTAAAACTTCAGAGGGAAAAAATTTCTTATGATCAACTGGTTGACTAAAAACGTAATTAAATCAATAATGAAGCTCTTCGGGGGAAAAAAATGCAGCGCTTAGTTTTTGTATTCTTAGTTTTATTCATTGTTTTTACACATTCAAGTAACGCAATCGATGTGTCTTGGAATCGAACAGATTTTTTTGGTTCATTAGGTTTATATAATGCTGGTAAAGATGCAAAAACTTTTGGATTGGGAATTCGTTATACGCCGATATTAAAAACAACTCATGATTTTCGAGTGAAAACATTTGCTGGATTTCAAATGTTTAAAGATGAAGGCCAAAAACCATATCATTTAGTAGATTACGGTGTTGCGGGACAATTTCACCAAGTTAAATATTTTGCATTTGATCTCGGGGGCGGAGCAAAGTCTTCTCTCAATCGCAAAGAAAATACTACAAATCCATTTGTATTCATTGGTGCAGAATATAAGCTTGATAATCCCATTTTTAATGTTTTTGATCGTTTGATTCTCAATATGGAATATGTGTTTAATCAAAGTGATCTTTATGTGATCAATTATGGATTGAGCGCACAGTTTTAAAAATAAAACTCAATAATTACAGTAACATAAGAAATTTTAACGTCCCGCATTGTAAATCCATATAAGTAAGTATATACCCAGATTAAGAAGTAGGGATAAATGGGGAAAAAGGGATATCTGAGCTTAGCTCTCATTAGCTTAATATTTTCAATGCAAAGCGTGTTTGCATCGATTCAATTTGATCAAAATTTAAATCCCAAAATTAAAAAATTAGTGATCGGAGATGTTTCACGAATCGCTAATATGGGATTAACAAACCTAGATTCCAATTCATTATTTTCTCAAACTTTTGGAACGAATCCTAATAAAAATTCATTTCAATATTTAATGAAACGCATTCATTTTATTTTACCACCAGATGCAAACTATAAATCATATTTCAACGTAAACACTCAAAAAACTACAAATAATATGTCCGAAATGGCTTCAAATGTGAGCCTTAATTTGTTTTTAACTCAGTTGATGAGTCTACCAGCAAAAATTGAATTTTTATTTAATGGCATTCCATATCCCATTAATAATACGCGTATTGGTGCTGTCAGAATTGGTACGGCTTATTTAAAAGAAAATACTCCACAGATTGCTAGGGTTTCAGCATTAATGCACGAAGCACGCCACTCAGATTGCATTCAAAATATTACAAAGAAAGATATTGAGATTCTAAAAACAGAAAAAAAACTTAAAAATATTAACTGTGGATTTGCACATAGTGTTTGTCCCAGTGGGCATCCGTATGCAGGTTTTGAAGCTTGTGATCGCAATGCCTGGGGCTCATACTCAATTGAGTCGGTCTATATGGGAGCACTTTTGGATGAAAAAACATGTCCTAATTGCAGTGAAGCAGAGCGAAGTGTAGCGCGAATGATTTTGTTAGATAATTTATCGAGAGTATTGAATTGGAAAGATTTAAACAGTGGCGCTTATGGACCACCCAAAATGAATTGAGAAAGTTATGAGAAAGTTGATTTCATTATTAGTGATTTTTGGTACTGCTTATGGATTGTATTTGTTTTTTAACAAAAATGATCAATCTTCAAAACAAGCAGTAGACAGCAAAGAGTCTATCGCAGAAGAAAATCCGTATGCTTCTCAATCAGAGAACACACTTGAAGATAATAAAAATCCAATGAGTTCAATGAAAAATTCTGCAATTTCAAAAGAAACTTCCAAAGAAGAAAAAACTACCAATGAAGAAAAGAAGCCACCACTACTTTCTACATTGCGAGATGAAATTAAGCAAAATCCGCATGTAACCCCACAAAGCTTAATCGAATACGCTCAAAATATTGGCAAGAGAATGGAAGCAGCTTTAAGTTCTAATTACAACGCGATTAACTTGTTTGACGAATTAAAAGAATGTGTCGAAAGCCAAGACTATCAAGGCTCTCCGTCTTTACAGGCATTTTGCATTTCAAGTGCCGAACGGTTAGCTCAGGCGCACCCAGAAGAATTAATGGGAAAATACAGAGCAATGTTAGAAAAAGTGCCAGATGATTCAGCAGCTCTAATGCACGCTATAGATGATTTAAAGCCACAAGATGAAGGTTCTGATATTGATTTCGATCAATAGAGATAATTTGAAGTCTAAAAAACTAGAATTAAAATCTTACACTGAAGAAATTTAATAAAAAATATACGTATAAAGATATATGTAAGTTTTGACGTGGCACATGAATTGCTAATTACTCTGTAAAACAAACGGAGGCATTATGTTCAATTATCAATTTAGTTCATTATCTTCATCTCAACTTGATATAATTAAAGCTGCCAATAAAGCTGACTCAACCATATTAATTACAGGGTATAGTGGTACGGGCAAATCTCATTTAGCGCATGTAATACATAAGACAACAGGTAGAGCTGCAAATAAGTTTCAGAAAATAAATTTAGCATCCTTATCTGAAAACTTAATCGAATCAGAATTATTTGGACATGAAAAAGGTGCTTTTACAGGCGCTGACTCCAGAAGAGTCGGAAAACTTGAGCTATGCAATGGCGGCACAGTGTTTTTAGACGAAATTGGTGAATTGCCAATGCGGTTGCAAACAAAGTTATTAGACTTTATTCAATATAAAAAAATAACACCTGTTGGATCCAATAGAGAAATTGAATTAAATGTAAGAATTATTGCAGCGACAAACATTGATATGCATCAAGCTGTAAAAAATAAAACATTTCGTGAAGACTTATTTCATCGAATAAATGTTTTTTCAGTTCAAATGAGTGGGTTAAAAGACATTAAAGAGTCAATCGCGCCACTGGCAAGTAGATTTGTCGATCAATGGAATGAACTGATCGGTAAAAAAATATTAGGAATTTCTGAAAATACTAAAAAAATATTTTTAGAATATGAGTGGCCAGGAAATATTCGAGAGCTTCAAAATGTAATCGAATATGCGGTTGCAATGGAAGAAGAAAAGTGGATCACTCCACAGTCGCTTCCTGCTCAATTTAATGAACTAAAACTTAAATATGATTTATGTAATAAAAATGAAAATGAGTTAATTGTTCCTATAGAAAGCAAACCGATTGAAATACAATCTGAAGAAGAATCGAATCAAGATGGATTTATTAAAATTCCGATTCATTTAAATTACCATGAGTGTAAAGATGTTTATGAAAAAGCATATTTGTTGAACGCGCTCAAAGTTTGTAAAGGCCAAATCAATTTAACAAGCAGAACAATTGGTTTAAATAAAGTTTCATTAATAGAAAAAATAAAAAAATTAAACATCGATTGGAAAAGTATACGAAGCGAGTATGTCGAAGAACAACCGTATGATGAGTTAATTACTGCTTAATGAGTGATGTAATCAAATACGCTTTGAAGATGAATTGATTTCATGCATTTTTGATATTCTGAATTTTTAAAAATACATGGATTAAATTTGCCATCGTTTAGATAACAGGGCGAACATTCGAGTTTATTGTAAAATACTTTTACTATATTTTGAGTGTCATCATAAGGGGCCCAATTCGTTGGGTTTGTTGGTCCAAATAGTGAAATAATTTTTTGGTTTTTATTTTTCATTACATTTGAAGCAATGTGAGCAAGCCCAGAGTCAGCAGATACAAAAAACTGTAACGACTTAATATGAGATGCAACCTCGTTTATCTGAAGTTTTCCGATTAAGTTTGAAATTCGATTCAATTGAGAATCAGTTAACGTGTAGTTCTTTAAAAATTCGTTATAAATTTCTAAGTCTTCACCAGAGCCAAAAAGTGTAATCGAATAGTTTGTTTCATTTAATAATTTAAAAATTAATTCAAAAAGATAAGGCCAACGCTTTTCAATAAAAGATGTTTTGGTGCCAGAACCACCGCCAATTAAAAAGCCTATCGAATTATTTTTAAATACGATGTCTGGATTGGATACAGGTGAAATTGCAGACGAAAGATGAAATCGATTGATTAATTTAATCAATTCCATTTTATACAAGTTCATTTCATGAATGTTTAAGCTTTTAATTGAAAAGATTGGCCCAATAAAGGCAGGTCGAATAAACAGTTTATATCGCCAGTCTCGGTGAAGCAAAGCAACAGCATCAGGATTTATTAAGAGTATAGTTTTGAGAAGCCCGAGAGCTTCTTCTGCTTTTTGTTTTTTAGAACCTGATAGTAATTTTTTAGAGTTAATTCCATGAAAGTGAATTTGAATTTGTTTGGGAAGTTCAAGCAAGCTACGTGCTAACTCTACATAATTCGCGTCAATAACCCAGTGCAATGAAATTTGGTTTTCAATAGTGCCAAAAACCTCATTAACTGCACGACATGCCATTGCTACATCGCCAATACCAGCGAGTTTAACGATTACATAGGTAGATTGGTTTTTAGATTTAAGCGTTTTTTGCAAAAAATCTTCAATTTGTTTTGGAATCCTCATTAATCCTCATTATACTGCGAGAATCATATAAATGAAATAAATTGAGTGAATTGATTGAGAGATTTAATATGAATGCATTTTATAAAAACAAAAAAATTATTGTCACTGGTGGTGCTGGTTTCGTTGGCAGCAACATCACGCACCAATTGGTAGCTCTGGGAGCAAATGTTAAGGTGATAGATTGTTTTCATCCCATGTATGGAGGCAATGAATTCAATTTAAAAGAGGTAAAAGATAAAATCGAAATCGTTAAAGAGGATATTTCTCAATCAGATGTTTTGGATAGGCACTGCAAAGATGCAGATATGGTGTTTCACTGTGCTGCTCAAATCTCTCATGTTGATAGTATGATCGATCCGTATTTTGATTTGCTATTCAACTGTACAGCTACTTTAAAACTACTTGAAGCAGTTAAAAAAGCAGGAAAAAAATCACCAATCATTTATGCAGGAACTAGGGCTATTTTAGGAGCACCAACTCAAATTCCAGCGACTGAACAAACGCTGCCAAATCCTACTGATATTTATGGAGTGAATAAACACGCTGCTGAATTGTATGGGGCCGTTTACGCAAGAGTACATTCAATTCCGTTTGTATCTCTTCGATTTACTAATTCATATGGTAAGTTTCATCAAATGAAGAGTGGAAAGTATGGAATTTTAAATTGGTTCATTAGTCTTGCATTACAAAGTCAAACTGTAAAAATATTTGGAACTGGTGAGCAATTGCGTGACTATCTTTACATTGATGATGCGGTTGAGGCATTTTTAAAAGCTGGGGAATTTTCAGAAAAATTAAGAAATAATCCTAGCCAATTTAAAGATGTAACGAACGCGGGAGAAAATATACCGTATGCAGTATTTAATCTAGCATCTGGCAAAGGTAGAAAATTTGCAGATTGTGCGAAATTAGTGACAGATTCAATAGGAACAAAGTTAGAGTTTGTGCCTTGGCCTGCCGATCGAAAAGCTATTGAGACAGGGGATTATGTAGCTGACGTATCAGCAATTCAAAAACATTTTAATTGGAAGCCTAAAACAAGTTTTGAAGAAGGATTAAAAGAAACGATTTCGTTTTATAAAGAAAACTTAAAGCAATATATTTAATGAGTAATAGTCGAAAGCAAACTCAATTAGCGGTTTTTGTAGGTTCAAGACACGATCAAATGTGTTCTGTGGGTTCGTTTGCAAGATCAGAAACAAAAGCTTTTCAAAAAGTTTATTCTGAAGTCGCTTTGTGTGAGCCGAGTGAAAATGGTGTTTATCCTGATTTTTCTCTAATAAACACAACACCAGATATAATATTTTTTCACTCCCCATCGTTGAGCGATCGTAAAGCACCTTGGTCTGCAATCGAAAATGCAATTAAGATTCGTTTAAAGTTTCCGAAAGCAAAATTTATTTCAATTGTACATGAGTTTACAGAGGCTCCACTTCAATGGAAGTTAAGACAAGCTGCTCTTTTAATGCTTTCGAATGCAGCAATTACAAATACAGAAGCAGATTACCAGTCATGTAAACGATTTTGTAAAAAAATATTACGTTCTAAACTTGGACCAACATTGTTTTATGATGAACTTTTAGAAAATCCACAAACTGAAAAATTAAAATTAAAAATTGATTCAAATAAGATCGTATTACAAAAATTTATAGATCTGCAAAATATTAAAAATTGTAATGAGTTTATTGTACATCCTGGTTTAGTGACCCCTGGTAAAGGAGTAAACCAATTAAAAGAGTTCATTCCATATGTTCCAAAAAATACAGCACTGATTTTGATGGGCGGATTAGGTCCCAAGCAAAAAGATCTCGATTTTGCAGACGCAGTGAAAGCGGAATTAAGCAAAATGTTGCCCGAAAGATTTGCATTTATTTTAAACCCAAGTGATTCAGAGTTTTCATCAGTTATTAATGCAGCTGATTTGGTTTTATTGCCGTACGATATCGGACTTTCAGAACGAAGGTCTTCTTTTTTGTCAGCAATGAGTTGCGGCGCAAATGTGTTCACTACAATAGGACATTTAAGTCATTCGATGCAACCAGAGCGCTCTGGTGCATTTTTGGTAGATGTGCATAAATGGCAAGAGCGTGATCAAAGTGTATTTGAAGTTTTTAAAAGTGCACTTTCTGAAAATAATGATTTGAGAATACAAAGAAGAATTAAAAATTTAATTTGGGCGAGCAACTATTCTTGGTCGAATCGTACAAAAGAAACGATTCAGTTTATCGAAACTAATTTGCTGTAAAACTCTAAGTATTCTTTCGAAACAGTGGTCCAATCTCTGATAAGAGGTTTAGGTACGTGCGTTTTGTTTATAAATTGATTTTGAATTACCTGAATAACTGATTGATCATCATTAGGATTTATCCAATAAATATTTTGATAATTTGAGCACGTTTCTAGGTTTGCTTCAATCTGAGAGGCAATGATGGGCAACCCCATTGCCATTGCTTCTCTTAAAACGAGAGCGTCGCCTTCATAAAAGGAACTTAAAATAATAGCGTTCGTTTTAGTCATTTGTTCTTGAAGTTTTTCAGGTGTTAAAAGTCCTAATGAAACTACATTATCTAAAGTCTGACTCTCAATTCCGGGGGCCATATATAATTGAACTTTTTTGTTTGTAGAAGAAAGAGACCGAAACGCATTTAAAATGAGTTTAGTGTTTTTCACTCGATCTTTATCTCTGCCTACAAATATGAAAGATAAATTGTTTGAAATTTGATTTAAGGGCTTAAATAGGCTTGAATTGACTCCATTATAAATCACGTGAGTTCGTTTGTTTGTTAAAAAATATTTAGAGTTTTCATTTTTTGCATGTTGGCTTACCGCAATAATTGCATCAGATAACTGAATGAGTGATAAATCGCGTAAAGCACCTTTATATCCGCTATAACTTAAGTACTCACCACATGCTATCATGCGTGCGATCGTATTCCCGTGTGATATATGAATCCATTTTACCTGATTGTAATGTTTCTTAAGTTCTTTCAATTGTTTTTGAAAATCAAAATTAGGCCAACAGTCGCCATGGGTGTGTATTATGAGGCATTTAGATTTTGATTCACTAGAAACTTTATTGAAATGTAGTCCTGTATAGGAAGGTATATTTTGAGCTGAAAAGGCTTGTGAAAGTCCTAAAATGAATTTTTCAATACCGCCGGCGGCATTTAAGTCAACAGAAGAATAGTGCCAAATTTCAAAATGTTTCATTTTTTCGCAGCCGATCAAGTAAAAAATGGTTATTTTATACTAGTGTGCCATAAAAAAAGCCATTTTTCAGGGTTTTTTTTAAATATCTTTGTTGACGAAAACGCATTTTGGCTGCAAATTTTTAACTCATAGTATTTTATTTAATTATTTATTAGGAGGAATAATAAATGGCTAAGAAAAAATTCTCATTTTTAGATGAGTTACATACACGTGTTTGCAAATCAATCGAAGTTACCCGTAAAGGTGAAGCTCGTTTGAAAAGAACTGCAATGAAACAAAGTTTAGAAGAAGCTTTTGAAGCAGGCGCTAAAGCTGCTGCTGGCGGCGAGCGCGTTCGTTTTCCTGTGATCGGAACTTTAGTTCGTAAAGAAGTTAAAGCTCGTAAAGCAGGCAAAGGCGTTAACCCATTTACTGGTGAAGAAATCATGGTAAAAGCACGCCCAGCTTCTAAAAAACCTCGTTGGTCATTTCCTAAGAAAACTAAGGAAATTTTCGCTAACAAGCGTTTTTGGTAAGATTTACCTAAAGAAAAGGCCGGGCGGACTTTTTGGTCTACCCGGCCTTTTTTTATTTGTAGAGTATCAATGAAAACTACAAACCCAAAGAATCGATATTTTTCAGTAATTATTCCAACCCTTGGTCGTGACGAATGTGTGCGTCAAACCATTGATGACCTAAATTCACAAACTTTTCATGATTTTGATATTTGGATTATCGATCAAAATCAAAATCATTTAGATAATCTTGCTAAACACTCTCCCCAGATTGAAATCCATCATGAAAAAACACTGCCACTTGGTTCAACGGGTGGACGAAACTACGCAATCTTTAAAACCACCTCTCAATACTGTCTTTTTATAGATGATGACGTGAGATTAGAACCTGATTTTATTCAAAAACATTTTAATGCTACAGTTGCAAATTCAAATGCAGTAATTGCAGGTCGAGTGGTTCAACCGAAAGATAATTTAAGTGAAGAGCAAATGCAGGCCATGGGCCAAAGAGCTTCGTATTCGCATTTGTTAGGATTAGTTTGGGGAAACTTTATTGGAACGGAACCGTTTGAAGTAGATCATTTTCACGAATGTAATTTTTCAGCACCAACGGTAGCTTTAAAAGATTGCGGAGGATTCAACACGGCTTTTACAGGTAATGCTTACTTTGAAGGAGTTGACCTTGCCATTCGTTTAAAACAAATGGGAGTGAAAATAGAATATCATCCAGAAATTTCATTGATTCATTTACAAGAACCAAGTGGTGGAAATCGTGTAAATCAGAAAGCTGCACACACATATTGGATGATGCGAAATCAAGGATTATTGAACAGCAACCATATGAATAAATTGGGTGTTCCCATTTTCGGTGCTTATGGTTTTGGATATGTATTATCTAAAGCAATTAAAAATAAAGATCCAGAAATTGCAATCAAAGGCATTCGTGGTTTAGTAGATGGAATGAAATTTTTTCTTCCCAATGCAAAACGCAAAATTTTAAATAATAAATAATTTTAATAGGAGAGTTAAATGGCAACGTTAAAGGAAAAAGCAAAGGCACCCAGTTTTTCATTGTTGAACGACGAAAATGAAAAAGTAAGTTTAAAAGATTTTATAGGTCAAAAAATAGTTCTCTATTTTTATCCCAAAGATGATACTCCTGGATGCACAAAAGAAGCGTGCGATTTTAAAGATTCAATGAACAGAATTCGTAAAGTGGATGCAGTGGTGATTGGTGTGAGCAAAGATTCAGTTGAACGTCATCAAAAATTTAAGAAGAAATACGGATTGAATTTTTCATTGCTTTCAGATGAAAAGGGTGTTGTGTGTGAAAAATATGGAGTATGGAAAGAAAAATCTATGTATGGTCGTAAGTACATGGGAATTGAGCGTTCTACATTTATTATTGATGAAAAAGGCAAAATTTTAAAAGCGTATTATGGCGTCAAAGTTCCAGGTCATGTTGATCAGATTTTAGAAGATTTGAAATAATTTTTTTTGAACGTTGGTCACCAAAGCAGGCAAATTCTCATCCCATGAGAGCTAACGGTTAAAACTGTACCCATAGCCCACCAAGGTCATCTTACTTTAATGGATTAATTTATTTACCAAAAAACACAGTAGTCTTGCTAAGATATCGAAAATCCAAGAATACCGCTTAAGTTTTTTAGTAAATGACCGATATGATTTGTAACTGGTGTTACATTTCATAAAAATCACCTCCTTCCTACTAAGATTGAGGTAAAGTCCATTTACTTCGCCTACTTTGACGAAAGAATTAAAAGCAATATTTATTCCTGAATGTTAAACATTAGTGACGTATATCCAACAATCTGTCACCCTTACCAATAGCGTTTAAGAGCTGCTTTCAGTAAATTGCCTACAACTTTAAACATGAAAGGATTGTTTTATGAAAAATGTAGGTGTTATCATTACGCTTTTAATTAGCTTACTTTCAAATCAAGGATTCGCACAAGACGCCACTCCAGCAACAGGCAAACAGACTAGTCCTGTAGGAGAAGTTTTCTTAAAAGGAAGTGTAGATGGCAAATCACTGTTTATGGTTTTGGGAATGGAAAAAGCTCTCGAAATGTCAAAAGACGCATTCAAAGATTTCGCATTTTCAAGATCGCTTGAAAAGTATAAACAAGATGCAATCGATGTTGCAGATCTTGTTGTTAATGAAGATCATGATAATGATTACGTAGAAGCAGTAAATAATGGTGTTGAACAATTTAAAGCTACAAGATTTAATTTTTATAAACGTCCATGGAAATCATTAGAACGATTTTCAAAGTCATATAAAGCAAATTTTCAATTGGCTTCTGAAAGTTATTACAATTCAAAAAATGCAACTGTAGGTGCTTTAAAATATAGCGGCATTGTTGCATGGGCCCAAGTTCAAGGTGCATATTATTTAATTATTCAAATGCCGGTAAATGCTGTGATTGGAATACTAGAACCAACCGCTCTTTCTGTTCCATTACAAATAACATTACAGACAGCGGAATTAGGCTTAACGATCGTGTGGGACTTTGTAGTAAAGCCAGCCTTTACAATGTTAAAAACAGCAATGGCAACTGCGTATTCTGCAGTGGTAATTGGATATAGCGCCGTTACAGCGGGTTCTGCTGCTGTTCTAACAATGGTTGCAAGCGGTGGTGTGGCAGTTGTTCATGCAGGAGAATTTATTTTTGCAAAACTACCATCATTGATTTCATTTCCGATTCAGCAAAAAGTTGAAACAAATATAGACTTCCAAACAGGTTCGATTCAGACTCAGTCTGAAAAGCTGGTTTCAAATCTTAGATGTATGAACATAAATGGTTTAAATTTGGAAAAATTTACAATCCAAAGCGATAAAACAAAAGTCGGACCATTTAAAGCAAATGTTGTGATGGCAGATGAAAATGGAAATATCATTAAAGTAAAAGTTAGAATTCAAAAGAAGAAATTAGTTTTAAATGCGATGTTAAATCGAAAAGCGATGAAAACGATTCGCAATCAAACCAATTCAACAAAAAGTGAAATTCGTGAAAACTTAAAAAATGAATTAACAGCTTTAGTTGAAAATACTCTTTAAAATTTAAATTAAAGAAATTTCTCAGGATGAGTAATCCAAGGAGCCTTTAGAAACGAATTCCAAAGGCTCTTTTGCTTTATATCAGGGCGCGCGTAGCGTTATTATATCCCATTGAAAAAAAGAAAAAATAAATCAAAATACTACAATGATAACTGTTAGCGGAAGATTTTCTAAAGCGATTAGTTTTGCAATCACTCATCATAGTGGTGAAGCAAAACGGGGAACAATTCATCCGTACATTTATCATCCACTTACTGTTGCGGCATTGGTGCTTCAATATGGTGGAACCGAAGACCAAGCGATGGCTGCAGTACTTCACGACACCATTGCTGACGGAAAAGTTACACAAAAAGTATTAGAATCACGCTTTGGAGAAAAAGTTGCAGATTTGGTTTTTGCATTTTCAGATCCAGAAACGCAAGAAGGCGCCAGCTGGAAAGATATTCGAAATGCATATATCTCAAAAGTGGGAAAATGTTCATTCGAAGCTTTGCTAGTGATTGCTTGCGAAGAATTGCACGAAATTAGAGAATTAGTTCACGATTTAAAACACTCTGGAAAAGATGCTTGGAAGCGATCAGATGCTTCAGAAGAAGATCTCATTTGGTATTTTGAAAGCTTGCAAGAAGTGTTTCAGAAAAAATTGAACAGAACTGCCGTGTTTGCTCATTTGATTGCTGAATTTTCAGATGAATTAAATCAATTAAAAACAATACGAGGCTGACATTACGTTGATCACGTAACCTAAAGTTCCAGCACCAATTACACCAATACTAGGTCTAAATGTTAAACCGGGTGCAATTAAAAAACGTTTACCTACAATTAATCCAAAACCAACACCAGAAGGATCATCTTTGTTAGGACCAGAAGTTGAAGACGAACTTCCTGTTGCTCCTGGAGAGCTATTTTCAGGAGTAACTGTTGTTCCATTTGCTTCTCCCGAAACAGATTTAATTACTAAACCTGAGAAAACGAAAAATGAATTTTCCAATGGATTGGCTGCAATATTAAAAGTTGGACCAAGCATTAATTGAAAGCTAGAAACGCTTGTGAACATATACGAGCTTGAGTTTAGAGTGACACTTGCCGAAGCTTGAATCCACGGCAATATTCGCATGCTATAGCCGGGAGAAACTGAATAAAAAGTATTATTGGTTGCGCCTGAGACAGTTGCTGAACTTACAAACACTTCATGCGTGCTGTCGGCCGACGAAAAATTTGAAATCAGTAAAATGCATGCACTAACAAGAAGTTTTCGCATCACTACAATAGACTACTCAAAAGCTCATTTATATGCAACAGCAACTGCAGCTAAAATAAGTGCAAAAGATATATAGTGCTTTGGCTGAGGCAATTCTCCTAAACTCACCCATGCAAAAAGCATAAAAACAGCCAATGTTATGCATTCTTGCAGAATTTTTAACTGGTAGGCACTCATTGCCCCTGTCAAATAGCCAAGTCGATTTGCTGGAACTTGCATTGAATACTCTGGAAGAGCAATCAACCAACTCATTAAAACCGCAAGCCAAAGGGGTGCTGTTTTAAAACGAAGATGTCCATACCAAGCAATTGTCATAAAAATATTCGAGACAAATAAAAGTCCCACCGTACGCATGAAAACAATATCAAAATTAAACATGAAATGAATTTAGTCTATAATTTCAGATCTAGTCAATTCATGTTGGTTAATTCAGTTGTTGGCGAATTGCTTCATAGAGAGCAATTGAAATTGTATTTGAAAGGTTTAAACTTCTAATTTTATCTGAAAACATTGGAATGGTTGCAATCTGAGATTTGTATTTCTCTAAAATTTCTTTTGGAATGCCTGAGGTTTCTTTTCCAAATACTAAAGCAGCACGTGAAGGAATTTTTTTAGCGAAAAAATTAGGCTCAAAATGAGGAAGGTTGTCGAACAAATAAAAAGGCGCACCTGGTTCGTTTTTCTCAAACCAGTTTAAAAAATCTTCAAATGTTTTGTGTTGAATTAGATCTACATGCTTCCAATAATCAAGGCCCGCTCTTCTAACTTGTTTGTCGTCAATGTCAAAGCCAAGTTGGCCAACAAGATGAAGCGTAGACTCTGTTGCAACTGCAAGTCTACCTGCATTTCCTGTATTGGGTGGAATGAGCGGCTCGATTAAAACCAAATGAAATTTAAAGTTTCTCTCAAGCAACACGTATAAAGAACTCCAAAGTTTATGGGCGTAATGTATTGATCATTCGTGGGAATGGAATCGTTTCACGAACGTGATCTAAACCACAAAGCCATGCAACGGTACGTTCCACACCTAAACCAAATCCTGCGTGAGGTACTGATCCATATTTACGTAAGTCTAAATACCATTGGTAGTCTGCCATTGGTAAACCGTGATGTTCAACAGCAGCTTTTAAAGTTTCGTAGCTTTCTTCGCGTTGGCCTCCACCGATCACTTCGCCATATCCATCGGGAGCAATTAAATCACAACCAAGTGCAAGTCGTGGATCATTCGGATCTTTCTTAAAGTAGAATGCTTTGATTTGTGCAGGAAATCTGTGAATCCATACTGGCATTCCGTTAAAAGCTTCTCCCAGAGCAGTTTCTTGAGGAGCGCCAAAGTCTTCACCCCAAGGCACGCCCACACCTTTTTTCTCGAGCACTTTAATTGCTTCGTCGTATTGAATGCGTGGAAATGGTGCTTTGATTTTTTCAAGCTTAGATAGATCACGTTCTAAAGTCTTAAGTTCTGCCGAACGTCTTTCTAAAACTTTTTGAACGATGAAGCTTACAAACTCTTCACCTAATTTCATATTGTCTTCTAAATTGTTGAAAGCAACTTCTGGTTCAACCATCCAGAATTCAGTTAAGTGTTTTCTGGTTTTAGATTTTTCTGCTCGAAATGTTGGACCAAACACATAGCACTTACCAAATGCCATGGCACCCACTTCGCCGTACAACTGACCAGATTGAGTTAAATACGCTTTACTGTCAAAGTATGGAGTTTCAAATAATGTCGATGTTCCTTCACAAGAAGAAGGAGTTAAAATGGGAGCATCAAATAAAACAAATCCTTGTGAATCAAAGAACTCACGAATTGATTTAATGATTTCCCAGCGGATTCGTAAAGCCGCATGTTGTTTTGATGATCGTACCCAAAGGTGGCGATTTTCCATCAAGAATTCTACACCGTGTTCTTTTGGAGAAATTGGATATGGTTCAGCAATTTGAACGATTTCAAGTGAGCGAACACCCATTTCATATCCACCAGCAGAGCGCGGTTCTTTGCGTAAAGTTCCTGTAACACGCACAGAAGATTCTTGTGTTAACTTATCAAAATCTTCAAAGGCTTTTTCATCGCACTCACCTTTGAAAAGAACCCCCTGCATGAGACCTGTGCCGTCACGCATAAGTAAAAATTTAATTTTACCTGAAGAGCGTTTGCTATAAACCCAACCTTCAATGGTTACAGTTTTACCTTCAAATTGAGAAGCGTTTTCAATGTAAAAGCGATTCATTTTTTAATACTCCAAAAAATTATTTTACCACGTTTGCAAGATTCACAAGTAAGCGCACACCATATCCTGTTGCTGATTTTTTAGGATAATACGGAATGTGCGGAACTGCATTTGCTACATATGCTATGTCTAAGTGAATCCATTTTGTGTTTTCACGAATGAATTGTTGTAAGAACATGGCACCCTTTGCGGTTCCATTTAATGGAGCGTCTCCTGAATTGCGCATGTCTGCGTAATCTGATTTCAAATCATCAAAGTATTCGTCAAACAATGGTAGTTCCCAAACGCGTTCACCACTTAAACGTGCAGCTTCTTTTAACATTTTATTGTAGCCCTCGTGATTTCCCATAAGGCCAGAACAAGCTTTGCCTAATGTGATACCGGCAGCTCCAGTTAAAGTAGCAAGGTCGATGATATAGTCAGGTTTCATGTCTTGAACATAATCAAGAGCATCAGCTAAAACTAAACGACCTTCAGCATCTGTATTAGTTACTTCTACAGTTTTACCATTGCGAGCTCGTAAAATATTTCCAGGACAAATAGCTTTGCCGTCAGGCATATTTTCTGCTGCGGCTACTACTGCAATCACACGAATTGGTAATTGAAGTTTTGCACACGCCACTACTGCACCAATTACAGAAGCAGATCCACTCATATCGTGTTTCATATCTTCCATTTTTGCAGATGGTTTTATTGAAATACCGCCTGAGTCAAAGGTAATACCTTTTCCAACAAAAGCGATTGTGCGTTTTGCTTTTTTCTTAGGATTATATTCTGCTAAAATTAAACGTGGAGGATTTGCGGAACCTTGTCCTACGCCTAGTAACAATCCCATTTTTTCTTTTGCACATTGTTTTTCATCAAGCTCAGTGAATTTTAATCCATGAATTTTACATAATGCTTCGATCTGACGAGCGTATTCTGATGGATACAATTCGTTTGATGGTTCATTGCTAAAGTTTCTGCAAATTTCTGCACCTAACAACATAGCGTGAGCGTGATCAACACCTTTTTGAAACTTAGAAAGTTCAGTTTGATCTTTTGCAATCAAAGTATATGAAGGGCTTTCGTGTTTTTCAGATTTTTTAGAAAAATATTTATCAAATCTGTAAGCCGCTAATCCCATACCTTCTGAGAATGCATACGCCGCAGTTTCAAGATCACAGACAAGGCCAGCCTCTTTTGAAAGAAATGAATCGAGATAAATATTTGCAGTCTTTACTTTTTCAACATGAAGTTTGTGAAATACAGAAGCACCGATTCTGCGCAATCTTTCAGTTACTCCGATTGCATTGATCCCGGGTCTGTCTTTTCCTAATCCAAAAAATAAAGTGTGATCAGAGTGACGAAGACCTGAAAAGCGCACTAAGCATGAAGACTTAGAAGTGATTTCATGATTTTTGGATAGCCGTTCAAGAAGACTTTTGAAATCTTCATAGCCTTTTTTCAAAGCTACGCCGTCTTTGTTCTTTCCGCTTGCAGAAGAAACGCCTAAAACTGCACATTGGCTATGGGCATTTGGATTTTTTGTTGATAATTTACTTACTTGTACTCGCAAAAACGAGCTAAATTCATTATTCTTGTTTTGTTTCATAGTGATTGAATTGAGTACCAAAAAAAACGATGCTTAAAAAGTATTATTCTTTATTCGGACCGCTACTTAGATTTTTAGATGCCATTATTCTAACGGCATGCTGGATTGCAGCATATTATTTACGTCGTGAGTATCCACTTTCGATGATGACAAACGCAATTCCTGAGTTTGATCAGTATTGGGCATATACAATTGTAATTATTTTATTGTGGGGCGGCATATTTTCATTAATGAATTTATACTCTTCTCAACGAATTTCGCGACGCACCGTAGAAGCGTATCGAGTTTTGAGGGCTCACGCGCTTAGTTTGATGGTATTTATTTCAATGACGTATTTGATTTCTGCATACAAACTTTCACGTGGTGTCTTTTTATACTTTGGAGTCTTAAGTGCTTTTCTTTTGGTTTTTGTTCGAGTGAATTTGCGAAACTTTATCAGACGTCTGCGCTCAAAAGGGTACAACATTCAAAATGTAATAGTAGTAGGAACAGGTACCGTCGGTGCTCAAGCCTATAAACGTCTATCTCGTCATCCAGAATTAGGTTTAAATTTTTTAGGATTCATTCGCACCGACTCAAACGCTTCTAAAGAAGTAGAAGGGTTACCTGTTATTGGATCGCTTGAGCAAACTGCGGATATCGTTCACTCGAAAAATATTCACAAAGTTGTGATCGCATTATCGCGTGCCGAATCTGCAAAAATGGAATCTGTATTAAATGCAATTAAAGAAGATGTAGTCGATGTAATTTTAATTCCAGATATTTATGACTACGTTACTGTAGGATACGAATTAGAAGATTTTGACGGTCTACCCATGGTAGCGTTAAACGAAACTCCCATCGCAGGATTTAATTTTTTCTTAAAACGAATTTTCGATATTTGCGTTGCACTCATTTCAATTTTAATTTTTTCACCAGTAATGATTGCGGTTGCATTCTTGATTAAACTCACAGATCGAGGACCCATATTTTATAAACAAGAACGTATGAGTTTAAATGGCAAACCTTTTGGAATGTTAAAATTTAGATCCATGCGAGTGGATCAAAAAGGTGATGTTGAATTAATGACCAAGAAAAACGACGATCGTGTTACAGCGATTGGTAAAATCATTCGTGCCACATCATTAGATGAAGTGCCTCAGTTTTTTAATGTACTTATGGGTGATATGAGCATTGTAGGGCCAAGACCTGAGCGCACATGGGTTGTTGAAGAGGTGCGCGGAAAAATTCCAAAATACATGCTCAAACACAAAGTAAAAGCAGGCATCACTGGTTGGGCACAAGTCAATGGCTGGAGAGGCGATACATCATTAGAAAAGCGCATTGAATACGATCTCTATTATATTAAACATTGGTCAATTTTATTTGATGTAAAAATTTTATTTATGACTGTTTTCAAAGGTTTTATAAATCGCAATGCCTATTAATAAAAATTTCAGATATATATTTTTAGAAGTTCTTACACCGTTTTTTGGTGGTTTTGTTTTTTTCATGTTTGTGATTTTAATGTTTCAAATTGTTCGCTTGGCTGATTATTTTATTAACCACGGCGCATCGGTTGGAGTGTTAGCAAAGTTAGTTGTATATATTTCGGCAGCGTTTTTACCTGTTGTGTTGCCAGTCAGTTTTTTAGTAGCGATCTTAGTTGGCTTCGGCAGACTTTCTGCCGACTCAGAAGTGGTTGCATTTAAAGCATCAGGTCAATCCCTTTTTCAAATGTACGTGCCTGTAGCAGTTTTATCTATTTTAGTAGCGGGTTTTATTTTTTACTTAACCAATTTTTTTATTCCTTGGGGAAACTATCAATTCAAAAGAACGTTGATTCGTATTGGTAGTACCAAAGCAGTAGCAAACCTACATGAAGGTACTTTTACAGAAGGTTTTTTTGATTTATTAGTTTACGCAGATAAAGTGGATAATGATCAAAACAAGCTAATAGGTGTTTTTATTTATGATGAGCGAGACCCAAAAAATCCAAATACGATAATGGCAAAAGATGGGGAATTAAATCCAGTTAAAACTGATAACGAATTTTCAACAGCGACTATTTTACGTTTAAAAAATGGAGCCATTCATAGATCAAACTTGCAACGTGATGCTTATGAAAAGATCGATTTTTCAGAATACAAAACGCTTTTGAAAATCGAAGAAAGTGCAACAGGAGATATCGCGTATCCCAAAACTTTAGAAACGCCTAGATTACGAGCACGAATACGTGAATTAGAAAAAGAAACTGATAAGGTAATGGAATTTAAAATTGAATATGCCAAACGTTGGGCATTGTCCTTAACGCCATTAATTTTTGGACTATTAGGCATTGGATTGGGAATTGTTAAAAATAGAAGCGCAAAATCATACGCAGTTTTCGTAGCGTTTGGCGTTGTGATTGTTTATTGGGCATTACATGTAATTGGTCAGACTCTTTCAGAGAAACACATTATGAATCCATTGCTATCGATGCAACTTTCAAATTTAATATGTGTTCCTGCTGCAATTTGGAGTTTTAAGAAGTCTTCTTGGTAATTAATTTGTTGTTGGCGTTGCGGCAGGTTTAGGTTCAGATTCTTTGGGTACATCAACAAAAGGCTTTTCCGCAAATTCAGATTCTTTTTCAACAGGTAAAACAATTACTTTTCCTACAGGATAAGGTTTAAAGGTATATCCATCATAAGAATATTCTAAAGCTTTGCCGTTTCCAGATGAAAAGCGAACGCTTTCACGTCCTTTTACATAAATTTTTTGATCTTTTTTCAAAGTATATTGTTTGAGTGGACTATTATCAGATTGATATTTAATCCAAGCATTATCGATCGCTCTAATCACTAATTTCACTTTTACTTCTTTCGAAGGAATAGAGTAAGGATCTTTTTTAGTCTCTTCAATTTTAGTTTCTTCTTTTTTTACATCAGGTTTTGCAGTTGGAGTAACTGATGGAGACGGAGAAGGTTTAGGGGATGGTTTCGGCGTCGGTGTCGTTGAAGGGCTTGGACTAGGAGTCGGAGTTGGTTTAGGTGTAGGGGTAGGTTTCGGCGTTGGTGTCGGAGTTGGTTTCGGCGTTGGTGTTGGTGTTGGTGTTGGTTTCGGCGTCGGCGTCGGCGTTGGCGTTGGTGTTGGTGTCGGAGTTGGAGTCGCAGTCGCAGTCGCAGTCGCAGTCGGTGCAGCTTTTACTGATTCAACTTTTTTCTCTTCAATTTTTTTAACTTCGTCATTCTTAACACTAGTTTTAGCTATTTCAGATTCTTTTTGATCTGACTCAGGAGTAAGTGGACTAATTAAACTTGCGTTTGGATTAGGCACGCTTGTATTATTTGGATTTGATAATTCTTCTGTAGTAACAACTTGAGCATTTTTAGATCGATTTTTTTTATGTTTTAAAGCAGGTTTAAATACTAAAATCAAAATTATACCTGCTAACACAAAGCCAACCATTGTGATTTTTAAAATCATTTGACTTCGATCAGCTGCGTCCCCTTTATCTACAAAAATATGGGGAGCATCTTCAGGACGTCTAAATTTTCTTGCTGTTTTTTCATCAAGATATGAATCAAATTTGATTAATATTTCTTCAGCATTGATACCTAAATATTTAGAGTAACTGGTTACAAAACCTCGAACAAAAGGTTTTGCAGGAAGTTGTTCATAGTCATCAGACTCTAAAGCTAAAAGTAATTTTAAATTAATTTTGGTTGCAGAAGCTACTTGTTCGATCGAAATAGCACGCTTTTCACGTTCAGATCTTAGAAACTCGCCTAGTCCTATTGAGTGAGTGCTATTGGTTTCCATTAATTAAGGAATCTCTTTCAATAAATTGCCTGCTGCTTGAGCTTGCATAGATTGTGGATTGTTTTCAATTAAGCTCATGAACTGTTGTTTAGCTTTTTGAAACTGTTTTAAACGGTAGTAAGAAAGACCTAATTGATAAACCCCTTCTAGATTGCCAGCACATAATTTAGAAACCGATTTTTTAAATGAAATATTTGCTGCAGAATAATTTTTTTCACGCATTGAAATTGACCCAGATAAAAAATTTGACTGACAGTAGTCAGGATTCAAAGTCAAAGACTGTTGTAAATAAAACTTTGCATCTATCAAGTTACCTTCTTGAAAGTAAACCTGTGAAAGACTTGTTAAAGCTCTATGGCGATATTTATACTCTAAATTTTCTAATGCTTTTTTGTAATAGTGTTTTGCCAAAGTATAGTTTTTTTCTTCTGCTGCTATTGATCCTAAATTTACAAACCCATCTGAATATTTTGGGTCATCGATAACGGATCTTTGAAGTTCTGCTTTACCTTCTTGTTTTCTTCCTAAAGAAAAGTAAGCCAAACCTAAGTGCGCACGTGCAACGGCATTCACTGGATTTAATTTAAGTGCTTTTCTCAAGTCTTCAACTGCTTTTGGAAACTCACCTCGCAACAATGAGCTTGTTCCCATGTCGGTATAAAGATCAGAAAGTTCTTGTGGAGTTTTCTCTTTAACTTCTCCTGTAGAACATCCAATCAAAGCAATAAGTAATACGCTGAGAAAATATAGTTTTTTCATACAGTAGATAGAGTAAAAAGTTTGATCACTCAAGTCAAGCTTTGATCTTAGATAAATGTACAATCGATTCAATGTGATAGGTTTGAGGAAACATATCTACAAGATCAATTTTTGAGATTTCATATGATTTTAAAAATGGAAGTAAGTCTCGAGATAGTTTTGATGGCTCACATGAAACAAGAATTACATTTTCAGCATTTAACTTAGAAATATAAAGTGCGTCTTCTTCTAAACCATTTCTGGAAGGATCAGCGATCACGACGTCAGGTTTTGAGTATCCAAACTTTTTCCATATTTTTGATTTTAAAAACTCATCCACACGAGAATGGACTATCCAATGTTTTTTTTCATTTTGAATTATTTTATCTAATGATTCACCTTGGTTGAATGCATCCACAGTAAAAATGGTTTCAAAATCTTTTTCTAAATTTTGAGAAAGATTTCCATCTCCGCCATACAAGTCAAACATACAAAGTTTATTTTTTGAAATTAAAGAAAGTTCTCGAACAATGTTTTGCATCACTTTGTTTTGTTCTGGATTCACTTGTGTAAAGCCATGAGCTGCGTGTTCACGATTGATCGCTTCAGAAATGCTCTCATCATTGTTGAGAGACCATTCGATTTTTATTTTTTCGAATTCTTTTTGTAATTCCTCTAACTTTTCACGTTTAAATGTTGCCCATTTTTTTTGAATTTTGGGATGTGCAACTTCGCACTTTTCAACGTTTACTAAGTTGCGCGAGCCGGGCTTAAAAAATCCAATTTGATTATTTTCAGCCCGAACTTGAATTCGGGTGCGGTAGCCAAATGGATTAGGAGCTGCATGAGTTGAAGTTATAGATCGAAGTTTTTCTAAATCTAAGCGAGTTGTTTTGTGAATTTGATGTAAAAGAATCTCTTTTTTGAATTCTACTTGATCTGAATATTGTATGTGCTGCCACTGGCAGCCGCCACATTCATTGAAAACAGAACATTTAGGTTCAACGCGATGGGTTGATTTTTTCAAAATATCAACGATTTCAGCATCATAGTAATTTTTATGCATTTTTGTAATTCGAGCGCGAACCTTTTCTTGGGGCGCAGCACCTAAAACAAATATTACGATTCCATCTTCAAGTCTACCCACCGCAGCAGGCCCAAAGCTCATCCGTTCCGTT
Source organism: uncultured Bacteriovoracaceae bacterium (assembly GCA_964572865.1). Taxonomy (GTDB): domain Bacteria; phylum Bdellovibrionota; class UBA1018; order UBA1018; family UBA923; genus CAZNGN01. The sequence continues at coordinate 32,531 of CAZNGN010000009.1, read as the reverse complement.
GTGAGTTCAATAAAATCGCCAACTTTATATGTTTGCATGGGCATCTGACTATCATGCTCACTTCCCATTGGGTAATGAAAATGATAGTGATCATAAAAATGTCTGAGAAACAAAACACCTCAAATCTTCCGAATAAGTTTATTAGAAACTTTTCAATCATTGCACACATTGATCATGGCAAATCTACGCTTGCCGATCGATTGATTGAACGAACAGGAACCGTTTCACAACGTGAAATGGAAGCGCAATATCTAGACAATATGGATATTGAAAAAGAGCGTGGAATCACAATCAAAGCTCAAACGGTTAGACTTACTTATAAAGCCAAAGATGGAAACACTTACCATCTAAATTTGATCGATACTCCTGGACACGTTGACTTTACTTATGAAGTATCAAGATCACTTGCTGCTTGTGAGGGTGCAATACTTGTTGTGGACACATCCCAAGGTGTAGAAGCACAAACGCTTGCAAACGTTTACATGGCATTAAGTAATAATTTAGAAATTTTGCCAGTGCTAAACAAAGTAGATCTTCCTTCGGCAGAGCCAGAGAGAGTACGAAAAGAAATTGAAGATGTAATTGGAATTGATGCCTCTCATGCAGTGAAAGCTTCAGCTAAATCTGGAATTGGCATCGATGATATTTTAGAAGGTGTAGTTACATATTTTCCACCACCAAAAAACAAAGACGATAAACCTTTGCGCGCACTTATATTTGATTCTTGGTTTGATCCGTACCAAGGGGTTGTTGCTCTTGCGAGAGTCTTTGATGGCAAAGTTACAAAAGGTGATCGAATTCGATTGTGTTACGTAGGAAAAGAATTTGAAGTTCAAAAATTAGGAGTGTTTTCTCCCAAATTTAAAGACGTAGATACGTTGTCATCTGGTGAAGTGGGTTGTTTTATTTGCGGAATTAAAGACGTTAGAGACGCAAGAGTGGGAGACACGATTGCAGCTGCGGGTGTAGAAATATTAGAACCACTCACAGGGTTTAAAGAAGTAAAGCCTATGGTTTTTGCAGGCGTGTACCCAGTAGACGCGTCTGATTACAATGATCTCAAAGAGTCGTTAGAGAAATTGCAACTCAATGATGCTGCCTTAACATTTGAACCAGAAACATCAAGCGCATTAGGATTTGGCTTTCGCTGCGGATTTTTAGGTCTTCTTCATATGGATGTTGTTCAAGAGCGTTTAGAGCGTGAATACAACATGAATTTGATCACAACCGCTCCATCTGTGATTTACAAAGTTACAAAAACAAACGGCGAAGAATCGATGGTAGATAATCCGTCTCATTTACCAGATACAGCTTTGATTGCAAAAATTGAAGAGCCATACATTAGACTTTCAATTCATTTACCAAATGAATATGTCGGAAGTGTGATTGCACTTTGCGAAGACCGTAGAGGATTTCAAAAGAAAATTGATTACATCACGTCTGATCGCGTAATGCTTGAATATGAAATGCCACTTTCTGAAATGGTTTTTGATTTCTTTGATAAATTAAAATCTATTACTCGTGGTTATGCTTCAATGGATTACGAGTTCATAGACTATCGCGAGTCCGCTCTTGTGAAACTTGATATCATGATCAACGGCGAAGTTGTGGATGCTTTGTCTGTCATGATTCATAAATCAAAGGCTCAAAACAGGGGCCGAGATCTTGCTAAGAAAATGAAAGAGTTAATTGAACGACAAATGTTCGAAGTTGCCATTCAAGCTTGCATTGGTAGCAAAGTGGTTGCTCGTGAAAACCTTTCTGCATTAAGAAAAAATGTGACTGCAAAATGTTACGGTGGTGACATCACTCGTAAACGAAAACTTTTAGAGAAACAAAAAGAAGGTAAGAAGCGCATGAAACAAGTGGGTTCTGTAGAAATTCCACAAGAAGCGTTTCTTGCAGTATTGAAAGTTGACTAATGTATAAAAAAGACACATTTTGGTCTCACATTCGTCCAATGCTGAAGGGGTATACCTCAGCAATACTCATTGCCGCTTTTTCTGCACTTTTTTTTCGCATCTTTGTACTAGAAGCATTTAAAATTCCAACAGACTTTATGCATCCCACGTTGTTTGCTGGGGATTATATATTTGTAAATAAAATGGCTTATAAAAAATTTGGAATTTTTGGAGCTGATTTAGATCCTGAACGTGGCGATGTAATTGTATTTAGCTTTCCCAATAATCCTAAAAAAGAATTTATAAAAAGAGTCATTGCTGTCTCGGGCGATGAAGTGGAAATTAAAGATTCTGAAGTTTTTGTGAATGGTAAATCTATTGCTATTGAAAAAAACCAATCTGAAATTGTTGAGAAAAATGGTTCACATACTTATAAAGTAATCTGGGGCAACGATGCTGCTCAGCTTAAAAAGGTTAGCCCTTTAAAAGTTCCACAAGGACAAATGTTTGTACTTGGCGATAGCAGAACAAAAGGACAAGATAGTCGTAACTGGGGTTTTGTATTTAACTCAACGATTGAAGGTAAAGCTTCATTTGTTTGGTTTTCAAAATCACAGGGGGAAGACGGTAAAGTAAAAATTCATTGGAATCGAATTTTAAAACGAATCGAATAAGGAAGAAAAGATGTCGAATTTCAAAAATAGAAATTTGATCGATACTGAAAGTTTAACCGCCACTGATATTTCTCAAATCATTACGAAATCAAAAGAAATTAAAAAACTTTGGAAAGGTTGGAAAGGCTCTGCCGAATTTCCACACCAAACGCTAAAAGGTAAAACAATTGTAAATTTATTTTTTGAGCCTTCTACCAGAACGAGATCCTCGTTTGAATTGGCTGCTCGAAGGTTGGGCGCAGATGTATTAAATTTTTCTCCCGAAGGATCTTCAACCGTAAAAGGTGAAACCTTGTTTGATACAGTTCGCAACTTAGAAGCAATGGATCCAGATTTACTTATTTTGCGACACGCTTCTGCTGGCGCCCCTTATCAATTGGCAAAGCACATTCATGTTCCCATCATAAATGCTGGTGATGGCTTTCACGAACACCCCACGCAAGCACTACTGGATGTGATGACTATTGAAGAAGCTAAAGGTTCATGCAAAGGATTAAAAATTGCAATTGTAGGCGACATTGCTCACTCGAGAGTCGCAAGGTCTTGCATTAACTGTTTTAATACATTGGGAGCTAAGGTCACCGTTTGTGGACCGCCCAGTTTGATTCCACCAGCGATTGAATCACTAGGAGTCGATTGTACCTATCATTTAAAAGAAGCAATCAAAGATGCAGATGTTGTGATGATGCTTCGAATTCAATTAGAGCGTCAAAACCAAATGCAATTTCCGTCACTTGCTGAATATTCTAGATTTTGGGGATTAAACAACGAAACAGTGAAAAGCTTGAAAAAAGGTGCAATCATTATGCATCCAGGTCCGCTTAATGAAGGAGTAGAAATTTCTCAAGAAATCGCACATGGAGAATATTCTGTAATTTTAAACCAAGTAAATAATGGAGTGATCGTGCGAATGGCGTTAATGGATTTAATTTTGGGGGGTTCCGCATGAAAACTCCTAATACGAATTCATTTATAACAAAAAACATTCATTTGGTTGATCCAACTCAAAAATGGGATGCTCCAGCTGAAATCATCATTGAAAACGGAATTGTGAAAAAAGTTTCAAAACCTGGTGAAAATGCAAACTATAAAGGTGAAGTATTCGATGCCCAAGGTTTGATGTGCACACCAGGACTTGTAGACGTGCATGTTCATTTGCGAGAGCCAGGCGCTGAATATAAAGAAACGATTGAAACGGGCACCTTAGCTGCAGTTGCGGGCGGTGTGACTTCAGTTTGCTGTATGGCAAATACAAAACCAGTGAATGACAACCCATACGTAACCCAATTCATCATGTCTCAAGCTAAGCAATATGCAAAAGCAAGAGTGTTTCCGATCGGAGCACTTTCAAAAGAACTAAAAGGTGAGTCGCTTGCAGAAATTGGCAAAATGTATGAAGCAGGTATTGTGGGAGTGTCTGACGACGGTATCACTGTAATGAATTCTTACTTAATGCGAAAAGCATTAGATTATTGTAAAACTTTTGATTTACCGATCATTTCACACGCTGAAGACTTACACTTAGTTGGACAAGGCGTGATGAACGAAGGGGTTCATTCGAATTGCTTAGGTCTTCGTGGAATTCCAAATGAGGCTGAAGAAATTATTGTGGCACGTGACATCGCTTTGGCAAGGCTTACCAAGGGCAGAGTTCACTTTGCTCACATCAGTACTTGGCAGGCTTTAGAGCATATTCGAAAAGCTAAAAAAGAAGGATTAAAAATTACAACTGAAGTTTCTCCGCACCATTTAATGTTTACCGACAAAGATGTGCAGTCATATGACTCAAACTTCAAAATGGCACCACCCTTACGATCTGAAAAAGACATCGAAGCTTTAAAAGAAGCATTAAGAGACGGTACAATTGATTGTATAGCTACCGATCATGCACCACATGCTCCTCGTGATAAAGAGGTTCTGTTTGAATACGCTGCTAACGGTGTGGTGGGATTAGAGAGTTTATTTTCAGTGGGAATTAAAATGGTCGATCAAAAAGTAATCTCAATGAGTCGTATGATCGAATTAATGAGCTCAAGCCCTTCAAATATTTTTAAATTAGGTGTGGGAACTTTAAAAGAAGGATCAAAAGCTGATTTTATGCTCGCAGATCCGAAAAAAGAATTTGAATTTAATTCAAAAGAACTGCACTCTAAGAGCAAGAATTCTCCATTTCATAAAATGAAAATGAAAGGGATTGTTTTCGCAACATTTGTAGAAGGTGTATGTAAATATGAGCATTAAAGACTTCTTACAAGAACCAAATACGGTTTTATTGTGTGAAGATGGAACCGAATTTTGGGGATACCGATTCGGCTCTAACCGCAAAGGTTTTGGCGAAATTATTTTTAATACCGCAATGTGCGGCTACCAAGAAGTGCTAACCGACACAAGTTATCATGAACAAATTGTGGTCATGACGTATCCTCACCAAGGCAATTATGGCTTAAATGATGATGATAATGAGTCTGTCGGCGGGCCCAAAGTAGCTGGATTCATTGTAGTCGAAGATACGTTGAAGCCTTCGAACCACACATCTAAGATTTCATTGCAAGACTATTTAAAAAAGCACGATATTCCCGCAATGTTTGGCATTGATACAAGAAAGCTAACTCTGCATTTACGTTCAAAAGGTGCAATGCGAGGCTTGATTTTATCTAAAAAAGAACGCGAAGAAATAGGTAAAGACATTGAAAAAACTTTTTCTCGATATCCAAGTTTTTTAGGCCGCGATCTCATTCAAGAAGTGTCTACGAAAAAACCATATTGGTTTTCTGAAAAAGGATCAAAAACCGTTGTGGCACTAGATTTCGGAGTAAAAACAAATTTACTTCGTGAGTTACAGCATCGAGATTGCAAGATTGTGGTTCTTCCTGCAACGTCTACCGCTGCCGAAGTTGAGTCTTATAAGCCAGATGGCGTATTTCTTTCAAACGGACCAGGAGATCCTGCGACCGCAACCTATGCCATCCAAATGGTAAAAGACATTTTAGGTAAAAAACCTGTGTTTGGCGTTTGTATGGGGCACCAAATTTTAGCGCTTTCACTAGGTGGAAAAACTTATAAAATGAAATTTGGTCACAGAGGAGTGAATCAGCCTGTTTTAAATGTAGAGCAGAAGTCAGTTGAAATTTCTTCGCATAATCATGGATTCTCAGTTGACGCAGACTCTCTGCCTAAGTCAGTGCGCGTAACCCACGTGAACCTGAATGATAAAACATGTGAAGGGCTTGAATGTATTGAAAAGAAAGCGTTTTCTGTTCAATATCATCCTGAATCAGCCCCAGGCCCACATGATTCTGACTACTTATTTGATCGTTTCGTATCAATGATGAATGCCTAATTTTGAATTTTTCATTTAAAATAAAATTTGCGTTGGAAAATTCTAAGCTCCGTTTATACTAATTTTCATGTACCAAAAGTATCTTGAACCAGTCGTCCAGATGTTTTCAACCGGCGAGTACTACAATGAGCTTTTCAAAGCCAAACAAGAGTTCTTTGAAAGAGCTGGAGTTGTTTACGAAGACGACCAAGAATTTGAAAACCGCATGAATACATTCATGGACTGGTATATTTTTGATCGTGAAATGCCCGGAATCGATCTTCCTCCCATAAAATATTATTATAGACAGAATGCTGAAAAACTTCCGGCAGAAGAAGCTCAAATCTATAAAGACTTTTGTAATACGGTTCATTCCATATTTTATTTAAATAAAGTTTCAGGCAAAAACGTGTATGTGAAAGACCTATTTTCTAAGAAAAATCACGAAGTTAGAGAGTCAGAGATCAATGCGGGCTTTATGCCTGGAGATATTTTTGAGGCACGCTTAGTTCCCTTTAAAGGTAGTTTTGAGTTTTCTAAAGGATTCTGTTTTCACCCTGTTGAGATGGAAAAATTCATCATGGGAGAGATCAACAAAGTCAAAAACCAAGAAAAAGAACGTCAGACTAAGCTCATTTTGCAGCTTGCGGGCATGAAATTAAAATGGACCCGATATCAACATATTAACATAAAACATATTTACACATTCGAACCAAAGTTTTAAGAAGAACATAATACGTACTTTTTAAAAGGAGCTTAGCGAATTGAAAGTTTGGTCAATCGAAGATTCACTTAAAACTTACAACATTGAAAACTGGGGTTTGCACTATTTCGGTATCAATCAAAAAGGTAACCTCACAGTACAACCAAGACAAGCATCGATTCCATCAATCGATTTAAAAGATGTAGTTGATGACATTGTATCACGCGGAATTAAATTACCCGTTCTCATTCGCTTTCAAGATATTTTAAGAAACAGAGTGATTTCTTTGAACGAAGCTTTCAAAAAAGCGATTGAAGAAAACAATTACAAAGGACGTTATCAAGGCGTTTATCCAATTAAAGTAAATCAACTCCGAGAAGTAGTTGAAGAAATTTTAGATGCAGGTGCATCGTATCAGTTTGGTTTAGAGGCAGGTTCAAAAGCAGAATTGCTCGCATCGATTGCGATGAATAATAATCCAGACTCTTTAATTTTGTGTAACGGATATAAAGATTACTCGATCATTAAAACCGCACTTCAAGGTTTGAAACTTGGAAAGCGCGTAATTATCATCGTTGAAAAATTAACTGAACTCACCCAAATCTTAAAAGTTTCAAAAGAAATTGGAGTTCGTCCACAAATTGGTATTCGTTGTAAGCTAAGAACCAAAGGTAGCGGTAAGTGGGAATCTTCGGGCGGAGAAGCTGCAAAATTTGGATTAACGACACCAGAAATTCTTCACACAGTTCGTACATTAAAAGAAGAAAACATGCTTGATTGTATAAAGCTTGTTCACTTTCACATAGGCTCTCAAATTACTGACATCCGTACAATTAAGGACGCAACCAAAGAAGCGGCACGTATTTATTCAAAGCTTCGTAAAATGGGTGTTGATGTTGAGTTCTTAGATGTGGGCGGCGGTTTAGGCGTTGATTACGACGGCTCTCGCACTTCGTTTAATTCATCAACCAACTACTCAATGCAAGAATATGTTTCAGACATCGTTTACACGATTCAAGAAGTTTGTGCGGCAGAAGAAGTTCCAGAGCCAAACATTGTATCTGAATCAGGTCGTGCGCTCGTGGCACACCACTCTGTTTTGGTTGTGAATGTATTCGGCAACATCGAAGTAGGTGCTACGCCGATTTCTCTTGAACAGACGCCGAATGAAAACGATGTGGTTTTAGAGATGCGTGAAATTTTAGCAAATTTATCTCCAAAAAATTTAGGTGAAGCTTATCACGATGCTTTAAATAGAAAAGAAGAAGCCTTTACTATGTTTAAGCTTGGATTCTTAGATTTAGAAGATAAAGCAAAAGTTGAAAATTTATTTTGGAAAATTTGTCTTTCGATATCAAAACAAATGTCAGGCTTAAAATATGTACCTGAAGATTTGTATGAAATGGCAAAACACTTATCAGATCAATATTTATGTAACTTTTCTTTATTTCAAAGTGCGCCTGACCATTGGGCAATACAACACTTGTTTCCCATTTTACCAATCCATCGATTGAATGAAGAGCCAACACGATCGTCAACACTTGTTGACATTACATGTGATTCAGATGGTAAGGTTGATAAGTTTATTGATTTAAGAGACGTAAAAGATACGCTCCCATTACACGTAATTAATGGACACCCTTATTATTTAGGAATGTTCTTAATGGGTGCTTATCAAGACATTATGGGTGACGTTCATAACTTGTTTGGACGCGTAAATGAAGTTCATGTTTTTGAAGATGTTGAAGAACCTTCAGGATATTATATAGAAGAAATCATTCAAGGAAATACTGTTTCAAGTATCTTGAATACCATTCAATACAATACTTCTGAATTAGCTAAACAAGTAAAGAATAGCATCGAAGCTCAAGTAAAAGCGGGAACATTAAAACCTCGTGAAGGGGTTGACCTGCTCAATGATTATGAGCAAAGATTAAACGAATATACTTATATTGATTCAATGTAAGAAGTTAACCGGTTCGTTTATATAATTTCAAACGAGCTAGTTCTGTAAAAATATCATTAAAATCTGGATGGCGTTCAAGTGTTGCGAATGGGCCTTCAATGTTACTGCTTACATAAGTATGAATTGAAAGTTCACCGTCTAAAATTCCTTTTCTGATCTCTTGTTTTGAAAATGGACCGAAGTATTCATTTTCAACTTTAAAATACCAATCTTGAATGTGTTCGTGGGCAGCAACATGAAAAGGTAAACCATTATTTGACTCTGAACTGGTTGGTGGTTCCACGTCTTTTTTGAAAATATTTAAGGTTTGTTTTGGTGTGTCTGTAGGCGACTCAGTGGTTTCACCAATTAATTTAGGTTCTACGCGTCCCTTTCGAACATCATCCGTTTTATACAAAACTGTATTGGCAATATTAGATAGAGATATTGCTTCTGTCTGTTCAATTTTGTTATCATTCTTAGACATATACTAATTTATCGGATGGTTTGAAGTCAGTTGAACGTAAAAGTTTTGCCTATAAGTCTAATTAGCAGTTTAATCCAAGCCACCGCAAAATTTGCCTAGCATAGTGAATTTCTGATATTTGAAAACCTTCTGCAGACACTTCATGTTTACCAAATGAAAAAGCGGTATATAACCACGCCCTTGTTTTAGATATTTTTCCAGAAGGAACGTGAGCGATTCTATTTTTAAAAGCAAATAAACAATCTGTAAATGTGAACCAAAAATGTAGTGGTGATCTGTATTCTGCGGTTAGATCAACCAATGCATTATGATTTCTATTTTTTAAATTTTTTGCAATAAAATGTCCCCAAGCTGTAATTCTAGTGATGATGTGAATTTGCTCATTAGTGTATCCATGAGAAAGTAGCATTCCTCTAATTTCATCTGCTAATGTTAAATCAAATTTGCCAGCTAAAATTGCAATTTGTTTAAATTTTTGTTGAAATAAATCTTTAGGTTGTAGAGTCCATGCGGCACCACTTGAAACACGTGAACGAAAACAAAGTGGGTGAGTGCCCCAGTACCAAACAAGATTTTTTAAATCAATAGTGTAAGCTTTATCTACTTTGATGCCATGATCGTCGCCATGCCAAAATCGATGAAAATAAGAAATTTTATTTTGCATTTTCATGGGATCGCGTGCGTGTCCATAGTGAAAGATTCTCGCATCTATTAATCGTGTGTTCGCATTTACTGAATTTGGAATTTTAAAGGTTTGAGCGTCTCCAAAGCTTTTTAATCCTGAATCTTTTCTAATGATTCGAATTTCAGAAGGATACCAGTTCCATGATCGTTGAATGAGTGAGTATCCTCCGTAAAAATGTAAATATCGAAATCGAAAACCATCACATGGGTTTGATTTTTGAGTTTCTTTAACTAACTCTTTTTCAATTATATCTTGATCCGCTTCATGGATGCACTCATCTCCTTGAAGGTATAAACACCATTTTCCTGAGCATGCGTCGAGTGCAATATTGGTTTGCTCGCTTAAGATGATTCCATCTTTAATTTTAGAGTCATCCCATACGGAATAAATTAATTTGATTTTAGGATTAGATGCAGCAATTTTCTGCATTATCAGTTCAGTACCATCTTCTGATTTGCCGACATTTATCACTAACTCGTCGACGAGCGGGAGCATCGATTCAATGCACTCCTGAATCGGAAAATCATATTTCACAGCATTTCGAATAAAAGTAAATCCGCTTAAAAATATTGGTTTCATTGTGTTCAAACCGGCTTCAAGTCATGATATGCTGAAACAAATGGCATTTCAAATTCCAACTCGGAGAATTTTGGTAATTAAAACGCGCGGCATCGGAGACTCGATATTGCTTACAGGTCCATTGCGCTTACTAAAGATTGCTCACCCCTATTTTAAGATTGATGTCATCGTAAAAGCGCCTGGCGGAGAATTACTTGAAGAATTGCCTTATGTTGACCATTTAATCTGTATCAAAGAACCAGAAGGTAGAATTGAAAAAATTGCATATTGGGCAAGGTTGGTTAAAAGATTGAGGGCAAAACGATATGAAATGGTTTTGAACTTTCATGCCTCAGTCAGAACCGCATTTTTTTCAAAATTGCTGAGAGCAGAAAAATTAATTTCTAATCATCATGACTTAAAAGGTCGTAATTGGTTTTCAGATGTAAATGTTCCAGGTCGAGGAAACGTTAAAAATATCATTGATCGAGATTTAGATATTTTGCGTGCGATTCAACTAAAGCCAATCATTGAAGATTCTTATCCAGAAATTCGGTTGAACGAACAAGAAAAGTCTTGGGCAAAAGATGAGTTAAAAGATTTTAAAAAATCAAAAATTGTATTCTTTGGAATTTCTGCTGGCAGAAAAACTAAACTTTGGCCCGTAGATCATTTTATAGATTTGGCAAATCGATTGTCGCATAAAATGAATGTTCGCTTTGTCGTTGTAACAACAAAAAATGAAAAAGCATTGGTTGATAAATTTCATGAACAACTTGAAAATACGCCTGATTTAAAAAAGAATTTTTTATTCCTAAATAATTTAAGTTTACGAAAAACGGCCGCCGTTATTTCTTGTTGTGATGTTTTTGTAGGTAACGATTCCGGATTAAAACATGCAGCAGTTGGCCTTGGGCTACCAACAATGACAATGTTCGGCCCTGAATTGCCAAGAGAATGGCACCCGTATGAGACAGATCGAAATCCATTTGAATTTATTAATGAGCTAGCTTGCCGAACGGAGCAAGGCAAGCATTGGTGCTCCGTAGAGGTTTGTAAAACATATAAAAATCAGTGCATGAGTTTAATTTCTGTAGATCAAGTTTATAAAAAAGTGCTTCCACTTTTTGAGTTAAACAAACATGCTATCTAAACAATTTAAGATTTCTGCATTTACGATCATACGCAATGGAGTTGAGTTTGACTTTCCATTCATTGAATCTTTTAATTCAATTCTTCCCGTAGTTGATGAATTTGTAATAAATATTGGAATTTCATCTGATCAAACAAAAGAAGTCATTCAAAAATGGGTACAATCTTTATCAAAAGAGAATGCATCCAAAATTCGTACGTTTGATTCGAATTGGCCACTAGATGACCCTGAACAAAAAAAAGGTGGAAGAATTTTAGCGGATCAGACGAACATGGCTTTACAAAAATGTTTAGGAGATTGGTGTTTTTATCTTCAGGCAGATGAGGTCGTTCATGAAGAAGATTATGCAGAAATATTGAACACAGTAAAACAGGCAAATTTAAAAAGCGAAATTCAAGCTATCGTATTTCAGTATGTACATTTTTATGGAAACTTTAATGTCATTCAAACCTCTCGTTCCTCATATCGACGAGAAATTCGAATCGTTAGAAATCATTTGGGAATTCGATCTACGGGAGATGCGCAAAGTTTTTTACATGCAGATGGAAGTAAACTGAATGCGATTCTGACAAAGGCTAGAATTTTTCATTATGGTTGGGTTCGTCCTCAAGAGACGATGAAGAAAAAAACAGTTTTTATGGATTCTCTCTATCATCAAAAAACTACAGACGCTAAAGAAGACCTTCCCGCAACTGGCGATAATTACTTATATAAACGATTTGTAGGTTTACATTCTTTCAAAGGAACTCATCCGAAAGTAATGAGCAACCGTCTGCGCGCCGCAACAATGCTAGATATAGACAAACTCCCCTTTGTTTTTGAAACTAAAGACATTTGGAAGGTAATATCTGGTTGGATTGAAAAAATAACAGGATATCGTCCTTTTGAATTTAAGAATTATAAGTTAATAAAATAGTAAATATGACAAGGCCAAAACCACTAGCTTCTGTAATCATGTCTACTTATAACCAGCCAAAGCATTTAGAGCTGGCGTTGGCAGGTCTTCAAATTCAAACAGAAAAAAACTTTGAATTACAGATTGCAGATGATGGATCAACTTCAGAAACTTCTGATGTTATTGAAAGATACATGGATCGTACGCCCTTTCAAATTGTACATTCATGGCAGCAAGATTTAGGTTATCGAAAAACAAAAATTCTCAACGAAGCAATTCGTAAATCAAAATCAGATTATTTTATTTTTATTGATGGCGACTGTATTCCTCATAAAGATTTTGTAAAAAATCATTTAAAGTATCGCCAAAAAGGTTACTACTTAGCAGGACGAAGAGTTGATTTAGGTCCTAAATATTCAAATGATTTAACACCCGAGATGGTTTTGCGTGGCGATTTAAATCGACCTAATTTGGGAGTTTTATTTAGTTCAATCGAAAAAGACTCAGAATATTGGCATAGATCAATTCCCATTTATAATTCAACATTAAGAAAACTTTTGAAAATGGATCGAATTGACGACATGAAAGGTTGCAACTTTTCTGTAGATCGCGAATCATTATTTAAAGTAAATGGTTTTGACGAAGACTATGAAGGGTATGCTCGAGAAGATACCGACTTAGAATTAAGACTTCAGTTTTTAGGACTAAAAATCAAATCACTTAAGGGACTCGCGATTCAATACCATGTTTGGCATGATAGACTCTCTGAAAGTGAAGGAAATAAGCTTAAGTTAAAACAACTTACCCAAAGACAATCTTCTGCGTGTAAAAATGGTATTGTAAAGCTAACTGATGAACAATTGGTTCAATATTTAACTAAGCAAACTTAAAACTGAAATAAATCTTTTCTGAAGTGTTTTAAAACAGGAAGCTCTTTTCTAATTTTGGTTTGAAACTTGAAGTCAATTTCAGCCGTAATTACCGTTTCACAATCTGGAGCTAAAGCTACAGTGTTGCCCCATGGATCAATGATACAAGATTTGCCAAATGATTTTTTACTGTCAGAATGTTGTCCGTATTGAGCCGGAGCAATAATGTAAACCTGATTTTCAATTGCGCGTGCTCTCAATAGAGCAAGCCAATGATCCTTACCTGTATACATTGTGAATGCAGAGGGTACAAAAACAATTCGAGACCCACGAACTGCTAACGATCTAAATAATTCTGGAAAACGCAAATCATAACAAACGGTAAATCCAACAGTACCAAACGGTGTATCCGCTGTTGAAATCATTGAGCCAGGTTGAAACGTGTCTGCTTCATTAAAACCTTTTGAGTCAGCAAGTTCTGAATTGAATAAATGAATTTTATCATACATACCAGCCACAGAACCTTTTGGATCAAAAAGAGTTGAGCGGTTAAATAACTTTTTATCTTTTACTTTTTTTTCATCATGAGTTGGGATTGAGCCAGCAAGAACATAAATTTTGTGTTCTTTTGCAAAGTTTTTACAAAACTCAAAAGCGGTTCCTTTGTATGGCATCTCAGCTTCTTTGAAAAGCTCTGAGCGTGAACCGATAAATGAAAAATATTCTGGTAAACAAATGAGCTCAGCTCCCTGCCTTACTGCACGAATCATTAAATCTTTAGCAACAGCAAGATTTTTTTTCTTATTGTTTTTAGATGTTAATTGTATGGCAGCAACGAGCATGGAACCCTCTATGGTTTGAAATTAAATAGCTCTTCCAACCGCATAATAAGTAAAGCCCAGATCTTTCATAGACATTGGATCAAATACATTTCTGCCATCAAAAATAATTTCTGACTTTAATAAAGATTTCACTTTGTTGAAGTCTGGATTTCTGAACTCATTCCACTCTGTCATGAGTACCATAGCGTCAGCGGATTCTAGTGCATTATATGGATTTTCTACAAATTGGATATTAACATTTTTGCCAATGTGTTTTTTGGCTTCATGCATAGCAACTGGATCATAAGCGCGTAAGGTTGCGCCAGCTGCTGCTAGTTTTTCAATCATAACTAATGCAGGAGCTTCTCTCATATCATCAGTATTTGGTTTAAATGCTAATCCCCAAATGCCAAAAGTTTTTCCTTTTAAATCTTTTCCAAAATGTTTTGTAATTTTATCGAACAAGAAAGACTTTTGTTTTTCATTTACTTTTTCTGCTGAACTTACAATCTGTAATTCCATTTGGTTGTCTTTAGCGGTTTTAATCATTGCTTTCACATCTTTCGGAAAACAAGATCCACCATATCCAGCACCTGCGTATAAAAAGTGTTTTCCAATTCGAACGTCAGTAGAAATTCCTTTACGAACACTTTCTACATCTGCGCCAACTAATTCGCATAAGTTAGCTACTTCATTCATAAAAGAAATTTTGGTAGCAAGAAATGAGTTTGCCGCATATTTTGTCATTTCTGCAGAAACATTGCTCATCCAAATGATTGGATTTCCGTTGCGAACAAACGGAGCATATAAGCGAGCCATTGTTTGATATACCTTTTCTTTAGATGTTCCGATCACTACACGATCTGGCTTTAAAAAGTCATCAATCGCAGATCCTTCTTTTAAAAACTCAGGATTCGAAACAATATCAAATTCTTTTTGAGTCTTAGCTCGAACTACTTTTTCTAATTTTGCAGCAGTTCCCACAGGCACAGTAGATTTATTTACGATGATTTTGTAATCATTCATGTTTTCTGCAATTGTTTCGCCAGCTTTCATAAAAAGAGCAAGGTCAGCAGATCCATCTGTTGACGATGGTGTTCCTACAGCTATGAAAATAATTTCTGAAGCTCGAATGGCTGCAGCAGAGTCAGTTGTAAACTTTAAGCGTCCTTCTTTAGAGTTCCGTTTTACAAGTTCTTCTAAGCCTGGTTCATAAATTGGAATTTCTCCATTATTTAATTTATTAATTTTTTCAGGATTCACATCTACGCATGTGACATCATTACCATTTTCAGCAAAGCAAGTGCCAGCTACGAGTCCTACATATCCAGTTCCTAAAACGCCAATTTTCATAAAAAAATCATTTCTCCGTTTAAAAAAATAACAATGCTTATATTTATCGGTTTCATTAAAATAAAGCAATGATTTGCAAAGGCATTTGAAAAGTTGATACGACCTGTTAGAATGAAACGTATGATTTCAGCAACAGTGATAGCACTAAACGAAGAAAAAGATTTGCCGCGCTGCTTAGAAAGCCTAAAGTTTTGCGACGAAATTATTCTAATTGATTCTGGCAGTACCGATCGAACTGTAGAAGTTGCTAAAAAATATGGTGCAAAAGTAATTCAAGAACCCTGGCGTGGATATGGTGCGCAAAAAAACTTCGCAATGCAGCAAGCTAAAAATGAATGGGTTTTAAACTTAGATGCAGACGAAGTTGTTACGACAGAATTAAAAAACGAAATTCTAATTGAAATTCAATCTCAAAATCCAGCTTCTGGTTATTTTATCGCCCGTAAAACTTTTTATTTAGGAAAATGGATTCAATATGGCGGTTGGTATCCAAATTATGTAACTCGATTATGTAAAAAAAGTATTTCAAAATGGACTGAACCCGCTGTTCATGAAGAGTTAACAATTGAAGGTGAAGTACGAAATTTAAAAAATCCTATGTTGCATTATACTTTTTCAGATATTTCAGATCAACTAAGGACCAATTTGAAATATGCTAAGCAGGGCGCAGACCAACTTCATTCCAAAAATAAAAAAGCAACCATTTTAAAATTAATTTTTAAACCAATCAGTAAATTTTTTGAAACATATATTTTAAAACTTGGCATGTTAGATGGTTTGGCAGGATTTATCATTTCTGTAAATGCTGCTCATAGTGTATTTATGAAATATTCATTTCTTTTTGAGCTTCAAAACGAAAAATTTAAGCAAAAATGAATACGAAGATTAACCTCTTAATTATTGATAATACATTAGATCAGCCTTACTCGATGGGCACAGATTTTCGTGAGCATTTTACTAACATTGATAATGTTTTTGTAGAGGTGAGAAGAGCCCCGCAGAGAGATTGGCCACAAAATATGGAACAATATTCTCATGTGATATTGTCTGGCTCGAGAACGAGTTGCGAAGAAGAGTCAGCTTGGGTTGACGAATTAATTTCATTGATTCATAAAACGGTGGAACTTGAGATTCCAATTTTAGGTGTTTGTTTTGGACATCAAATGATTGCTCGAGCGTTTCACGGAAAAACGGCAGTTGGATCTTCTCAGACTCCTGAGTTTGGTTGGGTTAAAATTTCACAAAATAAAGAAAAACATCCATTGTTTTTAGGTCTAGATGAAACGTTTCATTCTTTTCAAAGTCATGTCGAAGAAGTACGTGCGTTACCAAAAGATTTTGTTGTAACCGCTCAAAGTGATCGTTGCTCAATTCAGGCATATTATCATTTAGAAAAACCTATTTTTGGTATTCAATTTCACCCAGAGCGAAACGCTCAAAAGGGTGAAACTACGATTAAAAACAGACTGAAAGATAAGCCAAAAGATTGCATTTTTGGGGTAGGAATGGCAAAGTCATTGTATTCAAAACATGTTGCAGACACAATTTTCAAAAACTTCTTCAAACAAAAGCGACAATCACGATAACGGTGAGAATGCTCCCGTTCAAAATCCAATTAAAAAAATCATTTCTAACATTTTAAAATTTGGAATAACGTTCGGAATTCTTACGTACCTATATCAAAAAGGTTTATTAGACTTTTCACGTGTACATGCTGTCATGACAAACGTGCCAATTGTAACAATTACGTTTACAATCATTGTTTTAAATCAGTTGGCAGGAGTATTTCGTTGGAGATGGTTATTGCAAGGACAAGGTTTAGATGTTTCTTTACATGAGACAATTTCATTAACAATGATAGGAGTTTTTTTTAATACGGCGATTCCTGGTGCGGTTTCTGGAGATGTGATCAAAGGATATTACGTAGTTAAAAAACAATCAGATGGAAAAGGAAAGGTAAAAGCATTTACTACTTTACTTCTAGATCGAATATTAGGATTAAGTGCACTCATTTTCGTTTCTTTTTGTGCAATGTTGGTAAATTTAAAAAGCTCGTTAGCAAATCCTACTTTAAAACCATTGTGTGGAATGATTTCACTTTTGTTAGTTGGAATTATCATTTTTTATAGTTTTGTTTTAATTCGAATTCCATTTACAGAAAAAATTCAAACTTGGTTAGGTAAACTTCCAATGGGTGAAATATTTGTTAAACTTTTTAATGCTTTTAAAGCATATGAATCTTCTAAATTTACTGTAGTAAAAGGATTCTTAATTTCAGTAGTGATTCACTTATTATTAATATCTACAATTGTAATATTAGCACACCATTTGCCTGGTTTTGAAGGAATCGGTTTGGATAAATTTTATTTTCTAGTTCCATTTGGACTTTTAGTTACGGCAATTCCGATTGCTCCTGCAGGACTAGGAACAGGTCACGCAGCATTTTTAGGACTATTTCAATTGGTTGGATCAAAATCAGGAGCAGACCTGTTCACAGCTTTTGTAAGCTTTCAGTTGATCATGAGTTTAATCGGCGGATTGTTTTATTTACGTTATAAATCTGAATTAAGCTGATTTCTTTTTATACTTAGCAGCTTCTTCCGTTTCTTCAGCTAATAATTGTGCCAACGCAATTGCATGCTCTTCTTTTTTAGCTCTTTCTAATTCAATTTTCGCAAGAGCCTTTTCTTCTGCTACTTCAGAAGATGTATTTACAATTGATCCTACAATTTTCATTTTTTGCTTCATAGAAGTATCAAGCACGTGTTTGTAAGATTGGAATGCTAATTTCTTACCCATTTTCTTGGTAACATTTTTACATGTATCAAGTAAGTAAACGACAACGTTTAACCAATTAGAATTCGGCGGTGGAACTGGTGAACTAACGATTGAATTTGAAGATTCAGTTAGTTTGTCTGCAACTTGCGTTTCAGTTAGGTTATCTACTTTTTGGTTCTCTTTTTTGGGACCAAATTTTGATTTAAAATTCTTAATGATATGAGCTTCAGTTGAAGCAATACGAATAGGATTGAAATATTTTAATAAAGATCGACCAACACGTGAGCGTGTTTTATCTAATGCTTCTTGTTTCTTGTCTTTTAAAGCCATGACAACTCCTTAGTCTGCTTTTGTGCAACAAAAGGAGCCTCTAAAACCGTATTTGTTCTTCTTAAGCCTAACAGTATGTTAGTGCGTATCTTTGTACGCAAAAATATACTTAACCGTATATAACTTATCGGCAGACTGGGCAAAAACTTTAGTGAAATTATTGAAATTATTAAAATAATTAATTGACCATTAATATCAAGTATTTGCAGCCAAATATTCTTGACTCTGTATGGTGAGTGTTGGTAGGTGTGTAGTAAATTACGCACCAATAAAAAGGAGATGTAGAATGTTAAACCAAGAATTGAATCATGACTTATTTACGAAGTGTCGCAGCTTTGAAGATGCGAAAATGCTAATGAACGCTGGGTTATACCCATTCTTTAGAGCGATTGAGAGCTCAACCGGCTCAAGTGTTGTAACCAATGGCACCAAAAGAGTGATGATTGGTTCAAACAACTATTTAGGTTTAACTCATCATCCAAGAGTTAAAGAAGCAGCCAAACGCGCAATCGATCAGTTTGGAACAGGTTGTACTGGATCACGATTTTTAAATGGCAACCTTTCTTCACACGAAGAATTAGAAGAAAAATTAGCACGATTTTTAGGAAAGCAATCAGCACTTGTTTTCTCAACTGGATTTTTGGCAAACCAAGGTGCGATTTCATGTTTGATTGGTAAAAACGATGTGATTTTTTCTGATCGTGAGAACCATGCTTCCATTATTGAAGGAACTAGACTTGCTTTGGGCGATACTATTAAATTTCCTCACAATGATATTGTTGATCTTGAAAAAATCATGACTGAAAAAATAGATCAATATGACGGTGCCATGATCATCGCAGACGGAATTTTTTCTATGTCAGGAGATATCGTTGATCTACCAGGTTTAGTAAGACTTGCTCACAAGTTTGATGCTAAACTTTACATCGACGATGCTCACAGTTTAGGAGTTTTAGGAAAATTAGGCCGCGGCACAGGAGACCACTTCAACTTAACTGATGGAGTAGATATCATCATGGGCACATTTTCTAAATCATACGCTTCGATCGGCGGATTTATTGCGGGAGATGAAGACACGATTCATTATATTAAACACAAAGCACGCCCATTTATGTTTTCAGCAGCAATGCCGCCAGCAGCAGTTGCTACCGTACTCGAATGTATGAATGTGATTGAAGACGAACCAGAAATTCTTTTAAAACTTTGGCAGAATGCTACAAAAATGAAAAAAGGTTTTACAGAATTAGGTTTTGATACAATGGGCAGCCAAACGCCAATCATTCCAGTTGTAATTGGTGATGACATTAAAACATTTATGTTCACAAAAGCGCTTTATGAAAATGGTGTGTTTGCTACTCCCGTTGTGAAGCCAGCAGCTCCCGAAGGAAAAGCGTTAATTAGAACAAGCTATATGGCATCACATCAAGATGAAGATCTTGAATATGTGTTAGAAGTGTTTAAAAAATTAGGAAAAGAATTTGGTGTAATTTAATGTCTATTGATGTTCGAGTTGTAACTAGCTCAAGTGAAGAAAAAGACTTTATCGATTTACCATGGGATTTACATGGTAAAGACGATAATTGGGTTCCGCCTCTAAAAATTGCTGTAAAAGATGTTTTGAATCCAAATAAAAATCCTTATTTTAAACATACGCAATTTAGTAAATGGGTTGCGTATAAAGAGGGCAAGCGAGTAGGGCGAATCGCTGCGTTCATCGACAAAAATCATAACGATTTTCATGGTGAAAAAACCGCACACTTTGGATTTTTTGAATCTGTGAACGATCAAAGCGTAACAGATGCATTACTTAAAACCGCAAGTGATTGGGCAAAAGCCAATGGCAGTGAAACGTTACGTGGACCTATGAATCCATCAACGAATCATGAATGTGGAATGCAGGTTTCTGCGTTTGATACAAAACCATTTATCATGATGACGCAAAATCCAGAATATTATCCAAAATTAATGGATGGTGCTGGTTTGACAAAAGCCAAAGATTTGTACGCGTGGCTTGTAAGCGGAGACTGTAAATTTGATGAAAAACTTGTGAATCGTGCGAAAGCATTAGAACATGCTGAGCACATTACGTTTCGCCATGTGAACATGAAAGATTACGACGCAGAAATTGAACGTATTTTACAAGTATATAACGACGCTTGGGAAAAAAATTGGGAATTCGTTCCCATGACGGATGATGAGTTTCGACATATGGCTAAAGAGATGAAGCCTGTGGTGATTCCGGAGTTGTTATACATTGTTGAAGTGCGCGGAGAAATTGCAGCATTTTCATTATTCTTACCTGATGTGAATCAAATTTTTTCTAAAATCAGAGATGGAAAATTATTTCCAACTGGTTTGTTAAAGCTTTTGTATTACACAAAAGTTAAAAAAATTATGAATCGCGGAAGAATGCTAACTTTGGGAGTTCGCAAGAAGTTTCAATCGTTAGGATTGGCTCCACTGATGTATATGCGATACTTAACTGAAGGTCCTGCGAATGGTTTTCCGGTCTGCGAATGCTCTTGGGTTTTAGAAGACAATAAACCGATGAATGGAGGTTTGAAGTTAATGAACGCCACCATGTATAAGACTTATCGAATTTACGATAAGAAATTATAAAATAAAATTAACAATATAAAAATTTACTAATAATTACAACGTATACAAAACGATGAAATACGTCTTGCACCATGCTATAATAATAAGAAAAGGTGCAATTTTTATGAAGTACGTAAGCTTAAAAAATAAAAATAAAATACTTCGTAATGTATTTTGGTTTGCGATCATGACATTTGTTTCATTGCTAACATTTACATCATGTTCACCTACTTTTAAAAATCAAACTACAGATGAAGGTACGGGCAGCTCAACTCCAGCTACTGAAAGTACAACTAGTTGTAGTAAGCAAATTAAGGTGAAAGCAATTTTAGAAGGACCATTTAACGGTACAACAATGAGTACTGGATTATTAGACAGTAATTTAATTCCAACTTCTCAACCGTATTCAGTCGGTCCGTTTTATTATGATGGTTCTGAAACCACAACTTCTGGAGTTCTCAGTGCGAATTTTGTGGTGGATTGGGTATTGATTGATCTCCGTTCTGGCACTGCTGAAAATACAATCGTTTCAAGACGTGCAGCATTGCTTACAAAAAATGGAAATGTAATTGATCCTTCTGGGTCATATTCAGATTCACTATGTTTTGATTCAAAAAATGTTTCTGCAGGAAATTATTATGTAGTTATTAAACACAGAAGCCATTTAGGAATCATGAGTTCAAACACAGTTGCGCTCGGTTCTAGTCCAACTTTGTATGATTTCACAACAGCATTAACCCAAGCCTATGATTTGAATTTAACTTCTATGCAATTAAAACTTGTCAGTGGTAAATACGTTATGATTGCCGGTGATACTTACAGTGACTTTCAGGTAAGTAGTTCAAAAGATGGATTTACAGATGGTGGAGATGTGTCGGCTATCATTGATAATGATAGAATTTTTGGAGTTACAGGGTATGCACCATCAGATTTAAATTTTGATGGAGTAGTGACAAATGCTGATGTTAATTTGGCAGATGTTAATAATATGTCAGGTTATTTTGAAGATTATCCCGAAACCTGGTGTGCAGGAGCTGAATTCAAAATAAAGGCATTTTTAGAAGGACCGTTTAACGGCACAACTATGAGCACAACTTTATCTACAAATAATTTGGTACCGACTGGGCAACCTTACAATACAGCACCATGGAACTATGCCGGAACTGAATCTATGTCTCGAGCAATGATGAAAGACAATAATATTGTAGATTGGGTTTTGGTTGATCTATATAAAACTGGTGGAGTAAATCCAGCACCCGGTGATCGTCAGCAACGAAGAGCTGCTTTAGTACGTAGTGATGGTTTAATTGTAGATACAGATGGAAAAACAATTGTATGTATGCCTGCAGGTGATACAGGCACAATTGTAATTCGCCATCGAAACCATATTGCGATCGCAAGTGCAAATACAGTTACAACAGGATTTAGACCAACGGTTTATGATTTTACCACTGCTGTAAATAAAGAGTTTGGCAGCAGTCAGAAATTGGTTAATTCAAAAGCAGTGATGGTATCTGGTGATGAAAGTCATGATGGCTTTGTCGATATTACAGATGATAGTGATATCTATAATGCAGCCACAACTTATGCAAATACATTGGGGTATTACTTAGAAGATATATCATTAGATGGTTATGTTATATATGCGGATCCACCACCACAGCCTGCAGGATCTGATGGTGGAATATTAGAAGCAAATCTTCCATTGTTTTATTTTCAATCATTTACTGACTAATTGTTTGCTTGAAGTATTTAAAATACAAAGCTACGTTTAATCTATGTTAACCATTTCAAGAACATTAGGCATAGACCCTGGCTCACGAAATTTGGGCTATGGACTTGTTTCAAAAAATGGAAATAAACTTTCAACAGAGAATTACGGTACACTTCAGTTCAATACCGAAACTGACTCGAATGATCGATTACTTGAAATTTACAATCGGGTCAAAGCTTTGCTCAACGAATTAAAACCTTCAGAAGTAGCGATTGAAAAAATGTTTTTTGCTAAAAATGCAGTATCTGCAATGAAACTGGGAATGGCCCGCGGAGTTGTGATTTTAGCTGTTAAAGAATCAGGCATTCCACTTTTTGAGTATAGTCCGAATGAAATCAAATCAGCTGTCGCAGGCTTTGGGCATGCCGACAAAGATCAAGTAGCGAAAATGGTTACACTTTTATTAGGAGTGCGTGATTTTAAAACCAAAGATGCCTCTGACGCTTTGGCAATTGCCATTGCGCATCTTCAGACCAACGCCATGCTTAAGACAAATTCCTTGCCAAGCAGCAAGGCGGTTCATAAGATTGGTAAGTGATTTCACTTCTGAGCGGTAACATCCAAACTATTAATGAAGACAATGCCCTTACGATTCTAGTGGGGGGAGTAGGTTATGAAGTTTACCCAAGTGCAAAGCTCTTATCACGATTGCATGTTAATCAAGAAGCTGTCTTGCATATTTACACAAATGTTCGCGAAGATGCTCTAGAGCTTTATGGATTCGACAATCTTTTTGAAAAAGAAATGTTTAAAATCATAACTTCTGTTTCTGGCATTGGACCAAAAACAGGAATTGGCATTTTAAGCAAAATGGACGCAGCTCAACTTTGTGAAGCGATTTTACACGAAGACAAAGCAATGCTTACGTCAACTCCTGGGGTTGGCAAAAAAACAGCAGAGCGTTTGGTGATTGAACTCAAAGACAAAATTGAAAAATTATCGAACGGAAAATTCGCAGGCCATTTAAAACAAGATTTTAGAAAAACACAGGCTCCTGCACAAACTGCAAGCTATTTAAGTCCAGTGATGAAGCAAGCTATTGAAGCGTTGGTAAGCTTAGGATACCGAGATGCCGAAGCAAACCAAGTGATCAAACAAATTAGTATTGATTTAGAAAAATCAGGCAGTGAAAGTGAACCAAAAGTTGAACAGCTCATTCGCATGTCACTTCAGAGGATGGCAAAAGTATGAACGATGAAAATGTTTCAGAAAATATATTAGATCAAAACGTGGCAAATGAAGAAGTTGCTGTTGAGGGTTCTCTTCGTCCCAGAGATTTTTCTGAATATATCGGTCAACACTCAGTTGTAAATAATTTAAAAATGTATATTGAAGCAGCTAGAAAAAGAAATGAGTCATTAGACCATTGTTTGTTTTCAGGGCCTCCGGGATTAGGAAAAACTACTCTTGCACACATTGTTGCAAATCAAATGGGATCTCAACTTCATTGTATTGCAGCTCCATCGATCGACAAAAAGGGCGACCTTGCTGCAATCTTATCAAATTTAAATCCGATGGATGTACTTTTTATAGACGAAATTCATAGATTGCCTCGAGTAATTGAAGAGGTGCTTTACGGAGCAATGGAAGATTTCAAACTAGACATCGTGATCGGACAAGGCCCTGCCGCAAGAACTTTAAAAATAGATTTACCAAGATTTACTTTAGTGGGAGCTACCACTCGCACAGGTCTTCTCACCACACCTTTGCGCGATCGATTTGGTGTTAACTTTAGATTAGATTATTATAAACCAGAAGATTTACAAAAAATCATCGTTCGTTCTGCTAATATTTTAGGAATTGAAATTGAGCCAACCGGTGCTTCTGAAATTTCTCGCAGATCAAGAGGAACTCCACGTATTGCAAATCGCTTATTACGTCGTGTTCGCGATTACGCTCAAGTAAAAGAAGAGGGCGTGATTACATTGGCCGCAGCACACGCCGGATTAAAATTACTTGAAGTAGATGGAAATGGACTCGATTCAATGGATCGCAGAATATTGGCGACAATCATTGAAAAATTCGATGGGGGTCCTGTAGGAATTGAAACATTATCTGCTTCAATCTCAGAAGAAGCACACACACTTGAAGATGTGTATGAACCTTTCTTGTTACAGGAAGGTTTTATTCAACGTACACCTCGCGGAAGACTTGCCACTAAAAAAGCATTTGATTTATTAGGAAAGAATTTTAAGCGCGCAGTTCAAGCAGATTTACTGTAATCAGAATTAAAGCGCAAATCCAAATGCAGCCGCTGGACTAAAAAATGATTTATTATAAGCTCCATCTTTTGCTTTAGTAAAATTGGCTTCAAACTTTAAAACAAGTCGAGAGCCAGGAGCTGATATTTCTGTTCCTAAAGAAAAAATATAAAGCATGAGTTTACTTGAGTAATTCACTGATCTTGTTTCAGCTGAGTTGTGAGAATATTTCACTGTGCCTGAATAGGGTGTTGAAATAATTGTGGGTCCTGCATATGCAAGTACATTTTCTTTTAAACGATATCCTGTGCGTACGCCCACTTCATACATTTTGTAATGCGATTCGTATTCCGCTTTGTATGTATCAGTTGTACTGCATGCAAGTCCTAAAGTTAAAATACAAACAAGTGGATTAGTAGGAGTGGTTTCACCATAAATGCTTTCACTCCCTTTTACAGTTTCGTTTCCATATCCTAAATAAATTGCTGTAGAAAAATTATTTAATTTAGCATTCAATCGATCGTCGCCAAGAACTTGATACTTTGCTCTAAAAATTGCTGGAGAATTATCTAAATTTAATATGACATCTAGTTTTTGAAAAATTCCCATTCTTCCAACTGCCGAAATTGCATCTGTATTATCGCGTATCACTTGTTTTGTATCGTTGGTTGGAAGATTTGTTATGTATCGATCACTCGAAATATGTTGAAAACGGGGACTATAATTTAATTCACCGCTTGCGTGATTGATGCCTCCCAATGCTTCTGAAGTTTCAAAATGATTAATAGAAAGGTGATGTTTTTCAGGTGTTGAGCACGCTAAAAACAAGACAGGAACAATAAGAATAAATAATAATTTCATGACATTAACATAGCTTAAAAAAAGGTTAAACGCGGCGCACTATTTTCTTGATAATAGTGAATGTTTCAGGCATAAACCTGCCTCGTTAAAGCAGGTTTTTAGCACTCGGTGAGTGTGTGTTGGGTGCAACACACAATAAAGACTGTGCTGTTAACAACACGAAATCATTAGGAAAAAAATACCTATATGGTCAACTATGTTTTTGTAAGTATTTGAAATTAATAGTGAAAAAAATTACCTAGTGATTTTGATCTTTGGCACAACGATTGCGATAGTTAGTGATAAGTGGAAGGAATTTGAAAGGGTAACACATTCATATGAAAAAGCGGAATATGTGGAAGCAAAAGACATTGAATGAGAAAGTGGTACTTAAAGGTGTCGGCCTTCATTCTGGACACACAGTTCGTTGTGTTATCCACCCAGCTCCGATCAATCACGGAATCGTATTCTTAAGAAGTGATATTCTTTCACTTCCTAGAATTAAAGCAGATATTTCAAAAGTTTCTAGAACAGATTTATGTACAACCATTGCACATGAAGGAATTCAAGTAGCAACCGTTGAACACTTAATGGCTGCCATTGCAGGCCTTGGTATCGACAATGCCATTATTGAAGTAGACGGCGCTGAAGTTCCGATTATGGATGGATCTTCAAAAGAATTCGTAGATGCGATTTTAGCAGCTGGTGTTAGAGAACAATCTGCAAACAAAAAAGTGTTACGTTTAACTCAAGCTGTTTCTGTTCGCGCTGGAGACAAATGGATTGAAGCAACTCCTTCAGACCAATTTGCAATCAAAGGATCAATTAGCTTTGCTCATAAAGTAATTGGCGATCAAATTTTTAGATATAGTTATGATAAAGATTTCGTAAAAGAAATTTCTTCTGCACGTACATTCGGATTTGCAAAAGAAGTAGCTTATTTACACAAAAAAGGTTTAGCATTAGGCGGTTCATTACAGAATGCAATCGTACTTGATGAAGAAAAAGTTTTAAATCCTGAAGGATTACGTTACAAAAACGAATTCATCCGTCACAAAGTTTTAGATGCAATCGGTGATTTTGCATTATTAGGAACAGCAATTGAAGCTTCTATCGAAATTCATAAATCAGGACATGATTTACATGCTGCTTTCTTAAGAAAAGTTTTATCAGATCCAACTTGTTATGAAATCGTTGAACTCGGCGCCTCTCGTGATGACGCCAACGATGAATCAGCAGAGGTTGAATCTTTACAGCCTTCATTAGTTCACGCATACTAAATTCAAATGAAAGTTCTAGCGTTCTTATTTTTGTTTTACGGCACAAGTGTTTGTTTTGCTCAATTGCAAGATGATCAAGAGATGATACAAAACGAATTTCCCAAAAAAGAAAATTATTTTGTATCAGTTGGTCCGGCAATTCAATCAGCTAACGGAGCTTTTTGGGGAGCAAGAGCTGCGTTGGGAGTTGATGTTCAGTTTTCTAAATCTATTCCGTTTTTAACTGAATTTTCGATCATGCATCCTTTTATTCATGAAAAAATTGAAGGAAAATACTCTGGTTTAATTTATCGTTACTATGGATTTTTAGGCGTAAAATATTTCACGAGTGAAAATAAATCATTTTATGTTAATGCGCGTTTGGGATTGGGAACGATTCATAACTCTAATCCTTCTCAACCTTTTTTTATGAAAATGGTTTATGGAGCAACTGTTGGGTATAAAATATATGAATTAAGCCCAGATAAGAAAGTATGGTTAGATCTATCTTATGATTATATGCCAACCGTGAGGTTTAATAGCATGTCATCATCTTGGTTTTGTGGGGCAGGTCAACCGTTGGGAGATGATCCTAAAGAATGTGAGAACCAATTGATACCAAATTCACATATAATTTCACTTAGTGGAACAATGACATTCGATGTTAAGTAGAAAGTGACTTGACCTTATTTGTCTCTTTTCATAATTTAATTTTTAATTCGCACTACCCAAATTAATGTGTCGAGCCGTAGCGCAGCCTGGTAGCGCACCATCTTGGGGTGGTGGTGGTCGCTGGTTCAAATCCAGTCGGCTCGACCAATTTCATTCGATAAACATCGTAATACTTCATCAAATTTAAAAAGATTCCTGCGTAGTACATTGTGTACGACTTAGTCATCTTTTAAAATTTTCTTCGTCTTACTCGTTTCTCAAATGAAATTGATAGTTTAAAATGTATTAACTTTTTGTATCAAATTACATTAATTCTTGTTTAATCAAGCGGTACGCTTCGGTTTCAGATTTATGTTGATAATCACGATTGATTTCAAGTTTTATGTGATTTGCTACTTTATTAGAAATTTTCTTACGTAAAATTCCTAAAAAATGAGGCTCAGCAGCGATAACCAATTCTGAAAAATGTTCTTTTTGTAACTCTAACTCGAGTTTGTCAGCAATTATTTTAGCAAACTTTAAAACTGATTTTTCATGTTTATTAAATCTTCTGTCTAATGAATGTTTTATGGTTCCATTTCCTGCACTAGAAAATGAAGTACCCGGTTTATCTGAATCTAAATCAGATTCATGTGCCGGTCCTTCAGAGTTAATTAAACGTTCAATAAGATGAAATGAATGCTTATCTTCGCCATCTGTATAGATGGAAGCGTCAGATTGATTGCTTAGTAGATACCAACGTTTATTAGGTTTTGAAGATATTAAATTTCGAGCTGTATTTTTCATAATTACCTCACACATTTTAAAATATGGATTCAAATAAGAGGTTGGCAAATATTTATAGATAAGCGCTTAGCGTTAAAAATATAAAACGATATATGAGTTATCAAATGACAGAATGTCGCATTAGATATTCAAAAAAATTTAAAAAAACCCGATTAAATAGTGATGGCTACAGCGAAGAAGAAGGAAAAAGTTGCCCAGTTAAATTACGATCCAAATGAAATCGGATCTTTGCGAAAATATTATCATTCTGTAAATGAATTAGAGCGAAAAGAAGCAATCGATTTATATTCTGCAATGAACAATGTTGCTGCAACCAGAGAACTCATTCTGCTTTATTATGATTGTGAATGGAGAAGTACAAAGCTCTATATCATACAGTCTCTAGCAAAATCACCAAATGAAAGAAGTATTGAATTCTTGATTAAACTAGCAACTTCAATTGATGATGTGCCGATTGCAGAATCTGCAATTTGGGCCTTAGGAGCCTCTAAACATTCGTTGTCTTCAAAGTTTTTAGCTAACTATTATGAAGTAGCTGATCATTTAATAAAACCTTTTGTAATTGCAGCATTAGGTCACTGTGCCGAAAGAAGTATAGTTGATAAATTGATCAAAGATCTGTCTTGTGAAATAGACTCTGATAATGAAAATCTTTTGAAAAGCTTAATTTTAACTTTAGGAGAACTTAAAGTAGTTGAAGCTGCACCTTTGTTTGAAAAATATATTTCTAAAAACCATGAAAATAATAATGATATTTTAATTAGCGCATTAATATCTATCTCAAAAATTTCAAGAGATGTTCAGTGGATAGAAAGTGTTGAGTTTCAGTTTAAAAACAATTTAATGCATTATCACATCTATACAAATGCAAAAAATCAAATAAAGAATAGAGCGCAATGGGGCTTAACTGAATATATACAAAAAATATTTGAAGAATCCGATTTTCATTTGGGATTAGTTTATGAATTACATTCATTTAAAGAAGAAAATGTAAAAGAAAACTTGAAAAAATATTCTAATTCCGAAAATTTTGAGAAAATATGTTTTATATTATCGAAATTAGATTTTATAAATATAGAAAATTGGTATTCAGAATTATTTGATTTAACAAAATTAACAGTGTTAGAAAAAAAGGCTATTTTAAATAGCATATCACAGCACCATAAAAAAATTTGGTCAAAAGTAGTAGATAGCATTGCGACTAATAAAAACGAAATACTAATTGAATGGTTTCGAGCAATGGTGCATAGTTGCGAAAATAATGAAAAGCTAATTTTGAATTATATAAGTTCAGATGATTTTAAATCATTAGATGACAAAAACTCAATAGAAATAATAAATGAACTTTATCAATTTGCACTTTCAAATAGAGCGAACAAATCAGTTTTGAATAATGTCTTAAAAATATTCGATCAGATTTTTGACAGTAAAGAAACATATCCAACAAGAGCAAGGGTTTTAAGAGCGTTTCATGCCTTAGATGAATCAAGCAAAAAAGCTACGGAAATAACTACAAAGTACATTCAAGAAGTTATAAAAACGAAAAAAATAGATCAAAATTATTTTTCTTCATGTTTGCGATATTTAGAAAAACATAATGACAAAAAAACAGATATATTGATGAATGATATTTTGTCAGTAAAATTGAATTTAACTTCTGGAAATATAAAAAGTATTTTAGATTATTATGGTAATAAGAAGAATTATAGTGAAAATAAAGAATTTGAAAATTTAATTAAAAGTTCATTTGAACTGCCAGAGATTAAAGTGTTTGTGCTTAAATTTTTAGCTAAGCATCCTATTTCAAATATGTATGACAAAATAATAAACTCAATGAATAGTGATGAACAAGCTTCAATTCATAGTATTATTTCATTAAAATCTTTTAAAAATGAAAATTGCGTTGAATCTTTGAAAAGCTATTTAGATTCAGAGAATGCGTCACTTTCTGGTAGAGCGCTAGACACATTGACAGCGCTGCCGGGCTTAAGGGCAAAAAGAATTGTAATAGATTACTTAAGAGATAATGCTCATAATAATGATGTATGCGATAAAGTAATTCGTTGTTTAGAGCCAACTGAATCTCATAACGAATATTTTACGAATGTAATAGATAATATACTGGTGAAAAACCCAGATCATATTTATAGAGATGGATTTATTTTACTTAGAGAAAAATTCAGTCATAATAGTCAATCGGGTGGTTCAATGCATATTGAACCAAAGGCAGAAGATATTCTAAAAATAGATAAACAATTAAAAGACAAAGTAGTAGGTTATGAATCCTTTGATGACGATGTAAAATCAACTCTGAGGTCTGCAGAACTTCCGTATGCTCGAAGAGAGTTATTTGATCAAAGTGTAGATAAAGCATATGCAATTGTACAGTATTGCAAAGCGGTTGATTTACTAATTGAAAATAGTTTTGGTAAGAAATTATTATTTCCCAAACTTGAAAATGCATTACACGAATTTGAAAATATAATTTATCGAATAGGTTTAAATGAAGAACGTCCTCATTCTGACAAAGTGGTAACTGCTTTAGGTTTAGAAAAACATTTTACAGCTCAAAATCTACCATTACATAAAATGACGATTATTTCACAAGGGATAAGAAATGGTAAAATTGTTAACGAACATTTTAAAATCATGGATGGCTTAAGAGCATGGGCAATCGTACT
The DNA here is from genome assembly GCA_964572865.1 of uncultured Bacteriovoracaceae bacterium. Taxonomy (GTDB): domain Bacteria; phylum Bdellovibrionota; class UBA1018; order UBA1018; family UBA923; genus CAZNGN01. The sequence continues at coordinate 1,249 of CAZNGN010000009.1, read as the reverse complement.
TTTAATGTATTGTAGAAAAATAGGACAATCTAAACCAATATTCCAATTACCAAATGCAACAGACGATCAAATAATTCAATTTTCTAAAAAATTGATCTTTTTACAAGATATTAGAAATCCTTTAGCTCATAGACAAACAGAAGTAGACTTTAAGAGATTAGATGAAGTGAGAAGCGAAGTAATTGCTGTTCTGAACTTGCATTCAAAAATATTTGGTTAATTACATCTTTGATTGAATTCCTACAAAATATCCAATGCCAGAAATATTTGTACCAACTAGGCTTGGGGTTATAAATTCTGCTCCTGCATGAAAGCCTAAACCTGATTTTGAATGGATCCATTCTAAGCCTGCAGATAAATTAAGCGGTAAAGTAAATTCAGACTTAGCTTTTGCGAATACTGACTCAGAAGCCAAAATATATGTTGGTAAAAGCCCCATTGAAAAATATGGAATAAATTTTTGTTGAAATATCTTTTCTTGTTCAAATCGAAATGAAAGCGGAAGACTTGTTAATGTTTCTGTTTGTGTGAACTTTTGTTGTGAACCGTAAAATGTTAGATATTTTGTTCGTTCATTTGACATAAAACGAAGGCCCATTTCGGGAGAAATCAAAATAGATTGAATTGTGGTCAAAGGTGATTGCGTCCACATTAAAGATAAAGCAGGTATAGATACGCTGTCAGAATATTTATAATTTGAAACTTGTATATATGCTCTATTTTCTGACTTCATGCTAGAAGTTGAATACTGGTTTGTTTTCTGCATTCGATTTGATGGAATCATGTACTCTGATGCAAATACTGAAGTGTTTAATATTAATAAAAAAAGAATATGTAGTGTTCTCATAAGCTCTCCGTTGCTTGCATTTGTCCACTATAAATTAATCCTTTGGTGCTAACGCTGTAATTACAATTAACTTCATTCATTGAGTCAGTGAATTTACACTCTAAAATGCGTGAAATTAAATCAGAGCCTGACTGCTGAACTTCACGTCCTAATAATGTTTTTGTTTCTAAATTAAACTGACAATTATGAAATGAACCTGGAATGTAATGATTTGAATCGGGCATGATAATTCCAAAAGTGGCATCAACAATTTGTGTAGATGAAAAATTTAATAGAAAACTTTGTTCGCTAGTTAAGATCGGCTTCTGAATTAGCAAATATGAATTGGTAGGTTTGCTGTCTGATATATGATTTACACTGCCCTTATAAGATTTAATATTTTTATTTGTTAGATTTGATTTT
>CAZNGN010000008.1:0-112347 GCA_964572865.1 uncultured Bacteriovoracaceae bacterium | reverse complement strand
GGGGATCTTGGACTGAATACAATCAGTCTTATTTTATTCTAGGAATTGTTCTTTTTATTTCAATCGCATCAAGTACAGTTTATTTTTTTATAAAAAATAAGAAGGCAGAATTTATTTCACTTTTATTTTTTTGGCTATTGTATTTGCCTGTCAGCTCTTTGTTATTTCCTCATCGTAATTTTTATTCGGTTCGTTATTTTGAAGTCCCTTTCATTGCATTGCTTTTTTGCTTACTTTTTATATTCAATAAATCGAATTTCAATTTAAAGAATTCAAAAAAGATTCAATTTATTTTCGTACTCATTCTGCTTCTTGAATCATTTGGAACATATGTTGAATCTACCGTCTGGAGCACTACGTTTGGACCACTTCAAAAAGCATATAAACAATTTCCTGAAAACCCTTCTCTCATCCGGCTTTATCATGATGAACTATTCAATATTAATAAATGGGGGCGTTTAAGTTTGACCCAAAAGCAAGAAATGCTCACATTGAGAAATCAGTTATTTCAAACATGTAATCAAAACATTTCAACTGATAATCGCTGCCATCTTTGTGCAGGTCTTTGGCTGGATGAATTATTCATCACTAAACCAAACAGAGCACAATATTCACAAGATATTTTTCAACAAAATCTATTAAATTGTTTACAAGCAGTTAATCCGGAATCTGTATTGAAAATAAATGCATTGATTAAGTACAATAACTTACAGAAGAGTAAACAGTATTCAGAAAATGACATTATTGAATTTCAAAACACGTTTGCACTGAATACACCCCAGAAAAGACTTATGTATTGGTCGATGCTTTGTTTTTCAAAAAACGAAAAGAAAGCACTTGCATATTATAAAGAGAACTCAGAAAAACACTTATTAGACTCAATAGAATTGTCTCAATATATTCAAGGTTTAAAAGTAGATATATTGGAGATTAAAAAGCTTTATAGCTGTTGGCATTCTGACTAAATAACATTTTTTGTTGATTTTAATACCCAAATTTGTCATTGCCAAAAAAATGTCACCACATAATTCAATAATATCATGCACTTAACTATTGGCTTTCTCCTTGCACTTATTATGATTAAATCAAATGTTGTTATAGCTGTACGTGAATATTTATATTTAAAATAAAAATTCATTAATAAATAAAATATGGTCTTTAAGGAGGAACGTATGTTTACTAAAAAGAAAAATGCCGGATTTACTCTGGTAGAATTAATGGTGGTAGTTGCTATCGTTGGTATTTTAGCTGCGATTGCATTACCTCAATATAATAAATTTACTAACGCTGCAAAACAGTCTGAAGCTCAAAATAACTTAGGTGCTGCTCGTCTTGCTGAAGTTGCATTTAAAACGAAAAATGTAACATACAATGAATACACCATGTGTTTAAATGTTGCTGGATTTTCACCAGAAAACTATAATACTACATACGCTAACAGACATACAGGTAGGTATGCAATTGGCTTTAATCCAGTTGCCGGTAGCATAAACGTAACAACTTATGTGGCGTCCAAACAACAAGGCTATTCAGCATGCGATGTATCTGCAGGAACAAATGGCAAAACTTACTTTCAAGGTTCTCAAAGCTCTACTACTGCACAGGATTTGACATCTAACTCTGCAAATGGCGGTGCATTTCATATTGTAAATAGTACTTTTACAATTGGAGCGGAAGGTACCTTAAGTAGCTCTGATGTCTGGACAATGGATTCCACAGGTGCATTGAATAACGTATCAAGCGGTATTTAATTTAATATTTAAAACTGTATCTAGTTTAAAAGGCGGAATGAAAATTCCGCCTTTTTTTTATTCAGAAGCTTTAATCTTTCCTTCATCATCTACAAACAGTCTTCTCCCAAATGCATCTTTTTTTTCCATATGATAGGATCGCAAAAATAACTCAAATGCTTTTTTCTTTTCTAATACATGAGCACCAGTAGAATTCAAGAATTTCTGAAAATTTTCATTTATCTCAACCAACTCTTGAGATTTTTCTATATCTACTAGTCTTTGTTTAATGACTGCTTTGTCTTCTTCAGACTTGGCTCTTCTGTAAATATCATTTAATACACTGGAAGCAATTTGTATGCGGCCAACTTTAGTTGACAATAATGCATCGTAATCTTTAATTACATCAGGAGCACCTTCTACTTTGGCTGCCTCTTGAATCCAGTAATGACCTTTTTCGAGATCGGCCACTTCAATGATAAAGTGGTAGGCTGTGTACATAAATAAACTCCAGATTGCTCTAAATTTTTTTGGAAATTCTGGATCTATTAAAAGATATTCTTTCAACTTTTTTGCAGCATTCTCCATTATTTCAGAAGCACCTGCAATGTCTTTTATAACACATGCCATATAAATGCCTATGTCTTGAGACTCTTTAAACATGTATGGATCAAGCTCTTGCATGTTCTTGGTGGCTTGATAAAAAGTAGAGTACGAAACATTTTTTTCAGCATTAAAATGTTTAGCTAGTACATCCACCCAAATTAAATCAGCTACTAAATTTCTTGTACCTAAAAAGCCTTTTACAAATCTTGGATTTACGTTTGTACCGAAAAATTTTAAAGGAGCGGGCACCATTTGCATTTCTTCAAAGTCATACGTTTTTTTACATAATTGATTTTGAATGAAACCAAATGCAATTGCTATGAATATTAAAACTAAAAAAGATTGATTTGTTTTTAATGTTTTCAATTAATCTTTCTCCTGATCTTCGATTTCTAGTTTATTAATACGATAGCGAATGCTGCGAAATGTGATACCTAATAATTCAGCGGCTTTCTTTTTTACTCCATTTGATTTTTCTAATGCCTTTAAAACAAAGGCGCGCTCTAATTCATTTACGATTTCGTCTAGATTAACATTGCCAGACTCAACATCTTTTGCAACTTCTTCAAATAACTGTTTACGATCGAATTGCTTTTCTTTATCTGACTTATTGACAGCAACCTTAGTTAAATCAGATTTATATTTTATTTCTTCTTTTTCTGATATTTTTACTTCTTCAATTTCTTTAGATTTTGCAGCAAGTTGTACCGCTGGGGTTAAACTCTCAAGCATAATTTCAGAGGTGCCTTCTAGAGCAACCGCTCTTTCCATCATATTTTCTAGTTCACGAACATTGCCTGGGTAACTATACTTCATTAATGCATTCATCGCTTCAGATGAAATTGAATCAACTGATTTGCCAATGCCAAGGCTAAATTTTCTTAAAAAATGTTCTACTAACGATTCAATGTCTTCTTTACGTTCTCGTAACGGTGGGGTCTTAATATTGATTACATTTAAACGGTAAAATAAATCTTCACGAAACTTACCTTTAGCCACTTCTTCTTCTAAATTACGGTTGGTAGCACTAATGATGCGAATATCAACTTTTACGTTTTCATTACTACCAACAGGTCTAAAGGTTCGATCTTGTAAGACTCGCAGAAGCTTTACTTGCATGGGAGCAGGCAATTCGCCGATTTCATCTAAAAAGATAGAGCCGCCATCTGCCACACGAAACAAACCGTCTTTATCAACGACAGCACCAGTAAACGACCCTCGTTTATGCCCGAACAATTCTGATTCAATCAAGTTTTCTGGAATGGCTCCGCAATTGACTGCTACAAATGGTTTGTTTTTTAAAACTCCACCGTAATGAATGGCTCGTGCTACCAATTCTTTACCTGTTCCCGATTCTCCTGTAATTAAAACGTTTGTTTTTGTAGCTGCTACTCGTTCTATCATATCAAACATTGACTTCATTACTTTTGATTTGCCGACAATACTTGTAATTGTAAAATCTTTCTTTACTTCTGTTTTTAGAGTTTCATTTTCTTTTTTTAATGAATCATCTTCAAGTGCTCGATCGATTAGTACGCGTACTTCATCGAGCTTGAATGGTTTTGTGATATAATAAAAAGCACCCAATTTCATTGCACTTACTGCGGAATCAGTATTACCAAATGCTGTCATTAAAATAACGGGAGGTTTTTCTGGCAATGTTTTAACTCTTTCTAACACTTCGACTCCAGACCCATCAGGAAGCTTAATGTCTGAAAGAATGAGATCGAATTTGTTTCTTTCCATTTTAACTTTTGCATCTTTAACATTATTTGCGATGTGAGTTTTATATCCCCACTTTTTCATGGCCATTTCAAGCATTTCACATATGCTTATCTCGTCATCTACCACTAAAATATTGTTTCGTTGCTCGCGATTAATTAATGCCATTTTCTCATCCTCATACTGGAATTTTTAATAAAAATTCAGCGCCTTTGCCTAAATCTGATTTTACTTCTATACTTCCGTCAAACTCTGAAATGATTTTATGTACTTGCGCTAATCCCAAACCTGTTCCATTTGTTTTTGTAGTAAAAAAGGGAGTAAAAATTTGTTTTTGTGCTTCTTTTGAAATACCGATTCCATTATCTACTACCTTAATTTGTAAATTATGATTACTATTTTTGATTGAAATGTTTATTACTTTGCTTTCATTAATTGATTCAATCAAAGAATGTATCGAGTTGGTAATCAGATTACTAAGAATTTCAACAAACCGTTCTTTACTGCCATGAATTTCACTTTCACCTTCAAATTGAATCTGTAATTGAATGTTTTTTTCACGAACTTCTGACCAAGTTTTATAAGATTCGATCAATTCAATTGCAGTGGTTTTAAGATTAAAGTTATTTTTTTTAATCTTTGTAGGTTTCGTTAACGTCAATAATTTTGCTACTAAGGAATTCACTCTATCTGATTCACGTTCAATGATTTTTGAAAGTTTTTGTAATTCTGAATCTTCTAAATTTAAAATATCTTGAGAAATCATTTGTGCTGCTCCAGAAATAGATGCGATTGGATTGCGAATTTCGTGAGCCACACCAGCTGTTAAACGCCCAATACTTGCGAGTTTTTCTTGTTTTTTCAGTTTTTCTTCAAGTGTCAGTAATTCCGTTAAGTCTCTTAATACATACATTTTTTGTTGATCGGGCAGATTGATTTTATTAATTAATATTTTTTTAATTTTTTCATTTTGACTTACCTCGTGAACTTTTGGAAAATAATCTAAACGCAAACCAATCTCATCAATTTTTTTAAGTAAAATTTGATTTGCACTTGTTAATCCCAATACTTCTAGGCTAGTTTTATTAATTTTTTTAATTTCATCTTGGGAATCGGTAATTAAAAGACCACTATCTAATAAATCAACAATCTCTTCTGAAATTTTTTCTAAAACTTGAACTTTCTTTTTTGATTTTTTTAACTCTTCAACCAATTGACCCGTAAGCAGTGCGATCGCAATCATTGCGGTTGGAACCAGTGCGAAGTTTTCTGGTTGGCGAATTCCGGAACTATCTCCTTTTAAATGCATGGCCCACAAATAAAGAGCTGCAGTTAAAATGGAAGCAATCAACCCCCCTTTGGCTTTGAACCAAATCGCTGAAATCATGATCACTATAAAAAAGAAGAAGCTAAAAACCGAATCGTCATTACTTGTATTTACAAGTAATGCAGTTACAAATAACGCATCATAAAATAATTGTGTTACTACAAAATAAAAATGATTCGTTATTTTATCAATAAAGATTGTATAAACTGTAGTGATGAAAAATGTACATGAAAGCAACCAATATGAAAACTTCAGTGAATTTTCATCAAAGTAGTTTTTATTTTGATACCAAATAATTTGAAACAATACCGCAAACAACATCATGATTCTGATTAGCAAATAAGGTAATATATCTTCCTTTTTTGCTTTCATTATTTACCTGCTGTTCCTGCCATTTGAATGATTGGTAAATACATTGCGATCAATAAGCCGGCTACGATGCCTCCCAATAATACTAATACGATTGGTTCAATGGCTTTAGATAAATTAGCCACTGCCATTTGCACTTCTTCTTCGTACCAATCGGCTACTTTTTCAAGCATATCATCAACGTGACCAGTACTTTCACCCACAGAAATCATTTGTATAGCCATGTGTGGAAGATATTTAACTTTTTGCATCGATGAAGTAAGTGTCTTGCCCTGTGAAATATCACTTTTAATTTTGGCTATTCCATCTTCAATAGCTGCATTTCCAATAGCCGTTCGACAAATTTCTAAAGCATCCAATAGGGTAACACCACTTCGCAAAAGTGTTTGCATGGTTCGACCAAATCTTGCAATTGAGACTTTTAAAATCAAATCACCCAATTTAGGTACTTTTAAAATATTATAGTCATAAAATTTCTTTCCTTCAGGAGTAGAAATATATTTGGTAGTAAGAAAAACAAGCGCACCTACACCACCTAGAATGTATAAAATATTTGTCTGCACAAAATGACTAGAATCAATAACGAATTGGGTAATTTCAGGTAAATTTTTATTAGCATTCTTAAACATAGCTTCAAATTTAGGAATTACAAAATATAACATTAATAGAATTACACCAAAACTCACTGTCATGATCATAGAAGGATAAATCATCGCCGATTTGATCATTTTTTTGAGTTTTTCAATATCTTCAACGTATTTTACTAAGCGTTTCAAAATTACATCTAGTGCGCCTGAAGTTTCACCTGCTCGAATCATATTTACATACAAAGGTGAAAAAGTTTTTTTATTGAATGACATTGATTCCCATAAAAATGAGCCATTTGTAACTTTTTCTTTTACAAAAAGTACAACTTTTTGCATACCAGGCCTTGATTTTAATTGCTCAGAAATAATGTCAAGACTTTGCATCAAAGGAACACCTGACGAAATTAAAATAGATAACTGCCGCGAGAACAAAATTAAATCTGCATTACTTGTTCCGCTTGATAATCCAAGTAAAACACCTAAATCCAAATTTAAAATATCTGTCTTAAAAATTTTAATTGGTCTTAAGTTCTGACTTCGTAAGTAGACTCTAACTTCAGCTTCCGTATTGGCCGTAACTACACCTTTGACCTTTTGTCCCCGCGAGTCTGTAGCCATGTAATTAAATTGAGGCATCTTTTATTCCACTCTTAATTTTTTGTTATTCCAAGCATCTTAGATAATTCTTCAGGTACAGTGGTATGTTCCATTGCAGTTTGTTTTGAGATGACCCCGCCTTGAACTAATTTAAATAATGACTGATTCATTGTAGCCATTCCAGAATCACTTTGACCAGATTGCATTGAACCATAAATTTGATGCATTTTATCTTCTCGAATTTGATTTCGAATACCAGAGTTTGGAATCAATATTTCCATTGCTAAAGCTCGCCCACCAGCGTCTTTTGGAATTAGTTGTTGAGAAAGAACTGCTTGTAACATAAATCCTAATAATTGCCGAATTTGTGGTTGTTGGTGCGGTGGAAAAACATTCACCAAACGATACACTGTTTGCACTGCAGAGTTTGTATGTAATGTTCCAAAAACTAAGTGACCTGTTTCTGCCATTGTGAGTGCCATTTCAATTGTTTCAAGGTCACGCATTTCACCCACTAAAATATAGTCAGGGTCTTGACGTAAAACTCGTTTCAATGCATCTCCGAAACCTTTTGTGTCGGTACCTATTTCACGTTGATTTACAATACACCCTTTGTGCGGATGTATGAATTCGATCGGATCTTCTACAGTTAAAATATGTCCTGCTTCTGATGTATTAATATAATCTAGCATTGAAGCCAATGTTGTTGATTTGCCTGAACCAGTAGGACCAGTAACTAAGATTAAACCGTTTGGACGTTTCAAAAGATCTTTTACTACTGCAGGAATTCCAATTTGATCTAATGTTGGTATTTGAATGGGAATTCTACGAAACACACCCCCCACGGATCCTTTTTGAAAAAAGATATTTCCACGAAATCGTGCTACGTCTTTAACACCAAATGAAAAATCTAGTTCAAGATCTCTTTCAAATTCAACTTTCTGTGCGTCCGTTAATACCCCGTAACACATATCTTTGGTATCAGTTGCGGTAAGGTTATCTAATTTAACCCGAATCATTCTACCTTCAATACGGTATTGAGGAGGTGTTCCTGCCGTAATATGTAAGTCAGATGCATTTTGATCGACCATAGTTTTCAATAATTGAGCTAATGAAACTTTAGACATTGATTCTCCTCAAATTAATCTTGCGTTGTCATTGAAAGCGCTTCTTCTAATGTTGTCATACCGTCTGCAACTTTTTGAAGTGCTGCCATTCTTAACGTTTTCATACCTTCTTCTACTGCCGCTTTTTTTAGTTCGATTGAAGAAGCACCTTTAATGACCATTTCTTTTAAATTGGTGGTGAAATCAAGTACTTCATAAATCGCTACACGACCTTTATAACCAGTGTTTCGACAATTATTACAACCTTTACCTTTTTGAATTTTCATTCGTTGTGCAGATTCTTCTGAAATTCCATATTCCATTAATTTTTCTACGGGAACTGTTGTTACCATTTTACATTTTGGACAAATCGTTCGTAATAAACGTTGAGCAACAATCGTATTAATGGAAGCTGTCAATAGAAATGATTCTACTCCCATGTTCATCATACGTGTAATCGTAGAAGCTGCATCATTCGTATGAACTGTAGATAAAACTAAGTGACCTGTCATGGCAGCTTGAATTGCAACCTCAGCTGTTTCTTTATCTCGAATTTCACCCACTAAAATAGTATCTGGGTCTTGTCGCAATAAAGTTCTTAAAACAGCAGCAAAATCTAATCCAATATCTTTATGAACTTGTACTTGGTTGATTCCTTCTAAGTTATATTCGATTGGATCTTCTGCTGTTGAAACATTGTCTGAGGCTTGATTCAATTCCATTAATGCTGAATATAATGTCGTGGTTTTACCACTACCGGTTGGTCCTGTTACTAGTACAATACCTGAAGTTTGATGAATCCCTTTTCGAAAAATTTCTAATGTTCGCGAATCAAAACCAAGTTTATTTAAATCAAGTTGTAAGTTCCCTTGTGATAATAATCGCAACACTGCTTTTTCACCGAACATACAAGGCATCGTAGAAACACGAAAGTCGATTTCTTTTCCGTTAGCTCGCAATTTTATACGACCATCTTGAGGAAGTCTTGATTCTGCAATGTCCATTTTACTCATAATTTTAATACGAGCAATCAATGGCCGTTTCATTTCTAATGGAATTTGAATGATTTCTTGCAATACACCATCTACCCGCATACGAACTCTAGATTTTTTTTCATACGCTTCAATATGTATATCGGATGCGCCTAATCTCATTGCTTCTACTAAGATTTGGTTCACAAGTGAAATAACTGGGGCATCTGCCATTGTGGCTGCACCTGTGTCTGCTTCAAAAACTATGTTGGCTGCACTAAAGTCAGAAGCATTAAAATTTTTATCTTCTTTAAACTTTTTAAGCGCTTCCATCATCATGGTTTGACCATGACCACCATAATATTTATCAATTGCAGCTTCTAATGCTGAATATGAAACCAAAACTGTTTCAATGTTTAGCCTGGTTGCTGATTTAATCTCATCAAAACGATTTAATCTAGTCGGATCAGAAGTTGCTAAAACTAATACATTATTACTTTTTTGAATCGGAATGGTTTCGTGTTTTCTACACATTTCACTTGTAACGAGAGAAATGACATCTTTGCTGATTTCAAATTTATTTAATTGAAAAGAGGGCATTCCAAATTTAGTGGTTAAAAATTGTAAAAGTTTTGAATCAGACAATTGGTTTTGTCTGATTAAAAATAATACAGGAGACAATGAAACATTTTTTGTCGCTTCAATCGCATCATTGAATTGCTTTTGTGTAATAACTTTATCTCGCAATAATATATCGGCTAAAGCTTTGGACATGAATTTATTCCTTTAAATTCAAATAACTATGACGAATCAGTTCGCCATGAATGTGCTCTCTTATGCTATTATTTGTGACAATTTTGGTCAATCTGCAATGTGATATCTTTATTTTTGAATACTCATTTTTTTGGCAATTTCTGAATCTTTTTTAATTTGAGTAACCAGTTGATCAACATTTGAAAACTTTATTTCATCACGTATGCGTTCAATGAATTGAACTTCAATTGTTTCACCATAAATGAATTCATTGAAATCAAAAATATGAGTTTCCATCGTAACAGGAATTACACTTACATCTGAATTGAAAGTAGGTTGTCTACCTACATTGGATACCGAACCAAATACTCTACCCTTATGTTTTGTTCGAGTAGCATACACTCCTTCTTTTACCCAAATTTTTCCTTCAGAATGAATATTGGCAGTAGGAAAACCAATCGTTCTTCCTCTTGCATTTCCTTTCACGACAAGGCCTCTGTAAAAAAAATCTCTAGCCAAAAGTTCATTGGCAGTTTTGATTTCACCACGCTCAACGCATTCACGAATTTTAGTACTCGAACAAATAATATCTCCTATTTTTAATGGAGGTTCGATTATAATTTCTACTTTTTCTTGAGTGCAGAGTTTTTTAAGTAAATCTAGACTTCCAGCCCTATCTTTTCCAAATCCAAAGTCATATCCCACAATTATTTTACGAGTGGCAAACCGTTTTACTAAAATATCACTAAAAAATTTCTCAGGCGTATTTGTCGAAAATTCACGACTAAATGGTTCTTCAATCACAACATCCACACCCATAGACTCAAACAACTCTAATTTTTCTTCATACGTATTAATTAGAGGAATTTGATTGCCAGGTGTAAGCGCTCTGTGTGGATGCGGTTTAAACGTATAAACAATCGAAGTACCATTTATTTTTTTTGCATTCTCAATTACTTTTTCAATAATCTTTTTGTGACCTAGATGAATTCCATCAAAGTTGCCGATTGTTAATACAACATTGTGAAAATTTTGGTTTACTTGACTGTAACCTCTATAAACTTGCATAGACTATTTATGCCCTCATTACGAGTGATTTTCAATAAATAATGGTCATTTTTGGCCTATTTATTGCCTAATTCTCGAAATAATAGAAAAGGTGGTAAATAATGTTAAATGCAATAAATTATGTTAAAATGATGATAGATGTAGGTTTTACAAGAGAACAAGCTGAAACATCGTTAAATATTATAGGTGATGTAATGGACGATAAATTTGATAAATTGGCAACTAAACATGAGCTTGAGTTACTTGAAAAAAGAATTCAAGTATCTATTGCTGAGCTCGAATCTCGTCTTACTTTTCGTATGGGAACAATGCTTGTTGCTGCAGTAGGAATCTTAACTGCTCTTCAAAAACTCATTTAGTTTTCTGATTTTCAAATTTAAAAGTACAGTCATCCACTTCATTATCGAGTGAATCAAACGGATAGTTTTTACATTGTTGAGGTTGCAATGTTCCGTAAATTCTACAAATCGGCATATTTTGAGAATCTTTTCCTAAAAATGGACATCGATACAAAAGTTCACAGCAAGCGCCACATCGATTGCAATCGCCTGTTCTTGTCTTAATACTTTCTTGGACATACTCTTTATGAACGATACTAAAGTAGAGTCTGCGCGCTTTACGCATCGCTTGAGAAAAAATATTTTTACGACGCAAGAATTCATCGCTGAAGAAAAAAAACTTCGGAGTTTTTAATTTTGTATTTTGCACTTTTCTTAGAATACAGCTGTTTTTGGCCCTTAGCTTGCTTTTTTTTGTTTTAATTTTTCAGGTGGTCTGAAAAGTTTTCGCACTACGCATTATTTTCTGGCTGGGTGTTCCGAAAGAAATGCTGGCTGCGTTATAAAAAAAGTGCTTCTAACATGAAAATTGTTATGTTAGCGGTTTATTAAGAGCTACATATTGTGGACACAGCAACTTGATACCACAACTTATTGTGTGTCCCTTATGTGGCTCTTGTTATTACACCCACCAAACTTAGGAGGTTCTTTAAGTGAGTAACATGAATATCGAAAACTCTACAAATAAAGCAAAAGCATTAGAACTTGCATTGAGCTCTATCGAAAAACAATTCGGTAAAGGTTCAATCATGAAACTAGGCGAAGCCCACAACCAAGCAACTCAAGATGTTGCAACTATTCCATCAGGAGCTTTAAGCTTAGATATCGCATTAGGTGTTGCAGGATATCCTCGCGGCCGTGTGATTGAAATCTTCGGACCAGAATCTTCTGGTAAAACAACATTAACTTTACACGCAATTGCTGAAGCACAAAAACAAGGTGGCGTTGCTGCTTTCATCGATGCTGAACATGCATTAGATGTTGAGTACGCTAAAAAATTAGGTGTTAAAGTTGATGAACTTTTAGTTTCTCAACCAGACACTGGTGAACAAGCTTTAGAAATTGCTGATATGTTAGTACGCTCAGGCGCTGTTGACTTATTAGTAATCGACTCTGTGGCTGCATTAGTTCCACGAGCAGAAATCGAAGGCGAAATGGGCGATTCTCACATGGGATTACAAGCTCGTTTAATGAGCCAAGCATTGAGAAAACTAACGGGAACATTATCAAAATCAAAAACAACATTGATTTTCATTAACCAAATCAGAATGAAAATCGGTGTGATGTTCGGTAACCCAGAAACAACCACTGGTGGCAATGCATTGAAATTCTACTCGTCTGTAAGATTAGACATCAGAAGAATTGCTGCTCTTAAAAACGGTGAAGATGTTATCGGCAACCGCACTCGCGTAAAAGTAGTGAAGAACAAAGTTGCTCCTCCGTTTAAAGAAGTTGAATTCGACATCATCTACGGACAAGGCATTTCTACTGAAGGCGATATCTTAGATATGGCTGCTGACAAAAACATCATTGAAAAAAGCGGAACTTGGTACAACTACGGTGCAGAACGCATCGGCCAAGGTCGCGAAAATGCTCGTCAGTATTTAAAAGAGCATCCTGAAATGATGGCAAAAGTTCGCGCTCAAGTGCTTGAAAAGTTTGGCATGAATAAAGCTAACTCAAATGCAATTGCAAATGAGAAAGCTCACGCTGGAAAAGATGCTGTTGCTAAAGAAAAAGAAACAGCAAAAGAAGCTATGAGCAAAGCCAAAGAAATGACTGCGAAAGCATCTGCAAAGGAATCATCTCCTACATCTAAGAAACACTAAATTTTCTTTGCTAGACTAAGCAGTTCTAGAAACCCCGAGTTAGAAATGACTCGGGGTTTTTTATTTCATAAATGGCTTTTCAAAAAATCGATAAAAGATATAACTTATTAAAATCGCAGCAGGCACACCTAAAACCATACTTAAATACATTTGCAAATGAAGATTATTGGTTATTGTTTTTATATAAAAGAAAACTAATGAAATAATAATATAATGAACTAAATAAAGACTATATGAAAATTTTCCAATTCTTTTTAAGATTTCTGACTCAAAAATAAATTTAAATACGCTAAAGCCATGGATTACCGTAATTATCATTAAAACAATCGATACCCCGACGATGCAGTCAAGCAAATATGAAACACTTTCATTGAGATCACTATATTGACAGGCATAAACTAATAGTAAAACAGAAAGACCATTCATTAACTTTATTGTTGTTAGTTTAATTTTTTTAAATTTTAACTGATTTTCTGCTAACCACATTCCGAATGCAAACAAACCAAAATACCAAGTACACGCATTATAGGTTGCGATATGATTTATATATAAAGCATAACCGACAGCGAATGCTGCACTCAATCCTGCTATCGATTTAAATTTTCGCCATATCGGCAATACAAATATTGGCACTAACCAATATATCCACTCTTCAATTGCGATACTCCACATTGGTGGATTGATTTTTGCGATAATCTGATCATCAATAAAGTGAACAAAAAATAAATGAGTTAAAAATATTTTTTTTGTAAACATTGGAAGCGCATCATCCCAACGACTGCCAGATACAATTTGAAGTTTTGGAATAAAAAATACTAATAAATAGTATAAAGCTATACAAAAATAATATGGCGGTAGAATTCTACGTAAACGTCGTTTTATGTATTCCTTATGTCCTCCTCGTAAAGCTAATTTTTTCTGTGAGTCTAAAATTTGAAAAATACTAAAACCAGAAATGATGATAAATCCAGTCACCATAAAATGACCATATTGAAATATCTTTGCTATCAAACCCCATTTGTTAAATATTTGATTTGGACTTGTTTTATAAACTACTTCCCAAATGGCATGATGAATCACTACATAAAGAGCGCAAAAACCTTTCATTCCATCTAGCCAAGGAATATATGACCTTATGTTATTTGTAGATTTCATTTTTAGACAGTATCACTCCTATAGAAATATTCTAAAATATTGCAAAGATAGCCTCAATCTAAGAAGATTTAATATCTTTAATTTTAATATAATTGATTGCAGAAAGAAGCAAAACTTACGATTTGAATGCAAACGTTATCAATCTTTAGTGATTCAAGAAATGCACAATAGGCTTGACGCTGATCTAAACTTTGATTTGAAAAATAATTAGATAAACTTTTTAAATAAGTATCATAAGAATTTAATTTAAAAGTGTTTCTAATTTGTCCAATTTTAGCATCAGAAATATTCATTATTGAACTACATTGAGCTGAATAGCCTCTCCACTCAATAATCGAGAGTATGATTCTATCCTTTAATCTAACTTTATGATCATTCATTAGATTTGCAAAATTAGAGTTAATTTTTTTGTCTATATAATTCTCAAAGTCTTTAGCGTGTTGAATCTCATGGGTTAGCACTTCTATATCAGATGATTCTTCTATAATTATTACTGGTGAGTTCAGTTTAAAATGAAAGCTTTTTATAATTTTTTTTGATACTTCATGTTCGGCAGGCAATGTGTATGCACTTGCAGAGAGTTTATTTGCAAATACTACTAAATAATCTAATTGATTAATCTTTTTAACACTTTCATTATTTTGCAATAAAAATACCTTTGAATTTATTTCTACAGAATATTTCTGACTACCATATACTTCTATTTGATCATTTGTTACGGGATCTGAGATTGCAAGTCTATGATAATCACTTGCATAAATATTTGAACAGAAAATAAATGCTAGTAAAAACCAAAACTTCATACAATTTTATTTATATACTGATTTATCAAATCTACCGACTGTTTATATTTATTTTTTATTTCAACGCTAGAGTCATCATTAAATTGATAACCTGATTCGATCAATTCACCTATTAACTGAAGAGAGGTGATTGCATTTTTTAGATCATGTTTAGCTTTAGAAGTATCTATTGAGCTTATTTTTGATAAATCAATGCTGTTCATACGAGCTAACTCCTGATTTTTTGTATTTTGGTTTTTTAAAAACCAAATTGTGCTTGGTAAGTAAGTTATAAAAAGTAGCGCGAGACACGCCTGTTTTCTTTTGAATTTCGTCAGCACTGATTCCAGAAATTCTAAGTAATTTTTGTAAATATTCTTTTTCAATGCGATCAATGTTTTCTTGTAAAGTAAGTTCTGTTTTAATTTCAGGCGCGGAATCTTCTTTTTTCACTAAAAACAAAATGTGCTTTAACTCAACTTCACTAGTACGATCAGCGCGCGCATTGATATATGCTTTTTCAATTGTGTTTTTTAACTCACGAATGTTTCCTCGATATTCTTCTTTTTGAAGGGCGCTCACCACTTGTTTTGAAAGAACAATCGATCCATTTGAAAATTTATGTATAAAATATTTACTTAAACTTTCAATGTCTTCTTTGCGGTCTCTTAATGGAGTTGTTTTTAGAGTAATTACATTTAATCTGTAATACAGATCTTCGCGAAACTGACCTTTTTCAATTAACTCTTTCATGTTTTTGTTTGTAGCTGAAATGATACGAACAGAAGCGAACTGAGTGATGCTTGATCCAATCGGACGAAACTCGCCTGTCTCAAGTGCTCGCAATAATTTTGTTTGATTTGCTAAACTTAAATCTGCAATTTCATCTAAGAATAAGTCCCCGCCATTGGCTAATGCAAATAGTCCTTTTTTATCTGAAGTGGCACCCGTGAATGAGCCCCTCACATGTCCAAAAATTTCAGACTCAAATAAATTTTCAGGAAGCGCGGAACAATTTACAGCATAGTGTGGACGTGCAGCATCGTTTTCGATCGCATGTATAGCGCGAGCGATTAGTTCTTTGCCTGTTCCCGACTCACCTTCAATAAAAACATATGCGTTTGTACCTTTGAGTTTTGCGATTTCAAATTTTAATTCCAACAGGGGCTTTGAATCTCCTACAAATAATGTATCTAAAATATTTTGAAATTCATTTTTACGCGATTGCACTGAGGCTTTCATCGATGCCTGTTTTTCTAATGTCATTTTCAATCGAACTGAAAGTGAATTTAATGTTTCAAGATCTTTCACTACATAGTCATCTGCTCCACGACTGATGCTTTCAGCAGCACTTTCTAAAGAATCATCAGTAGTAAAAACGATGATCATAGATTGCGGTGAAATTTGCTTGATGTTTTGAATTTGAGAAAAAGAAGATTCCCCATTTAAAAACTTATCTAATAAAACGGCATCGAATGCTTCTTCATTGAGAATTGCCTTTGCTTGGTCGACAGACTTTGCTCGTTTGATTAAAAAATGAGAATTCAAAACCTGTGCAATTTTAATAAAATAGATTTCTTCGTCTTCAACGACTAAGATTTTCTTAAATTTTGTCATTGGCAGAGCATATATCTAAAATTTTAGATTTTTGCAATGCGCAATTATAGTCTAATTTCTAAGTCAGTAGAGATTTCATAATGCGAATAATTTGAATAACTTAGTCCATTAAATTCAGTTTTTAATGGTGAATAGTATGTAAACTTAGGAATTAAAGATGTATCTGACCAAATAAATGGGATTGTACCATATGCAGAATTTTTTGATTCAATTGGAACTTCATAAGTCGCATTTACTGATGAAACAGAATAATTAAATGGTTTAAAATAACCTGTGCTCACACCCGCAACCCAATGATTATTGAAATGCGCTTCATAGAACACTTCTCCTAATAATGAGTTACCTTTGGTTAACGTATAATCGCTTCCATTTTTTACTGAAACCTTACGACTACCTCTAAATAAATAGCTGAATTTAGCACCTAACATACTAATTCCAAGCTTTTTAGAAATTCCAACGTAAGGATTTACTGTATATCGATTCACCTCAAAGTCTGAAATACTTGCACCAGTCGAAAAAGTATATTTAGTAAAAAAATAGCTAATAGGAAGGCCTGCAAATAAATCTACTGGTTCTCTATATGCATGAAATTTGGGTTCAATTTTTATTTCACTAATTCCATCAAAACTGGAATTAATTTTATTAAAATCAGGTGCTTTTGCGCCTTTGATATATAGTCTTCCAGCAGATGAATAATTTTGGTTCGACATTCCAATTGATCCATCTAAAGATACAAAATCTGTTATTTTTCTTTCATACCCAATTCGATAAGTATTAACTGAAACATCTTCAGAAAAATCATATGTTACATTTGGAGAAATTAATCCAGATTGAATGTCATTTAAATACTTTGATTCATACTTAAAACGTAAAGTGCCCGATTGAGTTCTAGCATAATTAAAAAAGTTCACTTTATTGGCTAACTCTAATTTTACATTTTCTGACTCATCTGATCCTGCAAATGCTGTATTTATCAATAATGTAACAAATAATATAAGGGCCTTAACCATTGAATCCTCCAATTTTACCAATATTATTAAATATTTATAAAACTAATGCAAGAATCAATAAAAATTGACGCAATACAATAATTAGTGTATATTACCCGACCATATGAATAAGATTTTAACCCTATTCTCACTTTTAATAGCATTCAGCGCAACTCATGTAAGCGCCGATTGTATTGAAGCTTATTCTTCTAAAAAATCTTCTGGTGGAATCAAACGCCACGAAAGACATCAAATTTTAGATTTATTAGACGACACTAAGGGCGATCTAATTGCACAAGCTAGATTTATTCACGACTCATTTCAATATGGATATAGCGGAGGATGTGACAAATCAGAATTACTTAACTTAGTTTATACAGCTTATGATGCTCTTCCTAATAAAGAGAGCTTTAAATTATTATCAATTGCAAAACTAAGTGCTCAAATTTTAAGAAATGCAAATCAAACCGAATTTTTATGTCCAAAAGATAAAAAAGCCATGGGTTATGAAGAAATTGTGCAATACACAAGAGATGAAGTAGTAAAAAAACTCTCTGTTCTTAAAGACTAATTTGTGAGAAATTCAAACTCACTATGGCAAACAAAACTGCTACTCAGCTTCGTACTGAATTCTTAAAATATTTTGAAAAAAATGGTCACCAAATTGTTGAATCTTCAAGTTTAGTTCCTCACAACGATCCAACTTTACTTTTTACAAATGCGGGAATGAATCAATTCAAAGATGTATTTTTAGGATCAGACCCTCGTTCGTATAAACGTGCTACTACTTCTCAAAAATGCGTGCGTGCTGGCGGAAAACACAATGACCTTGAAAATGTTGGATACACAGCTCGTCACCATACTTTTTTTGAAATGCTTGGTAACTTTTCTTTCGGCGACTACTTTAAAAAAGACGCGATTCACTTTGCTTGGGAATTCATCACCAAAACCATTGGACTCGATAAAAATGTTTTATACGTAACTGTTTACAAAGACGACGATGAAGCAGCAGATATTTGGCATAAACAAGAAGGAGTTCCTCGCGAAAGAATTTTTCGTTTTGGAGAAAAAGACAACTTCTGGGCAATGGGCGATACTGGTCCCTGTGGACCGTGTTCTGAAATTTTCGTAGACCGCGGGGTGAAATATTCAAATGGCGATCCAAATGAAACTGTAGGCTCTGAAGGCGATCGATTCATGGAAATTTGGAATTTAGTTTTCATGCAATTCAACCGCGATAAATCAGGCAACTTAACTCCACTCCCTAAACCATCGATTGATACAGGTATGGGATTAGAGCGCCTAGCTTCTGTCATTCAATCGGTTGATACAAATTATGATACAGATTTATTTCAAGCATTGATTTCGGATATCGCAAAACTTGCAAAAGTTTCATATGGTAAATCAAAAGATACCGATATTTCTTTACGAGTGATTGCAGACCATGCGCGCGCTACTAACTTCTTGATAGCCGATGGCGTGCTTCCCTCAAACGAAGGACGCGGTTATGTTTTACGCAGAATTATGAGACGAGCAATTCGTCACGGACGTAATTTAGGATTTCGTGATCCGTTTTTCTACAAGGTCTCTGAGTCACTCATTAAATTAATGGGTGGAGCGTATCCAGAAATTAAAGACAAACGCGAGTTCTTAGAAACTTCAATTAAACTAGAAGAAGAACGATTCTTAATCACACTTGAAAACGGATTAAAAGTTTTAGAAGATTCTATGGGCAGCACTTCTAAAAACAAAAAAATCACAGGCGAAACAGCATTCAAATTATATGACACGTTTGGATTTCCGTTAGATCTAACCCAAGTGATAGCTCGTGAAAAAGGTTTCTCAGTAGATGAAGAAGGTTTCACAAAATCAATGGAAGCTCAACGTGAACGCTCTCGCGAAAACTGGAAAGGTTCGGGCGAACAAGCCGTTGATGAAATTTATAAAGAGCTTCATCAAAAAGGATTGAAAACTACTTTCACTGGCTACATTTCTTTAGAAGGCCAAGGAAAAGTTTTAGCAATCATCGAAGAAGGAAAATTAGTGGACCGCTCTTCTACCGGATCATTTGAAATTGTTGTAGATTCTACTCCATTTTACGCAGAGTCAGGCGGACAAGTGGGTGATCACGGCGAAGTGCGCTTAGGTTCAGCACAATCTTCCGAATTTAAAGCTCGTGCAATCGATGTACAAAAACCAATGGGCGATTTAGTTGTCATCAGAGTGGACATGGCACAAGGTTCTTTAAAAGTAGGCGCTACTGTAACCCAACTTACTGATGTGAAAAAACGAAAACTTACTGCTAAAAACCATACTGCCACTCACCTGCTCCATCATGCATTGAGAAAATATTTAGGAAATCACGTTAAGCAAGCAGGATCTCTTGTGACTCCTGATTTATTACGATTTGATTTCAATCACACAAAACCACTGACTGATGACGAAATGAAAAAAATTGAAAACGAAATCAATGAAAAAATTCTTTTACAACAATCTGTTTCAAAAGAAGAAATGGATAAAGACAAAGCGATGGCCAAAGGTGCGATTGCTTTCTTTGGTGATAAATATGGTGCAAAAGTTCGCGTTGTATCTGTCGGTGAATCTGTCGAGTTTTGTGGCGGCACTCACGTAGATAACACCTCTGACATTCAAAGCTTTAAAATTTTAAATGAAAACGGAATTGCAGCTGGCGTTCGTCGTATCACAGCAATTACAGGACCTGCAGTTGTTGAGCAACTTCGTGAAAAAGATGCATTGATTGACCGTTTAATGCAGATGATGAAAGCCTCAGCTGCCGATGAGTTACCAATTAAAATTGAAAAACTTCAAGCCGCTGAAAAAGATTTACGCAAGTCACTCGAAGCTCAATCACGCAAATCAATGGCTGGTGATGTAGATTCTTGGATTCAATCTGCGGCTAAAACAAACTCTGGATCTTTCATTAAAGCCATTGTTGACATTAACGAAGGCGATGCTCCTGCAAAAGTGTTGCGCGACCTTGCTGATTTAATACGCTCTAAAGTGAATAAATCAGTCATTGCATTGGCTGCAAAAGATAAGTCCAAAAATGTTTCATCGTTATTGGTAGCGGTTACGAAAGATTTAAGCACTCAAGTTCACGCAGGCGACATAGTGAAAAAAGTTGCTCCAATATTAGAAGGCACCGGTGGCGGCAAACCAGATCTTGCTCAAGCTGGTGGCAAAAACTTTAAATTCGACGAAGTTTTTCAAGCAATCCAAAGCGGATTATAATTCTTCAAGTTATGAAAGAACGAATTGTAACTATCATAGTTTTATTGGTCATTGCAGTTATCGGTATCATCGACATCTTAAATGATTACCGTGCAGGTGGCTCAATTGTACATATGATTCTCGAAGGCCTTATGGTTACCATTTCAGTTTTAGGTTCTATTTTTATTTGGAAAAAATATGCTGATGTTCGCGAAAAAAATCGAGAATTACAGGTAGATATAGACAAAATCAAAACGGAATCGCTCAAATGGAAAGCTGAATCTGCCAAATTCATCGAAGGTCTCTCAAAAGCAATTGATGAACAATTAACGAGATGGAATTTAACAGCAGCAGAAAAAGAAGTGACCTATCTCTTACTGAAAGGTTTGAGTTTAAAAGAAATCGCTGACATTCGCAGCACTAGTGAGCGCACTTCTAGACAACAATCGCTTACCATTTACCAAAAATCAGGCCTTGCGGGACGAGCCGAATTATCAGCATTTTTTCTAGAAGACCTACTTTCACCGAAAACTTAAAAATATGCATATTTATGCAATGAGAACAGTTTATTCCATTAAAAATAATTTGACATTCATAATTATGCGTTCATAATCGCAGTTATATGCATGAACATCCAAAGCACTCTGTCATTATAATAGGCGCAAGAGGTTACTCAGGACTTGATCTTGCTCGCATTCTTTTAAAGCATCCGAATGCAAAATTAGAGGCATGCATTGCTACCGATTCAAATTGGAATTTATCTGATTATTTACCTGAAAATTCTTCGAAAAATGTAACAGCAATCGATCAGAAAAATTTGGATTCTTTTCTTCAAACAAAAATAATTCACACTGCATTTCTAGCTACTCCCACTGAAACCTCACTAGAACTAGCTCCTCATCTTTTGAAAAAAGGTTTAAACGTAATTGATCTTTCGGGCGCATACAGACTCGAAAAAGATAATTTTGAAAATACTTATAAACTTAAACACACATCACCTGAGTTGCTTCAAAAAGCAACCTATGGTTTGTCACCTTGGGCACAGCCTTCTACGAAAGCACCGACATTGATTAGCAATCCAGGTTGTTATGCTACTTCTGTTCTCATGGCTTTAATTCCGCTTTTAAAATCAGCAGCGATTGATCCTGAGTCTATCGTTATAGACGCTAAGTCTGGAACCACCGGTGCAGGTAAAAAAGCGCAAGAAAATCTCTTATTCAGCGAAGTAGACGGCGAGTGTCTGCCTTATCGAATCGCAAAGCATCAGCATTTACCTGAAATTCAAAAATATGTGCATGAATTTTCAGCTGTTCAAATCAATCCATTTTTTACGACAAACTTAATTCCAACTCGACGTGGAATTATTAGTTCAATTTTTTGTAAATTAAATCCACGCTTTTCAATGGGAAGCGATTTAGAAAATCAAAAACAAATCGAGAGCATTTTTACAGCGGCATATAAAGATTATCCGCTCGTAAAAATTACAAGTTTAAACAATGAAAACGAAAGACAAAGCTTATTACTTAAAAAAGTAGTGGGCTCTGCTCGTACACACATTGCTTTCAAAACGGATGGCAATAAACTGTACGCATTTTCACTGATAGACAATTTATTGAAAGGTGCAGCTTCTCAAGCGATTGAAAATTTCAATCGTTTGATCGATGCGCCTACGCATACGGTAATTGAATCTCTGGAGGGAGCATTATGACATCTGGACCTGGAACCGCACGCACACCATTGCCTAAAAAGTATTTAGCTGGAGGAATTAACTCTGGCGTTCGAAGATATAGACCTGATTTAGGAATAATTATTTCTGAAATCGATGCCGTAGTTGCTGGAGTTTTTACTCGAAACGAATGCAAAGCTGCTCCGATTTTATACAGCCAAAAATTAGTTCCCGCTTCAAACATAAGAGCCATCATCACAAACTCTGGACAAGCAAATGCTGCCACTGGTGACGAAGGAGTTAAACGCAATAAACTCATGATCGAGTCTGCGGCACATGCACTGAATTGTAAATCCACACAAGTGCTCTCGGCATCAACTGGTGTGATTGGTCATCAAATTGATATTGAAAAAATAACAGCTGCAATTCCAGAAATGGTAGCTCGTCCCAATGAAACGGCTGAAGCATTTGCTTTATCAATTTTAACTACTGATCTTGTGCCAAAAACAGTTACAACTACAGTTACTCTTTCTAAGGGCGATGTAACCATCACTGGAATTAGTAAAGGCTCTGGCATGATTCACCCAAATATGGGAACCATGCTTGGCTACCTTTTAACTGATGCTGCTATTACTAAAGATGTAGCTCATACAATGCTAAAAGAGATTACTGATTTAAGTTTTAACATGATCAGCGTAGATGGCGACTCTTCTACAAACGATTGTGTATTCTTAATGGCAAACGGTGCCTCAGGTGTTGCGCTCAATAATGATAGCGATTACCACAAAATGAAAACAGCACTCACTGAAGTAGCTCAGTTTTTAGCAAAATCGATTGCACGAGATGGCGAAGGTGCAACTAAACTAATTGAAGTTACCCTTAAAAATGCTGAGAATTTAGAACTTTGCAGAAAAGCTGCTCGTGGAATCACATTGAGTCCACTCATTAAAACAGCAATTCATGGTGAAGATCCGAATTGGGGAAGAATCCTTTCTCGTTTAGGTGCAGAAGGAATTCCTGCTGCACACTTGTCTAAATTAACACTTAAAATTCAAGACACAGTTGTGTTTGATCAAGGCGCACCTGTTGCATTTGAAAAACAAGCATTAAAAGAATTATTAAAACGCGAAACAGTTTACATCAATGCAGATTTTCACTCTGGCAAACAACAAGCAACTGCTTGGGGATGCGATCTTTCAAAGCGATATGTTGAAATCAATACGGAGTATAACTAAATGAAGGCTCAACCAAATAAAACTCAATTTGTATTAGATACTTTAAATTATGTAAAATCATTTGCAGGCGAAACTCTACTCATTAAACTGGGTGGAGCTGCCCTTCAAGATTCAGATTTAGTAGTAAGCATTTGCAAAGACCTAGCGCTCATTCGATCTTTAGGAATTTCAATTGTTCTTGTTCACGGAGGAGGTCCTTCGATTAACAAAGAACTTACACTTCACGGTATCGAATGGAATTTTATCGACGGTCAGCGTGTGACAACTCCAGAAATGATGGACATTGTTGAAATGGTTCTCTCTGGACAAGTAAATCGCCGAATTGTGAGAACTTTAAACCAAGCAGGTGTTTGTGCCGTTGGTGTGAACGGAACTGATGCGAGAATTTTACAATGTAAAACCTCTCGCCCTGAACTTGGCCAAGTGGGTAACGTTGAAAAAGTAGATGTTTCTTACATAAAAACCGTTTTAAACACACAAACAGAAGCTGGAATGGGATTCATTCCTGTCATTACACCTGTAGGATTTAGTGAAGACGGTAAAGCACTTAATGTAAACGCTGATTGGGCAGCTTCAAAAATTGCAGCTGCATTAGGAATTAGCAAAATTCTTTATTTAACCGATCAAGATGGTATTTTAGATGCAGAAGGAAGTTTGATTTCTGAAGTCGATGCCGCTCAAATTCACGATCTCATTCATACCGGAGTCGTGAAAGGTGGAATGCTGGCAAAAGTTCAAACCATTTTACACGCTCTTTCAATGGGAGTAAAAAACGTTCATATTCTCAATGCAAAACGGCCACACTGCTTGATTGAAGAATTATTTACAAGCCAAGGCGTGGGAACTATTTGCACTCAAATGAAATCTGCATCAAAAGAATTAAAAAAATCTAAAAAAATAAAATCAAAAATCATTTCTAAAAAATCAAATGGAGTAAAAAATGTTTCAATCCACACCTGAAGCCCTAAAAAATATTCTTTCTAAAGGATTTGTAGGAACACAAGAAGAACTTCGTGAAAAACTAGAAGGACTTGGCTTAAGCGTCAATCAATCTACAATTTCGAGAGCTTTACGAAAATTGGGAGCTATCAAAACTACCAATACAAGCGGTGAAACTGTTTATAAGTTAAATTTATTTGGTACAACGAACGAACCTGCTGATATTTTAAATCCTGAAAAAGCAAATTTATCAAAATTAATTATCGACATTCAAAACAATGGATCTCTCATTGTAATGCACACGACACCAGGTTCGGCGTCACTCATTGCATCTATATTAGACAGAAAAAAACCTGCTAAATTATTAGGAACGCTTGCAGGCGACGACACAATTTTCATCGCACCTGCAGCTGCTGATAAGATTTCACAGACTGTTTCAGAGATCGAAACACTTTTTGCGACTTAAAATATCCCACAATAGCATTGCGGTGCATCTAAAAAATATTCATAAATTCTAGTATCTATTTGATACCAATTCCTTCGAATGTTATCTCTATTCAAATAAAAGCAATCTGAGTACGGCACAACTTTTGCTTTTCACCATGCCAAAGAAGAAAGGCTACTATGAAAACAACTCAACTATTTTTATTTTCGATCATTATTTCAATGATTGGCTGTTCGAATTCAAAAAACAACAGCACTTCAAATGGATCTTTGGCAAATATCAAAGGTAAGATTCTACACTTGGCTTTAAAAGATGGTGTAAAAACTTCTGATCCCACGAACTCTTACGATGTAATCTCAACAGAAGTAATCGATCAAATTTATGAAGGACTACTTCAATATAATTATTTTTCAGAAAAATTAGAAGTCATTCCTAACTTAACTGACGGAATGCCCACTTTTTCAAAAGATGGAAAAACTGTTACTGTAAAAATTCGCAAAGACATCAAATTTCAAGACGATGAATGCTTTAAAGCTACAAATGGCAAAGGTCGCGCGGTTACCATTGACGATTTTATTTATGCATATAAACGCCACGCAGATCCAGCAAATGAATCTCAAGCATTTTGGATTTTTGACGGAAAAGTAGTAGGCATTAACGAGTTTCAAAAACATTTTTCTGGCAAATCATCGGCAGAAGTTATGAAAGAAGATGTTGAAGGATTCAAAAAAATAGATGACTACACTTTAGAATTAAAATTAACCAAACCGTATCCTCAACTACTCTACATTATGACCATGCACTTCACTGCTCCTGTTGCGAGAGAAGCGGTTGAAATGTACGGAAAAGATTTTGTAAATCACCCAGTCGGAACAGGTCCATTTAAAGCGGCAAGTTGGAATCCTCAATCAAAAGTTATTTTAGTGAAAAATGAAAATTTTAGAAATGAAGTGGTTCAAGGTAAAAAACTTCCGTTAGCCGATGCAATTGAATTTACAGTGATCAAAGAAGACCAACCACGTTGGCTTAGTTTTATGAACGGAGATTTTGATCAAATTCAAATTCCTAAAGATAACTTCGCAACTGCGATTCAAGGTACTAAAGATGTATCTCCTGAATTAAAAGCCAAAGGCATTCGAGTGAGTATAGAACCAGCATATTCATTTTGGTATGTATCAATGAATATGAAAGATAAAATTTTAGGAGAAAATAAATATCTACGTCAGGCCATTGCTTCTGCAATTGATTCTGTAAATTGGCTTAAAATTTTCAAAAACGATCGAGGCTCAACACAAAACGAAGTAAACCCTCCGTCTATTTTAGATCGTTGCGGAAAACCCTATCAATGGACATACGATGTAGAGAGAGCAAAAAAATTAATGGAAAAAGCAGGTTACCCAGGCGGTAAAGGATTGCCTCAATTGAAATACGATACAAGAGGCACCGATCAATCTGAACGACAATTGGCTGAATTTATTTCTAAAAATTTAGCAGCAATCGGAATTCAAATTGAAATCGTAGCAAATACTTTTCCTGCATATTTAGATAAAATGAACAAAGGTAACTTACAGCTAAGCAAAGGGGGATGGATGATGGACTACCCTGATGCAGAAAATAATATGCAACTTTTATATGGACCAAATAAAGCACCTGGTCCCAATGAGGCAAACTTTGACAATGCTGAATACAATAAATTGTATGAACAAATGGCACTCATGTCATCATCAGCAAAGCGAAAAGAAATTATTTGTAAAATGGAAGAAATCATTCAAGAAAATGCTGTTTGGGCTTATGGAATTTTTGAGAATGAATATCGTTTAATTCGTGATCGAATTCCTAATTACAAAACAAGCGAAATCATAATGAATAAATATAAATATATTGAAGTGAAGTAATTAGGCAACTTTTGAGTTTTGATCAGAACTTGATTTTTCATCTGATTCAAACAATTGTTTAAGTACTTTTAGAATATTTACATCGAATTTTCCAACATCATCACTCATCATTTGCAACGCTTTTTGTACTGAGAATGCTTCACGATGTGGACGATCGACAATCAATGCAGCAAATGCATCTGCAATGGATACGATTTTAGATGGATAAAAAATAACTTCGCCAGGAATTTGATTGGGATACCCCATTCCATCTTCACGTTCATGATGTTGTTGCACAATAAATTGAACTTCTTCTGGAATAAACTCTGCACCTTCTAAAAATTTTACGCCAACATGGCAATGTTTTTCTAAGTCTTTCCAACGATAGTCTTTTTTAGATTCAAATACGGTATGACTTTCAATTTGCTCTACAGAAAAGCCAAGCAAACCAACATCATGTAACAATCCACCAAAACTCACTACCTCTAATAAATGTTCATCTCCTAATTTTAATTTCACTGAAATCAACAAACTCATCATTGCGGTAGCTAATCCATGAGAAAATAAATACGTTCCATGAGAATGCATTCGTTGTAATAAACGCAACATTTTGCGATCACGTGCCAATAATATAATTAAACTTTCGATTATATTATGTAATGAAGTTGTTACTTCACCATCAACTGCTTCTAGTTTCTTACTAAAACTTTCAAGTTCAATTCTCATACTTGAAAGAATTGGTTGAAGCTCATGATTGGCTTTTACAGCTTTATTTTTAAATAAAATGGGAATCACTTTTCCCAATTTTGACTTTACCATCAATGTCTTATCGGGCTTTAAAGTGAATTTGATTAGATATAGCCCCCCTCACTAGGCAGGACTTCGTTTAGTGACAGTATTTTGAACATGTGTCTGAGTATTCAGGGCAAAACTTGCCTGAAAAACACATGAAATGAATGTTCAATGTAAAGTCAGCCGTCAAAATTCCGATCATTAGGACATGATGAAACAGTTATCAAAAAACATCATTCAAGTAATCGCAGCATTGGTACTCATTACCAACTCACATGCGGCAGACTTTAATGTGACTTCCGTAATCAGAGAAGTTCCTTTAAAACAAACCGACATTATGTATAAAGATTTTTATATTAATGCAGGAACCAATAATGGATTAAAACAAGGTGCCTTCATTGATGCCAAAAGAAGAATGGTAATATTCGACAATGCAAACAGTAAAATGATGGGCGACACATCCATTCGCATCGCAAGATTAAAAGTCATTCATGTTGATAAAAATGTTAGTATTGCTCGTTTGGTAGAATTTTATCCTAAAGACCAAACACCGATTGCTGGTTATGACTCTGTTATGATTGGCGATGTAATAGAAGTTTCTGATAAACAATAATTAAAATATTTCTGATGTTAATTTAACTCTTTCAATTTGTTGAACATTGTTTTTTTCATCAATCACACTTTCTGTAATAATATCGCCACGCTTTATATTGAGAAAATCAGCATTTTGATCGTTTTCTCGTGAATGAATTAAACGTGCCATTCGCTTTACACCATCGTGAGTACAAAAATAACATTTGGTTAATCCTTTTTCTTGCATTCGATCACTGACCATTCGAAACGATTTATGAGGAAATTTTTCAGGTTCAAAAAAAGTACCACACGTAAAAACCAAATACGAAAACAGAAGAGAATCTTTTTGCATCTGAGCATTTTTACCTAATTCATTGATCCAATCTGGAAACTCACAGTCGACCGCTTCGTGACACCAATCTTTTTGATCTTGAAAGGCTCCACAATCTCGATCACTTAAACAAGGAAGCCAAATATTATACTTTTGCTTGATCCATTCTCTTAATTCAATTAACTCTCGAGAATTTTTTTTAGATCCTGGTTCAATAAATAAAATCAACCCATTCGGTGAAACCTTTTCAAAAACAGCTAAAACTTCTTTTATAAATTCGATTCTTTTTTGAAGATTGGGTTCGATTTCAGCCAAACTATTCATTGCACTTAAAACATTTGGCTTAAACAATTCGATTTCTTTTAAAATGTCTTTTTTATTTTTAATCGTTTTGAAATTTCGATTACTTTTCAAATCAAAATCAATTTGACCATCCATTTCTTGAGCTAAATTAATAAAATTTTTCGACTGATCTAATCCTAAAATAGACAGATCGTGATTATATCCATGCTGTTCTAACCACCATTTTAGTCCTAAAAATAATGTTCCAGGACCCGTACCAAGATCTAACCATCGAATTGTTTTGTGCAATTGAAGTTTTAAACCTAATAAACTTAATTCTTCTAAAATCACCGCGGGCTTTAAAATATTTACCGGCAAATAATACGACGCATACGTTTTAACTAATTTATTATCAAAACTATAATGATCTTCACTTTGAATTCCACGATCTACGGCTAAAATTTTCCACAATTTTTCTAATTGAGATTTTATTTTTTTAATTTCGTTAAAATCTGGTTCCGAACTACCAAATAAAGATTTTTTTAATCTTAAATTTAAATCTTCAGGAAATTGTAATGTTTGATTTTTTTCATTTACGAAAAACATACTTGCAGATTACAACATTTTACTCCCGCAAGCTATGCTCGACTTGCGGGAGATTGGGAGAGATGTGCAACATCAAGCACTCAATGTTGTATCGACATCTCCTGCTTGATCTGATTCGGTAAGATCGGCATGCATTCTTCCACCAAGAAATCGCACACGATCTGCCAAAACTGTATTTTGAGTAATCATTTTTCCTTCTTTATCTTTATACGAGCTCACTTCAATGGATCCTTCGATCAAAACGGGTGATCCCTTTTTAAGATAAGTTGCACATAATTTAGCTTGTGCACCAAACACTATTACTCTGTGCCAATGAGTACTTGAATTTTTAGATGAATCACTCGGCTTTTTATATGAATGAGTTGCAATGTTCATTCGTAAATATGCCTTTCCTGTGGATGATTCTTTTAATTCAAGGTCATTGCCTAACCTTCCTACTAATATGACTCTATTAAAATCGGACATGTTTCTTTACCTCCATCCCGAACTTAAGCAATACAGAGGCCAAAAATAGTTCTTTTTATAAGAAAATGGTTTCGAAAACACTCTACTCTGTGCAAAAATCAAAACATGTTAGAAAAATTTGGTGAGAAATGTGAACGATTCGTCAGGTCATTTATGCCTGACCCATTTGTCTTGGTCTTAATGCTAACCATCACCACCTTTGCACTGGCACAATGGCTGACACAATCAAACCCTGCTCAAGTATTACAATATTGGAACACAGGTTTTTGGGAACTTCTCAATTTTGGAATGCAGATGGTATTAATCGTCGTAACAGGAGAAGCCATTGCAGATGCACCCATTGTTCAAAAATTAATTAAAAAGTTTGCTTCTATGCCTCGAAATGTAACTCGCACATTGATTGGAATTACATTTTTTTCAATTGTCTTAGGTTGGCTTCACTGGGGACTTGGTCTTGTGATGGCATCTCTATTAGGACGAGAAACTGCAAAATCAATGCATAAGCGTAAGATTCAAATTCATTATCCTCTGGTAGCAACCGCAGCCTACACTAGTATGCTGCTTTGGCATGCGGGCACGACTGCCTCAGCACCCTTGCTCATCAATACTCCTGGGCATTTCTTAGAAAAAACAATTGGGCTCATTCCTCTCTCTCAAACAATTTTTCTACCTTCCAATTTAATCGTTTGTATATTTTTGGCGATTGCAATTCCTTTTGTAATTGCTCAATTGAATCCAAAAAGAAATCTTCGACTGATTTCAGAGTTTGAAGTTGATCTACAATTAAGTCCTCTAAAAAAATCGATTGAAAAGCCAAAAACGTTTGCTGAAAAACTTGAACGAAGTTATGTCACCAATTTAATCATCGGTGGTTTAGGATTGGTATTTATGTATCAATACTTCATGCAAAACGGTTTGAATTTAAATCACAATATCGTTAACTTTTTATTTCTAACCATTGGAATGTTACTCCATCGAAATCCAACCAGTTACGCAAAATCGATATCTAATTCAGTGAAGGCAACTTCTGGAATCATTCTACAATTTCCATTTTATGGTGGAATCATGGGTATCATGAGAGAAACAGGTCTTGGCCACCTCTTTGCAAACTTTTTTGTAGAACATGCGACCAAACAAACTCTTCCATTGATGTCATACTTTGCAAGTGTAGTGACTAAACTGTTTATTCCCTCAGGTGGAGGCGAATGGGCCGTAG
Organism: uncultured Bacteriovoracaceae bacterium; assembly: GCA_964572865.1. Taxonomy (GTDB): domain Bacteria; phylum Bdellovibrionota; class UBA1018; order UBA1018; family UBA923; genus CAZNGN01. The sequence continues at coordinate 81,146 of CAZNGN010000008.1, read as the reverse complement.
AAGGACCTGTGATGATTCAAGCGGCAAAAGAGCTTGGTTCACCCGTTGGATTAACCACTATGGCTATCGCATACGGAAATATGGTTGGAAATATGTTTCAACCGTTTTGGGCAATTCCGCTGCTCAGCATCATGGGCTTAAAGGCACGTGACATTATGGGCTATTGTTTAGTGATATTCTTCTTTGTATTTCCGATACTTGCGGTTGCACTGTGGTCAACCTAATGCTACTTTTTTAGTACTCAATTATTCTTAAAGGAGACAATAATGAAACTCATACGCATGAGCGTTTTAACATTAATATTAGCTTTAACATTAGCCATTTCTACATCATGTTCTAAAAAGCAAAAAGGTGATGAAGGCGCTGAAGGCGGTTCATCAAATGAAGCTGCTCAAGACTTAGCTGACAATAGTGCTGCAAAAGCAATGGGACTTCAAACCGTAACATTTGCTTATGACTCTTCTGCATTAGATTCAAAAGCCAAAGAAATGCTAAATAACAATGCTAAAGTTTTAAAAGATAAATCATCTGTTAAAGTTCAAATCGAAGGTCACACTGATGAACGCGGTGGAATTCAATATAACATCGCACTTGGTGAACGTAGAGCAAATGCAACGAAAGCATTTTTAATTGATAAAGGCATAAATGCAGATCGTTTAAGCATTATTTCTTACGGAAAAGAAAAACCAGTAGATAACGGTCACGATGAATCTGCATGGGGAAAAAATCGCAGAGCTGAATTCAGAGTTACTGAAAAATAATTAAGAATGATCAAATACTTATCCTTATTTGGATGTGTGGTTGTCATGGGATGTTCAGTAGCAACCCCACGTCCAATTCAGGAAATGTCAAATGCTGAGGCTGCATTAAAAGCAGCCAAAGAACTTCATGCAGAATCACTAGCTCCTGATGTATATCGAGCTGCAAGTGAAACATACTATAAAGCTAAAACCGAATACCGTTTAAAAAACTTTGATGTTGCAAAAAAGCTTGCTCGTAAAGCAATGCGTTTGTCTGAAGAAGCAGAATTTGAAGCTTACTTAAAGGGCGGCGCAACACCTGAAATTGCAAACAAATCTCCCTCCAATGAAGGCGCCAATGTTGATCCAGAAACCGCCATGCAACATGCAAAAGAACTTGGCAAACAACATCAACTAGAAATTGAAGAACGTGAAAAACGTGAACAAGAATTAAAAGCTGAAATGAGAAGAAAAGAAATGCCGCCGGTTCCATCTTCTGGCACACCCTCCGTACCAGCTTCCAATACTGCTTCCTCTCAGCCAACTACAGATAAGAAACCAACTGATTCATCGTCTGCCACTTTTGATAAATCCTCGGGAGATACAAAATGAAAAAACAAAACGTATACTCATTTTCAATTTTACTCATCGCTCTCATTTTCTCTGGATGTTTAAAAACTCGTACAATGGTCAAAGGCGATGACGACAATGCCGACGATTCACAAAACGTTTCAGGCACTGCAAAAACAGTTTCAGCCAAACCTTCTCATTATGAATTAGAAGAGTTGAAGAATGAAATCACTAGAATTTCAGGTAAATTAGAAGAACTCGAACACGAACAAAAAGGTATGAACACTGCTGACACCAATCAAAATGTAGCTAAACTTGATATGCGTGTCGCTGATCTAGAAAAAAATCAAATGTTAATCATGACAGAATTAAAAGATTTAAAAGACAGATCAAACAGTGAAAGTGAATCAAAATCAGAGCCACCTTCTAAAAAAGGTGGAAAATCTGCTTCTTCAAAAACCTTACTTCAAGACGGTTATTCTCTACTAATGGCTAAAAATTACGATGGAGCTGCAGACAAATTTAAAGAATTTGGAGAGAAAAATCCTAAAGGAAAAGAAGCTGCCGAAATGCATTTTGGCTTAGGTGAAGCCGCTTACGGACAAAAGGCATGGAAAAAAGCGATTGTAGAATACTCGAAAGTACAAGAGTCTTTTTCAAAGTCTCCTCGCATTCCAGCCGCATTATTAAAAATTGGTTTGTGCTTTGAACAATTAGGCTCTGCTAAAGACGGTCAAAGCTTTTTTCAAGAATTATTAGAACGTTTTCCTCAATCTCCTGAAGCTAAAAAAGCAAAATCTAAATTGAAAAAATCTTGAAGTATTTTTTATACATTATTTGCTTAACAGCTTCTTTCATTTCATGCTCACATACTTCTTCTAAAAAAGATAACAATCCAAATTCATCTTTAGGGTTTCGCATATTATATTCTTCGAACATAAATGGTGAAATTGCACCCTGCGGTTGCCGAAGCAATCCGTTAGGAGGTGTTCACAGAAGACTCAATTGGCTAAATTCACTATCCAAAGAAATTGAATCTCTTTCTTTAGATAGTGGTGATACGTTTTTGCCAACCGCAAACCCACCAGAATATCTACTTCCACAATACATCGTTCAAGCAAAAAACTTAGTAACGGCATACAACACATTAGGCGTGCAATTCTTTACGCCTGGAGAAATTGATTTGAGCGCGGGCTTAAACACGTTTCAATCAATTGTCAAAAATGCTAATTTTAAAATTATTAATTCAAACATTGTTTTTAAAAATTCAGAAGATTTAGTATTTCAGCCATATGCAATACAAATCATTGCGAATAAAAAAGTGGGAATATTTGGATTATTTAATCCTGAGTTTAACTTACCGCCAGAGCTCTCAGCAGTTCCTCTTGTTGAAACAGCCGAAAAAATAGTTTCAAAATTAAAATCGCAAAACGTAAACTATATTATACTTTTATCTCATTCAGGCACCTTACAAGACGAATTGCTTGCTCAAAAAGTGTCTGGCATTGACTTTATCTTTTCTTCTCATTCGATGAATTTTTTAACAAATCCAATTCGCATAAATCAAACGAATATATTTGAAGCTTCACTTCGAGGCGAACATATCGGAATATATGACGGTGTTTCTAATCAACTGTTCAATATGAGCGAAGACCTTGATTCAAAAGATTCGAATTTAAACTCATTAGATAAATTAATTGAAAAAAATAAAACACAAATTGCAGAAGTTAATAAAAAAATTGATCATGTTCTCCTTTCGGATAACAATGCAACTCCAAAAATAAAAACAGTACAATCTTGCAAACAATGCCATCAAGAACAATTTCAATTTCATTTAAACCAACGACATTCGAAAGCATATGAAACATTGGTTCATAAAAATCAAAGTCAGAATCTCGAATGCCTTCAATGCCATACATTGGGTCTGAATCAAAATGGTGGATATAAAAATCTTAGCCAATTTAAAAATGAGTTTAAAAATGTTCAATGTGAACATTGTCATAGTCCCGGTGGACATAACCCCATTCAATCTCTCACTGTAACAACTTGCTTAAATTGCCATACCTTGCAACGTAGTGCCTCTTGGTATAATGAAAATAAGCCAAATTATAACATTATTTTTGAGAAATATCGTTTGATGACTTGCCCAAAAGTGCGATAAAGTTATCATAATGAAGCAAACTCAACCGCCTAAAATACTTTCAATTGAAACATCCTGCGATGAGTGTTCCGCTTCCGTTGTTACGAGTTCACAGTCATTAAATCACATTAGTGTTTTATCAAACAAAATTTTTTCACAAATCGATTTACATAAGAAATTTGGCGGTGTTGTTCCTGAGATTGCATCAAGAAACCACTTAGATATGATCAATGTTATCATTGAAGAAGCCCTTGTAAGTGCAAAGCTTGAATTTAAAGATTTAACAGCTGTTGCTGTCACAAATGGTCCAGGCCTTATTGGAGCATTGTTGGTTGGGCTTTCTACTGCAAAGGCGATTGCCTATAGTTCACAAATTCCACTCATAACAGTCGATCATCTACAAGGACATATCCACTCTCTTTTTATTGATGGACAAAAAAATGGATTTTTAACTGATAAACACAAACTACCTATTTTAATTTGTTTAATCAGTGGTGGTCATACTAATTTATATTTGCTTAAAAATCTTCCGCCTGAAAAATTAGATCTAGAATTATTGGGAACTACTCGAGACGATGCGGCCGGAGAAGCATTCGATAAAACTGCAAAATTATTAGGTCTACCGTATCCGGGAGGAGTTCATATCGATCGTTTATCCCAAAACGGAAATGTAAAAAAATATTCATTTCCGCGTCCTTTATTAAATCAAGGACTCGAGTTTAGTTTTTCAGGTTTAAAAACTGCCGTATTAGAACAATTGAAAGCTGAAAAATATACTCCACATATATTTGGTGAAGTTGATAAATCAAAATTACCTCAAAATGATGATTTAGCTAATTACTGTGCGTCTATACAAGAAGCGATTTGTGAAACATTAGTTACTAAAATCGGTAATGCAATTCAATTGACCAATGCAAAGACTCTTGCCCTTGTCGGTGGAGTATCTGCCAACTCTCGTATCCGCTCACTCATTTCTAAAAAGCTTACTACTTCATTGATTACTCCCGATTTACAATATTGTACTGATAATGCAGCGATGATCGGAGCCTCTGCATATTTTCAATTTCAAAGAAATGAATATCTTAAAAATAAAGATATCTTCTCTGTGAATGCCTTCAGTTCTTGAAGTATGAAGCACTTATTTGATAAGATAAATCTAATGAAACGACGCCAGTTTATTCAATTTCAAGTCATACTCTTATCTCTATTCTTTTCATTGAACTGCTTTGCAGCAAATAAGGCATATTATGTTGGCAGTAAATTATTACAAAATATAAATGTATCTTATACAGGCCAATGGTCAGATATAAGTGGCAGACGATTCAGTGTAATTTCTGATGAATATGGTTGGGGACTAAAAAACGCTGCTCTGGCTGACGGTACTCGAACAGAAATTCCCTCTTTTCGTATTAAAGTATCATTAAGTAATTTTCCTAAAAATCATAAATTTGATTCGATCACTTCAATCTCTGGTTCAAAATTAATTAATTATGATGAAAATCAAAATACAATTGATTTTTCAATAGAATCAAGAATTACAGAAGCAACGGTTCAATTTAAAGATACGAAAACTAATAAACTAGTAGACTATAAGATCAAACTTGAAATATTAGCCGATCAATCTTTACTGATTATTGATGAAGATTGTACTAAAGATTATATCTCACCAAAATCAACCGTATCTTCGATTTTAAAATCAGAATATTTTTATATTGGAATCAATTGTTCACTTAAGAACTTGAATCAACTTCTATTTTTTAAATCTCATGATGCAAAATGGAACGAGTCTTCTCAAGTTGGAAAATTAGATCACTTAAATAATAATGAATTTATTGTTTATCCGCTATCCAAGTCGCTAGAGGATTATGAATCTCAAGAAGTCATTACAAACATTGGTGCTTATGATATTAAAGGAACGATTCATAATTACGATTTATTGATCAATCCTCCCCCTCGTGAAAAGCGCTCAACACTTAACTTAGGTTTTAATTTTTCAATTTATAAATATAATGAAAATTCATTAGAATTAACAATGATTAAAAAGAGTCTTGCGGGACAACTTGATTATAAATATATTTTTACTCCCAATAAATATTCTTTATACATTTCAACATTTTCTGATTTATATACTTTTAATTATTTTCCAAGAATATTTACAAAATATAATACTGAAATAAATCCGTTTTCATATTATGGACTTAACCCGAAATTCGGATATCAACTGCCATTTGAATTTCTTGATATCAAATTTATTATCCAACCTGGTGTTACACTTCTGGGAATGTTTGTAAATCCACCTACTCCTCAAGGAATTTATGGAATTAGAACATGGCAAGGGCCGCAACTAGGTTTGTTATTAAGTAAAACGCCTCCCGGACATCGTGGGGTTTGGACATACGGCAGATATTCTGCTTTAAGTACAGGCATGCAATTCAACTCTTCTCGAAATCATGAGATTACTGCTGGATTAGGATTTCAACTTTTTATGATCACTGACAATCCTTTTGCCTTTGTTTTTGAAGTAACTCGTATTCAATATAGTGAGCCAAAAGGTGATATTGATTTATCTAAATTTAGTTTTGGTATTTCACAACCGATCTGGTAATTACCCTTTAATTACGAGCACTTAGGGCGTTTTTATATCTATTAATTCACATTGATAAGCGATCTCAGCTGCGATAAACCTTATAGTATGGCAAAAAATCTAATCTTCATCTTAGCGTATAACCACGAAAAATTTATCGAAAAAGTCGTCGCTCGAATTCCAGAATCAGTGATTTTAAATCCAGAAAATGAAGTTCTCATTATTGATGATGCTTCTAAAGACAGTACCTTCTATGTGTCTGATACCGTTAGCGAAAAATATAAAGGAAAAGCTAAAATTACAGTTTTAAAAAATCCTGTAAATCAAGGTTACGGTGGAAACCAAAAACTTGGTTATCGATACGCAATTGATAATGGTTTCGATCGTGTATTTATGGTTCATGGAGACGGCCAATATGCTCCTGAACTTTTAGGAGACCTGATCGCTGAATATGACTCAGAAAAAAAACCAGATGCTGTGTTTGGTACGAGAATGTATTCGATTAAGTCTGCACGAAAAGGCGGAATGCCCATTTACAAAATTATTGGAAATACAATTTTAACTAAAATACAAAATCGTATTTTAAAAAGTAACATGTCCGAGTTCCATTCTGGCTATAGATCATACTCAATCAATTTATTGAAAAGAATTCCCTTTGAAAAAAATTCAAATGACTTTCATTTTGATACCGAAATCATAATTCAATGCTTAGCTGCCAATGCAAAAATTGTAGAAATTCCAATTCCAACACATTATGGAGATGAAATTTGTCACGTGAATGGTGTTGATTATGCTTTAAATGTTCTTTTTGCCGTTATCCACTATCGCATACAACAACTTGGATTTTTATATGATCGTAAATTCGATGTATTACCCTATCAAAGACCAGCAAAACTAACACCATATTCATCTCACACTCAAATTGTGAATATGGTTGCTCCCTTTACTCGCGTTTTAGATGTTACATGTGGAAAAGGTCATATTGCAAAACGACTTATTGAAAAGGGTTGTATCGTGGATGGTGTTGATTCGCTCGATCCTTCTAAAGTCGAAGCAAACTTTCGCAATTATTTTCACATGAATATCATAGAAGAGCCTGATCAACTTAAAAATATTTTTCAAAAAAATGAATATGACTTTATTATTTTAGGAGATTTACTAGAAAGAGTTTCAAAGCCAGATCACGTTTTAGATTTAATTAGATCTCAACATAAAGTTAGACCAAGACCTGTCATCATAGCTTTATGTAGTAACGTTGGATTCTTTATCACTCGCTTAATGCTTACCATTGGACAATTCAATTATGGTACACGCGGCATTTTAGATAAACATCACATTCGTCTCTATACTAAAAAGTCATTAATGCGCTTATTTCAACAAAGTAGCTATATAATCAGAAACGTAAATAGCGTTCCACTATCATTCACATCCATTTTTGGAGCGAAATCTAAACTAGCATATAGCTTAGAATCGATTCATCATTGGTTTGCTAAAAACTTATCTGGTTTCTTTTCATATCAATACATTATTTCTTCAGAACCACTTCCAACTACAAATCAAATATTAGAAATTTGTGGAGAATATTCTGAAGAACTTCGCACTTCAGATTCAAAAAGCGAAGCAAAACTATATTTGGCTGTACCTAAAGAAAATCAATGACTGCTAAAAACATAATCATAACAGGCGGTAGTGGTTTTATTGGTTCTAATACTGCTGAACTTTTATCTTTGAATCACAAAGTTACCGTTATCGATTTAAAAAAACCTAAAAATGAAATTAAAAACGTTAAATACATTCAAGCTGACTGTAGGGAAATTGCAAAATATGAACAAGATATCAAGTCAGCTGATTTTATTTATCATTTCGCAGCTACTGTAAGTGTTCCGTTATGCCAAGAAAATCCAAAAGAAACCTATGAAAACAATTTTCTTTCTACTGTAAAAATTGCAGAATATTGCTCGAATTTAACTAAAAAACCATTCATTGTATTTGCCAGCTCTGCTTCTAATTATGGTAATAATGGCAAACTAAATATTGCTTTAAAAGAATCGGATACTGTATCCTCACCAATTTCATTTTATGGTGCACAAAAAATGAATTCAGAAGAAGCTTTGAGATTATTTTATTCTTCTAAAAGACTCTCTTCACTTTGCTTTCGTTTTTTTAATGTATATGGCGTAGGCCAAGATGATAGTTCGCCCTATACTGGTGTAATCACCGTTTTTAATAAAATCTTAAAAAATAACACAAAAAAGCAAATCGTCATTAATGGCGATGGCGCTCAGACTAGAGATTTTATTTCTGTAAAAGATGTAGCAAAAGCATGTGAAAATACTCTAAGTTTAAAAGAATTCAATGGAAGCGCCATTAACATTGGCTCTGGACTATCGACTTCAATTAAAGAATTAGCAAATACGATGATTTCAGTATCAAAACGTACCGACATAAATTTGAGTCATGGTGAAGCAAGAGAAGCAGATGTCCGCTATTCAATGGCAGACATATCGGCAGCTAAAAAAGTGTTAAATTGGACACCAACCGTTAATCTAAATACGGGATTATCTGAATTATTTAATCTATCATGAATCAAAACTTATCTGAACGAGTAAATATCTTAGGATCAAATATTTCTGTTTTCGATTGTGCAGAAACTGCAGACATCATTTTACATTATTCATCACAGAATCACACAATTCAGCATGCACAGTACATTTGCGTTTCAAATGTACATACAGTTACTACTGGCTTAGAAGATCTTGAATATCAAAAAATTACAAATGAATCCTTTCTTTCTACAGCAGACGGGGTTCCTCTAATCTGGGCATCAAAAATACTAAATGGTTCAACGATTCATGGACGCGCAAGTGGCCCTGATATTCTAGAACTTTTAGTTAGTGACTCAAAATATTCAAATTTAAGTCATTATTTTTATGGAGGCTCTCCTTCAACCATTTCTTTGTTGAAAGAAAATCTATTAAAATTGAATTCAAACCTAAAAATTGCGGGCATGGTTTCTCCACCAATTCGTCCGGCTCAAACCATTTACACAGAACTTTCATCGGACGAAAAATCTGATTTAGATACAATAAATACCACTAATGCTGATGTAATTTGGATTGGTTTAGGTGCTCCCAAGCAAGAAATTTTTATGTATCGATCTCATAAATATCTTAAAAAAGGACTTATGCTTGGGGTAGGTGCTGCTTTTGATTTTTTATCTGGAAATAAAAAACGTGCACCGCTTTGGATGCAAAAAACTGGTCTCGAATGGTCTCATAGACTTTTATCTGAACCAGGCAGATTGGCATCAAGATATTTATCTACAAATCCTAAATTTGTGGCTGCCGTTTTGAAGCAAGCGATCACACAAAAAATACGATAAATGATTATTAAGGTATTAATCCCAATACAATGCTACAAATCATATTGGCTGACATCATTTTAGTGTATCGCTGATGAAGCACATCAAATTCAGCCTTAGGAGTAGAGTCAGCACTACTAGGAGTATCAAATGAAGAAATCTGCTCTCTTAATACATTCATTCGATTTGTCATTGTCTGTGCATATACAAACCAGTTTAATAACATTAATAAAGTAATAATCGTAGTTACAATTTTCTTTTTACCCTTAATCGTAATGATTCCAATAAATAATATAACTGATAGTAAAATGATTTCTATGACATTCATTTTAGTTAATATTTGTCCAAAGATTTTACCAGCTAAAGTTTTTGAATCTATATTATAAAAAACTACTGGAGCTGCCATCGCAGCCATCAAGGCAATTCCAAAATAAGTTCCAATACAAAATCTTCTGATTAAAATTAAGGTTTTCATATTAAAAATAAAACGGTGATACGTAGTCCTTTAGTTTTGGAAATTTTTTATCACGATCGTTAGTAATTGCTGGCTCAATCGGCCATTTTACTCCAATTGAGTCGTAACATATCCCTTGCTCATGAGTTGGGGCATGCATACTGGTTACTTGATAATGAACTGTAGCTTGATCAGTCAATGCTTGAAATCCGTGGGCCAAGCCTTTGGGAACAAATAACGCTTTTGCATTTTCAAAACTCAATTCAAATGTTTCACATACACCATACGTTGGTGAATTTTTTCGAATATCACATACAACATCAAAGATCGCACCATAACTTACACTCACTAACTTGTGTTGATCATGCGGAGGAATTTGAAAATGCATTCCGCGAACAACAGCTTTTTTAGAAACTGAATAAAATTGTTCTTGTAAATCAATTTTTATTCCCAATTTGTCAAAAGTTTCATGTCGATATGACTTTACAAACATTCCTCGGTCATCTTTAAATACGTCGTTTTGAATTAAATACAATCCAGATATTTTTGTTTTCGTAAATTCCATTTGTTACCTACTCTATTTTAGAATGAATGGGTTCAGTGGGCGTTGAACTTACATCATATTGAATTGCAGCGAGCATAAGCTGAAAACCAATAATGATAGGAAGTGTTGCAATCATTACAGTTCCAGAGGTAGCTGGAATACCTTGCACTTCGCCTTTCCACCAATGGTATGAACCAAAAATTACACCAAACCAAATTAATATTTTAGCCATTATTAATTGAAGTGAGGCCGAATTAAAGTCCCGTAAAAAGTAATTATAAATAATTCGTTTATAAAATCGTATAAAATGTTTTATAGGAAAACTAAAAAAAGTTTTAGTTACACTTAAATTGCTTTTTTCATTTTCATAAACAGCATCCATTGGGATATCTGCAACGACTGCTCGAATAATATTGAGCCTAAACAACATATCGCTTTCAAAAAAATATCTATTATCTATTTTATCTAAAGGTAAGTATTTTAATACTTTTCCATGTATGGCAAAAAAACCATTACTAGGATCCATAATACGCCAATAACCGGTAGAAACTTTGGTAATAAAAGATAAACCCGCATTACCTATTTTACGTATCAATGGCATTGATTGAAGTGATTCTAAAAGAAAAAATCGATTTCCTTTTGTATAATCAGCTTCTCCATCCTGAATTGGCTTTATAAATTTTGATATGATTTTAGGATTCATTTGACCGTCGCCATCTAGTTTTACAACAATAGAAGCTCCATCACGAATGCATTGTCGAAATCCTGTGATCATTGCTCCGCCCACACCCATATTTTTTTCATTAAACAGAACTTGAACGCGTGAGTCTTTGCAATTTTCTTTTACATACTTTCCGGTTTCTTCAGGGCATTTATCATCGACAACATAAATTCGATGAACTTCTGAACCGATTTGCGAAAGCAAATCTAAAATATGTTTTTTAACTTTAAAGCAAGGAATCACGACCGTTATCATTACTATTCCTCAGCTCTCACAATTTTTGCACCCAATTGATTGAGTTTGACTTCCATTTGTTCGTAACCACGATCAAGATGATACACTCTTCTTACAGTTGTTTCACCATAGGCTGCAAGTCCTGCTAAAATTAAACATGCAGAAGCTCGCAAATCTGTAGCCATCACCGTAGCACCTGTTAAATTCCCTTTGCCACGCAGTCCACGTACGATTGCAGTATTTCCTTGAATGGTGACATCTGCACCTAAACGTACTAATTCGGGCACATGCATGAATCTATTTTCAAAAATATTTTCTTTGATCACTGAAGTACCATCACAAATTGACATCAGTGCCATATATTGTGCTTGCATATCAGTTGCAAAACCTGGAAACGGCATTGTTGAAATGTCCTGTGCTTTAAAAGAATGGCTAGTTGTTTTTAGCGATACTGTATCGTCTCCAATTTTAATTTCAAATCCACAGTCTTCCAGTTTATCAATCAGTGCTGTTAAAAATTGTGGCGGAATATCAGTCAGTTCAACATCTCCACCCGTCATAGCTGCAGCAATTAAATAAGTTCCTGCTTCTATTCGATCTGCAATCACTGCATGTCGACATCCATTTAATTTTGCAACTCCCTCAATCATAATAGTAGGAGTTCCAGCACCCGTAATTTTTGCTCCACATTGATTTAAAAAATCTGCCAAATCATCAATTTCAGGTTCTTGAGCACAATTTCTTAAAATTGTTTTTCCTTTTGCAAGAGTTGCTGCCATCATCACATTCTCAGTAGCACCCACAGATACTTGATCAAATGTAATATCAGCTCCTACCAATCCATCAGTCTCAGCAAAAATATAACCTTGTTCGATTTTGATTCGAGCTCCCATTTTTTCAAAACCCATTAAATGCAAATTCACGGGACGAGCGCCAATGCTACATCCCCCTGGTAAAGAAACCTTTGCTTTTTTAAATCGAGCTAGCAATGGACCTAAAATTAAAACGGATGCTCTCATGGTTCTTACTAAATCATATGGTGCTTCAAAATTAGTTAATGATTTTGCCTGAACAGAAACTTTATGATCATTTAATTTTGGACGAACATCTACACCCATCATTGAGAGAAGCCGAATTGTAGTTACAATGTCTGATAAGTTGGGAACATTTTCTAACTGACATTCTCCATCAGTTAAAACGGTTGCAAATAAAATGGGAAGGGCTGAGTTTTTCGCTCCTCCTACCTTAATTGAACCTTTTAATTTATGTCCACCTTGTATGACTAATTTATCCATTTGAGTACTCTATTGTTATATATTATGAAAATCATACTGTTACGACCAGTGAATTCTTATATAATATATTTTTACTCATCTAATAAAGTGCGTTTAAAAGTTTCTTTAATAAAAATAGATCCGACTAAAAACGATAGTAACGCAATTGCTGTTGGATAAAATACTCCTGCATGCAAATCGCCTGTTTTACTAACAGCCCAAGTGCCAATTAATGGTACCAATCCGCCAAATACGCCGTTTCCAATGTGATATGGGAGTGACATTGAGGTGTAACGAATTTTAGTTGGAAATAATTCAACCAAAAACGCTGCGATTGGTCCATAAACCATTGTAACATATATCACTTGAATAAAAATGAGCATTGTTAAAACAACCACATTTGGATTTGGTGAACCTAATTCAGGTGTTGCAGAATTAAATCCTGATGCTGTCATCATTGCAGTATAAATCGGATAATACGTGAATGCTGCCAATAACATTCCAGTCATCATTATTTTTTTTCTTCCAATTTTGTCTGATAAATAACCAAATACGATGAAAAAGGGAGTTCCTAAAATTAAAGCCATTGCAATGATTTGATTTGCGATTACAAAATTTACTTTAAGAACCGTTTGTAAAAAATAAAGTGCATAAAACTGACCTGTATACCAAACTACACCTTGTCCTGCTGTTGCACCCAATAGTGCTAAAATAACCATTCTTCTATTTTCTGGCTCTAAAAAACTATCGCGCAATGGAGATTTGGATGCTTTTCCAGAAGATTTTAATTTTTGAAATAATGGTGATTCACTCATTTTAGTTCTGATAAAATAAGAAAAAATTACTAAAAAAATCGAAAGTATAAATGGAATACGCCAACCCCATTTTGCAAACACTTCTTCGCCTAAAGTACTACGTGTTGCCAGAATGACTCCCAATGAAACAAACAATCCAAGTGTTGCAGTCGTTTGAATAAAGCTTGTGTAAAATCCACGCTTACCTTCAGGACTATGTTCAGCTACATATGTAGCTGCTCCACCATACTCACCGCCCAATGCTAATCCTTGAAGCAAGCGTAGCAAGAGCAATAATATCGGTGCTGCAATTCCTATTGTTTCGTAAGTAGGAATACAACCAATCATGAACGTAGAACCACCCATTAATAATAGTGTCACTAAAAATGTATATTTTCTTCCAATTAAGTCTCCGATTCTTCCGAAGAAAATGGCACCAAACGGACGAACCACAAAGCCAGTAGCAAACGTAGCAAGTGTGAGCATCAATGAAATTGTTTCATTTCCTTTTGGAAAAAATAAATTAGAAATGATTGTAGCAAGACTTCCAAAAATATAAAAATCATACCACTCGATTAGTGTTCCTGCAGAAGAAGCGCCGATTACTTTCCATATATCAGAAGTTTTATTTTTCATTATTGATTTTCCTTTTTAACTAATAATATTCGATCGCGACCTGCTAAATCTTTTAACACCTCCGCGCTATATCCTGCCTGATCAAATAATTGTTTTGTTTCTAGAGATCGATTTTCAGCAATTTCAAATGCAGCGAAACCATTATCTTTTAATCTAATTTTCATTAATTCTAGTAAAAATTTATAATATTTCAAAGCGTCTTCCGCGGGAACAAAAAGCGCTTCTTGCGGTTCATGGGTGCGCACATCTTCAGAGACTTCATCTGTTTCAATTAAATACGGCGGATTACTTACAATAAAATCTAAATCACAAAATTGATGGTATTGCGAAAGATCAGGTTCATATCGAACTTCGGTGAAGTTGATATTTTTTACATTTAAATTTTTACAATTTTCTAATGCGATTTCTAGAGCATCTGATTGAGATTCAGTAGCCATCATTTGAACGTTGGGACGCTCAAGTGCAATAGTCAAAGCAATGCAACCAGAGCCTGTGCCTACGTCTAAACCAAAATATTTTTCTGAATTGCTCAATTGTTTTAATACCAATTCAACCAATTGTTCTGTTTCAGGACGCGGAACCAAAACAGATGTGTTTACATAGAAATCTCTTCCGTAAAAATTTTGTGAACCTACCAAATACTGCAGCGGAATTTTTCGCATTCGCAGTTTAATTAAATCTTTTAATTGTGTTTCTTGAAATTCATTAAGAGGTTCTTGTTCAAATGCTAACTGAGAAAGTGAAACTCCTCTGACATGAGCTTCTAATATTTTTCGCTCATGCATTGGAATCATATAGCCTGTGCCCCAGAGGCTTTGAGCATTTCTGCCTGATGATGCGCTATCAGTGAATCAACAATTTCACCGATTTTGCCTTCCATTACTTCAGGCAAATTATGTAATGTTAAACCAATGCGGTGATCAGTAAGTCTTGATTGTGGAAAATTATAAGTACGAATGCGCTCTGACCTGTCGCCTGTTCCCACCATACTTCTACGATTATCAGAAATTTCTTTAGCAGCTTTTTCTTGTTCCATGTCTAATAAGCGCGCACGCAATACTTTCATTGCCTTATCTTTGTTTTTAAGCTGACTTTTTTCGTCCTGACAAATTACGACTAATCCTGAAGGAATATGTGTTAAGCGAACAGCAGAGTCTGTGGTATTTACTGACTGACCACCGTGTCCGCCTGCTCTAAACACATCAATGCGTAAATCGTTTGGATTAATCGTCACTTCAACTTCTTCTGCTTCTGGCAAAACTGCAACCGTTACAGTCGAAGTATGCACTCTACCTTGCGCTTCTGTTTCAGGTACACGTTGTACTCTATGAACTCCACCTTCGTATTTAAGTTTGCTATAAACTTTATTGCCAGAAATCATAGAAATGATTTCTTTAAATCCGCCAAGTCCTGTTGGGTTAGCACTCAATACTTCAACTCTCCAACCTTGGGTATCAGCATATTTTTGATACAAACGATATAACTCCCCTACAAATAGGGATGCTTCTTCACCGCCTGCACCTGCTCGAATTTCAAGTAATATATTTTTATCGTCATTGGGATCTTTCGGAAGAAGTAGGATTTTCATTCTTTCTTCGAGTTGTATTTTTTCAACGCCCAATGTATTTAATTCTTCTTTAGCCATTTGACGGATATCTTCGTCTTTTTCTTCAAGCATGGCTTTATTTGATTCAATTTCTTTTGTAACCACTTTATATCGTCGATACGCATCCACTAACTCACTTAAGTCTGCGCGCTCTTTTGAAAACATTTTAAAATCATTAGGCCTTCCCGCGATGCTTGGGTCAGACAATTTCATTTCGAGTTCTTCGAATCTTCTTTCGACGTCACCTAATTTTGAAAACATTTATGCCTCGGCAAACTCTGTAACGGTTGCGGGTACTGACTGAATGTCACTTAAGCCGGATACTTCGATTTCTTGATCACTTAAAAGTGCAGGATTTTTTTCTAGCAATAAAACTCGTTTTAATGAAACCAAAGCCACTTCTAATTGATCGGCATCGGGTTCACGAGTTGTTAATTTTTGAAGCATCAATCCTGGATAAATCATGGTTCTACAAACTGGATTTCCCATATATTTTGCAGACAACTTAATGAACTCATAACTTAATCCAGCCACAGGGAGCATTAAAAATATTTTAATTACGATCATTCCTAAGTGATTTAATATCGCAACATTTGAAATTTTAGTTAATCCAAATGCAGGAAAAACGAATGAAAATACGATGATTGATATAATTAATAAAAATAATAAAAACGATGTGCCACAACGTGGATGTAGAGTTGTATATTTTTTTGCATTTTCAACGGTTAATTCTAATCCGCTTTCAAAAGCATAAATACTTTTATGTTCAGCGCCATGATATTGAAATACTCGATAGATATCTTTCATGAACGCAATCACGTAAACATAAGTAACTAAAAATAAAACTTTAATTAACCCGTCTATTAAATGAAATATCGGATTATCAATTCCTTGCTGAAACAAGCCAAGTTTACCTAAAAACGCGGTCAACAAATGGGGAGCAGCCACAAAAATTGCCATACCCATTGCAAAGGCAAAAGCAATACTACTAATCATTGCAAATGTTGTAATTTCTTCTTTTTTTCCACCATTTTTTGCAGTGGCTTCTGGATCATTTGCAACAGCAACATTTGCTGAATAGCTTAAAGCTTCAATTCCATTCACCATTGATTCAATCAATGTAACCACACCACGAAGAACTGGTTTTTTTAAGAGTGGAAATTTGTCAGCCCAACCCTTCCATTTCATTTCTTTGATTACAATTTTTCTATCAGGTTTTCGAACAGCAATGGCAAGATAGTGGGGAGAACGCATCATCACGCCTTCGATTACTGCCTGCCCCCCGATACTTGTATATTTTTTTTCAGCCATTTAGGTTCCTAAAAGAATTAGCTGTTCATCGCTCCAATAAATTCTTTATTGGTTTTAGTTTTTGCAACTTTGTCTAATACGAATTCCATTGCATCCACTGGATTCATCGGATGTAATACTTTTCTTAAAATCCACAATCTTTGAAGATCTTCTTTAGGAATGATCAATTCTTCTTTTCGAGTTGCTGATTTATTGATGTCTAAGCATGGGAAAATACGTTTTTCCATAAGCTTACGATCAAGATGAATTTCTGAGTTACCAGTACCTTTAAATTCTTCGAAAATCACTTCATCCATACGTGAACCTGTATCAATTAACGAAGTAGCGATGATGGTTAATGAACCACCTTCTTCTAAGTTACGTGCAGCTCCGAAGAAACGTTTTGGTTTATGTAACGCGTTTGAATCCACACCGCCTGACAATATCTTTCCTGACGGAGGAACTACTGTGTTGTACGCACGAGCAAGACGTGTGATTGAGTCTAACAATACAACAACGTCTTTTTTATTTTCCGCTAAACGTTTTGCTTTCTCTAAAACCATTTCAGCAACTTGTACGTGACGTGAAGCTTGTTCATCGAATGTAGAACTGACCACTTCGCCTTTTACTGTTCTTTGCATATCTGTCACTTCTTCAGGACGTTCATCGATCAGAAGTACAATTAATGCAACTTCAGGATTATTTTTCACAATCGCGTTTGCTAAATCTTGCATCAACACTGTTTTACCAGCACGTGGAGGAGCAACGATCAAACAACGTTGACCTTTTCCGATTGGAACCATCATGTCGATAATACGTGTAGAATAATTGGTTGGATCAAATTCTAAATTCAATCTCTCGTTAGGATAGAGAGGAGTTAAGTTATCAAAAAGAATTTTATCTTTTGTCTCTGCTGGGTCTTTGAAGTTTAAATTTTCAACTTTCAATAGAGCAAAATATCTTTCCGATTCTTTTGGAGGACGAATTTGTCCAGAAATAGTGTCACCTGTTCGTAAATTGAATCTACGAATTTGTGATGGTGATACATAAATATCGTCTGGACCTGGAAGATAGTTATAATCAGGTGAACGTAAAAATCCGAATCCATCGGGTAGGCATTCTAAAACGCCGTCGCCATAGATCGCTTGGTTTTGTTCTGCTGATTTTTGTAAAATTCCGAATATTAATTCTTGTTTACGTAGGGAAGAAGCATTTTCGATTCCCATTGATTTTGCTAATTCAGTTAAATCGCTGATTTTTTTCTCTTTTAATTCTTTAAGATGCATATTTCTCCTTCGATTGATTAGAATTAAATTGTTGATTGAATCATTAGAATGATATGATTGGGTTATAGATTATTCACAACTATATTTACGAGGAATGATTGAGGAGAGCAAGTTTATTATTCATTGGGCTAATCTTTTTGGCCATTAGCGGCGTAGTTGTCTATAAAGGAATTCAGTTTGTAAATTTCATAAACTCTCCGATGTCAGACAAGAACCCAAAAACCATATTCTATGAAGTAGAAAAGAATATGACGCCTTGGGCTATAATCCAAGAACTTGAACACAATGGAATTATTTCAAATGCACAGTACTTTTATTGGTACGGCAGATTTAAAGGTAACCTTTCTAAAATTAAAGCTGGTGATTATCGGTTTTTAACTTCAATGAAACCAGATGAAGTAATGAATATAATTATTTCTGGAATCAGTTATGGAATTCCATTTCGAGTGCCTGAAGGTTTAAATCACAAACAAATTGCAGATATTTTAGAAGGAATTCGACCAGATTCAAAAGATACATTCATTAAACTTTGTAATGACGAAAAATTCATTTCTTCGTTAGGATTAAAACCAGCTTCTGGAAATATTGAAGGTTATTTATTTCCGGACACCTATTTAATTCGCAGAAAAATGCCAGTAGATGAAATCATTGCGCAAATGGTTTTAAAACATAAATCAGTTTTCACTGAAGAAATGAAGCTTCGTGCACACGAAATCGGTTTTACTCCCTATCAAATTCTTACCATGGCAAGTGTAATTGAAAAAGAAACGGGTGCTGCAGTTGAACGCCCGAAAATATCCTCTGTATTTCATAATCGACTAAAGAAAAAAATGAAGCTGCAAAGTGATCCAACTGTCATTTATGGAATTCCAGATTATTCAGGAAACATTCATCGAGAAGATTTATTGCGAAAAACACCTTACAATACTTATGTAATCAAAGGACTTCCTTTAGGTCCTATTTGCAATCCAGGTAAAGAAGCAATCGTGGCAGCTTTAAATCCTGAAGAAACTCCGTATTTATTTTTTGTGTCTCATAACGATGGCACTCATGAATTCACAACCAATTTTAAAGACCATCAAAATGCAGTAAATAAATTTCAAATCAATTCAAAAGCACGCGAAGGCAAATCGTGGCGGCAGCTTGATAAAAGCAAACGGGCAAATAATTCCCAGCAATTATAACTATTCTGCCTGTTTTCATAAATCTGATTTCAACGCATAATGATAGATAGTTTTACTAATTTTTTGCAAAGAATGTGAATACTACATGAAAATTATCATATATCTAATTTCTCAATTACTTCTACTAAACTGCCTATTTGCCGATACGCTACCATGTAAACTCATGCTTAAAGACTCATATCAAAATGAGAAAATTCAAAACAAAAATGAATACAATGAAAAAATAAAATCTATTTTAAAAACTTTAAATGACGATTGGATTCCTTCTGAAATGCTCACAAATGAACAGTTAAAAGAAGCAAGTTATGTTGCTTATTTCAACATGAATCCAGTATTCGAAGGAAGTTTTTCTAGAGAAGATAATTATATATTCCAAAATGGCTTGGCAAAAATTAAAAAACTTATGATCATTGAAGACTGGACTGATGAACGAACATTTAATAGACTAGCAACAGTAATAAACCCAAAACTAATTAATCGTTCAGACGGCATCATTCCACTATATTTCAAAGAATATTTTTACATGCCTGAAGCTAATCGAAAATTAAAAAATTATAAAATATTTGAAGGTTTAAACACTGGAATATATAGATTTCCTCTGAAATCACGCAAAGGATATTTGAAGAAATTATATGACCTTTCAGAACAATTGATATCTGAAGTAAAATCTAAGAAATTAAAATTTCAGAAATATGATGATTCAGATTTCTATACTAAAGGAATAAATACTTTATATAAAAATAAACTCGTATTCGGCACAACATCTGTACAAGAATACACGATGGGCGAAATAGTTTCATTTGCAGGAAAAGTACACTCAATTGAAACCGAAATGGATCGTCGCGGTGAAGGTGTAAACTATCTAATTCTAACCATAGAAGACTGTAAATTTGGTAAAGTGATAATTAAAGCCGCTCCCTCAGAAGTAAATGTCATTAATTAATTAACTAACTAACTAAATATATGTAATTATTGATATTTATTATACAGTGGTTAGTCATATTATAATTGACTAAATTAATCAAATAATATATTATTCAGGCCTATTTATTAAGGAGCAATATGAAGTTAAGCGCATTCAATAAATTCTCAATTTTTTTAGTAATTTTTTCTCAAATTGGATGTGGAGTTAGTGGTTATAACTTCTCTCATATGCTTACAAATGAAAAAAACGACAAAAATTCTAGCACACAATCATCTCCTATTGCTCAAAACGAACCAATTAAAGAAACTGCTCCATCAAACACTGTATTTGTAACACAAGAGTTTACTGTTCCTTCGGTTAGTAATGATAAAGCTGACATTTTATTTTGTGTAGATAACTCAGGATCAATGGCAGATAAGCAATACATTCTGTCTTCACACTTTCAAAATTTTATTGAAGCTACCGAAAATAGCGGCATGAATCTTCACATCGGAATTGTTTCTTCAGATGTAATCAATGACAATGGTGCATTTAAAACAAAATATCCAGGTGAATATTTTCTTACTAGCGAAACTCCAAGTTTAATTGAAAAGTTTCAAAATAACGTAAAACTGGGAACCAAAGGCAGTAATTATGAACAATGCATACGTTCTATTACTTTGGGATTAAGTCCAAATAATCATACGAATGCTGGTTTTTTACGAAACGATGCCATACTTTCAATTATTTTTATTACTGATGAAGATGAATTTATTGCTAAAAATGAAAATGTTGATTCAAGAATTCAAGAATTACAAAACAGATTGCGTCAAATAAAAGGTGATCCCACTAAAATTAAAATCAGCTATTTTATAAATTTAAAAGCAAAACCACCAAAAGCAGATGAAATGATTAGACCAGATTTTATGATGTATCCTTCTGTGTATTTAAAAGCTTCAGAAAATGTACTTCAAGGTACAATTAAAGATGTGACGACTGATTTTTCAGAAGAATATGTAAATATTGCTTCTCAATTACAATTTTCAAACGAACCGATCTATAAATTAACTTCTCTTCCTAAATCAAAGATTGAGATTGAAATTGATGGAATGAAAATTAAAAATGATTCTAAAAATGGTTGGGTTTATAACAAAGCAAATAACTCAATCGAATTAAGAGGATCTTCAATCATTGAGAACCAAAATCGAATTCTCAAAATATCTTATAAAACCTCTGAATGAAAATTTTATTCTAAGATTCCACCCACTAAATCGTAAGGCAATGCTTCTGTGATTTGAACTTGAACCAAATCACCTACTTTAGCTACGCCTTCATTAATGAGAACTTGTCCGTCAATGTCTGGAGCTTGTCCATAATGGCGACCCTTTAAAAGTAATTCTGTTTCATCAGACTCACCTTCAACTAATACGGTGAATGTTTTTCCGACTAATTCTTTATTTCGTTTTGCTGAATACTCTTCATGAAATTTTCTAATTTTTCTTTGGCGAGCAACTCGAGTTTTTAAAGGCAATTGTCCGTCTAGTAATGCTGCTTTTGTATCTTCTTCTTTTGAATAACTAAATGCACCTAAATGATCAAACTTCAATAACTCTAAGTCTTTCATGAAATCAACAAACTCTTCGTCGGTCTCAGATGGAAAACCTGCGATCGTTGAAGTTCGCAAATAAATATTTGGCATTTTATCGCGAAGTTTACCGATAAAATCGAATATTTCTTGGCGTGTGAATTTACGATTCATTAATTTTAAAATTCGGTCTGAGGTGTGTTGAATCGGCATATCTAAATATTTAACTATTTTTTGCTCTGAAGCCATAATGTCGATCAACTCATCAGAAAATTGGTCAGGATATGCATAAAACAAACGAATCCACTCTACACCTTTGATTTTAGCAAGCTCTGGCAATAGTTTTTCAAGTGTCATCTTTTGATAACGATGTTCCATTCCATATTCGGTTAAATCTTGTGCAACTAAATTTAATTCTTTCACACCTAAAAGTGCCAATCTCTTTGATTCTTCAACCAAAGATTCCACTGTGCGCGATCTAGTATTGCCTCTTAAATTAGGAATAATACAAAAACTACAACGGCGATTACATCCTTCAGAGATTTTTAAGTATGCAGAAAAATTTTGTCCTGTCTGAAGTCTAGGATGTTCATCTGTATGAATGAATGCTGGCTTATTTACATAAGCACGTTGTGGAAGCTCACCTTTTCTAGCCCAATCTACAAGCTCTGCAATTCTTTGGTACTCTCCGGTTCCAATAAATAAGTCGACTTCAGGTAGTTCATCTTGAAGTTTGTCTTTATATCTTTGAGAAAGACAGCCTGCCATAACAAGTGCTTCACATTTACCTGTGTCTTTATATTCGGCCATTTCTAAAATAGCATCGATTGATTCTTTTTTAGCTGACTCAATAAAACTACATGTGTTTACAACGATTACATTTGCTTTTGATGGTTCATCTGTAATTCCGTACTTGTCGGTTTTTAAAAGTCCGAGCATGACTTGAGAGTCGACTAAGTTTTTAGGGCATCCCAGTGATACGAAGTGTACGTTTTTTTCCATTACTGCTTAATCCTTACTTCTTTTTTCGATTACGATCTCATGTTTACAAATTGAAGAGGAAGATCAATTTTAGACATTTTTAAAGTTTGAATGACTTCTTGAAGGTCATCTATTTTTTTTGCTGATACACGAACTTGTTCGTCCATATATTGGCTTTGAACCTTTAATTTACTCTCTTTTATGGTTTGGATAATCGTTCTTGCTCTATCTTTATCTACGCCTTGTTTTAATTTAATCTTTTGTCTTTTGGTTCCCAAAGTAGCATCTTCAAGCTTTTGATAGTCTAAAGCGAGCAATGAAACGCCTCTTTTGGTGATTTTACTCTCTAAAATGTCTTTTAATTGTCCTAATTTGTAATCATCATCTGAAACCAGAACAATTTCATCTTTTCCGTTGAATTCAATCGAAGATTTAGAACCTTTAAAATCAAATCGATTTAATAATTCTTTTTTTGCAATGTTAACTGCGTTGTCGACTTCTTGTGGATCTGTTTTAGAAACGATATCAAACGATGGCATACTACTTCCTCTATATAATATTACTTAATCTCTACTTTATCTCTTCGGTGTTTGGCGGAACTTGAAATTCAAATCGATTCTCTTCAATTTTTTCAGCTAGTTGAACGTTTTGTAGTTCAATTTCCGTCTCATTTTCTGTGGTGTGTTGTAATACGACCTTATAGACTAAATTGGCCTTAGGATCAATATAAAGCTCTATCTTATTGATATCACCAAGGTTTTTATTGATCGGAATTAACTCGTAGTGTCTATCAGCGATTTTTTTAGGTTTAAAGTCTTGTTTTAAGTTGGCACTACCTGAGAGTAAATCAATGGCCAATTTTGATTGCACATCTGCTGATTTTTTGAAAATCACTTGTCCTTTTTCACCTTCATGAAAGGGTGGAGTGTAATAAATTATTTTTTTTCCGTTCGAAAGTAACAAAGTTGGATCTGGCTTGAGTGTGTCCCAACGAAATTTGTCTGGACGTTTGATTTCGAGCACGCCTTCTGATTTTTTTTCTGATCCCATCATTTTATTTTTTTGTATTTGAACAAAATTTGCTTTCAAAGTGGTTGTAGAACCATATTTTTTCTTCAAAAACTCAAATAATGTACCTTTCATTGGCGAAATTTTTGATTTTTCATCACTTTGAGTAACTTTTTCTTCTTTCTGAACTACTTTTGCATCTTTTTCTTCAGCAAAAATGTAATTGAACATCAAAAATAGAATTAAAATCGAGAATTTTTTCTTCATAATCACCATTTTCATCACAAAAAAACCATTTTTTCTAATTTTTTCTCATTTAAGTAACATTCACTAGGAAAAAAAATGCATAATTATGAAAAAAAATTTTGATTTTTGAAACTTTTAGGTAACATATATGTAAGTCATCAAGTTTTATTAGGAAGACGTAAAGTTGCAGTACTAAACGTGCTGATGAGAACGGACTCTCTACAGCACAAAAACCAAAAGGAGGCCTTCAATGGCTAAGAAAAAAGCAAAGAAAAAAGCTAAGAAAAAATCTAAGAAATAAGTATTTTTTCTATTTCAAAACACTCGCAAAGTGTTTTACGACGAGCCCTCTGAAATCAGTTGGCTCGTTTTTTTTTGTTCATAATTAAAAAAACGAAATGGCTTGAATATTCATGATCACGTTTAAAAAATTAAAATTGAATAAAAAATCTAAGATTGATCAAAATATTATCCTATTGATGGAACAATTTTATCAATTTGATCTTCTTTCATGGGATTTAAAACGAGCACAACACGCTTTAAAACAACTTTTAAAGCATCAATCTTTTGGATTAATTTTAGGAATTTATCTAAATAATACAAATTTAATAGGTTATATGGCACTTGGCTTTGGATTTAGCTTAGAGTGTGGAGGTCGTGAAGCATTTATAGATGAATTATTTATTTTAAAGCAACATCGCGGTCTAGGAATCGGCACTCTTGCAATTAAAAAAGCATTTGAAGTCTGCAAAAAAGAAAGAATAAACACACTTAGACTTGAAGTAACCAAAAATAATCGCAGAACTAAGAAGTTTTACCAAAAACTTGGCTTTAAAGACAACCAACGTACATTACTTGTTAAAAATATTTAATTTGAATAGATATTTTCTGCCCTAGACTGAAAGCATTCTTTCAATAGGTAAAAGCGCTTTCTTTCTCAAAGACTCTTCTAAAAGAATTTCTGGAGTTTCATTTAAAAGACAATCTCGGACCTTTTCGAGTGTATTTTTCTTCATATATGGACATTCATTACAAGCACAAGTGCGCCCATCTTTTGAGTCTACTGCTGGTCCCATCAAGAATTCTTTACTTGGACTTAATTTTTTCATCTGATGGATAATTCCAGGCTCCGTTACTACTATAAATCTTTTCGCACTACTTTCTTGAGAAAATTTCAACAATGCAGACGTAGATCCAATATGATCAGCAAGTTTCAATACATCTTCTTCACACTCAGGGTGCGCGATCACAAGCGCATCTGGGTTTTGAACTTTTAATTGCCGAATAAGCTTTTCAGAGAAAATTTCATGAACAAGACAACTGCCCTGCCATAGAATCATTTTTCTTCCTGTTTTTTTAGACAAATAAGCTCCTAAGTTCTTATCGGGAGCAAAAATAATCTCACGATCAGTTGGAATTGAACGAATGATCTTTTCTGCATTACTTGAAGTGCAAATATAATCACTCAATGCCTTCATTTCGGTAGAACAGTTGATATACGTCACAACCACTGCATTGGGATGCTTTTGTTTTAGAATCGAAAATTGATCGGCAGGACACGAATCAGCCAATGAACAGCCAGCAGATAAGTCAGGCAATAATACTTTTTTTGAAGGATTTAAGATTTTGGCAGTTTCTGCCATGAAATGCACGCCAGCAAAAACGATAATGTCTTTGGTGGTAGTGGCAGCCTTTTTTGACAACTCTAAACTATCACCGATGAAGTCGGCCACATCTTGAATCTCAGAATCTTGATAATAGTGAGCTAAAATGACTGCGTTTTTCTGTTCTTTAAGTTTTAGAATTTCAGTTACGACTGGATCTTGCATGGCTGTTTTATAACACAAATTACGCAAAAGGGTTAATGTCAGGATTCACCTTTAAGCGAAGTGCCTGATTTAACAATGTTTTTTGAAGTATTCGCAAAAGTAATATCGATTTTAAAAAAGAATCTGCCTGGGACTTATATTTCGAGTTTCCAATTGAAATAAGTTTAGATTTTGATTTTTTACAGGTCATTTTAATTTGTTTCAAACGCTCATCCCATAAAAATGAGTTTTGAATCACTTGATGGTTTAGAAATATTACTAAATCATTTTTCTTTAACGCAATCGAAGGCCCATGTAAAAATTCTTCTAATTGATATCCAAATGCTGGAATACGAGCCATCTCTCTAGCTTTTAATGCGGCTTCAAAAGCAATACTCGACATAATGCCTGCACCAATAAAATAAACAGAGTTTTGTTTTGAATACTTAAATTTTAGTTCTTTCATTTTTTCTTTAGTTATTTTATTAAAATCAATTTTGATTTGGAACAATGAAAGTATAGAAAGCATGGCGCCAACCAAACTGATTGTATGTGCGTTTGATTTTTCAGGCTTTACAGTATGAATGGTCATGACATTCATTGTGGGCATTTCTTGTGCACAAATTAATATTTTAGAGTGAAGTTTAAATTTTTGAATTAATTTAGCTGTTAACCCTTGTGCGCCTCTATGAGAAATAAAAATGAGCATATCATTTTTTTGTGGTTTAAATTTTTCGGCCAAAATTTCCCAAGAAGTAATACAAAGTGATTCGATTTGATTTGCGCTACAAACCCAATTACTCCAATTGGCAACATGAAATGAACTGCCCGTTCCTATAAAAATAATTCGTTTTGGTTTTTTTTGAGAAATGTACTTTCGCGCTAATTGTGTTTTTTGAGGCCAATTCCATGTAAAAATTGAACTGATTTGTTGTATTGAATTTTCTACAAAAAATGTTTTTTTCATAATTGATCGATCACTTTTTTAAGTTTTGAAGCATACAATTCTACACTTAATTGCTGCTTAATTTCAGTTTTAATTTCTTTCTTTTTAAACAAACTCATTTCCTCTAATACGACTTTTTTCATTGATTCAACACTAAAGGTATTCATTAAACTTGCATTCCACATACTGCCTGCGAACCATGTAGTTGAATCTAGATTCGGAACTAAACATTTTGTTCCAAGCATTTCACATTCTAAAACAAACGTAGGTAATATTTCGTTACAAATCGAAGGCAAAATTCCTAACTTAGATTTTGAAATGAGGTTCATTACTTCAGATCGTGAACACTTTTCAAAATAAGAGATATTTTTTTGTACTCTCGATGCCTCAATCACTTCTTTTTTAAGGGGTCCGTCTCCAGCAATGACAAATCGTACATCAGGTAATTCTTTTGTAAGTTTTAATAAATTTACAATGCCTTTTTCAATTGAAAGTCTACCGGCATAAAATAAATCATTCGAAATCTCATTTGAAGTTTGAAATCCATTTTCAATTTCTACAGGATTTGTAATTTGAGTAATTTTATTTTGTTCGATTCCCCACTTTTCTAATTCTTTGGCAATATAGGGCGAAGGCGCAATGAAGTGTTTGATCGCATTTTTCAATAGTGAATGGTTTTCGCTTAGTGCGATTGAATAATATATTGATTTTTGAAGTTCTAAATTGCAGTTGAACACAGCGGGCTTCATTTTCATTTCATCATGAAAGCAATCTTTGCAAATTTTATTATCGCGTAGCGCAAGGCCATTGGCGCAATAAAATCTGTGATTATGAGTAGTCATAATTGCTTTTTTCTGAGTATTCACGATCCATTTTAAAAATCTTGGTCCTAAAATTGGATAAATATTATGTAAATGTAAGAAATCTGGCTTTGCGTCATTCCAATAAGTATCAAAATCTTCAAAATTTGAGAGAAAATTAAGCGATTTAAATGTGTTTTTGAATGAAAGGCCAGGTTTATTTCTGTTTTTTGGAAAAAATTCTACATCGATAGATAATTTTGAATAAACATTTTTTAACACATCAATATGTACGTCTTCACCACCTCGAAATTGATATGGAACATGTACAATTGCGACTTTCATTTAAAGAGTTGCTCTTCCTGTATCTTAGCGTTAAGTCTTTAAAATAAATGGATTCTATAGTTTTGCAAGGCATGGAGCTCAATACATCTAAAAGAGTGCGCGCAACCTTTGGTAAGTTTATCACTATCTTTCAAGTGGTTGCAGACTATCTCGCAATTTTTTTAAGCTACATGGCGAGTTATTTTTTCTATACAAAGTATTTAAAAGGCATTTCACCTCAAAATTTTATAGAATTTCTATACATTTCAGCTGCCGTAAGTATTTTATACATTTTTTTACTAGATCGAATGGGATTATACAGGCGCGAAATCAGTTTATTAAATATAAAAGAACTACGTGGAATTTTTCGGGTAGGACTTTATGCTGCTGCTATCGTATTAAGTATTTCATTTTATATTCGTTATACTTCATTTTCTCGGGTTACTGTCACCACAGCACTCGTTGGTGCACCTATAATTTTGTATTTTCAACGAATGGCTTTTTACAAAATTCATGTTTTATTTCACATGAAAGGCTGGTCTCAAACCAGAGTTTTAATTTATGGCGCAGGACAAATCGGCATTCATCTTGCTAAAAGATTATTTCAAAGTCCTTCATTAGGAATGTTACCTGTTGCATTTCTAGATGACGATCAATCACGTCACGGTCAAACTGTAAAATGGGCAGGATTAGGACCTAAAAATGGTGTCCCCATCATTGGTGGTGAAGATGTTTTAAATGAATTGAAACGATTTGATATTAGTCATGTAATGATAGCACTTCCTTCAGCAAAATTTGATCGCAACCAACAACTGGTTGAACACTGTGTTTCTGCACAAGTAGCTTATTCAATTGTTCCCAATTCATATGATCAATTGATTCAAGAAATTGAAATGTTTGAAATTGGTGGAATTCCAATTTTGAGAAAACGAAAAAAACGAGCTAGTTTAGTTTATTTAATAGCGAAACGTATTCTTGATTTTATTTTATCATTAGCATTTATTCTTGTTCTTTCACCGTTATATATTTTAATTGGAGTATTGATTAAATTAGACTCAAAAGGTCCAATCATTTTCAAACAAAAACGAGTTGGACTAAAAGGTAAAGAATTTAGCTTTTACAAATTTAGAAGCATGTACATCGATGCTCCTCAATATGCACGCACACCTTCAGATCCAACCGATCCAAGAATTACAAAAATAGGACGCTGGCTTCGAAGAACATCACTAGATGAACTTCCTCAACTCTTCAATGTTTTACGTGGAGATATGAGTTTAGTTGGACCCAGACCTGAAATGCCCTTTATAGTAAGTCAATACAGTGCGATTGAAAAACGAAGATTAGAAGCAAAGCCAGGAATCACTGGTGTATGGCAAATCTCAGCAGCACGTGCTGAACCCATTCATGCGAATATGGAATATGATTTATTTTATTTAGAAAACCGCTCGTTACTTTTAGACATTGCGATTATTATTAAAACAATCATTTCAGTTGTACGTGGAATTGGAGCAATCTAAAAAATGAAAGTTCCCTTTACCAAACCTTGTTATACCGGAAAAGAAGAAGAACACATTTTAAAAATTCTGCATGACCAAGCACAATTATCAGGTGGCGGGGTATACAATAAGAAATGTGAAAAAAGTTTATCAACTCAACTTGGTTCTCCCACTTTATTAACGACATCTTGCACGCATTCTTTAGAATTAGCCGGTTTGCTTTCTCAAATTGGACCCGGCGATGAATTCATTTCTCCCAGTTTTACATTTGTTTCCACAGTAAATGCATTTTTATTACGAGGAGCCACTCCTGTTTTTGTTGATAATGATCAATACGGTAACATTGATTTAGATGCACTTGAAAAAACGATTACATCAAAAACCAAACTCATTGTTGTAGTACATTATGCTGGTGCCTCTTGTGACATGAATCGTTTGGTTGAAATTTGTAAAAAGCATAAAATCTTTTTAGTTGAAGATGCTGCACAATGTGCCGGTGCAACTTACGACAATAAACCATTGGGAACATTTGGACAAATCGGTTGCATAAGTTTTCATGATACTAAAAATATTACAAGCGGCGAAGGGGGAGCTCTCATTGTAAATGATAAATCGCTATTACAAAGAGCTGAAATTTTACGTGAAAAAGGCACAAATCGTAGCCAATTTTTACAAGGCCTTGTTGATAAATACACCTGGGTAGACATTGGCTCTAGCTATGTCTTATCTGAACTCAATGCTGCTTTTTTATTTCCACAAATTGAAAATATTTCTGAAATCAATCACAGAAGACAAGTTTTGTGGGCACGCTATGAACTTGCGTTTCGCCCTAATTTAAAAAAATGGAATGTTGAAATGTTAGAAATTCCACCCAATTGCAAATCTAATTTTCACACTTTTGGAATTCTATTTAAAACTTTTGAAGAGCGCACAAAGTTTATCTCACACATGAGATCAAAAGAAATTAGTACCCCTTTTCATTATGTTGCCCTTCATACATCGCCGTTTGGTAAAAAATTCATTCGATCAGGTCAATCATTTAATCACTGCATGAAATTTTCAGATGGTTTAGCAAGACTTCCACTTTATTACAACATGACCGCTGCAGAACAGGACTATGTAATTGAGCAAACACGAAATTTCTTTTGATATCGTTATTATTGGCGGCGGTGTAATTGGCGTTGCTTGTGCATATTCAATTTCTAAAAAATACAAAAATAAAAGTATTCTATTAATAGAACAACACGAACGTTTAGGAACCGAAACAACGGCTCGTAACTCTGAAGTCATTCATGCAGGGCTTTATTATAAAGAAGGCTCACTAAAAGAGAAATTTTGTTTAGAGGGAAAGCCACTTTTGTATGACTTTTGCCAATCAAATGAAATCGCATTTCAAAAATGCGAAAAACTAGTTGTTGCTCATGATGAGGTAGAACTAGAAGAACTCCAAAAGATGCATCAAAGAGCCAAAGATAATTTTGTTCCTACTAAAATAATTGATGAATCTAGAATTAAATCATTGGAGCCTAATATAAATGCAAAGCACGCTCTTTTATCGACCTCAACAGGTATCATCGATAGCGAAGAGTACACACAAAGATTAGCACTTTTAAGCGAACAAAATGGGGTTTTAATATTTAAGCAAAGTAAATGTTTGCAGTGGACTAAACTCACACAAGGTTATGAACTCCTCATTTCTCAACCTGGCTCTGACAAAATGAAAGTGCATACTGATATCCTTATCAATTCTGCAGGGCTTGGCGCTTTTGATTTATCAAAAAATATTTTTGGTGAGGAGCCGCCCTTTTTAATGTCCTATGTTCGCGGTCATTATTTTCATTTATCAAATAAATTTAAAAATATTACTAAAAAATTAATTTATCCTCTTCCAGATACAAAGGGCGGTGGTCTGGGAATTCATTTGACTTTAGATCTTGAAGGAATGGCAAGACTTGGCCCTGACACTGATTGGAGACAAGCAGATCGAGTGGATTTAAACTTTTACGATGAAGACATCGAACCTCTTACACAAAAATTCTTAAAAGCTGTAACACGATATCTACCTAACGTGAACGCTGCTAATTTAACTCCTGGTTTCGTCGGCGTAAGACCAAAGCTAATTGGTTTTGATGGCAAACAACTTGGTGATTTTTATATCGCAAAAGAAACTGACCGCGGACATTCGGGCTGGATCAATCTATTAGGAATTGAATCACCTGGACTTACGTCCTCACTTGCAATTGCAAACCATGTCACTGGATTGATTTAATAATTATCTTCCCACACAACGAACATCGCGATTATTTGATCTAGGATTGGTTGCAATGATTGTTGATGCAGGTCTATACATCCATGCTTGCGATGTATTTGCTGAGTTAATCGTTGCCGTCCATTCATACGAAGTACTAAAATCAGGAAGCACTAAATTAATACCATCCACTTGTGCTTGCAAATAATCATTCAAAGTAGGTAGCCTCCAACGAACAGTTGGTGTTGAACTTGCTTTTAATCCAGCTTTGCCTGCAGCATTTACATTTGAAGTATCAAATTGTGCATTTTCTAAACAATATGAAATTGGTGCTGTGGTTGTATTTTGATTCGATGAATTCGTACAAGTACCATTGGGATCATTTTCTTTAAAATTTGTGTTTGTTACAACTGAACTATTATTATTTCCAGAAGCTTTACACCAATTTTTTGATGTTGCAACTTTTGATGACCACAATAAACCTGTGCGTTCATCACGCCATACTTCGATATTTGCTGCGGTTCTTGTAACAAGCTTCCATACACCAAAACCATTATTTCCTTTGACCTGTCCATCCCACGTTGCATTGACACCATTTAAGGTTGCGCAGTCGCTGATTCGAGCTGTAATCGTAGTTTGTGTTAATCCACAATTCACAAAAGTTGTTCGCACAACTTTAGTAGCATTTGATGAAAATGAACCATCATCATCTTTAGATACAAATGGCATTTCGCGATAATTATTTGGCAAACTAGTACCAGCATACGTCACAGTTTCTTGAAGCTGTGTAATTTGAGTAGTGTTTTTATCGCGATTTGCATTTGATGAATATGGAGTTGCAGGTGCTCCACAAATTGCAGTTCCTGCTATACCTAAAACTGTATTTCCACTACAAATGGTAGCTGCAGTTGGAGAATTGGTTACAATTCCAGAGTAATACCCATTTCCCGGAAAACTCTGAGTCGCATCTAATGAACCACGATTTGGCATAGTGCCTGTAATCTTATTGCCTGTCGCACTCCAAGCTTCTAAGCCATTTAAAATATTTCCAACACCGGCAGGAGAAGTAGTCGAGCCGCTTTGACAAACAGCTGCTCCTGTAACTCCTAATACATTCACTGAACTACAAACTTGTGAAGTTGTCGGTAAGTTAGTTACAGTGCCTGAATAATATCCAGCTCCCGGAAAACTAAGAGAAGCATTTAAACTTCCTTGAGAAGTCATTGTTCCCGTCATCAACGTGCCTGTAGAATCCCAAGCTTGAAATCCCGATAAAATTTGAGAAGTAGAAGCAAGCGTGGTTGCTGTTCCACTTTGGCAAACAGCTGCTCCTGTAACACCTAAAATCGTATTACCAGTGCAAACTTGATTTGAGTTTGGTAAATTTGAAACACCTGAATAGTGTCCTTCACCTAAAAATGCAGAAGTTAAATCCCAAGTTCCACGATCTTCCATTGTGCCAGTTACTACTTTTCCAGAAGAGTCCCAAAGAACTGTATCTTTAATTAATTGTGGAGCTAACGTTAAATCGGTCGTAGGATCAATGCCAATTACAACTCCAGTGAAAGTTGGTGCAGGAGTATTTGTAGAGTTTTGCGAACTAGAATCTTCCTTACTAAATGGATTTTTACATGCGGTAAAAACCAAAGAAGATAAAATAATAATAGAAATAATTATTAGACTTTTAACTCTCATCATACACATTCCCCTTCTCATGTACTGACGAGACGACGACAACTAAGTAGCTATCACGAATTAATACTCCGTGTCAATCGTCCTTGAAATAGCCATTAACCTAGTGGTTACAAATACTTATGTATGTGCTTCTTCTTTTTTAGGTTCAGCATCTTTATGCTTATGATGCTCGCAGTTTTTGCCATTGCACTCTTTGCAGCTTTTACATTCTTTGCCTTCTTTACATGCACAAGCTACTTTAGCGCCTTTTTCAGTGGCTTTTGCTTCTTTTCCTTCTTTGCAAGGACAAGCAAACGCTGATGCTCCAACGAACATTAAACATAAGATTGATGACATGATTGTCTTCATATTTCCCCCTTCTGTTAGGATAACTTAGTCTTCAATTTTTTGTATAATTTATCAATAATTATCTAGGCATATATGTCTTAAGCGCGCTGCGTTAAGGAGTAATTTTACTGATTTTGTAGGTTGATTGAAGTGGCATCGGCAGGAAGAATCGATATTTTATCTACTTCAAGATTTGAATTATTAAATTTAAATTGAACTGACTTAGGATTAGCTGGATCAAATTTAAATTTTCGAGCAGTAGTAGCGTTCACCTGATAACGACACCATTTAAACGTATTATTTTTTCGATATGACATATTCGTAAAGGTTAAACCGTTGTCTAAACTTATTTTTAATCCTGTTGGTAAATTTGAATCTTTTGCTCTCAATCGTACGTAAACATAATAATCATTATTTGCTGCAAATCGTGGCTGTACAGTATATGTGATCCAATTAAATTTTGAAGTACCTACAGGAAATGAAATCACAATCGGACTTCCTGTTGCTGCAGATGTAGCAATTGGAAACACCAAACCTGCAATGGGCGTATAGTTTTCTGCCTGCAAAATTAGATCAGCATTTTGTATCGTTACTATGATCGAAGCAGTCAAGGATGTGCAATTATTCGAAGTATCACACGCTCTCAATGCAAATGTAGCACTGCCATTTGGTAACGTTAGCGTATTAATTTTAAAATCATATTTCCATGGATCACCTGCATTCGGAGTAAAATCTTGCGGAACACTACTAACCATATAAAGTGCTCCATTCTTATACAACTCTACTTTTGCGATTTGAACATCATCAAAAACTTTTGCAGTTAAAATAAAATTATTTCCACTTGCAGTTGTTGGTGTACTATTAAATGCTAATCCAGTTGGAATTGCAGTATCATTCACTGCATTTGCAATTTTCAAACATGAATCATGTGCTACACTCATATGTCCGGCAGAATCGCAGGCGACAGCTCGCAAGTAATAAATATTATTTGCTTTACTAATCGTATTCAAACTTGTTGAAAACAATCCATTACTTACATTTCCGCTTTGAAATATATTTATAGTAGATATACCCTGCAATGTAGTACTTCCACTTATAGGACAATTTGCATTTGAAAATGCACTTGGCAATGATGCTTGATTTTCATTCATAAATACGAACATAGTTTTGTTTCCACCTGTATCATCTGAAAGCTGCAGCTGTACAGGGAACGCTGTTCCTGTTGCCAAAATACAAGTTGGATTTCCATTTAAAGTTGCATTTTCTGGCGGACTGTTAAAACTGATAACTGGAGAGACAAAATCATTTGATATAACTGCTGAATAGGATGCAGATGTGTAAGAATTGCCAAAATTATCAAGCGTACTCAATGTAAAGTTATAACTTCCGTTAGAATTTACACCAGCATTTGAGCTTAATAATATAGGCGTAGATGATTGATTTGGAATATACTTAAATTGATCTAAAAACTGAGAATTATTTAACGTATCAAGAGATAGTGAACAATTTGAACTTGTATTTTGTGCATTATTTGTACAATTTAAATTAAATTGCGCATTATATACCACATTATTATAAGTTCTATTCATATTAAGTTTTGTTGCAGTACTTAAAATATATGAATTATCAGTTGAATTAGCAGTAATACTAACTGTATCAGACCAAAGTCCATTTGCATTTTGAAGAACTCCGTTTACAGATTTTTGTATATTAATATTACTGATATTAGGACTGACTCGATCTATTGTCATGTTTATGTTTGATCCAGCAATGATTGGATTAGTAAATATTCTACATGTTGGTGAAGAATTGTTACCAGCTGAATCTTTTGCTTTATAAGAAAATTGATAAGTTCCATCAAAAGCTAAATCAATATTCGTTGTGATACTAGATTGAAAGTTTGATATTGCGATTGAACTCTCGGTGCCTGAACAATTATTGTTAGCATAAAAATAAAATGTATAAACATCATCTTGCCAAATTTGATTTAGAGATATTGTCACATTTCCATTGTTTGTATTATATTGTGAATTCAATTGACCATTGATCGTATACGTTAATGAATTAATCGAAGGCGTTGCAATATCATAAATATAATCAAGAGCTACATAGTAATGATCGTTAGCATTTATGTTAGGATAAATACTAAAAATACAAACGGAAGCCGAACAAGTTAGCGAAGGCGAAAATGTGATATCAACATATCCATCATTTGCCTCTATAGAAGTAATTGTATGATTTGCTGATGTTGAAATAATATTTGTACTAGTATTTTTAGCTTTTAATTTAATGACCTGACCTGCCATTGTGTTTATGTTAGAAATTCTAAATTTAGGATTTAATACTGTATTTGATCTACTACCTGTTGGATTAATTCTAGACATTGTAACAAGAGCTGAATTTAATGGATAAAATAAAACATGATTTTGAATGCAATATCCATCATCAGTTAAATTTCGTTTCACTTTTAAGTAAAAATTCAATGCAGTTAAAATATGATTTGTTGTAATAGAAGCTTCACCAGTAGAGCTTGCATTAGCAGTTGAGCTTACGCTTTGGCTACAGCTTGAATCTTTAAATAATTCTAAGATTGAATTAGGAAGCGCCGAATGAATTAAAATTGTGGGAGTAGTATCAGTATAGTTTGGAGTTTGTACCGGATCTAATTCCATAGTCGGATTTAAATAATAATATTTAAGTGGTGCAGAATTATTTAAGTAATGAGTTGAATTTATATCGCAAGCTCCATTAAATTTTATATAATAATTATAAATTCCGGTTGTTGTTAATGTTTTCGTAGTTGTAACTAAGAACGGATCTGGTGGTGCAATACACATAATCGGAGCACTAGGAACAAATGCTAAATTAGTGCAACTTGAATCATCATAGATTCCAAATGTGACACCATAAGATGGGCAACCACTTATACTAATCGTCGGTTGTGAATCTTCACCAATATCGCCAGGATAAAAATTTGTTGTATCAAACTCGTAGTATGGAGTTGCAATTGCATCGAACGATAATCCGATAACTGAGACTAAAACTAAAATAAATAATAGAACCCTTATTTTCATTCCCCACCAACGTACAATATATATAGATATATAATATCTTACTATAATTATCGGATATTATGCAACTTTTCTTGAATTTCATGCTGTTTTCTAATGATACAAAACAGTGAAGAGCACAAACTGTCAATAATATATCAATAATTTCATATACTTAAAAAATAACTAAAGTCTATGAACATTTTGCCGATAAACTGATATAATTGACAATATCAGGGGGTTTTTGTGTCAAAATATTTCAGTATCGTTATCATTTTACTAGCGCTTTCACTTTCAATCGGATCATGCACTTCAAAAGTAACTGACAAAACTGCTGAAACGGGCACTCAAGCTTCACTCACTGGCGATCCTTCAGACCTAGATATTGAAGAAGCAAACGATCCAACCATCTGCCAAGACTCTTGGACTACACAATAATTGAATAACCAATTTGACAATTAGCGTTCTCTTTAGCAACTTCTTATAGATATAAGGAGTTTCCACATGTCTATCGGCACAATCATCGTTTTAGTAGTTCTCGTTTATCTCATCGTAATGCTCAAAAAATCGAGCACTATTCATCCGAAAGGGTTGTTCTATTTATTTTTTACAGAAATGTGGGAACGCATGTCTTACTACGGAATGCGCGCATTACTCGTATTATACATGACTAAATATTTATTGAGTGATCCTGCCCGATTTCAAAGTGTAATCGGCATGGATGTTTTACGTAAAATAATCGAAGGCAGTTCTGGTAAAGCCCTCGACATTCAACCCTTCTCATCAGAAATTTATGGATTATACACAGGCTTTATTTATCTATCACCATTCTTTGGTGGAATTTTAGCCGACCATGTTTTTGGAAAAAAGAAAACCGTCTACATCGGTGCAATCTTAATGGCCATCGGTCACTTCTTGATGGCATTTGAAGCTTCATTCTTATTAGCATTATTTTTCTTAATTTTAGGAAATGGTGCTTTCAAACCAAACATATCTACACAAGTTGGAAATTTATATCCTGAAGGCGACGATCGCAGAGACGGTGCATTCACATTATTTTATATGGGAATTAATTTAGGTGCATTCTTCTCTCCAATCTTATGTGCAACCGTTGCTGAATGGATTGCAAAAGGAATGGGACACAACGAACCACAAGCTACGTGGCACGTTGGATTTACCCTCGCTGGTATCGGCATGCTTTTAGGCGTAATCATTTACCACATGGGCCGCAAACATTTGCCGCCTGAATCTTCAGAGCTTGCTCCAGAACAAGAACGAAAACAAATTACTTTAAAAACCACTGGTGGATTTTTTGCAGTAATGATTGGCTTTTTTGTATTCTTAGCATTACCAATGACAATTAAAATGATCGCAATTGTTGCAATCATTGCTTCGATTGCATTTACCATTTCAAAACTCAAAGATCACACTGAACGCAGCAAAGTAACTGCTCTCGTAGTATTGTGTGCTTTGACTATTTTCTTTTGGGCAATCTTTGAACAACAAGGAAATACATTACAACTATGGGCAGATGAAAAAGCTGATTGGACCATTTTAGGCGGACGCGCTGAAACCTATCAATCGTTCAATCCATTTTTTATTTTCGTATTTGCACCGATCTTAGATACCATTTGGGCAGTTCGTGCACGAAAAGGTAAGAAATCTTCTTCTGTACGCAAAATGGCGATTGGTTCATTTTTAGCCGGCGCTGCCTTTTTATTTTTAGCGTGGGGATCTTCTCAAGTAACCGCAGATAAATCTTTAATCAATATGATGTGGTTAACTGTAACAACATTTATATTCACAATGGGAGAACTTTATTTGTCTCCGATTGGCTTATCCTTTGTTACAAAAGTAGCACCTGCTCGAATGCTCGCAATGATGATGGGAATGTGGTTCTTGTCTTCATTCATCGGCAACTACTTGGCAGGATATTTGGGCGGCTTTTACTCAACCATGTCGAACTATAGTTTCTTTATGATGTTCTTCGGATTAGGTACTGCTCTCGGAGTTGGCTTCTTAATCAGCGAACGAATTTTAGAAAAAGCTATTGGCAAAAATGTTTGATCCAATCCGCTTTCAAAGACAGATTAGTTTAAACCAAATTGGGCCGAACGGCCAAACTAACTTACTCAATTCAAAAGCACTCATAGTTGGAATGGGAGGATTAGGAAATCCCATTTCAATGTATCTTGCTTCTGCAGGAATCGGAACAATCGGTGTTATTGATTATGATACGGTAAGCTTATCCAATTTACACAGACAGATTTTGTTTTCTGAAGAGAATGTAGGAACAAACAAAGCGTTAGCAGCTCAACACAATTTAAAGAAATTTAATTCAAATACAAATGTAATTGCATATCCTTATCAATTAACTTCCGAAATAGCGGATGATTTATTTGCACAATATGACATCATCATTGATGCATGCGATGACTTTGAAACTAAATTACTAATTAATGATTTTAGTTTTAATTATTCGAAACCATTTATTTATGGATCCATTGATCAATTTGAAGGTCATGTTGGAATTTTTAATTTACATAATGGTCCTTGTTTTCGATGTGTATATCCTCAAAAACCAAAAGCACGAATTCAAACTTGTGAAAGCGCTGGTGTGTTAGGCTCATTTGCCGGAATTGTTGCTGGCATACAAGCGACCGAAAGTATTTTATATTTAGCAAATCCACTAAATGTTACTAAATCTAAATTCATTCATTTAGATTTTTCAGAAATGCCTAAAATACATACTTTTGAAATTCTAAAAAATTCCAATTGTAAAACATGTACTAATACAGTGAATGCTCAACACCATTTGAATATTGGCAAAGAGAATGCCCCTGTAGCCACTCACTCTCTCCAGTAGAATAAATTTCTTTTTTCCAAATCGGTGAACGTTTTTTAATTTCTTCAATAATGTATCTAGAAGCTTTGTAAGAATCTTCGCGATGTTTTGATCCTACGGCAATTACAATACTTTCTTCACCGGTCGGACAAATACCTACTCGATGTTCAATATATATTTTAAGGCTCATGCTTAACTTTGCTAGCACTTCATTCGCTATTTCATTAAAAGTATTTAATGCCATTGGTTCAAATACATCGTAATGAACCGAAACAACTTCTTGATTGTGATTTGGAGATCGAACCGTTCCAATGAAAATATTCTGCGCGCCCAACTCAGATGACTGCACAAATTGAATTGCATTCATTATATTAATTTTATTATTTGTAATTGAACATTTAATGTTTTGTTTCATTTAACCGCCACACACAGGAGGTAAAATGGCTAATGAGCAAGATTCTGAAATAATCGTTTCATCAGTCAAAATAATTGGTTTATGTGAATGAGCATTCGCAAACGCTGAGTCAAAAACAAGGATTGAATCATTTTTTTGAATAGATTCAAGTTTCAAAGATATTTGTTTTTTAATTTCTTGTATCGATATAGCGTTTAGCGAATGAACCTGTGATATCATCTGATTGTTTTCATATTTTCGAAACGTTCCAAACATTTTTAATTCAATTTTAATCATATTTTCCTCACATTAGCTCTGAATCAATTGGCACAAAGTTCACTATTTGATTTGTCTGTAAATCTTGCAATTCTTCATCGGCAATGATCCATGCATTTGAATTCTGTAATGATTTTGCAATATGAGATGACTGTCCGTCTTGTGGTTCAATATAAATTTGACTGCAGTCATTTTTAATATTTGCTTTTAAAAAGGTTCTTAGGCCTAACATTTTATTTGTAGGTTTTAATAATTTTGCTTTAAAGATACTTTCTTTTTCTAACTGAAAATAACTTCTCAAATAAGGTTCAAAGAAAAATCGAAGACCAATTGCACTTGAAACTGGATTTCCGGGCAAACCAAAGACTACTATATTATCATTTGTTTTAGCGAAAATAATTGGTTTACCAGGCCTAATGGCAACTTTATGAAAATAAATTTCTGAATTTAATTCTCTTAAAACATTTGGAATAAAATCATACTTACCCATCGATACAGCACCGGTCGTAAAAATAACATCTATTCTATTTGATGACATTTTTTCGAATTTACTTCTAAATTGTACAGGATCGTCAGTAACATGCTCCGACACAACTACATCACACATCATTTTTTCACATATAGACTGAATATATGCTGTCGTAGAATTACGAACTTGTGCTTTTTCTATTTTTTTAATTCCTGCATCTACAATTTCAGATCCAGTTGATAGAATTCCAACTTTTAGTTTTTTATAAACTTTAATTTCTGAAATCCCCACACTTGATAAAACCATTATATTTTCTGAAGATATTTTCGTATTTTTTGAAAGAAGTTTATCTCCAATTGACAGATCCGAACCAAAGCGTCGTATATTTTCATACTTATGTAGTGGTTTACTTATGACAATCGAAATGATTTTGCCTTGTTGGTTATGAATACATTTAACATCTTCTATTTTTACTACGCAGTCTGCACCATTTAAAGGGATAGGTGCCCCAGTCATAATTTCAACGGATGTATTTTCTGTTAAATCATTATGTTCTTTCCATGCATTCAAATCTCCTGCAGCAATTGATCCTACCACTTTTAACTCAATGGGATGTTCAATTGAAGCAGTTTGTATATCTACTGATCGTAATGCAAATCCATCCATCGCTGAATTATCAACATTTGGAATGTTTTCAGTTGAAAATACATCATTAAATGAAACTCTACCGGTTGCATTCTTTATTGATACAACTTCATATAACTCTTTTTGATCTCTTAACTCTAATGCGATTTCAGAAATACAATTCAAAGCTTCAGAATATCGAATCATACGAATGCTCGTTTCAATTTTAGATATTTATTTTCTAATATTTCTAAAATTATAGAAAACAATAAAACATAAATTAAATTTAAAGAAATTACAGTAATCAAAATTGAAGTAATGACTTTAAAAATTCCTAATTTTTGTAAAATTGTATTTTTTGCTAATTGCATATGATAAAAGCCAGTCGTTGCAAGTAAAAATGAAATAAATACTGGATGTAACTGAAAAGTTAAATTTTTAAAATTAAACAATATAATGCCGAAAATTATATAAAATGCACCAGTCACTATAGTTGATATAAAGTTACGTGACCCTCCTTTGGCATGAGCAGTTACCCCACCTGAACCATGACAAAACGGTAACCCAGCTAACATTGATGAAATTATATTTCCAAATCCAATACTAAAGATGAGTCGATTCATTTTTACATTTTTAGCTTCGCTTTTAAAATACGTTTTGCATACTCTTTGTGTTGCTACAACTGAATTTGAAAGAGTTAATATAATCTGAGGCAATAAAAGAGATATAATTATGTTCCAATGTAAATTTGAATTGATTGATAATTCTTTACTTGAACTTGGATAAAATAATCCAAATAATAATCCGATGACTGCTACAATTCCTAACACAGGAATTTTTGATAAGAATGGTACAAAAGCAACGACTGCGCTGATTAAATATATAATCGCATTAGAATCGCTTCGGTATGCTTGAATTAATAAAAGTGTACCTAACCCCACTTGAATTTGATGTACAATCGAATCTGGAATTTTATTTAAATATTTATCAATTTTCAGAATCCAAAGAGATACAAAAATAAATCCCAATAAAAAACCCGCCATTCGCACATCATAAAAACTTGCTCCTAACGTTAACGAAGAAATCGCTATTGATTTTAATGGCTGAATTGAAATGGGAACTCTATAGTACAATGAACTGAAAACATATAGCATACCACTTGTTAAAAATAATGTGGGGGCTGAAAACCCTGAGTGAACAGATAAAAGCGATATAATCGGCAGCATAATCGCAATATCTGCAAATGCTCCAAAGAAATTGTTTAAATTATTAATTTTAAATCTCAATGTGAACCACCTCGAGCAGTATGAATCATATGAGGAATTAAATCATGAATCACAGGTAAACTTTCTAACACTGCCTTTACACTTCCAGGCAAAGTAATGATTAAAGTATTTTCAATTAAATATCCCGAAGAACGACTGAGCACTGCAAATTTTGTTTTTGCAATTCCTTCATTTCTTAACAATTCACCAATACCGCAAATTTCTTTTCCACCACATTCTTTTACTAATTGAGAAACTGCTTCAGGCGTAATGTCTCGTTTTGATAAACCAGTGCCCCCAGAAATTAAAATGCAATTTGTACTTTTTTCTGCAATTAACTTTTTAATTTCAGACATTAACTTATCTTTTTCGTCGGGAAGAATTATTTTTTGAATGAGTTTTCCGTTATTTTTTTGAACCCAACTTACGATTTCTGCTCCAGAATGATCTTCATATTTTTCTTGATATGCTCGATCGCTCATTGTGATTACTGAAAAATGTAAGTTTGTAAACTCACTAGAAGCACTTTTCTCGGATGGCTGTTCAATCGACTTTTGTTCGATTGTTGGATTCATCCAATGTCCGGTTTTTCCGCCTTCCTTTGAATGTAACTTAATATTTTTTATTTCTAAAACTGGATCAACACTTTTAACTAAATCATAAATACAAAGTAGTGCTGCGTTCACTCCACATAATGCTTCCATCTCAACACCCGTTTTTGATATCGTTTTTGCTTCACAAAATACTTGGATGGTATCAGCCAAACATTCTGTCCATACTCTGACTGATGTTAATTGCAAAGGATGACAAAGTGGCAAAACTTGAGATGTTAGTTTAGCACCTTGTATGCCTGCAATTTCAGCCAAAGAAAGTACATCGCCTTTTGGGATTTCTTTATTTATTATTTTTTTAATTGTTTCGTGTGAGGCATAAAAATAACCAGATGCTACTGCTTTTCGGTGCGTATCCACTTTGTGATCGATATCTATCATTTTATAATTTGCATTTTCTTGATTCACGTTAGCCTCCAATTTGAGCAAAATGTGTATTTTTTCCTACAATTCCATATTTTAAAAAATGACTTTCTGGTTTTTCTAGTACTGCAGATTGAATGCGATTTATTAAATCATTACTGTGATTTTCATTTTGTAATAAATCTCGCAATTGATAGTCATTTTCTCCAAATAAGCAAAGCCTTAAACCGCCCACTGAAGTTACCCTCAAACGATTACAGTCTTCACAAAAACCTTCTGTATATGGAGCAATAATTCCAATCGAACCTTCGTAGTCATTATGTCTATAAACGATTGCAGGTCCATCTGTTGATTTTTTATTCATTATTTTCCAGTCATTTTTTTGAAGAAATAATTTTAAAGCGCCAGCGTTGATGTGATTTTTTTTAAAAAATTCTGAATTTTTTTCTGTTTTCATTAATTCGATGAAACGCACACTAATCGGTTTATTTTTAATATAATTTAAAAACAACTGAACTTC
Source organism: uncultured Bacteriovoracaceae bacterium (assembly GCA_964572865.1). Classification (GTDB taxonomy): domain Bacteria; phylum Bdellovibrionota; class UBA1018; order UBA1018; family UBA923; genus CAZNGN01. The sequence continues at coordinate 36,943 of CAZNGN010000008.1, read as the reverse complement.
ATCTTCAGTTGTTTCTGCAGTTAAAACTGCATTTAATTTTATGCTATTAAATTTTAAACTGAGTGCAGTCTCAATTCCCATCATAACAGATTCAAATTTGTCGCCACCGACGATTTTATTAAATTTGTTTTTATTTAAACTATCTAAACTAATATTTAACTTATTCAATCCAGCAGTGCGAAGAGATAGCGCTAACTGTGGCAATTTAAATCCATTTGTCGTTAATGCAATATCTTCAATTCCATTAATTCTCGAAACAACATCTACAATTTCAACAATATCTCGTCTCACGGTTGGCTCTCCTCCAGTGAGTCGAACTTTCGTGACACCAAGACTTGCAAATGCTGTAACTAAATTTTTTATTTCATTGATTGTTAATTCATTTTCATCATAGTTTGAGGCAAATTCTTGAAACCCATTCGGCAAACAATACTCACATTTAAAATTACATTTTTCTGTAACTGAAAGTCTTAAATATGAAAATTTTCTTTGAAAAGAATCTTTTAAAAACATCGCATTTTAACTTAACGAACGCGATTCATAGCTACAACCAATTTTTAGTTGCGCCTAGCGTTAACATATTAATCTTTTGAATCTTTTATTCAAGATTGGTTGGGCGATTTGCTTTTTCACACTCTTCTAATGTTTTTTCAGTTAGAACACATTGGGCCATCTTCTTCACAACACTGTAGCCCTTTTGACTCATTTTCTTTAAAAGATCATAGGAATCTTTTTTAATTTTTCCAGTTTTCAAATCACGATCTTGTGACAAAGTTTCTACGACAGATAAAATGATGTACTGATTATCGCTACCTCTTAAATGATCTGCGTAACAATTAAAATATTTTTTATAGTATTTTTCATTTTGCATTAGTTTCTTAAGAATTGTGACTTCTTCTAAAGCAGTAGGATAATTATAAGTTTTATTGTCTGTATTAAAATCTCTTGGATGTTGTCCTTCTTTCAAAGCCCACTTTTCACCATAAAGATCGGGTCTGTCTTCTATGTATTTTCCATTTACTTTTACTTTCTCATCTTTTTTTAATAGTTCAGCTAAGTTTTTTCCAAACTCAGCTCCTTCTTCATCAATTTGTTTACGTTTTAATTTATCCTCCATCGATTTATTCCACTGAGACTCCTCAAGCCAAGAATAAGTTGATGTTGGCAATCTTAAGCTGACAGAACTTTCTTCACGAATATACGAATGCAATGCGGTTGCAAAAAAATGATAATATGCTGAATACAAATCTCCTCTTCCGAATTTTTTATACTGCCCATTCACTTTGTGGCCAATATCATCAAAAACTTCTCTCTCTCCAGTGATGTCAGTCATTTTCATTACATACCAACGAGTGTCACGTTCAATTGCGTTTACACCCACAGCACCTTCAACTAAAAAGTGATTATAACACATTGTAATCGCACGCTCGATGTTTCCTTCAGAAATTGCTAATGCATGTTTAATCAGCTGATCAGGGGTTACAGATAAATCTTTTGTGCTCAAAAGCCATTTTCTTAATTTTTGAATATCATTTTGATCTTGATCATATGAAATAAGTGAACCATTCCATAAACGCGGCAGAAGAGTTGCACCCGCTTTCATTCTTGATTTAAAAGAATCTCTAATATCTGTAAACCAATTCTCTTTTTTAGTATTTTCTTGTGCCCACGCTGCTACATTTTCTGCTAATTTTTCACCATTAATATTTCGATCGGGATGATATTCTTTTAATTCATTTGCAACATAGGCTCCTAGACATCCATAATTTAAATTTAAATTTGCAAAACTTTCTAATTTTTCAATTTTAGTCGTTTGCTTTTTGCATTGAGCAAAAACAGAATGAGAAATAAATATTAAAATAAAAATAAAGTATTTCATTACTTACGTATCGGTTTTTTTTATCTAATCTAGTAGAACTTTTTTACCTACTCACTTCATTCGAAAGGGCCAAATCAGATGAAGAAATTTTTCAAATATATTGGATTTTTATTAGCAACTCTAGTCGTAGTAGCAAGTATTTTTATTGGAATTCAATTTAGTAAGTTTAATTCTAAACTAGAAGAAAAATTTCCAATGCATGAAGAACTATCTAAAATCAATTGGAAACAAAATCCAAATATAGAACTTGGTAAACGCATTTATTATGTTCGCAATGGTTGCGTTGAATGCCATGGTCAAAATTTGACTGGCGTAAAAATAATGGAAAACGGTGCTATGGGCAGTTTATATGGCGTAAACATTACTCCCTTTCGTACAAAACACCTTAGTGATGAAGATATTGTACGAGCAGTTCGTTATGGAGTACATCAATCAGGGCGTTCATTGCGATTTATGCCTTCTTTTGATTTTGAAGGCATGAGTACAGATGATCTATCTGCATTGATTGCTTTTTTACGTAGTACTCCTGAAATTGCACAAGAAAGTCATCAGAATACATATGGTCCGATGTTAAAAATTCTAAGTGCATTAGATAAAATGCCAGTAGTGTTTCCTGCGCATTTCATTGATCATTCAAAAGGGTTTGGAACAAAACCTACCGAAGCCGCGACAATTGAATTTGGTAAATATTTAGCAAACGCCTGCATTGGGTGCCATGGCTCTGAATATAAAGGGGGCCCAATTCCGGGAGGAGATCCTTCTTGGCCGCCTGCTGCTAATATTCGTTTGGGGGCAGACTCACGTTGGACAAAAGAAAACTTTCAAAAAATGATTCAATCTGGAGTTTCAATTTATTCCGGGCAACCATTAAGAGCTCCGATGCCTGTAAATTTACTAAAACAATTAAACCAAACTGAGATTGATGCAATCTGGATGTTTTTAAGTTCTTTAAAATAATTAAACTCAACTATAATTATATATTCTTAACCGTTTTTTATAAGTATCTGTTATTATTTAATAATTTTCTATTGCGCTTTGCGCTAAAAAGCGTAGAATAATAGTTAAGATCTTTTAATATTCAATATCAACCAATGAAAGAGAGAATCCCATGTAAAAGAGAATGTGATTTATTAAGGAGGGTACTTTTATGATTACCTTACGTTTAAGCTCGTTTAACGCTTCTATATTATCAATGCTTTTTTTAACTGCCTGTGAATCAACAGACAGTAATTTTAGCAAAACTTCAGATCAAGATGCCATTAATTCTGCGGGTACAAATGGAAATGATTTAACTGATGTTGATCCAATCAACCCAACACCTGAATTAACACCCGAACCAACTCCAACTCCGATTGAAACTACCGTTTTTGTAGATCCACCAACAGGAATTGACCCAACACCAACACCTTCACCAACAGAATCTACCGTTTATGTTGATCCTACGCCAACACCTTCACCTACTGAAACTTCGGTGTACGTAGATCCAACACCTACTCCAACCCCAACACCAACCGTAGCTGTATCGCCTACTCCAACACCAACTCCATCGAGTTCGCCTACTTCGGTTGTAGTAAATCCAAGTAACGAACATTTTTGTCTAAACCAAAATGCTGCCGTAATTGGATTAGGCAATACTGAATTAGCTATGACAGGAAATGCAGAAGTAAATGGAAACGTTTATATGTTTGAAAACTCGACTGCAACATTAACAGGTAATGCATCGATCGATTCAACTTTGTTTATAGGTTGCACTGACCGAGTTCGTAAAACTGGAAATGCTTACATTCATGCTGTAGTTCAAAAAGACTTTCACTCTGAAAAAATTTCGATTGAAAACTATTCTGACTACATTCAAAGTTTAAATGCCACACAAAGTTTTAACCGAATCAACAGTAATACTGTCATTACTGGAAATGGCGGATTAAATGTAATTGAAGTTAATAATGGAATTCAATTAACTGGCAACGAAACACTCACATTAAATGGTACATCTCAAGATGTATTCATCTTTATAGTAAAAGGTGAGTTTTCATTGAGTGGCAATGCATCTATTAAAAGCTCAACTCAAGTTGATGCAAAACACATTTTGTTTAGCTTATATGGATGTCATAGCAATATTCATATCTCAGGACAAGGTTCAGTAATTGGAACCATTTTAGCTACTCGCTCTGAAGCTCACATTACTGGTCTTGCAAAATGGGATGGTTCTTTGATTGCATGGAATGAAATACAAATCACTGGCAACGGTCTTATATTTAGTTCAAATGCATTTTGCATGAATCAGTAATTACTGTTAAAGTTTGTAGGAATGAACACAAACTTAAAAACAGTACAGGTTGCTGCAACATTTGTTTTTTGCCTAGCCATTATACATACTTTTTTAGTGGGGCAATTGCATAAATTGAGTCGAAATTTCAAGCAAGGCTCCACTTTTAAAGTACTGTTTACTTTATTATCTGAAGTAGAACTCGTTTTCGCATTATGGTCTGCAGTATTATTATTATACATTTCGTTCGTTATAAGCCCAAATGAGGCTGTAAATTACTTAAATTCTAAAAACTACTCAGAACCAATTTTTATTTTTGCTGTACTTTTAATTTGTTCATCAAAACCGGTATTAGATATTGCTGATACAATCATCGCATTCATTGCAAGACTATTACCGATTCCCTATTCAATATCTGTATTAATCGTTACATTAACTTTCGGAACATCCCTAGGTAGCTTTATTACTGAACCAGCTGCGATGACAGTTACAGCGTATATTTTATTTGAAAACTATTTCAAAAATAAAATATCAACAAAGTTAAAATATGCAATTTTAGGAACACTTTTTGTAAACATTTCAATTGGCGGAACACTTACGCCTTACGCTGCACCACCCGTTTTAATGGTCGCAAAAACATTTGATTGGAATTTAAAATTTATGTTTTTAAACTTCGGCTGGAAAGGTTTATTTTCTTCAATCATCTCTTCAACAATTCTTGCTTATTTATTCAAAAAAGAACTTTCATCACTTAGTGTATCTAAAAGCATTATTAAAGTAACAACACCAAAGTTAGTAATTTTTATTCATTTGGTACTTTTATCAGTAATTGTATTTTTTGCTCATTATTCAAATATTGTAATTGGCGCAGCCTTAGTTTTCTTAGCAATTGCTCAAGCTACTAAAAAATATCAAAATACTCTTCGAATGAAAGAAAGTTTGCTTGTATCTCTCTTTTTAGCTGGATTAGTCATCTTAGGTGGATTTCAAAATTGGTGGCTTGAACCAATCATCACAAAATTAAATGCGAATTTATTATATCTTGGCTCAATTGGTCTCACTGCCGTAGTCGACAATGCAGCACTTACATATTTAGGGTCACTTGTTCCAAACTTATCAGACCTTGCTAAATATGCCCTTGTATCTGGATCTGTCGTTGGCGGAGGTCTCACTGTAATAGCAAATGCTCCCAATCCAGTTGGATATAGCATCCTTCAAACTTCATTCGGCACAGATGGAATTAGTCCTTTAAAGTTATTTTTAGCAGCACTCCCCCCCACACTGATTGCCATGATTTGTTTTTGGTTCCTATAATCCACGAAGTTTATTTTTTAATTAGACTAGGAATATTTTATTAAACAAGGAGATAGACCACGAATGGTCATCGACGAAGTGAAATAAAATATGACGAAGTATAATCGGAAAAGAAACGAGTGGTGGGCCCACCAGGACTTGAACCTGGGACAATCCGGTTATGAGCCGGGAGCTCTAACCAACTGAGCTATGGGCCCCCAAGGGACTTGATCTTTTTCTCTGATACTTCGTCAGTTTTTTCGCTCGTCAGTACATCGTACTTCTATGTACGATTCCTTCCTCGCTTCATAACTTCCTCGTCTAAGAGAAAAATCTCTTCGTCCGAAAACGAAATATCAAGTTCCGTCTACGAAAGATTTTAAAAGTTTTGCGCGGCTTGGATGACGTAACTTGCGCAAAGCTTTTGCTTCAATCTGACGGATACGTTCACGAGTAACGAAGAAATCTTGTCCCACTTCTTCAAGAGTGTGGTCAGATTTTTCACCGATACCAAATCGCATACGTAAAACTTTTTCTTCACGAGGAGTAAGCGTAGCAAGCACTCGTCTGGTTTGTTCAGATAAGTTAATGCTCATTACAGCTTCTTGAGGTGAAATGATTTTTTTGTCCTCAATGAAGTCTCCCAAATATGAATCTTCTTCTTCACCAATTGGTGTTTCAAGAGAAATTGGTTCTTTCGCAATTTTTAATACTTTACGAACTTTCTCAACTGGCAACTCCATTTTTGCAGCAATTTCTTCAGGAGTTGGTTCGCGACCTAATTGTTGAATCAATTGGCGAGAAGTACGTACCAATTTATTGATTGTTTCAATCATATGAACTGGAATACGAATCGTTCTTGCTTGGTCAGCAATTGCTCTCGTAATCGCTTGGCGAATCCACCAAGTAGCATATGTAGAAAATTTATAACCACGGCGATATTCGAATTTATCAACCGCTTTCATTAACCCGATGTTACCTTCTTGAATTAAATCTAAGAATTGCAATCCGCGGTTTGTATATTTTTTAGCAATCGAAACAACGAGACGTAAGTTAGCTTCAACAAGTTCAGATTTAGCTTGGTCCGCTTTACGTTCACCAGAAACAATTGCGTAATACAATTTTTCAAGTTTTTCGTAAGTCATCGTACATTCAGTTTCTACTTTTGTACGGCGCTTTAAAATATCTTCTTCTTGCTTAATGAGTTGTTCAACTTTTTGTTCAACGGTAGCAAGATCTTTAACTAACTTAAATCGATCTGGCCCGCCTTTATTGAAAATTTTAACTAAGTTACGATATTCCGTAATATTTTTAACTTCTAAGTAAGTGAAGATTTTCTTTTCTTCATCTCTGGCGTCTTTTAATCGGATATACCAATTTCTTAATTTAATTGTGAAAAAATTAATCGATTTGCGGTTAAATGCTACATCTAAAAGTACGTTCGTAATTTTCAATGTTAATTTATCAAGTTCTACTTCTGTAGCTTTTACAGCTTTTGCGCCTGCTTTTTTATCATCGATTTTTTCAATCAACTTTTCTTGTAATTGAGAGAATTGACGTAATTTTGCCAAAGCACCCATGATTTTGTTATAATACATTTTTTCATCGTCAGTGTTCACTTCTTCGTCAACACCACGAATGACATCTTTTACTTTTAATTTGCCTGACTCCATACGCTCTTGAAGCTCAAGCATTGATTGAACGCCTTCTTTGGTTGAAAGAAGTGCTTTCAATACTTCAATTTCACCATCTTCAATGCGTTTTGCAATTTCAACTTCTCCCTCACGAGTTAAGAGAGAAACAGATCCCATTTTTTTCAAATATAATTTAACTGGATCAGTACCAGCAGTAGCTGCAGCTACAACTTCGCCTTCTTTTGCTTCTTCTGCTGCTTCTTCAGGAGTTTCAGGTGCATCGTTATCATCTGAATCATCATCGCGTTTTGCAGTCGCTGAATCAACAACTTCGATATCGCTTTCATCAAGCAACTTCATGATTGCATCAATTTTATCTGCATCAATTAAGTCTGCAGGTAATAAATCATTGATTTCTTCAAATGAAAGTTGTCCGCGTTGCAACCCTAATTCAATAATTTTTTTAGTTTCTTTCAATGATGAAAGATCGGTTTGTTTTTCTTTTGCCATAGATTTTAGCGCTCCAATGTTTTTACCAAATCATTGTATTCAATCATTAATTTTGTAAGTTCGCTTGATCGTCCAGAGTTTTCGGCCTGTAATATTAAGGCTCGCAATTGTTCACGTCTTTTTTCTTTTGATCGTCGAACCATTCTTGCGATTACATCTTGAAACTCAAGCGCTGAACTAGATGTTTGTGTATCAACTTTCAAGTCTTGTGTCACTAATGTCCTTGCAAAAATTGATTTTATTTTTTCATCTTCAAAAACGTCTAATATTTCGGAATTAAAATGCTTTTTGCCTGATTTTGTGAACGTTTCTTGCAAGGAACTCACAAGTTTTTTGTATATTTCAATATTTTTTTCACTCGAAAATCCTGCCAAAACTTCATTCTGAACTCCCAATCGAAATAACTCGTCCGGATTTTCAACACAGAGCTCTAAAAATTTAATATCTAAATTCTCATATTTATCTTTAAATTTCAGAGACTTAGGTTGAGGTCTAGAAACATATTGTGACTGTGGAGAAAAGTTTGGCTTCTTTATTCCAACGCGTGACTCTAGTTGAGCAATAGGTACATTAAATAAAGTAGAGATTTGCTGAAGACGTAAAAAGCGCGCTGCATCTGAAGGAACTTTCTGAATCCATGCCAAAACGGTTTCAATTGCCTTTGATTTTGCCTCTAACGAATGTGACGCGCCTGCTAATTCTAGAATTTTTTCGTCGAGAATATAAGGTGATTTTTGAATTAGTTCTATAAATTGGTCTCTTCCAACCTTTTGAACAAACTCATCTGGATCCATTTTTTCAGGCAAACTCACACCTTTTACGATGATTCCAGCATTTAAAAAAGTTTCCATTGATTTAGATTGAGCAGCAATTCCTGCGGCATCACCATCGAAAATAATAATAAAATTATTAGTAAATCGTTTAAGCATTTCGATTTGGTCAGGAGTTAATGCTGTACCTAATGTGGCTACAACATTTCCAATTCCTGCTTGATGAAGTGCCAAACAGTCCATGTAACCCTCAACGATGATGCAAGCGTCTTCTGCGCGAATGTCTCGTTGTGCTTGAAATAATCCGTAAACTTGATTTCCTTTTTTAAAGATTGGAGAGTCAGAAGAATTTAAATATTTAGGACCTTCTTCTGATAAAGTTCGCGCGCCAAAAGCAAATACTCTTCCGCGTGAATCTAATACCGGAATCATTAATCGGTTTCTAAAGAAATCAAAATACTGCCTTTGTTTGTTATCAATTTTATCTGCATTACTTTTTTTACGAATCAGACCTAACTTTTCAGCTGCTTCCATAGGAACTTTCGATTTTTCCATTTTATCGTATAAAGCAGACCAGTCGTCAGGAGCGAATCCAATTAAATATTTTTTTGCAGTTTCTAAAGTTAAGCCTCTTGATAAAAAATATTCACGAGCCGTAGATCCAGCGTTTGAGAAAAAGTTTTCATGATAAAAACTAGCTACAAAATGGTTGAGCCTATAGTAAATTTCATTTTGATCTTGTTTTTGGCTTGATGCTTTTCCACTAAATTCTTTTGGAAGTGCGATATCGAATTTTTTAGCTAAAATTTGTATCGCTTCAGGAAACGAAACAGATTGAATTTCTTGCACAAATGAAATTACATCGCCCCCTTTATTACAGCCAAAGCAATGAAACATTCCTTTAGAATCTGAAACAGAAAACGAAGGAGTTTTTTCACCGTGAAAAGGGCAAAGTCCTGAGTAATTATTTCCAGATTTTTTTAAACGAACAAACTCACCCACGACTTGTGAGATTTGAATTTTTTCTTTGAGTGTTTTTACAAATTCATTCTGACTCATTGAACACTCACAAACGGATTATTCTTTTCATAAAATCGAAATGGCAAATCTGAACCTTGTGAAATTCCGATTCTTGTTGTTTGAACAATGCCTTTAACCTTTGGTGCGTCTAATACTTCGAGTTCTTTTGTGCCTATTTTTAAGCCATTTAATTTGCGATCGACATTCAATGCCATGGTAAGTTTTGCTGGACCAGAAGTTAACTCAGTTTGTTTAATTGCTTTTTTACGAACTCGAGTACGAAATTCTTTCATAAATTCTTCGCCTTCAATTGGCTCGATTGCGCGAATCAAGACAGCTCCTGCTGTTCCTTCTTTTTCGGTAACAAAATTGAGCATTTCGTAATTTCCGTAAATAAAATAAACGTAAATGATTCCAGGCTTACCAAACATCACTTCATTCCGTTTGGTTTTACCGCGTGAACTATGAGAAGCAGGATCGTTTTTTCCTAAATAAGCTTCTGTCTCAACAATTCTTGCTTTGAGTTTTATTTTTTTACCACGAACGTCCACTGTGCGGACAATCACTTTTCCGATTAAGTCTTTTGCGACTTTTAAAGTTGGTCTGTCAAAAAAAGAATCAGACAACTGCACGGGTAAACTTAAGCCCCAGCTGCGTTTAGTTTTTGTGTAACCAATTGACTAACGGTTTTGCCGTCTGCTTTACCTTGCACTTTTGGTAGCAATATTTTCATTACTGCACCCATTTCTTTTGGAGATTTTGCCCCTGATTCTGCGATCGCTGCTTCAATCATTTTTACCAATTCATCTTGTGACATTTGTGCTGGTAAATATGATTGTAATAACTTTAATTCCGCAGTTTCTTTATCTACTAAATCTTGGCGTCCACCTTTGCCGAACTGATCAATCGAATCTTGGCGTTGCTTTACAGACGAAGTAATGATTTTAATCACTCCAGCATCATCTAAATCAATTCTTTCATCGATTTCTTTTTTGCGAATTGCTGCATGTAAATTGCGAATGGCAGCCAAGCGATCTTTGTCGCCAGACTTCATCGCTGCTTTCATATCGTCAGCGATTTTAGATTTAATTGTCATGTGAATACTCTTAGTAAGGTTTACGAGTTTTCTTCATTGCACGTTTACGAGCTGCAATTGCTTTTTTCTTTTTCTTAACACTTGGCTTTTCGTAAGCTTCACGTTTTCTAACTTCAGAAAGAATTCCTGCTTTTTCACACATTTTCTTAAAACGTTTCAAAGCATTTTCAAATGATTCACCATCGTTGATTTTAACACCGGTCATTTTATTCAAACTCCTATAATTGATTTACTAGTAAGTTATGGATTTTCATCACTTTTTGACGCCATTGTCAAAAGCTTTTTTAATATTAAGTATTTGCCAGATGTGCCGATATACGATATTATATATCGTATATAGAAGTCGCATTGCGGCTAAAAAGGGCTTTTAAAACGTTATTAAACTTGATATACGAATTTGAAAATCGTAATTAATAGGGGTTACATGGTTAAACTTAACAAAACCACAGAATATGCTCTCATTGCTTTGAGCTATATTCGCGAGAAAAAAGAAGGTGAACTCACCTCAGCCCGCGAAATTGCTAAGGAATTCAATTTGCCTTTTGAAATTCTTGCTAAAACTTTACAGAAATTAAAAGAGAATAAAATTATAGAATCTACATACGGAACACGAGGTGGATATCTATTAAATGCAGATTTAAATAAGATTTCACTCTTAGAATTCTTAAAAATAATGGAAGGTCCCGTTGGAGTTGTTGGCTGTATGAATGGTTCTCAAATTCAAAACCATCAAAAAGAAAATGGACCATGTGAATTTCACTCTGGTTGCCAAATCAAACCAATGATGTCGATCCTTAACAATAAAATATACGAATTCTTAGGTCGGATTACTCTCGCAGAATTAACTTCTGTTCCGATTAAAAATTCAAACTCGGCAAATTTTTTACAACAAACTTCATTAAGTCCGAATTTTGAAGTCGTACTTTCAGGAGAAGAACCATGAGCAAGGCTTTAAAGTTTCCAATTTTTTTAGATTATCATTCTACAACTCCGGTTGATCCTCGTGTTGTTCAAGAAATGGTTCCTTATTTTACAGAACACTTCGGAAATGCTGCTTCTCGAAATCATGCTTATGGTTGGGAAGCTGAAGCCGCAGTTGAAAAAGCTAGAGAACAAATTGCCCAGCTTGTAGGAGCAAATCCAAAAGAAATTATTTTTACTTCAGGCGCAACGGAAGCTGACAACCTTGCAATCATGGGTGTGATGGAAATGTACAAAGAAAAAGGAAATCACATCATCACCACTCCGATTGAACACAAAGCAGTTTTAGATACTTGTAAGTACTTAGAGCAAAAAGGCTGTGAAGTAACTTACTTAAACGTTGATCAATACGGTATGATCAACTTAGAAGAATTAAAAGCTGCCATAAAACCAAATACCGTTTTAATTTCAATCATGTTTGCAAATAATGAGATTGGAACGATTCAGCCTGTAGCTGAAATTGGAAAGATAGCAAAAGAAAAAGGCGTTCTTTTTCATTCTGATGCAGTTCAAGCAATTGGAAAAGTTCCCGTAAATGTGGAAAGCATGGGAATTGATTTGATGTCGATTACAGCTCACAAAATGTATGGACCAAAAGGTGTGGGCGCATTGTACATTCGCCGAAAAAATCCAAGAGTTCGTATTGCTGAACAAATGCACGGTGGTGGACATGAACGCGGCATGCGATCTGGAACTTTAAATGTTCCATCTATTGTTGGATTTGGTAAAGCTGCCGAGATTGCGCGACTAGAAATGACAGAAGAATCAAAAAGATTGGTGGGTCTTCGCGATAAAATGCATCGTGAAATTACAAAAGCGATTCCTGAAGTTTATTTGAACGGACATCCAACTCAAAGGCTTCCACATAATTTAAATTTAAGTTTTGCTTATATCGAAGGTGAATCGATGATTATGGGCATGAAAGAATTAGCAGTATCTTCTGGCAGTGCCTGTACGTCCGCATCGCTTGAGCCTTCTTATGTATTAAAGGCAATCGGGGTGGGCGAAGAATTAGCCCACACCTCTATACGATTTGGATTAGGCAGATTTACTACGAATGAAGAAGTTGATTTTGCAATTAAGAAAGTTATCGAAACAGCAACAAAACTGCGCGAGTTATCTCCTCTTTGGGAAATGGCTCAAGAAGGAATTGATTTAAAATCAATTCAATGGACAGCGCACTAGGAGGAAATGAAAAATGGCATATTCTAAAAAAGTAATCGATCATTTTAACAACCCAAGAAATATGGGAAGTCTTGATAAAAACGCTCAAGACGTAGGAACAGGCATTGTAGGCGCTCCAGAGTGCGGAGACGTAATGAAGTTACAAGTGAAAGTAAATGAACAAGGCATTATCGAAGATGCTAAGTTTAAAACATTCGGTTGCGGATCTGCGATCGCAAGTTCGTCTTTAGCAACTGAATGGATTAAAGGCAAAAGCGTTGAAGATGCATTAAAAATTAAAAATACAGACATCGTAAACGAACTTGCACTTCCACCAATTAAAATTCACTGCTCTGTATTAGCCGAAGATGCAATTAAATCAGCTTTAAAAGATTATATGACAAAACAAGAACAAAAGAAGGAAGCGAAATAAGGAGAAATTTATGCAAATTCAAATTTCTGACAAAGCTGTAAGCGAAATTAAAAGATTAAAAACTTCAGATCCAACAGCTGCAAACGCATTCATACGCGTAATGGTTGTGGGTGGTGGCTGTTCTGGTATGTCTTATAAATTAGGTTTTGAGGCAAACCCTCCTGGCCCACAAGATAAAGTTTTTGAAAAAGATGGCGTATCAGTTTTGGTAGATTCAAAATCAATGCTTTATTTGAATGGCACAATATTAGATTTTTCTGATGGATTAAATGGAACAGGTTTTACGTTCACAAATCCAAACGCAAAACGCACGTGCGGATGCGGAAGTTCTTTTTCAGTTTAAAGGCTGGGTTTTATGATTTCACCGTTTGAGATATTTGAAATAAAACCAACGGTGGAAATTGATCTCGCAACACTTGAGAAAAAATATTACGAAAAATGCCGACAGTTTCATCCAGACCGAGTACCACGCGGTGACCGTAATGCCTTGATAAAAAATCAAGAAATGACAGCTCAAATTAATGAAGCATATGGAATTTTAAAAAACGAAGAAATGCGAATTCGCGCCCTTCTAGAATCGGCTAGATTATTAACAGAAGTGAAAGTGAATACTCCCGCTGAATTGGCTGAAGAGTTTTTCTCATTACAAGAACTTTTAATGGATGGGGATGACTCATTTTTAAGTGCCGCCCAGAAATTTTTAACTAAAATAAAAAAGAATTCGATTGATGAATTAAATGAGTGCATCGCAATTGCTAAAAAAACAGATTGGCAAAACATTGGTGCCAACCAAGATTTAATTCAAAATTCAGCAAAAATAATTTTAGAAAAACTTTCATTACGCAATTATTTAAATTCATTAGTAAATAATACTGAAAATTTAATTCAAAAATCTGGAGCAAATCATGAGTGATTCGTTTAAAGAATTACCTGTGATTTCTGCGGGTCCACTTGTCCATAGTGCAAATTCTCAAGAACCAATCATAGGAATCGACTTGGGCACAACCAATAGCTTAGTGGCAATTGTTGAAAATGGTGTTGCTCGAGTGATCGAAACCGAAGAAGGCGAACGTTTGGTTCCTTCAGTAGTGTATTTTAAAGGTGCTTTAGAGCCTTCAATTGGTGTGGGCGCAAAAAGAAAGAAAGCACAGAATGCTGAAAATACCGTTTTTTCAGTTAAGCGTTTATTAGGTAAAGGGGCAAAAGATATTGAAGCTTTTCAAAATGAACTTCCCTACCACATTGACGATAGCAATGAAGCAAATGTTCGCATTAAAGTAGGAAATCAATATTTTACTCCCATTGAAATTTCAGCAATGATTTTAAAAAAATTAAAATCAGCAGCAGAAACTGATTTGGGTCGCACTGTGGAAGATGCAGTAATTACTGTTCCTGCGTATTTTAATGATTCACAAAGACAAGCTACTCGAATGGCGGGCCGTCTTGCTGGATTAAATGTATTGCGCATTTTAAACGAACCAACAGCAGCAGCACTTGCTTATGGAATTCAGAAAAAGAAAAATGGAACTATTGCCGTTTACGATTTAGGTGGCGGAACCTTTGATGTATCAATTTTAAAACTTCATGATGGAATTTTTGAAGTGCTTTCAACAAATGGAGACACCCGTTTGGGCGGCGATGACATTGACCATTCAATTGTGTGTTGGTTACGTGCAAAGCATGGTTCAATCAATGAGACTTCAGAATTAATTGAAATTGCAGAAAAATTAAAAATAAATTTATCTTCTCAAGAAAACGCTACTGCAAAAATTAGAACTAAAGATGCTGAAGAATATGAAGTAAAAATGAATCGCTCTGAATTAGAAGAGTTAGCGCTTCCTATTGTAGAAAGAACCAAACATCCGGTTCATAGTGCATTAAAAGATGCTGGCATTCATTTAAAAGATTTAACTGATGTTGTTTTAGTAGGTGGACCCACTCGTTTACCTTTTATTCGCAAATATGTCGAAAAGTTATTTGCTTTGAAACACGGATATTTTGATACAAATACAGTAAACCCTGATGAAGTTGTGGCTGTTGGCGCAGCAATTCAAGCTGACATTTTAGCAGGAAATAATTCTGACTTATTATTACTAGATGTTGTTCCTTTAAGTTTAGGCATTGAAACCTACGGTGGCGGAATGAATAAAATCATTCCGCGCAATACTCGAGTTCCGTGCTTGGCTAAAGAACAATTTACAACATATGTTGACGGACAAACCAAAGTTGCCATTAATGTCTACCAAGGGGAACGTGAATTGGTAGCGGAAAACAGAAAGCTTGCCCAATTTGTTTTAGATGGAATTCCTGCAATGCCTTCAGGAATGGCGCGTGTAGATGTCACTTTCTTAGTGGACGCGGATGGAATTTTAAGTGTAAGTGCAAAAGAGCTTTACTCTAAAAAGGAACAGTCAATTGAAGTGCGCCCAACATATGGGATCACTGATACTGATGTTGAAAAAATGCTGGCAGACGGATTTCAAAACGAGTCCAAAGATTTAGAAGCACGTAAAATAATTGAAGCAAAAAATGATGCTATTACTGATTTGCACGCAACCGAAAAAAGCTTAGAAAACATTGGAAATCAAATCAATTCTTCTGAAAAATCAGGCATTGAGATTTTAGTAAACGAGTTAAAGTCTGCCATGGAATTGGGAAGTCTAGTTCAAATTAAGAAATCCCACCAAGCTCTTCGTAATGGTACACAACATTTAGCTGAAGTTTTAATGAATTTAAGCCTTGAAAAAGGCATAAAAAACCAATCTATCAATAAGATTCTGAAAGACTAAGTATGCCCAAAATATTCTGGAAAAATTTAAATGAAACAACTGAAGTGCGATCTGGAACTACGATCTTAGATGCTGCCATAGAATATGATTTACCACTAGATCACGCGTGTGGAGGCTGTTGTGCATGCACAACTTGTCGTGTGTATGTAGTTGAGGGCATTCAAAATTTGTCTGCTCAACTAGAAGACGAAAAAGACATGATTGAAAATGTAGATGTCCCTGCTAAAGAGGGCGCTGTCTTGAGATTAGGTTGCCAAACTAAAGTTTTAAACGATATTACAATTGAAATTCCTTAAAACACACATACACTTTATTTATGTTCTCAAAAAATATTGAATACGGAAAACCACTTAAAATTTCTGCTTGGCGAAAAATTGCAATCGGAACTTGGCGTACGGTTGGAGATCCCAGTGTTTATGGTGCACTCGATTTAGATTGCGAACAAGTTTTGAAGTTTATCGAAAAAAAACGTGTTGAAACAGGTGTTAAAATTACTCTTACCCATGCGGTTGGAAAAGCAATTGCTCATACTATTCATAAACATCCTGAAATCAATTGTGTTTTAAGATTCGGAAAACTATACCCTCGCAAAACCGTAGATGTATTTTTTCAAGTGGCCACCGACGAAAAAGGTGAAGACTTATCGGGAGCTGTGATTCGAAATGCAGATCAAAAATCGATCGTTGATATTGCACGTGAATTAGAAGTAAGTGCTCGAAAAATTCGAACCAAAGAAGACCAAACGTATACAAAATTTAAAAATATGACGAAATCATTGCCAGGAATGTTAGCGTCTACACTTTTGGGAATTGGCGGATTTATTTTATATAAACTAAATATTTGGAGTCCGCTTTTAAATTCTCCCAAAGATGCGTTCGGAAGTATTATGGTTACAAGCATTGGATCTCTTGGGATGGATGAGGCCTATGGGCCGTTGGTTCCATACTCTCATGTTCCATCTGTCATTGCTGTAGGAGCATTAACTGAAAAGCCAGTTGTGCGAAATGGCCAAATTGTAATTGGAAAAATGATTCGTGTTTGCGCAACTTTTGACCACAGACTCATTGATGGTGTGCACGGCTCAAAAATGGCAAAAACGATGAAAGCTATTTTTCATAGTCCTGAACAGTACTTATAATTATTTCTGAATGATCACTTTTAAAGCATCACCAGAACTTGAAACCATTCCTGGTTTTTCGCTTCCATCTGGATATATTCCAATTGGCCTAATCAAATACATTCCACTGGCAATTGTGTCTGGAAATTCAACTTTAATTTTTGTGTAATCGTTTCCTGCTTGATATGCAACAGGCTCTGTCACTTTAACCAATTGACCCTGTAGGTTTATGATTTCAAATTTGACTTGAATGTCTTCGCCAACGTCTAAGTTAGTGTATGCATAATTCTTATTTGTGGGATTTGGATACATTTTATCAACTAAGAAATTTGCAAACGGACTATCATAAGCAATTTTAATTTGAATATTGTGAGGAGCAACTTCATCGCCTCCAAAGTATGGTTTTAAAAAATAGCCTTTTGCTTTTGAAGAGGAACAACCTCTGTCCATCTCAATTGATTTGTTATTAAATTTGTAAACATACTTAGATTTATCACCGCTCAGTGAAATACTATAATTATAAACTTTATTGAATTCTGCAGTACCCATAATAGTGAAAGAAAATTTTCCATCTTTATGCGTGAACGCCAATATTTGAAGTTCATTATTGTACCAACGCCATCCGAAACGTGCGCTGTTTTCTATATGAGAATCAGAACAATCAGAGAAACCAAATAATTTATTTACGTCAGATTGATTTGAAATAGCTTCACCTTCAAATGTGTACTTTGCTGTTTCGTTAAATACAGCTTGAAAATCGATCGACTTGCCGAACATTATTTTTACATAAACTGGTGAACTTGAGTGATCACCTTTTTGAATTTTAAATTCAGTGCTTTCTGTAGCAAAACAACTGTGTAGAATGAATTGAATTATAAAGTATAAGCTCAGCATTCTTATATAATTTTACCTACATTTTCAGTGATTTACTCTAGGCATGTTTTACTCATAATATTAAGTACTTAATAAATAGCTTTAGCCGCATTTGCGCATCGCGCATATTCATTTTAAACCATTTAATGACAATCTATGCTAAAAGCGTGCACATGAACTTCATTTATATATTTATTTCGTTAGTTTTATTTTCACTCAACTCTTTTGCAGAAAATCATGATGGCAACGATCCAATGGTTGAAATTGGTACAGGCGCATATTTTGAAGATGAAGCAGTAGCATTTTTAGTAAAAGCAAAATTTGAAGGCATTCAATCTGAAAACGATTCAAAATATTTCATTGTTCATTCACATATCGTTTATGGAAATGCTGAAGGAAATAAAGGTGTACTTGAGTTTGACATGAATGTTGTACCATATGAAAAAGAATTCGGTGATGATTCTAACTTTAGAGCATTACCTTTTCAGGTTTCACGCGAATTGGCTCTCGACATAAACCAGCATGCCTCATTTGAAATTGTGGGATTTTCTATAGAAAAAGAAAATGAAGAAAATGTTCAAAATAAAATCTATTCTATTGCTGAAGTTACCGTCGATGCGATTGGTATGAATTATATTAAACTAAGAACAAATGAAGTCATTAAAGGATTGCAGGTTGCAAGAACAGAATTAGAAGCTGGTTTTGCAATGAACCTTAACAATGATCGCACCATTTCGTTTGTAGCTGAACTTGAAAATTCATTTTCAAAATCTGGAAATTATGGATATTTATTTACAGAATTATCTGCAAAAATGAGTTACTCATTTAAAATGCTAAATGCTAAATATTCTGCCTTCATTCAAGGAGTTTATGAACGATTCGATCAGTACGCTATTAATCATCAATACAATTCTTCTGTTTTTTTCAAAAAAGAGTTTAATTTCAGAATTGGTTTAACTAGGAAGTTCTAATTACTCAATTCTTTGAGCATATCTATTTTTATCGAGAAGATCTTTTAAGCCATCTCCCAAAAATTGAAATGCGAGCATGGTGAAAAAAAGAATTAATCCTGGAAATAATATTAAATGCGGATATGAGCGCATACCTCTGAAACCTTCTGAGGCAAGGCTACCCCAGCTTGCAAGTGGGGGCTGAATTCCGACACCTAAGAAACTTAAAAAACTTTCACTCATAACGTTATAGGGAATTTGATAAGTAAGAGAAACAAGTAGAGGACCTAACGTGAGTGGTAAAATATGTTTTTTTAAAATGCGTATCGGAGTTGCGCCAATTGCTTTAGCAGCCTCAATGTGGAGTAATTCTTTTATCTGAAAAACTTGCGCACGTATGAGGCGAGCTTGCTGAACCCAACCTACAGTTGCTAAAGCTATGACAATGCTAAGGATTCCTTGTCCCATCATAACCATGACTAAAATTGCTAGTAGTAGTGATGGGATCACATAAAAAATATCTGTAATTCTCATTAAGATTTGATCGATCCAACCACCGAGCAAACCAGAAATGGATCCAATGATTAAACCTAAAGTTAAGCTGATTAAAGCTGTGGCAATTCCTACAAACATACTGGCACGCGCTCCATAAATAATTCGACTAAATAAATCGCGGCCTAATGCATCGGTTCCAGCCAAATGATTTATATTCGGAGTTAATAGTCGTTCGTCTATATTTTGTATATCGTAACTATATGGTGCAATCAAATTTGCGAAAATTGCGACCAATATCATTAGAGTCAAAAAGCAAGCTGAAATGAGAAATACTTTTTTAGTCTTCAATTAAAAATCCTCATTCTTGAATTCTCATTCTAGGATCAATTGCAGAATACAAAGCATCAACGACCAAGTTTGCAACAATGATCAGAGTGCCATAGACAAGAGACAACCCCATAATCATAGAGTAATCTCGATCGAGTACGGCAGAAATAAAATATTTTCCAAGTCCTGGAATTACAAAAATTACTTCAACGACAAAAGAGCCTGAAATAAGTGCTGCCGTGAGAGGCCCAAGCATTGTGATAACTGGTATGAGCGAGTTTTTTAATGCATGTTTATATAAAACAACAGATCTACTTAATCCTTTAGCTCTTGCAGTACGAATATAATCTGATTGCAATGCCTCTATCATACTTGTTCGTGTCATTCGAGTAATGAGCGCTAAAGGACGCAAACCTAAAACCGTTACCGGTAATATATAAGAAGAAAATCCATCGATGAGTGCGACAGGAAGTAATTTTAACCAAACACTAAAAACTAAAATCAAAATAGATGCAACTAGGTAACTGGGCAGTGAAATTCCAGCCAGCGCAATCAGTAATGTTGTAAAATCAAACCAGGATCCTCGATAGTACGCACTCCATACGCCAAATAATACTCCGAAAATGGTTGCAAAAAATAAAGAAAGTATTCCTAATTTAAATGAGATCGGAAAACTTTCTCCGATGATTTCATTTACAGAGCGATTTCCAAAGTATGAATAGCTTGGACCTAAATCACCTTTGAGTACATTTTCAATATAATACATGAACTGTTTTAAAACAGGTTCATTGAAATGATATTGATTTTGAAGCGACTCTACCATTGCCTTTGGAAGTGCTAGTTCTGTATCAAATGGGCCACCGGGAACTTGTTTCATAATTACAAAAACTATAAACAATAGCGCAAATAACGTTGGAATTGAATATATTATTCGCTTCAAGATGAATCGAATCATAATTCGGGCACTACCACCCAACCCGTATCAATGGGCAAGTCAGATCTGAATTTAACAGTGTTTCCTCGTACTTCTTCGAGCGCTACGTACGCACATACAAACGACTCAAAGGATGAAATATTTGATATTAATTTTTTGTGGTCGCGATCATAAATAAATATACCAACTCGTGAAACTAAATGTTCTAGAATTTTAGATCGTACGTGCATACCTTTTTCAACATTTCTATAAAAATGAAAATCACGTTTCGATAACTTCAATGGTTTCAGCATTGAAAAGATTGTAAGTTTTGGCCACACTTCAATTAAATTTTGCTTTTGCAATCTTGTCTTTAAATACTGCATACGTGCTGCTTGTGGTGCTAAATTAGCTCCCATTGTTTCATCTTGAAACAATTCTTCATCTGGATACAAATAACGAAAGTACAATTCTACTGGACGTTGGCTATATGGCGTAAAATGCTTTAGTTTTGGCAAACTCTCTTTGGTTTTCTTATAAATTTGCTTCATCCACTTTACTTCTGGTTTTTTACATTTTTCGTAGCCATCACAATGTTGAGAACATTCAATCAAACATGGTGGTAATGTTAGAGGAGCATCGACCGCGATCGTTTTAATTCCCGTATGATGTTCAGAACGCATGAGTTCTTTTAATAAATCTAATAAAACTTGGTCTGCCGTTAATTCATGTCTGTGATGATCATCTGTGAGTGAGTTTTGTGGACCAATTGATTCGAAAATATCGATCAAAAAAGCTTTATCTTGTTTTCGATACCAATCGATTACGGTTACGCAAGTGCGGTCGGATTTAGCTCCGCCCAGTGAAATGCCTACAAATCGTTCAACATCATGCTGTGACTTCACAGCCACCTTCAACAACTTTGAAATCAATCACGTGTACATCTTTTGCTCGTAAATGATCTTGGATTTCTTTTTTCTTTTGCGGTGGAACCACGATGATGTAACAACCACCGCCACCTGCGCCACAAACTTTAGCACCCAACGCGCCTTTCGTTTTTGCGAACTCAATTGTTTCGAGCATATCTTTGGTTGCAATGGTAGGAGCTAGTTTTTGTCGTGAATTCCATTCAAGATTAATTCCTTCAACCAATAACTCGGTTGATTTTTTTTCAAGCGCTTCTTCTACTCTGTATGCAGCTTTTACAATATTTTGAAATGCCGAATGAATTTCTTTGTCTTTGTCGATGAAAGATTTATAAACAGCCCAATTGTTAATTCCAGAATTTCTCGATTGACCTGAATAACAAAGAATTAAATGAGACTGAATGAATTCTGTAGATTTTAAAAATACTTTTCTGTGTGTTTTACCTGCATCCAATCGAATTGCTTGTACCCCGCCAAATAAAGCAGACCAATAGTCTTGCACACCAGCTGGTACTTCAATCACAGTCGTTTCAAGATCTCGTGCTAATGCAATTAACTCTTCGTCTGTAATGTTTGCGTTCGTTAATTTTCGAAATGCAGAACAAAGAGCTATATTTAAAGCTGATGATCCACCAAGACCTGCTCCCGCAGGTGATGCACATTGAGTTGACACTTTAAATGAAGCTGGCTT
The DNA here is from genome assembly GCA_964572865.1 of uncultured Bacteriovoracaceae bacterium. GTDB lineage: Bacteria > Bdellovibrionota > UBA1018 > UBA1018 > UBA923 > CAZNGN01. Next base: position 14,816 of record CAZNGN010000008.1, on the reverse strand, counting down.
TTTCCAAAGAGCATAAAAGTGTCTTGCTACTCGTGCATGTAACCAAAGTGCAGGAGACAATCCTACTGCTTTATGTGTGCCCTGAAATGATTCTAATAATTCCGCATAAGATTCAAACTCGTGTTTTACACCACGATCAGCTGACTCTAAAGTGATTGATGAAGTTCTACGCAAAGCATTTTCAGCACCCACTTCAATGGTTACTTCAGCATATTGATCGATTGTGCAATTGAGTGTTGCTGTGTTTTCAAAAAATAAATGCAAAGGCCATAAATCTAAAGTACCACCTGCTAAATCAACTCGAGCTGGTGCTTTTGCCTTAATAATCTGCATTATCTAAGATTCCGATATATGGAATTTGTCTGTAACGGCCTTCATAATCTAATCCGTAACCTACTACAAATTCGTTTTCGATTCTAAATCCAACATAATCAACCGTTACATCACATTTCAATGCATCTGGTTTTAATAAAAGTGAACACATTTTTACGCTTGCTGGTTTACGAGCCTTTAAATTGTTAATTAAATATTGCGCAGTCAATCCAGTATCTACGATATCTTCAATAATTAAAATATGTTTACCTTGTATTGGATCAGTTAAGTCTAAAGTAATTTTAACTTCACCTGAAGAAGTCATGCGGTTACCATAACTTGAAACTCCCATAAATTCGCAATTCATTGGCAAATCAATGTTTCGAATCAAATCAGCAAAAAACATGTATGAGCCTTTTAAAACACAAATTACAGTTAAATCTTTGCCGCGATAATCATACGTAATTTCATTTGCTAATTCTAATAATCGTTGCTTGATTTTAAATTCTGGCAACATCACTCTTGGTAATTTAAATTCATTATCTTTACTCATAGTTCTTCACTTTCTTTCTTATACAAACGAGTTATTTAATATTTCACCAAAACCGCCACCACCTGGCACAATATATTGTTTTTGGTTTAAACCTTTTTCTTGATCCCAGTGTGTGCCCGGAACCGTTTTTAAAATATCTGAAGAAGACAATCCACGATCTAATCGTACGGCGTAAATAATTAAATCAGGATGTTCTTTTAAAACAGTTTTCAAATATTCTGGAGTAACAATTAAATGTACTGCGATGAATTTTTTAGCAGGACCTTGAATTTGTTTTTTATAAATATTTAAAGCAGAAACAATGGTTCCACCCGTTGCTCCCATCGGATCAGGAAATACAACGATTGCATCTTTTACTGGGCCACCAATTTTGTGACCTGATACATTTGTGCCCACAACTTTTTCAGACTCATCGGTTGCACGGTTTAAACTGATGTGATCTTGACGTACTTTATGTGGATTTAAAATATAATTAAAAGCAGTGTAACAAATATGAGAAGGAAATGTGCCTGCACGAGCTAAATTCACAGCAACCGTTGACTGATCGCTATCAATTAATTCTCCAGAAAATACAGCTTCTTTATGCATAGATTGCATACGAGTCGGTATTTGCATTTTTTTCTTCGGAAATTCGTGATTGAGAATCACTTCTACTAAATTAGTGTAAATGGTATGAACATGTTCATTAATTAATGGCTGAAATGTTTCAGGACTACAAAGCCTAGCTAAATGTGTAAGTAAAAAAGGATCTGATAATATATGAACATTTTTTCCATATTTATGTTCAATTTCTGAAAGTCTGTACTGCACTTGATTGTAAGCGGTTTCCAGACTCATTGATCCTCACGAAATCTTTGGTTCATGACAGTTACGGCAACGTGCTTCGTACATGTCTTTGCTGCCGACTGCAATTTGCTGATCACTCGCCACTAATCTTTGAGTGCGCGAAGCTTCACCACCGCAAGACATGCATATTGCATGAAGCTTTGTAACATGTTCAGCAATTGCTAAAAATTTTGGCATTGGTTCGAAAGGCTTACCTAAGTAATCCATGTCTAATCCAGCAACTACAACACGAATTCCTCGATTGGCTAACTTTTGGCAAACGTCTACGATTCCTTCATCAAAAAATTGTGCTTCGTCGATTCCAACAACTCTTGTAGAATCTTCTACTCTTTCTAAAACTTCTGAAGATTTAGATACAGGAACAGACAAAACCTTTGTAGCATCATGACTTTGAACGTGTTCTTTTGAATAACGATCATCAATGATTGGTTTAAAAACTTGAACTTTGATACGAGCAATTTGGGCACGCTTTAATCTGCGAATCAACTCTTCTGTTTTTCCGCTGAACATACTGCCACAAATGACTTCGATCCATCCGGCATGTCTTGGTAATTGACTTAGCATTTTCAATTTATATCTTACAGATTTTGGGACTGCAAATACCTTATTCGGAACTTATCTTCCAAAAACACTGCTGCGGAACACCTGGCAAAAGCGGGCCTTGGTTTTCTTTGCATCCTAAGATCTTACGAATTTGTGGGTGCTGTGCGAAAATGTGATTTACGCGATATGACGAAGATGGGTGACTTGCGGCCAATTCTTCTGGAGTTTCTGGCGATTTGTCATCTTCTGGCGTTCGATCATCATCATAAGGCTCTTCTTCTACACATAAATCACGTACTGCATTCATTAATGCCATTCTAGTTTGAGCAATTGTATATTTCTCAGAACTAACTGTAAGCAAATCTGCAACAATATGCGTTGCAACCCAATCTGCAAATATTTCAGACACCCTACCATGCGCCATACATTCGCCTGATTGCTCTACTAATGGGGTTCCAAAGCACTCTGCTAAACCGTGATACGCTAAAATATCCACCTGATTGTATTTCAATTCACACGGATCAATCGAATGTGCAAGCTCATGAGCTAACGTAAACGCTAAATTAAACTTACTATTAACCGTAAATAAATTCGCTCCACCAATGCGAATGCGAAGATTATTTTCTTTTGTTCGCTCATAAAACACATCATTACTTGTATATAAATCTAATTCGTCTGAATAAATATTAGCAGGCGGTGGAATTTCAAGAACTACTTTTTCAATTTGTTTTTTTAAAATAATTCTTTCTTCTAAACCTAATGATTGAAATGGTTGTGCATCAATAAATTTCAACATGTATTTACGAACGTCTTCAAAAAGATCCTTTAATATTTTCACTCTTTCTTCAGTATATATTTTATTTGCAAGCTCTTCGTAAACGTTTTGTGTAGATATTTTTTTATTATTTTGAACAATTTTTTCCATAATTCGTAATGCTTCAACTTCACCTTCCACATCACGCTTTACGAATCCACTTGGATCTTTGGTTTTTTTATTCGAACAAACTGCTTCATACAAATCGAAACAAGAATTTATCAATTGAAAATCAGTTTCTTTTGCTTGATTAAAAGCCGGATTGTATGGAATTTGAGGAGCTGAACTAATGATTACCGGTATTTGATTTGGTTTTTTTCTAAAAAAAGTTTTTTCAGCGATCAGTGAAAGAACGCCACCCAATACTACCGCACCAATGATTGTCATAAGTGACAGTATTCTTTTTGAAATACATTCTCCTTTTGATCACTGTTGATTTAACAGAGAAAAAAATGAAAATCCAATCAACGCTGCAAATGCAACCATTATTAATACAAAAACAAAAAACAAGATTGCCGGAAACAACAAAGTCAACGTAGAGCGTCCAGATGTCGTTTTATATACTTCTTTAAGCCCAGTGTATTCAATGACAAAGGTCAGGATCATTGCTGCTAAAAAACCTATAAAAGGAATAACCTTTAATAATGAAGCTGCGGTTCCAAAACAAAGAATTTTTAAAGTTGTATTAAATGAATGTGGAAAATCTTTATTATTTTTAATAAAAATTTTAACACCTATGTGAATCATAATTGAAAAAATAAATATTTTAATAAGCGTAAAAAACGGTGAAAGTACAATGGTGCCTGCTCCAAATAAAAAATCAAACGATCGGTTACTTGTACTCTCGAAATGTTGCAATGATGAAACCGAATTCTGGCCATTCAATTTTGATAAGATTTGAATGTATTCTTGCAAATGGTTTTCAATAAAAGTTCCAAATACAGTTTTCCAGATAAAAGAAAACAAGTCTGAAATCCATTGGCATACTACTGCAAACGCTAACGCTGCCGATACGCCAATATTATTTTTAAAATAATCAATATATTCTGAAAAAAATTGAGTTGGTCTCATTAACAATTGTTTAATTGATTTTATTAATGGAAAAGGAAAAAAACCTGACTGTAGTTTTTGTGAAGTATATTGATTCAATTGCTCTTCTTTTTTAAGTGGCGGAATGTCTGTGTTTAACTTTGCATGTTCATAGATTGTAGAAATTTTTCCACAATTAGAACATGCACCACCAGATAGTGGTGGATAAAACGATAAATCTAAAAAGCAGTTTTCACATTTTGCCAATGAATACTCCTTATTATCATTATATCATTAATGATTTGGGGTCACAGCAGGTGCACCCTGTTTTGCTTCAGGATTTGGCGATGTAGATGCAGGAATTGCCGCCTTTTTAACGTTTGTAAATTGTTCAACCTTGTTAGGTAACCATGAAATCGATGATTTTTCAGCTTTGGCTATCTCTCCAGCAAAAAATTTATCTGAAGATTTTAAATAGACATCTGAACCTGCCGATTTTTCAGATTTATAAACTGAAAATGATCTTAACGATTTACCTTTCGCATCTCTTAGTTCCCAAATAGATTCTTCAATAAAACCTGCTGGCATTTTATCTGCTGCAAGGTATTCACTCATTTTAATGTTACCAAATTTTTTAACTGTCTCTGTAAATGTTGTTGAATCGAAACCTTCTGGATTATTTGTCATCGACCATACTCCAGCATCATCAGATTTAAATTCTACGACATTTGAAGATTTTAAAAAGTTTACTTTTACTTTGCGAATCGATTCTTTATCTTTTCCAAATAATAAATATTTGTATTTAAAATCTGTTATTTTTTTAGAAAACTTATCTGTACTTGGTTTATCTAATTCTACAATAAAATCTTTATCAGACATAACAGCATACAAATTTGTAGGGGCATTTGCAATTTCACTTGTTTTGTCTTTTGTTTCATTCACAGATGGTGCTGAACCCTCATATATATCCAACGTTACTTTTTGAGCGCCTAACGATGAATCTGTTTTTGAAGCCCCAACATTTAAATGAAGTCTATATTTAGGTTTTGAAGAAAATTTAAATTTAGATCGATCTTTATTTTTATTATCTGAAACATATTCTTTTGCATTTATGAATGCTATTCCAGTTGTAAATGTATCAACTACTTCATTATCTGCGGGTTGATGATAAGGTAAAAACCAATCACTTTGTTCTTTAGTTAATTCTAGTGGAACTGAATTTGTTTGGTTCGTTAATGTTATTTTTTCAATTTGACTGGCTGCAAAGTTAAATAATTTTTTATTTCTCCAATAACTTAAACTTCTTGTTAAGTACCCTTTTACATAGGAAGGTATCATACGAACACGATCATTCGATAAACCGGGAGCTTCTACATAAGCATAGACGCTACCATCAACAGCTGCATCATCACCAATATACAATGATATTGATTGTGTTTTAAACTTTACAGTAACTTTTGATTGTTCTCTTTGCGTTTTACCTAATCCAAATTTTTCTAAATTTTTCTCAATATCACCTTCAATTGGCACTGACTCTGTAACCGATAAGGTAGATAGAGAAGACAAAAGTGAACCTAAGTTTGCATCATCCGCAAGAAAATGAATTGGGGTAACAATATTCCATTTCGCATTTGTTGCAGACATCTTGCAATTTTCTTTACACGCAAAATCTATATCATACGATTTTTCTTTATCTTTATAACGGATTTGAATTGAATCTATCTCGGCATATTGATCGACAGAAAAAACTTTCTTCTTGGTTTCTTCGATTTTATCTTGTGCTGGTTTTTTTTGATATTCGTACCAGTAGTAAAATGTACTCAAGATAAATAGAATAAAAGCTAAAATTAAATTCGTTTTCATTGCTTTCATGAAATTATAATCTCCTTCTGCGAACCCAAAGTACAATGCCAACTACGATTACTACTAATGGGATTAAATATTTTGTAATTAATTGAATTACACGACCTTCTGCCTGAGAAAGTGTGGGCGGCTGTGAAGCTTCCTCTTTAGGACGTATCGAAATCAAAGAATCATCATTCGAAAGCCATGAAAGTGCGTTTAATACCAAATCTAAATTAGCACCATGTTTCGAAAAGCCATTTGTAGCAATACCTGAAGTTCCCATTACAATGATTCTTGAATCTTTCGGTGCTTTAGCATCTTTCTTTCCTTCCACAACAGCCATAACAGGAAATGAATCCGCTTTTTCTTTTTTCTCATCAATTTTTACCTGCCCAGTTGCAATTGATTTAAAATCAGTCATAGCAAATGATCGAGGAGTTGATTTTGCAAGCCAATTTACTTTCAAAGTAGCGGGAGCGCCATTTTTTATTTCCACTGTAGAAGTAAGGGGAAATAAAGATGTTTGTTGTGCTTCTTTGGTAATCGGATGATCTTTGTTATAAATTGCAATCAAAGGAACTGCAGCATTTTGACCCAACAATCGACTTGTAGGATCTAAAACTAAATTATGTTTCACTTCAATGTACCATTCACTCAAAAGTTTCGTTAATTCTGGATGAAAATCATTTCCTTTTAAATTTGGATCGAGAGCTAGAAAAGCATTTCCGCCATTTTTTAAATAATCTGACAATAAATTCAATTCTTTTTCAAAAAATCCTTTATTCGCACCTACAATCGCTACAACAGTACAATTATCAGCGATTTTACCTTCTTCCATCAAATTAATGGTTTTCGCATCGTACGTTTGACTTTGAAGTTCTTGTTTTATACTTGAAAGACCTTCCGCCTCGTTCACATCTAGTAATTTTTCACCATGTCCTGTTGTAAAACAAATCGTAACATTTTTATCTTTCAATAATTTAATTAATCCATTTGTTAGTTTTTCTTCATTTACTTCTTCTACTCTTGTCTCTTTGAGGGTTTCTTTATCACCGCCGGTTTGTAAAATAACGGTGCCATATTTTTTAACACCAACCGCCTTTGCCCTGGATGGATCACGATCGGGATCTACAAACTCGATTTTTAACTTAGATCCTGCGTGGTAAGTATAATTTTCTAAAATACCTTTTACTGCATCTCTTGCTTGAATTTTTTCAAACACAATAATTCGAACATCTTTTTTCAGATCTTTTAATATTTTAATTGTTTGATCACTTAAGCCATGTGACTGATTTTTTGTTAAATCTTTTCGATAGTAATGTTTAGAGTTCAATACATTTAAAATAACTACAATTGCTAATACCAAACCAACAGAAATCGTTGCATTTGCACCGTATTTAAATGTTCTAGATTTTACAGTTGATTGTAATGCTTTTTGATTCATTACAGCTGTTATGACTAAACTGATTAACAGCAAAATACCGAAGGTATACATTGCTGTTGGTACTTCAGGATAAACCCATGCAACGAAAATAAATGCCAAAAAGAGTGCAATATTTAAAAAAGTAATAATTGTTTTTTTCATTTTACGCTCTCCAAGTATAAGACTCTAAAGTTTTAAATGTTAAAAATAACCACACAAATATACTCGAAAAATAAAACACTAAATCTTTTGTACTAAATACTCCTCGTGAAAATTCTTCAAAGTGATCAATGATAGAAAGATAACTTAAGATCTCAGATAAAACTGGTCCTGCGGAATATGAACCCCATTTAATAATCCATAAAAATAAAATACAACCAAATGAAAGTGCACCCGCAATGATTTGATTTTCAGTCACGGAAGAACAAAAAGTGCCAACCGCTACATAAACAGCGACCATTAAAAGCGTGCCTAAATAGCACATCAATAATACTCCAATATCAGCATTAGCAGTAATCATTAAAGTGATCGGATACGGTAACGTTAACGTTAATAAAATCATGACAAATAAAAGTGCTGATAGAAATTTGCCAACTACAATTTCACTTAATTTAACCGGTGCCGTTATTAAAAATTCGATTGTATTATTTTTCTTTTCTTCAGCGAAAAGTCGCATCGTAATAAATGGAATTATAAATAAGAGAACTACGTTCATATTTCCATAAATTGGCCTAATGAGATGGTCTGTAAGATTTGGACCTTTACCCATCTTCATTTGATCAAATTGAGAATTTTGCATTATGAACATATTGAATATGTCATAAAACATGCCTCCCATAATAAATGAAAACACCGCCATCACTATGTAGGCGATTGGAGAAGTAAAGTACGATTTAAAATCTTTTTTAGCAATTGCCATTGTATGAGAAAGCTTCATTTCAATGCTCCTAATGTTTTTCTACGGTTGTCAATTTTAAGAACACATCTTCAAGTGACAACGACTCTCTTTTGAATTCTAATAATCCCGCACCAGACTCAACTGCAAGCTCTGCAATTTTACTGCGAAAGTTTGCGTCTTGATTTTGCTCTGAGGTAATTACTAATTTATATGCACCTGCCTCTTCAGAGCTTGCTGAAGCAACACTTGCTACACCCTTTAGTTTTTCAAGTTTTTCAACTAGTTCTTTTTGCTTAGCTGTTACAAGTAGAGAATATACATTTCCGTGATTGATTTGCGCAGAAATAGCATCTAACGTATTGTCGGCCACCAGTTTTCCTTCATTGATGATCAAAACTCTAGAGCAAGTAGCTTGTACTTCTGGTAAAATATGCGTGCTAAGAATGACCGTATGATTTCCTGACAAACCTGTAATTAATTCTCTGATTTCAATAATTTGTTTTGGATCTAATCCAACCGTAGGTTCATCCAAAATGAGTACATCTGGACTATGTACGATTGCTTGTGCGATTCCTACTCGTTGTCGGAATCCTTTTGAAAGATTGCCTATTAATCTCTTTCTAACATTTGTTAAATTACACTTTTGTAAAGCCATATCGACAGCAGCTTTTGCTTTGACACCTGTGATTTCGTGCAAAGATGCTTTGTATTTTAAATATTCTTCTACAACCATTTCTTTATATACAGGCGGGGTCTCAGGTAAATAACCCACGCGTTTTTTTACTTCTAGCGGATTATCAAAAACATCAAAGCCTGCAACTTTTACAGTTCCAGACGATGCTGGCATAAAGCAGGTTAATACTTTCATGGTTGTGGATTTACCTGCACCATTGGGTCCTAAGAATCCTAATACTTCACCTTTTTTTACTGAAAATGAAATATCGTCTACAGCTTTTCTAGTTCCATAAAATTTGGATAAGCGATTGACTTCAATCACGATAAGCCTCCCCTAAAAATAATCTATGAATTACTTTAGGATCAGATTTTCATTAGTCAAGTACACAAGATCACGAAAGAAAGTACGTATTTTGAAATTATGAATACCCAAATCTATGGAATTAATTTTTGTATTTTTTCGATGAGCTTATCACGAACTTTTTCAATGGTACCTTCAGATGAGTATCCAGCGGCAAACTCATGTCCACCACCGCCCATTTCATTAGCAAGAGTATTCACTTGCACTTTACCTTTTGATTTTAAACTTACTTTAATTTTTGAATCGTCTTCTTCACGAATTAAACACAAAACCTCGGCTTCTTTGTGTAGTAACAAGTAATTTACAATACTTTGCGTATCATCTGAGGATGCTTTGTATTTTTTGCGTAATGATTTTGGAATCTCAACCCAAACAAATTTTAAGTTTTTACTTTCTTTAACATTGGCAAGTACTTCACCAATCAGTCTTAAATGATCAGCAGATTTTGAAGAATATACATCCTGATAAATTAATTCAGGTTGTAAACCATAATCAATTAAATCGGCAGCAATTCGATGAGAAAGAGAAGTGGTACTCGCATATCGAAATGAATTTGTATCTGTAATAATGGAAACATACAAACCCAATGCAATTTCTGGAGAAAATCGAAATGATGTAGATTTCGGATCAAGCGTATCATTTGCTGAATGAAAAAATCGATACAATAACTCACCGATTGAAGATGATTTTTCATCAACCAACGTGTGAATTCGTGCCTTATCAGTCACATTTAAATGGGGAGCTAAATTGGGATGATGATCTACGATTAAAATATACTTTGCTTTTTTAGAAAAGATTTCCCAAAGTCCGTTGATCCTACGGGGATCTGAAGTATCCATAATGACCGCCATATCAAACTCAGGCATATTTTTTTTAATTTTATCGTCTAAAACTTCAACGGCTCCGGCGCGATCAATAAATTGATATCGCGAAGGCAATTCATCAGGATTTACGATTCTTACTTCTTTACCCAAACGCTTTAAATAATGATAAAGTGCCACCTCAGCACCTAAACCATCCCCATCAGGCATTACATGTGTTGTAATTACAAACGACGTAGATTCTGCGATCAATCGAATCGCTTCAGGCAATGTTTTTTCCATTAGTATAAACCTTATCGTCTTAAATCAGCACGCTCTTTAAAGACTCTGCTCAGTAGGTATTTTTTTCCCCATCATAGAAAGTGCAAAGTTACCGAAAAGTAAGATGCAACATCCAACAGGAGAACTTCATGTCGAATGCTCAGAAAACAGCTAAAAAAGTTTCAAATTTTTTCGGAATTACACAAAGTAAAAAAACTGACACCTCAGCAAAAAAAGAAGTAACGACTTCAGAAGAATTAAAATTAGACCCCCTGTATACAATATTTGAAAAACATTTATATGATTTTGATGATTCTGAAGAAAATCAAAAAGACTTCGTAGATAAAATAGCTAAAGATTATATCCAATTTTTAAACACTCAAAAAGTTGCGGTTCCTTCGAAATGGCAACATTTAATAATGGATGAACTTCGCGATCAAATTAGAAAAATGATGGTTAAAAAAATGTATGGATGCCTTTCAATCGAAGAATACATTGTAAACCATAAAACTGAAATTAAATCTAAAAAATCATCTGTACGTAAAAAATATAATAAACTATATTAATCTAAATTAATGAAACGATCGTTTTTAATTCTAGTATTTTTATTAAGCTATCCAGTGTTTTCAGACACGAATTCAGCTCAGCTATTCATTACTTCACTTAAAATAATTGATCATAATGATGAATCAAAACAAGTAAACGTAAGTTATTGGAATACAATTTTTATTAATAATGCATTTGCTTCTGATCAAAAGTGTCTGATCGCAGGCTATACGGGCATGAAAGATCTTCAAACAGGAAAATGCAAACCTTCTCAAAACTCTAAATTCAATGAAGACGCTAAAACCTGTGAATCAAATCCTGGTACAATACCTTGTAACCAACAACTATTTGGGTTTTCATTTTGTGTAAAAATTCCGGAAAAAAATCACCGTTGGACAAATGCATGTTCAGAACATTTTTTATCTATGTTTGGAATTAAAAAAAATCTTGACTCAACTTTTACACAAATAGAACTTGAACAAATTCAACAAACATTAGCAGAATATGATGTCGATATACAATCTTTAGCAAATCAAGCAAGCATAATATGCTCATCAATTTCTAAATCGAATAGAGCTGATATCAATGATTGCGCAACCCTTCATGCAATTTTATCAAAAGACAAAAAACAAATTGATTTAATATCACAATCAAAATGTAAAATGAATACCAAACCACAGATTGACAATACCCTCAAGAGAACGGTCGCTGCGGTAGAATCAAATTTTAAATTAGATATAAAAAATCAAATACAAAAATTAATTGACGATACCTACAATATTGACATTGCTAAAACGCTTGATCAATTTAAACGTGGAGACTCAACCAAACATAAAATTGGCAACTGTGAAGCACAGTTTCACTATAATGCTGATGCCTGCGAACTTTCAGGTCGTTACTGTGTAGAATTTAAAATCAAGCCCAATCAATCAGTACAAAAAACATACAATACTTTTTACAAAGTCTTCGATAATAATGGAATGCAAATATATCCAAATCGAAGTCAACTCTTGGTTGATTTATTTGGAAGTCAATCATCGCAAAAAGATAGAGTTTTGAATTCACTTTCAAATAAAGTCATTTCGAATTGTTTTAAATCAAACTGAAATTATTTACATTTTTCAAATTGCACGATCGTGCTATTTCCGGGCTCACCTAATCCAACCAATACTTCTGGATTATTTTCAAAATTAATTGAATAAGAATAAATTCCGTCTGGAGCCAATACAGGTAAAGTGAAAAGGGCTTTTCCTTCTCGATTCAACCCCATGAGCGTCAACGTACCCGCAGGAGTTTGGCTTTCTCCGCTTGCAGTATCAATAATGATAACGGCCATTGCTGAAAAACCTTTAGATTGTTTTGCTACTAATACAGGTGATGAATATATCGACGCTGTAGGATAGGAGCGTTCAAATAATGCTTTTCCAACTGTTAAATCTAAACCTAATATGGATTGTCCTCTTGTTTGATTTCCATATAATAATAAAAATGATTCATTTTCAGAATTAGCATTTGCCAAACGAATCACTTCATAATGTTTATCTAATTCAATATCCCAAAGTTTTTTTCCATCCGCTACAGAGATTGATCGTACACGCTGCAAAGAAGGATCGATCGGGTCTGAGTATAATATAAATAATTTTTCTTTTTGAAATAAGGCAATCGAAACAGGCTCTCCTTCAAAAGTTCCATTCGATATTTTTTCATCATTGATAGTTTTGATAATCCATTTGTCATCTTCTTGATTACGTCCACTTAATGCTAATGCTATATAAGATTTTTTCTGGTCAACATCATAATAATAACTCAAATCAACTGGTTCACGGCCTGATGGCACTTTTGATTGTGTAACTTTTTTCCCTGAAAAATCATAAACTGTAAATGCTACATCTGGTTCAGAATCATCGTCATTAAAGATAAGTACATTTTTTAAATCTTCAAAAATATGTGGAAAACCTAAATTCGATCTCTCAAAATACTTGCTTCCTTTTGTATTATAAAAAAATGTTTTATCCTCATAATTACTAAACGCCACCCACTCTCCTTTTTTAGAAATAGACTGACCCCTGATTGGCTGCTTTGACCATTGAGACCAAATCAACTTTCCATCTTTACTGATCACACTAATTTTTGCTTCTACGCCTTTAGGTCTTCCTTTGTTTGCTGAAGTAGAAACTAGATATTTTGATCCATCCTCAGAAACACTTAAATAAGACAAGTTAGCAGTTAGATTTTTTTCCCATACTTTACAAAAATTAAGTGGTGCATCTACTGGTTTAACAGGCTCATAAGGATATTGAGGTAAAAACTGAACTGTTCCAGTTGTTTTTTTTGTGCCATGCGAACATGAATTAATCATCGCTACAAAAATTAAAACAAATATGAAAAGCTTAGCTTGTGAAATTGGCCCCATAAGATAATATAGACATCAAATTATGAAACTCGCAATTCTATCTCGCAATCGCCAATTACATTCTATTCAAAGACTACTCAAAGAAGCACGTGCATTAAAAGTAGATTGTACAGTATTTGATCCACTTGATTGCCAAATTGTGGTCAGCAAAGAAGGTTCAAAAATATTAATTCATGACCGACTTGCTCCCCCCATCGATGTTGTCATTCCTAGAATTGGCACTTCCATTACTGATTATGGTCTCGCAGTTGTAAAACAATTTGAATTGTTAGGAATAAAAGTAGTGAACGGTTCAATTGGAATTGCTCAATCAAGAGATAAATTACGTTGTTTACAAGTTTTAGCAGAAAAAGGATTTGATATTCCCATTACCGTATTAATGCGCGGATCACGTGCAATTAAAGTTGCTTTACGACATGTTCATGGAACTCCCGCAATTATTAAACTTTTGCAAGGAACACAAGGTGTAGGTGTAATGCTTGTTGAATCTCCCTCCTCTGCAGAATCTGTTATCGACACAATGTCTGGTCTTCAACAAGATGTGATCATGCAACAATACATCGCTGAATCACGCGGTTCAGACATCAGAGCTTTTGTCATTGGCAATCAAGTAGTCGCGGCAATGCGACGTCAAGCTCGAATGGGCGAGTTCAGATCTAATATTCATCGAGGCGGCGAAGGTGTGCCCATCACATTAAAAGAACCCGTCAAACGGTTAGCCGTGCAAGCTGTGAAAGCAGTAGGTTTAACGGTTGCAGGTGTAGACATTTTAGAATCACTCACCGGACCCAAAATCATTGAAGTAAATTCTTCACCTGGCTTTGAAGGAATAGAAAAGGCTACTGGATTAAATGTAGCAAAAATGATTGTTCAACACGCAAAGCAAACAGCACGTTCACCAAAAAAACGAACTCCTTCTCGCAGAAGAAGAAAATAAATTTATTACTTTGATACTAAATTTAACGATCTCTATGTAAGTGATCTTTTAATATTTCTTTGTGCTTCTTAAGCTGTTTTTCCATTTTATCTACAGCTTCATCCATTGAGTGATAAAGATTTTCGGATCTGCCTTCTACAAAATAATCAATGTGTGGACCTTTAACGTGCAATTCAGCTCTGTGAATACCAGCTTCAACAATGAAAACCCAATTTGCATTTACTTGTGCTCCCACAAATTTATCTAATTTCTCTACAGAACTTTTAGCATGTGCTTTAATCGCATCGGTTGCTTCCATATGTTTAAAAGTATAATGAACTTGCATAGATCCTTCTTTCTAATTATTTTTTCGATTTCTTTATACTAAATTTGAACACCTTGGGGAACTTAAATTTTAAAAAACTTTTTTACGTTTCGAAGAGGATAAAATGCCAAGCATTTCGCGGTATTTCGCAACAGTTCTACGCGCAATATCAATATTTTCAGCTTTTAAAAGCTCTACAATTCGTTGGTCTGAAAGTGGTTTACTTGCGTCTTCT
>CAZNGN010000007.1:109288-121696 GCA_964572865.1 uncultured Bacteriovoracaceae bacterium | reverse complement strand
AAACCGCATTGTAATATCGGAACCATCGGTCACGTAGACCACGGTAAAACAACGCTAACAGCAGCTATTACAACTGTATTAGCAAAGTCTGGATTAGCACAAGCAAGAGCTTACGATCAAATCGACAATGCTCCTGAAGAAAAAGAACGTGGTATTACAATCAATACATCACACGTAGAATATCAAACAAAAAACCGCCACTACGCACACGTAGATTGTCCAGGACACGCCGACTATGTGAAGAACATGATCACAGGTGCCGCACAAATGGACGGGGCAATCCTAGTTGTGTCAGCAGCAGACGGTCCAATGCCACAAACTCGTGAACACATTCTTCTTGCACGCCAAGTAGGTGTTCCTGCAATCGTTGTATTCTTAAACAAATGCGACATGGTAGATGACAAAGAATTAGTTGATCTAGTTGAAATGGAAGTTCGTGAATTATTAACTTCATACAAATTCCCTGGCGATAAAATTCCAGTAGTAAGAGGATCTGCATTGAAAGGTCTTGAAGGAGATGCAGGAGAGTTTGGAGAAAAATCAATTCTTAAATTGATGGAAGAAGTAGATAAATACATTCCACAACCAGTTCGCGATAAAGATAAACCATTCTTAATGCCAGTAGAAGACGTGTTCTCAATCTCAGGACGCGGTACTGTTGTAACAGGCAGAGTAGAGCGTGGAATTATTAAAGTAGGTGAAGAAGTTGAAATCGTAGGCATCAAGCCAACAACAAAAACAGTTGTAACAGGTGTTGAGATGTTCAGAAAACTTCTTGATCAAGGTGAGGCAGGAGACAACATCGGAGCATTATTGCGTGGAACTAAGAAAGAAGAAGTTGAACGTGGACAAGTGCTTGCAAAACCAGGTTCAGTAACTCCTCACAAAAAATTCAAAGCTGAAGCATATATTCTAACAAAAGAAGAAGGTGGAAGACATACTCCATTCTTTAACGGATATAGACCACAGTTTTACTTCAGAACAACAGATGTTACTGGAGTAGTGCAATTACCACAAAACGTAGAGATGGTAATGCCTGGAGATAACGTAGCGATGTCAGTAGAACTCATCACTCCAATTGCGATGGAAAAAGAATTAAGATTCGCGATTAGAGAAGGTGGACGTACTGTAGGTGCAGGCGTTATCGCTGAGATCATCGAGTAATTTCTTTCGATATACTTCGCAATACTGCATCAAACTCTAAAAAATGGCTTCGTAGTACTTTATGTACAACTCAGCCATTTTTTTTCGCCTTCTTTGTCTTGTTCGCATCTCGAAAGAAATTCAATTTTTAGAAAAGTAATTTGTTTATTAAAGTAAATGAATTTTGAGCGGGCTTTGGATTTAATACATTACTAAAAAATGTGGCTTGTGCCTAACTTTGAAGTTGTACGTTTTTGAAGAAATCCATAGCTACCATGGCTGCATATATAAGCTGAATAAGATATACTGCCATAAATGAAAAAATTAAAAAAACAGTACTGTTAGGGTCATTTTGTTTTAATATAAAAATTGGTAACAAGATCCATGAAAGTATAGATGTAATTGGAATTGCTAAAAAATACTTTGCAGTTTGTTGAATATATTTTTTATTTTTTCTCTGAACCAATAAAAGTATCCAAAAAGTTCCGGCTGGAATCAATGATACAAGTACCGCTCCACCTTGTGTTATCCATAGCTGACTATTTATAGTGATGGCGTAAAGTGAGGCCAAAAATAAAGTCCAGAACCAAACCGTAGAAAGTAAAAAGATAGATCGATTGATAGACTTCACTTTAAAATGTTAACTTATGTTAATTGCTTTGCCAACGTTGAACACTTATATAAGGAGACTGTCTGACCTCAAGAGCGCACCCCAAGACCCTAGTTTTTAATTTTTGAATTGTTCACAATTACAAAGAATTTTGATGTAAATTGATTTGATATTGGCACTTTGTTTGCTCATTGAAACTATGTGAGTGCTGAAGATTTACCAATCAGTTATATTAAAAATAAAATTTATATTATTCGTGAATTTAAAGTCATGATTGATAGTGATTTAGCTGAATTATATGGTGTGAATACCTGTTAAACGTCGAAAAATTGGATTTTAAAAGGTTGATTTAATGCGTTATTGCCGGTGGTTTTAGTCCTTAAAAAAATTACTTAAATTGTGTTGACTAGGATGAATTTGCGGAATATTAAGCTAATTCAATAATTTTTTGAGTAGGATTTTGAGGAATAAATGGAACACAAAATACGTATTAAATTGAAGGCATTCGATCATAAAGTACTTGACCAATCTGTTTGGGAAATCGTTGGAACTGCAAAAAGAACTGGCGCTAAAGTACGTGGACCGATTCCATTGCCAACAGTTATTAATAAGTATTGCGTGCTTCGTTCTCCGCACGTTGATAAAAAATCACGTGAGCAATTCGAAGTCCGCACTCATAAACGATTGATTGATATTCTTGAACCAACCCAACAAACAGTTGATAGCCTAATGAAGTTAGACTTATCTGCTGGTGTTGACGTTGAAATCAAATCATAGTATCAAGCAACACAAACAAATCGATTAGACCCACTTAAGTACGATCAAACGTTGTAAGTGCACTTTTCGTTATGTATGCATCCTGCGGAGATATGCTCTGCCAGGTGATGCTGTAACAAAGTAAGAAATTGTTACAGATTTATATTGTTAGAGGACGAGGTAAACAATGAGCGAACAAACTGAGAATCGCGCAACTCAAACTAACACTGCTGTATTAAGCAGCAAGCGTTCTGGTATTTTAGGAGTAAAAGCCGGAATGACTCAAATCTTTACTGCTGAAGGCGATCAAGTGCCTGTGACAGTTATTGATTTGAAACCAGCAACTATTACGCAAATTAAAAATAAAGATCGTGATGGTTATCTTGGTGTACAAGTTGGAATCAATCCAAAGAAAAACCAACGTACAACCAAAGCGGATAAAGGACATTTCAAAAAATCTGGAAATCCTGGCTACTACCATGTTCAAGAATTTAGAGTTGATTCTGTTGATGGCTTAGCTGAAGGACAAGTTCTTTCTCCTGATTTCGTAAAAGAAGGTGACTTCGTTGATGTTACAGGAATCAGCAAAGGTAAAGGTTTTCAAGGCGGTATGAAACGTTACAATATGGCCGGTGGATTCAAAACCCACGGTGCTTCTCTTTCACACAGAAGCTTAGGCTCTATCGGTAACCGCGCTGACCCAGCAAAATGTTTTAAGAACAAAAAAATGCCAGGTCAAATGGGTAAAGAACAAGTTACAACACAAAATTTAAAAGTAGTTAAAGTAGATGCGCAAAATTGCTTCATGTTAGTTCGTGGCGCAGTTCCAGGTGCGAAAAATTGCGTTGTAATGGTTCGCAAAGCAATTAAAACATTGGCGTAATTGAAGGAAAATTTATGGCAAAAATAGATGTAGTAAATTTAAAAAATGAAAAACAAGGATCGATTGATTTGTCAGACGATGTATTCGCAGGCAAAGTAAATCAACCTTTGGTTCATCAAATTGTAAAAGCACAATTGGCAGCAAAACGCCAAGGCACAGCTTCAAGCTTAACAAAAGGCTTGGTACGCGGTGGTGGTAAAAAACCTTTCAAACAAAAAGGTACAGGTAATGCTCGTCAAGGTTCATCAAGAAGCCCATTGATGCCAGGTGGTGGTTCAAACTTTGGTCCACAACCAAGAAAGTATTATCAATACACTCCTAAGAAAATGATTCAAGGAGCATTGAGAAGTATGCTTTCTGATAAATTAGCTTCTAATCATTTAATGGTAGTTGATAACTTTGAATTGAAATCATCTAAAACTAAAGATTTTTTCAAAACAATTTCAGACAACTTCAAATTAGCAAACGATAAGATTTTGTTTGTTGATAAAGATAATAAAAACTTGAAACTTGCTTCTCGTAATTTACCAAAAATGCACTTTGTGAAAACAGAAGGCGTTAATGTTTATGACTTGGTAAAATATGAATGGCTTTTCATCAGCAAAGAGTCTGCTAAAAAATTATCAGACCAATTAGCAAGCAAAGGTAAATAACTATGAATCAATCAGAGCAATTAATATATATAGTTAAAAGACCGATCATCAGCGAAAAAAGCACAGTTTCTGCTGAGAACTTAAATGCATATTCGTTTGAAGTAGCTCCAACAGCTAATCGCAAACAAGTAAAAGAAGCAGTTCAAAAGTTGTTCAATGTGAAAGTGAAAAGTGTTCGCACAATGATGATGCATGGAAAAGTTAAACGTTCAGCTAGAGCTCTTTATAAACGTACCAATTGGAAAAAAGCGATTGTGACGTTGAATGAAGGCCAAAAAATTCAATTCTATCAAGGTGTATAAAAATGATTAAAACATTTAAACCAACATCTGCTGGTATCAGACATAAAAACGTTGCTGACTTTTCAGGGCTTACAAAAAATAAAAAGCCTGAGAAAAGCTTAGTATCTATTATCAAGAAAACAGGCGGAAGAAACGCATACGGAAGAATTACTACTCGTCACATCGGCGGTGGTCACAAGCGTATGTACCGCAAAATCGATTTTAAACGTAACAAAGTGGATATCGCAGCTAAAGTTACATCTTTAGAGTACGATCCAAACAGAACTGCGTACATTGCATTGTTAACTTATGTTGATGGTGAAAAACGCTACATTATTGCTCCACAAGACTTAAAAGTGGGCGATAAAGTATTAGCAAGTGAAAGCGCTGATATTAAACCAGGTAACGTGATGTCATTGGCATCAATGCCTGTTGGTACTTTAGTTCACAATCTTGAATTGTTACCAAATCAAGGTGGTAAACTAGTAAGAAGCGCTGGATCTGTAGCTCAATTAATGGGTCGTGAAGGTGATTATTGCCAAATTAAAATGCCTTCAGGTGAAATGAGAAAAATTCATCATCAATGTCGTGCAACGATCGGACAAGTTTCAAATCCAGAACATATGAACATTGCAATTGGTAAAGCAGGCAGAAAACGTTGGATGGGTGTTAGACCTACCGTACGTGGTGTTGCGATGAACCCAATTGATCACGTTCATGGTGGTGGTGAAGGTAAAACTTCAGGCGGCGGACATCCAAGAACTCCTTGGGGTATGCCAACTAAAGGTTATAAAACTAGAAATAATAAACGTACAAATGCGTTCATTATTAAACGTAGAAAATAATTAGGGGGAAATGTGGCTCGTTCAATTAAAAAAGGTCCTTTTATTGATGATCATTTGCTTAAAAAAGTGAATGAATCTAAAGCTGCTAACGATAAAAAAGTTATTAAAACTTGGTCGCGCAGATCTACAATTCTTCCCGATATGATCGGATTAACTTTTGCTGTTCATAATGGCAAAAAATTCATCCCAGTTTATGTAACTGACAATATGGTTGGACATAAATTAGGTGAATTTGCTCAAACTAGAGTATTCCACGGACATACTCCTGCAGATAAGAAAGCAGCTGAAGGTGGCGCAGCAGCAGCTCCAGCAGCAGGTGGCGCAGCTCCAGCAGCAGCAAAACCAGCGGCAGCAGCAGCTCCGGCAGCAAAGGCATAAGGTTTAGGTGAATTATGGCAAATAAAATTAAAGCAAATTTAAAATTTATCAGAGTGACGACAAGAAAAGCAATGTTAGTTGCTGATCTAATTCGTGGCAAAGATGTAAGCGAAGCTTTTGATATATTAAAATATAGCAAAAGAAGAAGAACAGCGAATTACTTCGGTGGTCTTTTAAAGTCAGCAGTAGCAAATGCTGATCAAAAAGGCTCTATCGATGTAGATACGTTATACATCTCTGACTTACAAGTTGGTAAAGGTCCAACTATTAAACGTTTTCGTGCAAGAGCTAAAGGTAGCGCAACACGAATTAACAAGAAAACAAGTCACTTATTTATTGAATTGAGCGAAAGGTAAGAACAATGGGACAAAAGACACATCCAATCGGATTTAGACTTGGCGTAAATAAAACTTGGGACTCTCGTTGGTTCGCTAAAAAAGATTACGCAGCTTTATTACATGAAGATTTAAAACTTCGTAAATTCATTCAAGCTAAATTGAATTCTGCTGGTATTGCAAAAGTAGAAATTGAAAGAGCTGCAAATAAAGTGAAAGTAAATGTTCATACTGCTAGACCTGGTATCGTAATTGGTAAAAAGGGTGCTGGTGTTGAAACATTGAAAACAGACATCCAAAAATTATCAAAAAATGAAATTTTCTTAAATATCATCGAAGTTAAAAAGCCAGAGAGCAATGCTCAATTAATCGCTGAAAACGTTGCATCTCAGCTTGAAAAACGTGTTGCTTTCAGACGTGCAATGAAAAAATGTATGACAGCTGCGTTTAAACAAGGAATTAAAGGTATCAAAATTCGCGTTAGCGGTCGTTTGGGTGGAGCAGATATCGCTCGTGCTGAATGGTATAGCGAAGATTCAGTGCCATTGCATACTTTAAGAGCAAACATTGATTACGGAACTGCTGAAGCAAAAACTACTTATGGTCAAATCGGAGTGAAAGCTTGGGTTTATCATGGTGAAATCTTAAATAAAAAAGAAACAGCACGTCCTGCTATGAAGGAAAGTGAGCAATAATTATGTTATCTCCTAAAAGAGTAAAATTTAGAAAACACCAAAAAGGTCGTATGCGCGGTAAAGCAAACCGTGGAAATACCTTATTTTTCGGTAACTTCGGCTTACAGGCTGTCGAGTGTGGTAAAATCACTTCAAAGCAAATTGAAGCTGCTCGTATCGCTATGACCCGTTATATTAAGCGTGGTGGTCAAATTTGGATTCGTATATTCCCTGATAAGTCGATTTCTAAGAAGCCTGCTGAAACTCGTATGGGTAGCGGTAAAGGTAACCCTGAGGAATGGGCAGCAGTTATACGTCCAGGACGTATTTTATACGAAATGGACGGAATTCCACAAAATGAAGCGCATGAAGCGTTAAGATTAGCAGGACATAAGCTTCCAATTAAGGTGAAATTCATATATAAACAGGGCGCAACAAATAACGCTGAGGTAAAAACAAATGGCTAAGGAAAAGAAATCTATCGTAAGCTCACTTTCTGTAAATGAGCTTCGTGAAAAAATGAAAGAAGCAAATTTGGAATTATTCAAATTACGCATTCAACACGCTACTGGTCAGTTGAGCAATACTTCATTATTGTCTGCAACCCGTAAACAAATTGCACGTTTAAAAACATTTGAGACGATGAAGTCTTCTCAGAAATAATTGGTGATGTATGGCAGAAACAACAAAAAAATCTAAAAAAATTATTCAAGGCATCGTGATCAGCGATAAAATGCAAAAAACGATTGTAGTTCAAGTTGATCGTCGTGTTATGCATTCTCGATACAAAAAATATTTAACAGTAACTAAAAAATACAAAGCTCATGATGAAAACAGAGAAGCTAAAAATGGTGATCGTGTTGAGATTGTTGAGTCTAAACCAATCAGCAAAAATAAACGCTGGGCTTTAAAACAAATTATCGAAAAAAATAAGGTTGTGTTGGAAGGTGTTGAACTATGATTCAAATGACAACTAGGCTAGATGTTGCAGACAACTCTGGCGCAAAAGAAGTAATGTGCATTAAAGTATTGGGTGGCTCACGCCGCAAATATGCAGCTTTGGGAGATGTGATCATTGTTTCAATTAAAGATGCTCTTCCAAATTCTAAAGTTAAAAAAGGTGATGTTTTGAAAGCGGTTATCGTGAGAACTAAAAAACCAGTTTCAAGACCTGATGGTTCATACATTCGATTTGATACTAACTCTGCTGTTTTAATCAACGCTCAGTTAGAACCAATTGGAACACGTATCTTTGGACCAGTAGCAAGAGAATTAAGAGCAAAGAAATTCACAAAGATTATTTCTTTAGCTCCTGAAGTTTTATAATTATTTGAGAGGCAAGTATGGCAGACGAAAAAGAGCAGAAAAAAGAAGTTAAAAAAGAAGCAGCTCCGAAAGCGAAAGGTGAGAAAACCACCTCTAGAAAAAAAGCCGGAGAAGGTTTCAGCTTTACAGTGCAAGCTGAAAAACCAAAAGCTTCAGAAATTACTCCAAGACTTAAAACAATGTACTTGGAAAAAATCGTTCCTTCTTTAATGAAAGAATATAATTTCAAAAATAAAATGGAAGTTCCAAGAATTACTAAAATTGTTCTTAGCTCAACCACTAAAGACACTTTAGTGAATCCAAAAGTTGTAGATTATATTGTTGAAGAATTAGCAATGATTACTGGTCAAAAACCAGCGGTTACAAGATCTAAAAAATCTATTGCAGGTTTCAAATTAAGAGCAGGTCAACCAATCGGTGCTGTTGTTACTTTACGTCGTGCTCAAATGTACGAATTCATGGATCGTTTTATTAATATCGCATTACCTAGAGTTAGAGACTTTAGAGGAATTAACGGTAAAAGCTTTGACGGTCGTGGTAACTACTCGATGGGCGTAAAAGAACAAATTATCTTTCCAGAAATTAACTACGATAAAGTGGATAAAATTCGCGGAATGAACGTAACATTTACAACTACTGCAAAGAAAAACGAGCATGCAAGAGCGCTTTTACAAGCATTCGGAATGCCTTTTAGAAAAGCTTAAGGATAGGATAAGAAAATATGTCAAAAAAATGTAAAATGGTAAAAATTGGTAAAAAACCAAAATTCCAAACAAGACATCGTAATCGTTGTCCATTGTGTGGAAGACCAAGAGCTTTTATTAGAAAATTTAACATGTGCAGAATGTGCTTTAGAGGATTGGCTCTTAAAGGCATGTTACCTGGCGTAACGAAATCAAGTTGGTAGGAGAGTAATATGGCAATTTTAGATCCAGTTGGTGATACACTATCAAGAATTAGAAATGCGGCTTTAATCAAGTCTGAAGACGTTGAAATGCCAGCATCTCGTTTAAGAGCAAATGTTGTAAAAGTTTTGCGCGATGAAGGTTTGATTGATTCATTTAAACTTTCTAAAGAAGACGGAAAAGCATTAATTAAAGTTAAATTAAAATTTGATGCTAAAGGAAATTCTGTAATTAAAGGATTAAGACGTGTAAGCAGACCAGGACTTAGAAAATATGTAAGTTCAACTGAAGTTGCAAAAGTACGTAGTGGTGCTGGTTTTGCAATTCTTTCAACTTCTAAGGGTGTAATGACAAATAAAGCAGCTCGCCAAGCTAAAGTTGGTGGCGAATTTCTTTGTGAGATTTGGTAATTATAAAAGGATAAATTTATGTCAAGAGTCGGTAAACAACCTATTAAAATTCAAAGTGGTGTGAAAGTAGACTTTAAAGATGGAAATCTTAAAGTAGAAGGCCCTAAAGGTAAATTAAGTCATAAATTACCTAAAGGGATTAACTTCAAAAATGAAAATAATGCGATTGTTTTTACAACAGATAAAGCTGTTGAAAATGCAGGTGCATTACATGGATTAACTAGAACGCTTGTTGGAAACATGATGCACGGAGTGACACAAGGATTTACTAGAGAGTTAGAAATCGTTGGAGTGGGTTATCGTGCACAAACTAAAGGTACAACTTTAAATCTTACATTAGGTTATTCACATCCAATTGATTATAAATTGCCTGAAGGAATTCAAGCTAAAGTGGATGCAAATACAAAAATCATTTTAACAGGTGCAGACAAAATGCTTTTAGGAATGGTTGCTGCGAAAATCAGATCATTCAAAGAACCAGAACCTTATCAAGGTAAAGGCATTCGTTATGCAAATGAACACATTGTTAGAAAACAAGGTAAAGCTGCGGCAGGAGCGAAGTAATTATGGCTATTAAAATTAGAAAACATACAGACGCAAAAAAAGCGATCCGTTATAAAAGAAAAAAACGAATTCGTGCAAATGTTGTTGGAAATGCAGAAAAACCAAGACTTGCTGTTTTTAAAAGCAACAAACATATTTTTGTACAATTGATTAATGATGATACTGGATCAACAATCGTTTCAGCATCAACTGCAGAAGAATCAAATCGTAAAGAAAAATTAAGTGCGAATTTAAAAAGTGCTAAAAAAATTGGCGCATTGATTGCTGAAAGAGCAAAACAAAAGAAAATTGAAAATATAGTTTTTGATCGTTCTGGATACTTATATCACGGAAAAATCAAAGTTTTAGCTGATGCTGCTCGTGAAGCAGGATTAAAGTTTTAATTAATAAAAGGAGATTATTTTGGCTTCTCAAAACGTATCAAGAAATAGCGAAGAAAATGAATTTGAAGAACGTGTAGTTCATATCAATCGTTGTGCAAAAGTAGTTAAAGGTGGTCGTCGTTTTAGTTTTGCTGCAATCGTTGTTGTAGGAGATAAAAAAGGACGCGTTGGAATGGGACTTGGTAAAGCAAGCGAAGTACCAGAAGCTATTAAAAAAGCTACCAAAACTGCAAAGAAAAATTTTATTAATGTTTCTTTATTAGGCTCTTCAATTCCTTATGAAGTAATTGGTAAATTTGCAGCAAGTAGAGTTTTAATGAAACCAGCACCAGAAGGATCAGGCGTTATTGCAAGTTCCTCAGTTCGTGCGGTTCTTGAGTGTGTGGGAGTTCAAAATATTTTAACAAAATCAATTCGTAGAGATAATCCACACAATGTAGTGAGAGCTACTATGGATGGATTGTTGCAATTAAGATCGTTTGAAGAAATTGCTAAATCTCGCGGCAAAACAGCTAGCGAATTAACTCATAATTAATAGTTGAGGTTATTATGACTAAAAAAACGAATAAAACGATTACAATCAGATTGAAAAAAGGTTTGATCGCTGCTCCAAAAGATCAACGTCAAACTGTTCAAGGTTTAGGCTTAAGCCATAGATAAGATTCAATTACTTTGGAAAATACTTCATCTGTTAGAGGTATGATTAAAAAAGTGATTCACTTAGTAGAAGTTGTAAGTGAGACAAGATAATTTAGTATTTTAGGAGATGTTATGATTACTTTAGGAAATATTAAAACTGCAAAAGGTGCTACTAAACAAAGAAAACGTTTAGGTCGTGGTTCTTCATCAGGACAAGGTGGTACAGCTGGTAAAGGTAATAAAGGACAGTTAGCACGTTCAGGCGGTGTTTCTCGTATCGGATTTGAAGGTGGTCAAAATCCACTTTATCGTCGTCTTCCTAAAAGAGGTTTTACAAATGTGTTTGCTGTTAAAACTGCAACCATCAATTTAAATCAAATCGCTAGAGGAAACTTAAAAGACGTTTCATTAGCATCTTTAAAGGAAGCTCGCTTAATTAAAGGAACATTTGATCGTTTAAAAGTATTAGGTACTGGTAAATTAGATAAAGCTTTAAAATTCAGCGTTCATGCAATTTCAAAATCTGCTGAAGAAAAAATTAAAAAAGCTGGCGGTACAGTAGAAATCATAAAATAACATCACCGTAGGAGCACCAAGAATGTCAGGAGCAGACGGGCTCGTTAAGATCCCTGAATTAAGAAAAAGAATCATATTAACCCTTACACTTCTTGCTATTTACAGAATTGGTGTTCATGTACCAACTCCTGGAGTTGATAGTTTAGCGTTAGCGCAATTTTTTCAAAATGCTAAAAACACTATTTTCTCATGGTTCAACTTATTTTCTGGTGGAGCACTTGAAAGATTCAGCGTTTTTGCTCTTGGTGTAATGCCGTATATTAGCTCATCAATTATATTTCAATTACTGACTGTAGTATGGCCTTATTTGCATGAATTGCAAAAAGAAGGAGAGAACGGTCGTAGAAAAATTACTCAATATACTCGTTATGGTACTGTAGTTCTTTGTATGATTCAGGGTTATGGATTAGCTGCTGGATTAGAACAAATGTCAAACCCACCAGTTGTATTAAATCCAGGTTTAGGATTTAGATTATTAACAATGTGTACGTTAACTGCTGGAACTGTATTTTTGATGTGGTTAGGTGAGCAAATTACTGAACGTGGTATCGGAAATGGAACATCTTTAATTATCTTCTCAGGTATTGCAGCACGAGTACCATCAGGTATTTCAAATACGTTCGCTTTATTAAGAAGCGGAGAACTATCAGCAATTACATTATTGGTAGTGGCAGCAATTATTGTTTTAACATTTGCATTTATAATTTTTGTTGAACGTGGACAACGACGCATTCCAATTATGTATGCAAAGCGAGTTATAGGAAGAAGGGTATATGGAGGCCAAAATACACATTTACCTTTAAAAATTAATACCTCAGGTGTTATTCCACCTATTTTTGCTTCTTCTTTAATTATGTTTCCTGCAACCATTACTCAGTTTATTAAAACACCATGGGTTCAAAGTATTAGCCAGGCGTTACAACCTGGTGGAATGTTGCATGACGTTCTTTATGTTGGGATGATTATCTTTTTCTGTTATTTTTATACTGCAGTTACTTTTAAAACAGATGATGTGGCTGAAAACTTAAAGAAAAATGGAAGAATTGA
>CAZNGN010000007.1:54790-109278 GCA_964572865.1 uncultured Bacteriovoracaceae bacterium | reverse complement strand
TTCGTCCAGGTCCTGCAACCGCAAGATTTATTGATCATGTACTTTCTAGAATTACATTAGGTGGAGCAATTTACATATCTTTAATCTGTATTTTACCAACAATTATGGCTGATAAGGCTAAAGTTCCATTTTATTTTGGTGGAACAAGCGTGCTCATTCTAGTGGGCGTAGCTTTAGACACTGTTGCACAAATTGAATCATTTTTATTAACTAGAAATTATGATGGCTTTGTTTCTGGTGCACGAATCAGAAGCAGAAGAGCTTAATTATGATTTTAGTGTTTTTAGGTGCGCCTGGATCAGGTAAAGGAACTCAGGCTAAAATTTTAATTGATAAATTAAAAATTGCGCATCTATCAACAGGGGACATGTTAAGAGAAGCGGTTGCAGCTAAAACTACAATTGGATATGAAGCCAATTCATTCATGTCTAAAGGTGAACTTGTTCCAGACTCTGTTGTAATCAAATTAATTGAAGAAAGAATACAAAAATCTGACTGTAAAAATGGCTTTATTTTAGATGGTTTTCCGAGAAATACTACGCAAGCAGTTTCTTTAGATGAAATGTTTTTAAAACATAAATTAAAAATCAATCATTGTGTCGCAATTGATGTAGATGAAAAAGCATTAGTACAACGATTAACAGGCAGAAGAACTTGTAAAAATTGTGGAGCTGGCTACCATATTCAATTTCAAGCTCCTAAAACAAAAGATGTATGCGATAAATGTAACGGACCATTGTTTCAAAGAAATGATGATGTAGAAGACGTTATTAAAGATCGATTAAATGTATATAAAACCAAAACAGCGCCTTTAATAGATTTTTATAAAAAACAAAATTTATTGAGATCAATATCAGGAACAGGTGAGTTCTCTGAAATTACTGACCGAATTTTAAAAGTTATTTCATAATGGTCTATCTTAAATCTGAACGTGAAATTGAAATAATGCGAAAAGCTGGTTCAATCACAGCTAAGATACTTGCTCACCTTCAAGAGCAGGTAAAGCCTGGAATTACCACTTTAGATATAGATAAAATAGCTGAACAAAAATGTAAGGAATTTAAAGTAAAACCTGCATTCAAGGGGTATCATGGTTTTCCGGGATGTGTTTGCATTAGTATCAATGAAGAAGTCGTGCATGGAATTCCTAATTCAAAGAAGAAAATAAATGAGGGTGACATTGTCAGTTTAGATTTTGGCGTTATTTATGACGGCTATTTTGGAGATTCGGCTGTTAGCATAGGGGTTGGTAAAGTGAGCTCAGAAGCTCAAAAGTTAATGGAAATCACTAAAAAGAGCCTTTTTGCAGGAATCGAGCAGGCTTTAGAGGGCAATCACCTATTTGATATTTCGCATGCTGTACAAACGACAGTTGAAAGTAAGGGTTATTCGGTTGTCAGAGAATTTGTTGGCCACGGTATTGGCAAAAGTTTACACGAAGAGCCACAAGTGCCAAATTTTGGTCCAAAAGGAAAAGGAATAGTGCTCAAAAAAGGTATGGTATTGGCAATTGAACCGATGATTAACGTTGGTACACATGCAA
The DNA here is from genome assembly GCA_964572865.1 of uncultured Bacteriovoracaceae bacterium. Classification (GTDB taxonomy): domain Bacteria; phylum Bdellovibrionota; class UBA1018; order UBA1018; family UBA923; genus CAZNGN01. Next base: position 107,735 of record CAZNGN010000007.1, on the reverse strand, counting down.
TAAAAGTTCTAAAGGATGGATGGACAGCGGTCACTCAGGATGGTAAGTTATCGGCGCATTTTGAACATACAATAGCAATTACAAAAGATGGCCCAAATATATTGACATTGCCTGACTAAAAAGACAAATTGTGTGTTCTTTTTAAGGCAAAACGGAGGAGTTTTTTAGAATGTCCAAAGAGGACGCAATCGAAGTTGAAGGAACGGTTTTGGAACCATTGCCGAACGCAATGTTTCGAGTTGAGTTACCGAATGGACATAAAATATTAGCGCATGTTTCAGGAAAAATGAGAATGCATTATATTAAAATTCTTCCAGGAGATAAAGTTACAGTTGAACTTTCTCCGTATGATTTAACAAGAGGACGAATTACTTTTCGAGTAAAATAATTCGTAAAAATTTTTAAAAAATTTTTTTAAAAAATTTGAGGTGAAAGAAAATGAAAGTTAGAGCATCTGTAAAAAAAATTTGTGACAAATGTAAAGTTATTAAACGTCGTGGAGTTGTGCGAGTAATTTGCGCAAATACAAGACATAAACAAAGACAAGGATAAAAGGAGTACAACGTGGCCCGCGTAGCTGGTGTAGACTTACCAAGAAATAAAAGAATGTTAATTGCTTTGACCTATGTTTACGGCATTGGAAAAAGTTTATCGAAAAGAATTTTAGATGAAGCAGGAATTGATACTGCTTTAAATTCAGATTCACTTACTGAAGTTCAAGTTGCAAAAATCAGAGATGTGCTTGAAAAAAATTACAAAGTTGAAGGTGATTTGAGACGTGAAGTGAGCATGAACATTAAACGTTTAGTTGATTTAGGATCGTACAGAGGATCTCGACATAGAAAAGGTCTTCCTGTTCGTGGTCAACGTACACATTCAAACGCAAGAACTCGTAAGGGTCCAGCAGTAGCAATCGCAGGTAAAAAATCTGTGAAAGCAATGAAGTAATTTTGAGAGGGTAAAATGACTGAGCAAAAAGAAGTAAAAACAGAAGAAAAAGCAGCAGGCACTGAAGCAGCTGCTCCGGTAAGAAAAAGAAAAACAAAGAAGAACGTAGCAAACGGAAATATTTATGTTCTATCAACATTCAACAATACGATTGTTACTGTTACAGACGCAGTAGGAAACGTTGTTTGTTGGTCAACAGCGGGTGCAAAAGGATTCAGAGGTTCTCGTAAGAACACTCCATTTGCTGCTCAAGTTGCTGCAGAAGATGCATCTCAAAAAGCAGTTGATAACGGAATGAAATCTGTACAAGTTTTCATTAATGGTCCAGGCGCTGGTCGTGAATCTGCACTTCGTGCAATTCAATCAGCTGGATTAAGAGTTTCATTAATTAAAGATATTACCCCGATACCACACAATGGTTGTCGACCACCAAAACGTAGGAGAGTTTGATTTATGTCTAGATATTGCGGTTCAGTTTGCCGTCTTTGCAGAAGAGAAAATCAGAAATTATTTTTAAAAGGTGATCGTTGTTATACTGACAAATGTTCATTTGAAAGACGTGGCTATCCGCCAGGTCAACACGGACAAGGAAGAGTTAAATTTTCTGAGTACGGATTACAATTACGCGAAAAACAAAAAGTGAAGAGAATGTACGGACTTTCAGAAAAACAATTCCGTTTAACTTTTGATAAAGCGGAAAGTATGAAAGGCATCACAGGTTCTAACTTAGTTAGCTTACTTGAGAGAAGATTAGACAATGTTGCTTATCGATTAGGTTTAGCAAACTCAAGAACAGAAGCAAGACAACTTGTTTTACACGGTCACGTAATTGTGAATGGTAAATCAGTTAACATTCCTTCGTTCATAGTTAAAAAAGGCGATTCAGTGGAAGCGTCTGAAAAAAGCAAAAAACTATTAAGAGTGCAAGCAGCTTTAGAAGGATTAAAACGCAGAGAAGTTCCACAATGGTTGGAATCTGATCCTGCTCAAAGTCGTGGTAAAGTAAGAGATTTACCAGCTCGTGACGATGTTACTGCTCCAATGGAAGAGCGATTAATCGTTGAGTTGTACTCTAAATAATTTTTAAATAATTTTTCAAACTTAGGAGAATAAAAAATGAATACAGCAACTAATTTTATGGCGAAAAACTGGCGCGATTTAATTAAACCAAAAGCGTTAGATATCGATAAAGAATCTTTAACGGTTAATTATGGTAAATTTGTAGCTAGACCTTTAGAAAAAGGATTCGGCCTTACTTTAGGAAACGCTTTAAGAAGAGTATTATTATCAACACTTCAAGGTGCTGGTGTTACTGCTGTTAAATTTGATGGCGTTTTACATGAGTTCACATCTATTAATGATGTTGCAGAAGATGTAACTGATATTATCTTAAACTTAAAAGAAGTTAAATTTAAGATGTTAGGTGCAGAACAAGCTACAGTATTTATCAATAAAGAAGGCGCTGGAGAGATTAAAGCTTCAGACATAATCACTGGTGAACAAGTTGAAATCATTAATCCAGATCAACATGTTGCTACTTTAGGTAAAGATGGCAAATTTAAAGCTGAAATCAATGTTAGAAGAGCTCGTGGATTTATCAGCGCTGAAGAAAATAAAGCAGAAGAATTACCAGTTGGTTGGATTCCAGTTGATTCATTCTTTTCTCCTGTGAAAAAAGTGAACTACACTGTTACTCAATCACGTGTTGGTCAAAGAACTGACTACGACAAGCTCACTTTAGAAGTTTGGACAGATGGTACAATTAAACCTGAAGATGCAGTGTCTTTAGCTTCAAAAGTGTTAAAGGATCAATTAACTGTGTTCTTAAACTTCTTAGAAGAATCGGAACCAACTGAAATTAAATCAGAGTCTTCTTCACCACAGTTTAATCCAAACTTGTATCGTTCAGTTGATGAACTTGAATTATCAGTTCGTTCAGCTAACTGCTTACAAAATGCAAACATTAAATACATTTATGAATTAGTTCAACGTTCTGAAGGTGAGATGTTAAAAACTAAGAACTTTGGTCGTAAGTCATTAAATGAAATTAAAGATATTTTAGGAGAAATGGGCTTAAGCTTAGGTATGAAATTAGACGGATTTGTTGCTCCTGCAAATCCTCCAAAAGCAGCTGATTCAGATGTAGATGAAAGCAAAATCATCAGCACTAGACCAGCTAATGATATCTCTGAAGACGACGATATCGAGTAATTTGAAAAGGAAAGGGTAGTAAAATGCGTCACCAAGTAGATGGCCGCCAGTTTGGAAGAAATTCTTCTCATAGAAAAGCGATGTTTAAATCGCTTGCGAATAATTTAATTAACAGAGAACAAATTGAAACAACTGTTCCAAAAGCAAAAGAATTAAGAAGAGTAGTTGAAAGACTAATTACGTTAGGTAAGAAACAATCTCTTCATGCAAGAAGACTTGCGTTTGCTCGTACTCGTAACATCGATTCTGTTGCTAAATTATTTGATGTATTAGCTAAGAGATATGCTTCTCGTAACGGTGGATATACAAGAATTTTAAAAGTTGATACCACTCGTATGGGTGATGGAGCTGAAATGGCTTTAATCGAACTAGTGGATCGTCCAGTTATCGAGAAAAAGAAAAAAGCTAAAGATAAGCAAACAAAACATGAGCATGCACACCATGATCACGATCATGATCATGATCATGATCATGACCACGATCATGATAAGCCTGCTAAAAAAGAAGCTAAGGCACCAAAGAAAACTGCTAAAGATTCTGGAAGTGCAAAAGCAAGTAGTGCTACAGCTTCTAAAAATAAAGCTAAAACAACTACAGTTCGTAAAGCTTCTAGCAGAAGCAGCGGATAACTTAAGTACCCGAAATTATTGGGTATATTAAATATATTAAATAGGACGCATTGTGTTATAATATTTCAATGCGTCCTTTTTTATTTATAGCATTGATATTTCAGCTGTTTTTATCAATTTCTTTGATTGCTCAAGAAAATCAAGAAAATGATAATTCTGGGTTTGATGCATTTGATTCATCTGACTTTCAATTTGCAAAAGATTGTAAAATTGAGTCGAGAAATTCTAGATATAAATCTCAAGACAATTCTTCAGTTCAACATAATACAAAATGTGATCATGAGTGGGCGCTTAAGAATTCAAATTCTTTACATTCAGTTTTAGAAATTCATACCAATAAAAAATTACAAAAATTAAAAGATCCAAAATATTCATTTGAAGACTTAAAAGAAGATGGTCTTTGCATGGAAAGTGATTTTTCAAAAGTTGAATGCATTTCGAGAGTAAAAAGAGAAGCATTACAAACTAAAATTGAAACTAGAAATGAAATTGTAAAAAATAATAAGCAAAGGGTTGAACTTTTGCATGATCAGCTAACTTTAGGCGGTGCCAATCAAGATCCAAATCCTAAAATGTCAATTTTGAATGATATGTATAGATATTCTCAAAAATCAGAAAAAGAAAAAAAGAATAAGAAAAAGATAATTCAAAATCCTTTTGTGCCACAGATAGTAGATTTTGGTAAACCGCTCAACCCAGATTCTATAGAATACAAAGAGTCAAAAAGTACTTCAATAAACAGTATGCATCAGAAAGGTGTTTTGGGTTTAGATCCAACCACAAATACGATTGAAACAGAATCTAATGCTGACAATGATAAAGTTAAAAATTTAATTATTAAAAACTTAAAAACTTCAAATAGTGGTTTTTCACAAAAAGACTATCAAAGAGATGTAAAAGATAGAGAAAAACTTGTGAAAGAAGCTGTAAAGAATAAAAAATATCAAACGAATTCAGGCAGTGATAATATTTCAGTTCAAGCGTTTCGTGAAACCATGCACGATGTGAATGAAAGCTTGGGCGGAACTTTAAAAGATCAATATGATCATGAATATGAATTAAAAAATAGTCGTAGCCCTAGCTCATCGGATAATTCATCGCAATATATGTCGACAAGCATTTCAATCAATAAAGATTCAATGGATAAACCTGCAAATAAAAATGATTACATTATGGATGAAGAATTATTAAAATTAATGAATGATCCGCAATATCCAAATTAAAATTAATTAAATTTTCTGTAGCCAAATTTTAATTCGTGCTTTTCCTTCGATACCTTTTTCTTTAGAACGAGTAATGATTACTTTAATTTCACCCAATGATGAAAGAGACGAAAGAAGTTGTTTGTATTGATTAAATGGTACGAATAGATCAAACAATACTCCGCCAGGCAATTCAGAGATTAAATCTTCATTTGCGGTTCGTTGAAACTGAATGCTTTGAAGAATAGATACTACAGAAGATTTGATATTTTCAGGTGAATCCGTCTTAATTAAAATTCGGTATACTTTATTGCTTGAAAGTCGCTCAGATTCTCTTCCAATAAATTCATTTTCAGATTTAATTGCTGTTTCTGGTACATTGCTTTGGACGGTAGGTTCTGCAATTGGTTGTATTGGTTGTAAGATTGTTTCAGCATTTTGTAATAAAGATTTTGGTGTACCAATGGTGGGATCAGTAGATAATGATGTTGTAGCAGTAAAATCGGATAGATTATAAATGTCGACTCGTTTTTCTAGCCAAAACTCGTAGATTTTTTTAACAGCTGGAACCGTAAATACAAGTACAATCATAATTGCACTTGCGATGAGACCTTCAAATAAGACTTTATAATACCAAGGAGCGGTAGAAATTTGTATTCTATATTTAGCGCCTTCTTTAACTATGACTGGTGTATAATGGATTTCTTTAATATTTTCTGGAGGCGAATCTATGGGGATTTGAGAAAAAAATTCTACGCTTTGCTTTTTCTTGAAAATAAAATCATTGCATTTGGGACAAGTTTCTTGGCTAATATTGTATTTAGTTTTTAAATCATAACTTTCTTCAACATTTGTTTGAAATTGATGGCAGTTATGTTGAGATGGGGTGGTTAGAGAAACCCCACCTAAAAAAGCTTTAGATCTTGCTAAAGATAATCGAATTAAAATAGTTCCAACAGAAACGGTGCATGCGGTCGCGATATCATAATTTGAAACTTTAAATCTATCTTTAAGTACCAATGCAAATAGTTCTTCTTTGCTTAATTCAGACAATTCAGTTTCTGTTTTAAGTGGGATGTCCATAGTTTGAATGAACTCAAATAATTTAAATAAACAGTATGACTTTCCGTATCTTTGATATTGAAAAAAAATGTAATCTTCGATGATATTGTCTGCAACTATTTTGAGTGCTGCAGTTAAGTATGAGCTATGAACAAAAAATTTTAATATTGAATAAAGTAATACAGAATTTTCTTGATATAGTTCAATCGCAGTTTCTGTTTGAATCTGTGAAGCGCTTTTTTTTACGTTTCGATGTTTTGTTTGATTGAGCTGTTGTTCCACGATAAGTAAACTTTCCAATGCTCTGGCGCAGAATTCAAGTCATATCGTATAGAAAGACTGGGTAGCCAATTTGGAGCCGCAGGTTTGCAAATTAACTTCATTCCAGCTTCGTGAGGGGTTCTGCCGCCCTTTTTTTGATTACATTGAATGCATGCTGTTACTATGTTTTCCCAAGATTTAGCCCCACCTTGCACGACCGGTATAATATGATCGAGTGTTAATTCGTGTTTTGCACGTTTTCTTCCACAATATTGGCAACTATGTTGGTCTCGAATAAAAATATTAATTCTTGAGAATCGGATTAATCCTCGTTTTTTGATTACAGGAATATATCTTCTTAATCTGATTACGGCGGGTAATTTTATTTGAAAAGAAACAGTACGAATCGAACGATCGTATTCTTCAAGTACTTCAACCTTCTCTTGAAAAAGCAATTGAATAGCTTTTTGCCAAGAAACTACTTTAAAAGGCTCATATGTGGCATTCACTAGGAGCACAGAGTCCATATAATAATTATATGCAACCTATCATTTTTGTCCAATATGGGTTCTCATGTTATATTGAGTTAGATGCAGAATATGCCTAAAAGCCATTTAAAAGCGAATATATGATGAAAATGCTAAAATCTTTTTTGTATTTATGGGTTATCTTTGCCGTGTTGATCATGGGTTGTAACTCAAACTCCACTAAAATGAGTGATCCAGTAAAACAAGAATCAAATCTTAAGGATGCTAAAGATTTAGTTTTGTTTAAAGTAAATAAAGAAAGTATCAAATTAAGTGAATGGAAAGGCCGAACGGTTTTAGTTAATATTTGGGCGAGTTGGTGTCCACCATGTGTTGAAGAAATGCCTTCATTGATTGAATTTGCTAAAATTGCAAAAAAAGAATTAAACTTAGATATAATTGCAGTGAGTATGGATGATGAATGGCAAGATGTAGAAAATTTATTTAAAAAAATGAAATTAGGAAATATTAAGGATTCACCGCTAATCATTGTAAGGGATGAGAATGTAATGGTAACGAAAGAATATGGTGTGAATAAATTTCCGGAAACATTTTTAATAAATAAAGATTTTAAAGTTCAAAGAAAATTTATTGGTTCACAAAATTGGACTTCACCACAAATGTTAAAATGGATGTCAAATTATGCACGTTAAGAAAATTGGGTTCGTTTTAATAGGTACTATGTTGTTTTTAGTGAATATTTTCGTTCAAGCTAATGAAAAAGAGTCAAATGCTACGAATGGAAATTCATATAAAGTAAGTAGTAAAGAAAATGTTGAAAAAGTAAAAAACAATATTCAAACTTTCTTAAAAAATTTAGAAAATGCTAATTTGAACATACAAAATACGCAAAAAAATATCGAAAATATCGAAAAAGAAATAGAAGCAAAGAAAAATTCTAAATCTGAATTGAATAAAAATTTAGAAAGATCTGAAATGTCCTGGGATGAAACTAGAAGTACCGAAAAAGATTTTCAGAAGAGTTTGCAAAAAAATCAGAATATGATTGAAGGAACAAAAAAAGATATTGAAACTAGCAAACAAAGATTGAATCAATTACAAGAAAATCTAAAAATTTTACAAGAAAACTTAGAGATTGATAAAGAAAACTTAGAAAAAGTAGCACATGCACGGGAGCTTTGGGAAAAAAGTATTAAAAACTATAAAAGCAATATTGTACAGCACGAGCAAATGGTGTCTGAGTTAGAGATTCAAATGAAAGATCATAAAGAAAACTTAGAAAAAAATAAAAATGAATTAAAAAAATGGGAAAAACAACTTCAAATTCAAAAAAATGATCTCGAGGCACTAGAGAATGAAAGTAAAAAATCAGTGAATTGATCGTTCTTTGAAAGTATTTTGATACGGATACTTTTTGATCATTTTAATTAAAAAGAAAATCCAAAGTATACCGGCTCCAAACATAATGTGCGGATAAAAATTAAATAAAGAAATTCCAAATAATGAAATGATTGCAAGAATGCTAGAGTTAAGACCTTGACTGAATCTATTTCCAAAAGCATCTACAACTGATTTGGTTCGATAACGAATGTCATAGGGCATTGGGATATATAAAATTTCTTTTGCGGCTCTGAAAAGGGAGTAATCGATGCCCTTAATTGTCATGAGTGCAATTGTTGAGCTTAAGAGTGATGGATTGAAGATAGCATTGAGTGCAGCTAATAGAATCAGAATTGGTAATACAAAATGTAGTGCTTTTAAATTAAAAAACCTAAAGAAAATTGGAATGAATGCAAACTGTAAAACTAACATAATCGTGTTAGTCCACGCATACATTGAGCCAGAATATGCTGTTTTTAAATCTGTCGATGTAAAGTTTTTGGAGATGAGTTCTTGAACATGTAAGTTCATTACAAGCGAAGTTGCCTGAAGGGTTACAATGATTAAAAATAAATAAACCAAAAATGGGGTAGATTTAAAAAATTGTATGCCCAAACGATTTAATCCTTCATGTTTTGATTTTGAGAGCGCGTCGATGGATGGTTCACCATTGATTTTGTAAGCTTTATTTCCAAAGTAAGATGCGATTAAGAGTGTGCAAGCAGATATTAAAGTTAAGTTTAAAGTGCCAAGAGAAGTTGATAAAAATTTAACGCCTAAACTACCTAAGATTGCTCCTACACCGATGAATCCCGTGTAAATACCAATAATTTTTTTAGATTTATTTTGATCTATAATACTATTCATGAACGCCCAATACTGTTCTACGATTAAAACAATATAGGCTTCGCGAATTATATAAAAAAAAGCACGAATATAAGGAATGTTAAATTTAATTCCTAAATAAGAAAAAATAATAACGAATGCAGTTAGGATTGTTGTGATTTTAAGAGTTCTTTGTGGGCCTTTTTTGTTTAATAGGGTGCCGTATAAATATACAAATGCCGCCAGTACAAAAGGAACACATGCAATTGCCCAAATTAAGTTTTTGGGACCATATTCCTCTTGAAATAAAATATTAGATGGGGATCTTGCAAACTCATATCCACCGAGAACAAAAAAACTTCCGAGAGATAAATTTAATATAGTTTTAGATTGGTTTGAAAGATTCATTAAATTAATATTTTTTCTGCATGGTCTATTGCATTAAATACAAGTTCATAAATAGGTAGTTTTTCTTCTTCTTCTGTTATTTTCTCTACCCTAGCTTGTGTTGCAGGATTTTCTGGCGCAAAAAGAATGCAAGTGTCTTCGTGTGGTTCAACGCTTATTTCAAATGTTCCAATTTTTTTAGCTTTTTCGATGATTTGACTTTTATCAAGTGTAATGAGTGGTCGAAAAATTGGAGTTTTGGTAATTCCTTCAATTGCAGCAATGTTGGAGATGGTTTGACTAGCAACTTGTCCGAGTGCTTCACCAGTCACAATTGCTTGTGAGTGAAAGCGTCTGCAAAACTCTTCAGCGATTCGTAACATGAATCTTCGATATAAAATGGTACGAAATCGTTCAGTACAATTTTCTTTTACTTGTTGTTGAATGTTGAGAAGTGGAACGAGCCAGAGTTCCATTGGGTATGGATTAAATTGTCGTAATGTTTGAGCCAGGCGTTTAATTTTTTCAATAGTTGCTGGTGGAGTATATGGCATTGAATGAAAGTGAACCAATACGGGTGAAATTCCGCGTTTCATAATTTCAAAAGCTGCAACTGGCGAATCGATACCACCCGATAGCAAACAAACAGCTCTTAATGCTGGGTCGAGCGGGAGTCCGTTTACGCCTGAGATTTCGTTAGAATAGATTAGAGTGAATTGTTGTCTTACTTCAATATTCATTTTCAAATCAGGTTTTTTTAAATCAGTTGTGATCGATTGATGATTTTGTCTGATTTTTGATCCTATGTTGAATTCAATTTCAGAAGAACGTAGTGGAAAATTTTTATCAATTCTGCGAGTTCGAATCGCAAATGATTTTATATTATGGTTTTGTTTTAATTCATGTTCTGTCCATTGAATTGCTTCTGATTCAATCGTCTCTGATTGAGACGGAACTAGTTTGCAGGGGGCAATCGCATGAATACCGCTAATTAACTTAAGTCGATCAATCATTGTAGAGTATTGTTCCTGTTGAGATTGAAATGGTTGATAGAGTTGAATTAAAATTCGTCCGTTTTGATTTATGACTTTTCCACAATCATTCACTTTACGTTGGAGGTTTTTCATTAATAATTTTTCAAAGATATGTCGATTTCCACCCTTGAGAGAAATTTCATTATGGCGAATGAGTAAGTGTGTAGTGTGCGGATAAATACTTTGATTCATGATGAATACTTTTTAATTACGTTTTGTATTGAATTAAGTAAGTGATCAATTTCATCTGTCGTGTTGGTTGGTGCAATCGATACTCGCATTGCAGTTAATGCTCTATTTTTATCATAACCTAAACTTGTGATGATTGGATTTGGATCTGAATTTGCCGAATGACAGGCAGAGCCTGCAGAAACAAATATGCCCATTGAAGATAGACATTCAACCATCATTCCTGATGGAAAATTTGAAACGGAAAAATTTACGATATGTGGAGCTCTATATTTTGAAGAACTATTTAATTGAATGTTAGAGGGGAGTTTAGAAATTAAATGCTCAGAAAGTGATTTCGTAAGCGAAGTGTTTTTTGAAAAGTTTTCATAGCCCCATTCAATTGCTTTGGTCATGCCTGCAATGAGAGGTAATGCAATTGTGCCTGGTCTAATTCCATATTGTTGAGCAGAACCTTGAATGAGTGGATATAGCTTTGGTTTTCTAGATTCAAAGCGCGGACCTAAAATAAGTGCTCCGATCCCTTTGGGCCCTCTAATTTTATGTGCGCTAATACTGATCAAATCAACGCCTGTTGATTCGAAATCAAATGGAACTTTTAAAAACGATTGAACAGCATCTATATGAATGAGAGCTTGCGGTTGTTTTGCTCGAACCAGTTTAGAAATGCTTGCAAGGTCTTGAATGGTTCCAATTTCATTTTGAACATGATGGATCGAAAGTAGTTTGGTTCTTGTGTTTAAAAACTCATCGAGCTTTTCGGCTTGAATGCGACCATCTTTATCTACCGGAAGCCATTTTACGTTTGCACCCATTTCTTCAAATGCTCTAAATGTATTTTTAGTAGCGTCGTGTTCAATGGTTGAAGTAATGATTTGAGAATCACGTTCTTCTTTGAGCCATTCGTGACCTTGAATCAGGCCGCCTAATGCTCCCCAAATTGCTAAATTGTTTGATTCAGTTCCCCCAGAAGTAAATATGATGTGTGTGGGTGGAACTTTAAAAATTTTTGAGAGTTTACCTTGGTATTCGTCGAGTTTATCGTGGGCCAAACGTCCTAATAAATGGACTGAATTTGGATTGCCATAATGCGTTAAATTTATCTTATGCATTTCTTCAAGTGCCGCGTCAAGAATAGCGGTAGTTGCAGAGTGATCAAAGTAAGAATGAGTATTCATGAGTAGGAATACCTTACCAAAACTAGGTAAAAATGGAAACCCTGATTTAAGAGTGTTCAAACTTTGTACGATAGGATGTTGAAAGTATTTTCAGTGGCTGTATAATTTTTATTTATCTAGCTGTATTCATTTTAGACGGAGGGGCTACCGTGATTAATTGGGAAGATCTAAAGCACATACACGTAATTCGCAAATTAGAAGAAATATTAGGAACTTGGTTTTCATCAGATATCTTTTTTATAGACGAAAAAGGGCAGTTTACGAACTGGAATCCAGGTCAAAAGAAAGAGTTTAAAAATCAAATTACTTCGATGCTTGCCTCAAATCCGTCAGGACAAAAACAATTAGTTCGATTGGCTCAAGATATGGTTGATCGTGCAGCAAAATCAGACAAGCAAAACTTAACTGACTCTGGAATATTTGGAGCAGATAAGTGTGTCGTTTCAAAAATTACATCTGATGGTGAATTTTTTGGTGTGGTAATGGCCTATCCCGTTTTAGACCACGAATATGAAAAAGGTAAAGCTTCAACAGGTGCTAAAAATGCAGAATTGACAGTGGGTGAAGTCGACAAAGCATTTGGTGGAATGAAACATGTTAAATCAGGTGAAATGAATTACTTTAAACAGCTAGTAGATCTTGTTTCACAAGAAATTATTACTTTTCACACAGAAATTTCAAAACGTGAAGAACGTATCAATGCTTTAAATCAAGAGTTAGGCACTCGTTATCGGTATGACAACATGATTGGTAAATCTAAGCCAATGCAAGAGATGTATGCATTATTAGATAAAATCAAATCATCAGAATCAACTGTATTAGTTCAAGGGGAAAACGGAACTGGTAAAGAGTTAATTGCAAAAGCAATTCACTATAATTCTCCGAGAAAAGATAAAACTTTTATTACAGTGAACTGTTCTGCGTTTAATGAAAATTTATTAGATTCAGAATTATTCGGGCACACTCGTGGATCATTTACAGGTGCTGTTAAAGATAAAAAAGGTTTATTTGAAGCCGCAGATAAAGGAACCTTATTCTTAGATGAAATTGGTGATATGTCTCTTACAATGCAAGTGAAGTTATTGCGAGTGTTGCAAGAAGGCACGCTTACTCCTGTTGGCTCTACTGAAATGAAAAAAGTAGATGTGCGCGTGATTGCAGCTACGAACAAAGATTTAAAAGAAATGGTTGAGAACGGTGAGTTCAGAGAAGATTTGTATTATCGTATTAACGTAATCAATATTACAGTTCCGCCTTTGAGAGATCGTAAAGAAGATATTCCAATCTTGTTAGATTTCTTTTTAGATCGTGGATGTAAGGAAAAAAATCTTCCGTTAAAACAAATTACCAAGCGTGCGATGGAAAAAATTTATGATTACACTTGGAACGGAAATATTCGAGAACTTGAAAACGAAGTAGAGCGATTAATTGTATTGGCTGGCGATGACACTAAAATTGGGCCTGAATTATTATCCCCAAGAATAAAAGAGTCTGGCGATAAAATGAAAGTTCAAGGTGTTCGTATTCAAGGTAAATTAAAAGATGCTCTAGAAGAGCTCGAAAAAACCATGATTCGAGAAGGCTTGAGACGAACCAATTGGAATAAATCACGATTGGCTAAAGAGCTTGGAATTTCTCGAGCAGGTTTAATTATGAAAGTCGAAAAATACGGCTTGGATAAGAGAAAATTAGCTCGCCAAGCTGCAAATGAAGCTGACGAAAACGAATAAACTTGCTAAATTTAGGGTGTGAAAAACCCTACAAGCGTTCTTAACGCAAAGAATCAAGAAGCATTATTGGCTGGCGGTGCAGATCGCCTAAAAAAACAAAAAGAAAATGGTCGTATGACGGCTCGTGAGCGAGTCGAGTATTTGCTCGATGAAGGTTCATTTGTAGAAGTAGATCGTTTTGTCACGCATCGAAACGAAGACTTTGGTTTGAAAAAAGTTTTAGGCGATGGAGTTGTGACCGGTCACGGATTAATTGATGGCCGAAGAGTTTTTGTATTCTCTCAAGACTTCACAGTTTATGGAGGATCGCTTTCTGGCGGACACGCAACCAAAATTTGCAAAATAATGGATATGGCATTGAAAGCCGGTTGTCCTGTAATTGGTTTGAATGATTCAGGAGGCGCACGCATTCAAGAAGGTGTTGAATCGCTTGGTGGTTACGCTGAAATATTTTGGAGAAACACTCAGGCTTCTGGTGTCGTTCCGCAAATTTCTGCGATCATGGGTCCGTGTGCGGGGGGCGCAGTTTATTCTCCAGCAATTACTGATTTTACTTTTATGACCGAAGGATCTTCATTCATGTTTGTGACTGGTCCAGATGTCATTAAAACAGTAACTCACGAAGAAGTAACAAAAGAAGATTTGGGTGGAGCTCACACTCACGCTTCTAAATCAGGAGTAAGCCATTTTACGTTTGCTAATGAAGCGGCAGTATTAAACGGAATTCGTGAGTTGATTGGATTTTTACCACTAAATAATTTAGATGGAACAGTGACGGTGGCTGCGACAGATGTTACAGATCGTGAGTGTTCGGCGATTGCTGGATTGATTCCAGAAAATTCTAAAAAACCTTACGACATACGTGATGTGATTTCTGATGTAATTGATGATCGCAAATTTTTTGAAGTACACAAAGAATACGCAGGAAATATTGTTGTTGGATTTGCTCGTTTAGGTGGCATGACGGTGGGAGTGGTTGGTAATCAGCCTGCAGTATTGGCAGGATGTTTAGACATCAATGCTTCAATGAAAGGCGCACGCTTTGTTCGCTTTTGTGATGCTTTCAATATTCCTTTAGTAACGTTTGTAGATGTTCCCGGATTTTTACCAGGTACTGCTCAAGAATTTGGTGGAATCATCCGCCATGGTGCTAAATTATTGTACGCTTATGCAGAAGCAACGGTTCCAAAGCTTGCTGTGATTACACGCAAAGCTTACGGTGGCGCATATGATGTGATGTCGAGCAAACATGTGCGTTCAGATTTTAATTTTGCTTATCCCGGAGCTGAAATTGCAGTGATGGGAGCAGAAGGTGCCGTAAATATTTTATACAAAAAAGAAATCGATGCAGCGAAAGACAAAGCAGCTGAGCGCGCACGATTGATTGAAGACTACCAAGAGAAGTTTGCAAATCCGTACAAAGCTGCCGAACTGGGTTACATCGATGCTGTGATTGAGCCAGCAGATACACGCAGGGTTTTGTGTGCATCTTTGCAGGCAATGAAAACTAAACGCGAAAAAGGCCCCGCGCGGAAACATGGGAATATTCCGCTTTAATAAGCTGCTAGTTGATAATATTTAATATTGTTAAATCAAATTAATAGTTCATGTGTTCGGTCTTTACGTATTTATCACTTTGACACTATGCTTATAAAAATTACATGGTTTTTAAATCGAATTTAGTGATTTCAGTTGGTTAGCGATGGAATGGGAATTGCTATGGAGTGGTATAAATATAAATTTTTTGGGAGGAAGTATGAAAATATTAAGCTTAATGTTTACGTTTGTAGTTTCGTTTGGATTAAATGCGCTAAACTTTAAATCAAATAAAATAGTAAAGTTAGATAAAAACTCAGAAATTGCAATAGGTGGACATGGTTCAGGTAATTGTAGTTCAGGCTGTATAAAAGCTTAATAAAAGTGAATAGAATAATTTTATTAGCAATATTGATAGTTTCAATAATGCTATCAAGCTGTTTCAAAAAAAATATGGAAAAAAAACAAATAACCTCTTACTTCCCATTTTCAGTAATTAAAAGTCCAAATATAATTGACCCTAATTACACTGAAAGTACATATGAATATTATTTACTAGAAAATCTTTCAGATACTTTGGTGAAAGAATCGAATCAAGCATATTATTCATATGATCCAAGTATTGCGACATCATGGTTACAACTGAATTCAAAAACATGGCAATTTCAATTGCGTAATGATTTGAAGTACTCAGATGGAACGAACATATCAAAAGAAGAATATATAAAATTATTGAAGCAGTTGATTTTTCAAAGAAATAGCATGCATCGTTATTATTTAAATAACGTTGAGAAGTTTGAAATATCAAATGAATTGAAGTTAACAATCTATTTCAAAGTAGATACTAATATTTTATTATTGCATGAATTGAGTTTGGCCGACAGTGGCTTAGTAGATTATAATCCATCGTTGAATTCATATAAAAAAACATTGGGACCCTATTTTATTCAAAGTTATAATGAACAAGATAAAGAAATTATTCTTTTAAAAAATAATCATTACAATCACAAATATAAAAAATGTCCTGATGAAGTAAAGTTAGTCGGTTACAAAGATAATAAATTAGATATAAATATGTTTAAGCAAAAAACATTTGATTTGTACTACAGAACCCCATATTTAAATGAAAATATTTGGAAAGATATTAAGAGCAATTTTTCAAATGAAGTTTTAAGTCAAGAAACTGTTATTACATATTTTTATTTTAATCCTAAATCGGATGTATTTAGAGATAAGTCAAATCGCATAAGATTTAAAAATATTGTTAATGAAAGTATTAAAAAAAATCTAAATTTAAATAAAAAATTTGAAAATCAGATAATTCCATTTGGATATGAAGGAAGACTCAATCAAGTTAAATTAAATAATGAATCTAAGTTAAATAATAATAAAATTTCTATTAAAATTAAATTACCAACACCTTCGTTAAATAATGAAAACTTTAAAAATACATTAAATCAGATTTCAAAAAATGCTAACATTCAAGTTATTTATACTGAGAATGATGACTATGATGTAAGCACGACAATGATTCAAGGAAATCAAAAAATGGCAGTAACTACGTTAAGGTTTATTCTGAATCATAAATTAATGGATTATTCGAACGAACTTTCAAAATTATTTTCAGATATTTATGAGTCTAAAAATGAAAAAAGTATTAATGAGAATGTTAAAATTTTACATTCTTATTTATTGAATGAAGCTATTATAGTTCCTGCCATTCATGAACCTAATTCTGTTGCATTATCTAATAATGTAAATGTTAAAAATTGGAACAGATTAGATATGAGGCTGAGGTTTTATGAAATTGAATAGTATCAAAAAAATAATAAAATATAGTTCTAAAGGTGTTGACATAAACATAAATGGACAATTGAAGCATATTAAATGGTCGTTCAAAGATATATCAGATCCTAAGTATTTAGTTAGATACATTGAGTGCACGATGACAGATGGTTTAATAATATCTACGGGTTATGGCGATTGCTTTTATACTAAAAACTCTATGTTCCAAGCATTTAATGAAGCATGGGAACGATTTAATTTTTTATTAATGAATGGGAAAATTGAATCGAATCCTAAAAGTTCAAACGGATTTGCGGCAGGTGAAAGTATTTTCTCAGCTAGAAAAGCATCAGCAAATGAACTTATTGAACGTGAAATGGTGCTCAATGCTTGGAATAATAAAACAGGATTTATGGATTATAATGTTACTTCGGTTTTAGTTAAAGTATTAACATTTTTGATAAATAAAAATTCAGATTGGAATTTTCAATACTTTAGAATTAAAGATCAAAATAATAACGAAACGTTATTTGCTTATGCATTTCATAAACAACATGGAATAGTTACAGATTCAATTTATATTTCTTCAAATAAATATAAATACTTTGAATTAAAATTACTTAGATCAATACTTAAGTTGATTGTTATTAATTTAAATATAGTTAATAAAGTTAAAAGAGAGCCATCCTTTAGTCGGCCAATAGATCATATAATATTTTATAAATCAATTTCCAATGCTCAAAAATTAATTTCACACATCAAAAAATCAAATGACAATCAAATCATTATAACAAAAGATATTAATAAAATTAAAAATACTATAATATTTAACGGTGAAATAATGCCGATTGTTTATTTTTCATGGAATGAAAATTGGCAAAAATTAAATTGGGGATTAGAAACATTAAATGGAGAAGTAGATTGTTTGCATCCAATAATGTAAAAAATCGTTTAAATTTAATTGGCTCGATTGTATTAACAATTGTTAGCGTCTTTTACACTTTTGAACGGATTAATTATTTATCCGATTTAAATAAACAACATTTAGAAACGGTAATTTCTTCAAACTATTTAGCATTGCAAAAAAATAATTACCGAGAATTGATTGAAAACTCTAATTTAAATAATGATTATTATGTTTCTATTAAAAATAATAATACTCAAATTAATAATATTGATATGCCTAAGTTTCCGGTTTGTTTTAATAAAAGATTAAATATAAATGGAAACATAGTTGACCTTGAAAGTTGTAAGCAATTTAATATATCGAATATTTTTATCATAATATTTTCTTTGTTAATTGCTGTCGTTATGGTTATTAACATTTATTTACGTAAAAATAATTTTAATAATTATTTAGTTTTAAAAAAACTTATATTTGGAGACGATATAAATTTTAAAACCAAATCAAATGATGTTGACTCATTGGTTGATGAATTAATTTCAAATGAGAAAAATGTATTGAATTATAAAAATCAAAAGAATGAATTTGAAGAAAAAGCTAAATTATATAAAATCGCTACTCAAGTTGCACACGACATAAAGTCACCATTAGTATCTTTGAAAACGGCGATTGAAAATAATAATAAAGAATTGTCAGCTCTAGCTATAGACCAAATTAGTTCAATTGCTGACAATTTATTGGAGAAAAATAAAAATGTAATAATATCAAGTTCTGTTATTGAGAAAACAGTTGAGTTAAATAACTTAATCAATAAAGTACTTGAACTGAAACGAATTGAAAAAAATGATATTAATATCAACTTTAATAAAAGTGAAGATATTTACATAAATGTGAATGAATCTGAATTAATGAGAGTAGTTTCTAATTTACTGAATAATGCTTACGAATATTCAAATAAAAAGGAAATTGAAGTTATGATCACCCATGATAATTTGATGGCACAAATTGTAATTTCAGATAATGGCAAAGGTTTTTCAGAAGAACAACTTGTTGAATTTCGAAAATCTCAAAAAATATATAAACCAAATGGAAATGGAATTGGGCTGCATTCTACTTATGAATTTCTTCAAACACTAGGTGGAAATATTACTTTATCAAATAAGCCTGATCAGAATGGCGCCATTGTATGTATTTCTTTACCAATTTTAGAATATGCAGAAAACCAAATCCAAAAAAAATCATCAAGTCCAAAAAAGCAAATTGTGTTAATAGATGATAATATTTTAATCGGAAAAGCTTGGGCTCTATCGGCAAAAGATAAAATTAAAGTAAGTTTTTATAAGTCCGTTTCTGAATTCAAAAAACAAATTGAAAAATATGATTTGAATACACCTATCTATATAGATTCGGATCTAGGTGAAGCAGTATCTGGTGATCAGGCATCAAAAGAATTTTATAGTTATGGTTTTAGCAATATTTCATTAGTTACAGGATATGATAAAGGAGCTTTCCCAGATAAAATGCCATGGATTAAAGAAATTCGAGGTAAGGAATTTCCGTCTGAGTTGTTAGCTTAAAGTTTTCAACTAGTTGGTGGGTCGCAAATTAATATCCAACCATCGCTTGGGTTTTTTCCAAATCTTCGGAGTTTGTTGATTCCTTCCAGTTGATTAAATATAATATAATTTGATAATGTTTCAAAATGTTTTCCCCATTCAATTACTTTTGTGTATGCGAGAGTATCCCAGAATTTTGTTCGCATCGTTTTAATATTAGAAATCGTTGTCTGATTTGCTTTTTGAGTATAAAGGATTTTGCGAGCAATTTTTCCTGTTAGCTCGCGCAAAAAGTTAGAAAATTGTGTTCTCGCAAAACGTTGTGATTTGGTTTTTGTTTCAACAACAATATGTAAGTGATTTCCAACATTTGCAAAACTATGAATTTTAATAAAATATTTTTTAGATAACCGAGACAATGTGTTTTCAACAAAATATTTATTATTTTTATGGGTCATCGAAAGTTCTTTTCGAGCAATTTGCGATCGTAAAACAAGATGATGGGCTTTCTTGGCATCGAACGGGCGCTGGACTTTGCGTTTTCCTTTGCGAAGACTTCCACCCAACTCAATCATTTTCGAGCCATTTGGGTTATAACCTAACGATGCGAGCTCACTTTCACAGAAATTCTTGGTGCTTAAAAAAGACTGCGTCGGCTTAATTGACATAAATGCACAATATAATGAATGAGGATTACGGGCAATGGTAAAATATGTGAATTGAGACTTGATAGTGATTGAGGAAAACGACAAGGTTACGCGGTGCACGAATGATATAAAGTGGCTAAAATGAAATTAAAATTTAAATTTTAGATGCTTTTTTAGATTAACATCTTACCCAAGCGTTAGTATCGTGTAAGCACATGAAACAATTCAAAAAAATTCTCATTGCGAATAGGGGTGAAATTGCGATTCGAATTGCTAGAACTGCCCACGCCATGGGAATCAAAGTGGTCGGCATGTATTCTGAGCAAGATCGAATGTCATTGCATTTGAATTTCTGTGATGAAGTGTACTCGTTAGGTGCGGGCACAATTGCTGAAACTTATTTGAATGTGCCAAAAATTGTAGAAATCATTAAACACTCTGGCGCGCAAGCTGTACATCCTGGGTATGGATTTTTATCTGAGCGCGCACACTTCGCAAAAGCGGTTGCAGACGCAGGGGCTGTGTTTATTGGTCCAGATCCAAAAAATATTCAATCAATGGGTGATAAAATCGAAGCAAAAGCTTTGATGCAAAAAATGGGAGTTCCACTTTTACCGGGCACAGCGGGTGGTGTGAAAGATTATTCTGAGGCAATCACTGCTGTGAAAAAAATCGGTTTTCCGGTTCTTTTGAAAGCAGCAGCAGGTGGTGGCGGAAAAGGTATGCGAATTGTGAGAGCTGAATCAGAGCTCAAAAGTGCTCTTGAAAATGCTGCTCGCGAAGCAAAAAGTTACTTTGGCGATGGAACTGTTTACATAGAAAAATATTTAGAAAACCCACATCACGTTGAAGTGCAAGTGATGGGAGATGGCTTTGGCGGCGGCGGACACGTTTTCGACCGTGAATGTTCAATTCAACGAAGACATCAAAAATTAGTTGAAGAATCACCTGCGCCATTGCTTATGCGCCATCCGAATTCAAAAGCAAAAATTTTAGAAGTAGCAAATTCAGTTGTCGAGCAAATGAAATATCCCAATGCAGGTACATTAGAATTTCTAGCTGACGATGATGGTGGATTTTATTTCTTAGAAATGAATACACGTTTGCAAGTAGAGCACCCTGTGAGCGAGTGGGTAACGGGTGAAGATTTAGTTGAATGGCAAATTCGAGTTGCTCAAGGTGAAAAAATTACAAAAGGTCAGCTTGTAAAAGCGCAAAAAGGTCATTCAATTGAAGTACGCCTGTATGCTGAAACTCCTTTTGATTATTTGCCCTGCTCTGGTCGCGTTGAAGCAATGCAATTTCCGAACGGATCATTCGTGAGAGTAGATTCTGCAATTTATGAAGGCTATCAAGTACTAACTGATTATGATCCGACTTTAATGAAGCTATCAGTATGGGGAGTTGACCGCGCGCAAGCCGTAGATCGCATGCGCACAGCAATTGATGAATTGAGAATTTTAGGTGTGAGATCAAACCAAGGTTTGTTTTATGCAATCACTCGCGAAAAAGATTTTATTGCAGGAAATTACGGAACTCCTTATTTACAGTTACACGCAGAAGAGTTGAAAAAAATATATCAAAAAGAAATGGATCGAATTCTAGGATTTTCAGCAAATGCATGTATTCAGTTTGCAAAAAATAATAAAGCTATGAATGTTGGTGTAGGCAATAGCCATTCAAATTGGGAAAAAGTCGCTCGAATGCAATCAGTATTAAAGGATCAACTATGAAATATACAGTAATCGATCCGGCATCAGAAAAAAAATTAGCTGTTTTAGATTCAGATTCTAAAGAATGGAAAGATGTTCGGTTTGAAAAAACCGGAGCATTTGTTCGTGTAACCTCTGCGGACTCACAAGTTTCGATAGTAGGAGTAGCGCAAGCCAATAAAGATCGCCAATACATGATATCTTCAAGTTTAGGCAGTATTACAATTCAAATTGAACGCGGAGAAGTTGCTCACGATGCGAGTGCTGGTGGAAACGCAAAGAAGACTTTAAAAAGCCAAATGCCTGGAAAAGTTTTACGACTGTTATGCAAAGAAGGCGACACGGTTAAAGCAGGAGATGCATTGCTTGTGATTGAAGCCATGAAAATGGAAAATGAAATTAAATCTCCAAAAGATGGCGTTGTCGAAAAATTAATGGTTACGGTTGGAAAAACAATTGAATCTGGTGAAAGCTTATTGGTGATTAGTTAAAATGAGCAAAGAAACAGACAAACCTAAAAAATTTGAAACAAATTCTGGAATTCCAGTTAAACCTATCTACGAAAAATTTGAAGGAAATTTTGGCGAAAAATTAGGAAAACCCGGTGAGTTTCCATTCACGCGAGGTGTTCAGCCAGATATGTATCGTGGTCGATTCTGGACCATGAGACAGTACGCAGGATTTGGTACAGCAAAAGAATCAAATGAGCGATATAAATACTTACTCTCTCAAGGACAAACAGGTTTATCAGTAGCGTTTGATTTGCCCACACAGCTAGGTATTGATCCGGACCATTCAAAAGCAAAAGGTGAAGTTGGCAAAGTAGGCGTTTCTATTTCTCATATCGATGACATGAGAGAGTTATTTAATGGAATTAAACTTGAATCGGTGTCTACTTCAATGACCATTAATGCTACGGCAAGTATTTTGCTTTCGTTATATATTACAGTGGCAAAAGAACAAGGTGCTGACATAAAAAAACTTTCAGGCACAGTTCAAAATGATTTATTAAAAGAATTTGCAGCTCGTGGAAATTATATTTGTCCACCCATAGGATCTTTAAAAATTTCTACAGATTTAATCGAATATTGCTCAAATGAATTGCCAAAATGGAATCCGATTTCAATTTCAGGCTATCATATCAGAGAAGCTGGTTCTACCGCCGTTCAAGAAGTTGCATTTACAATAGGTAACGCTATCGCATATGTTGAAACCGCATTGAAACGAGGGTTAGATATCGATTCATTTGCAGGACGATTGAGTTTTTTCTGGAACGTACACAACGATATGCTTGAAGAAGTAGCTAAATTTAGAGCTGCACGAAGAATTTGGTCAAAACTAATTCGCGATCGATTTAAAGCAAAGTCTCCACAATCGATGAAACTGCGATTTCACGCGCAAACTGCTGGCTCAACATTGACTGCCCAACAACCTGAAAACAATATAATGAGAGTTTCATATCAAGCGATGGCAGCGGTTCTTGGCGGTTGTCAAAGCTTACACACGAATGGATATGATGAAGCGCTTTCTTTGCCAACAGAAAGAGCAGCAAGGCTTGCTCTTAGAACACAACAAGTAATTGCTTACGAAACTGGTGTAACAAAAACAGTAGACCCATTGGCGGGTAGTTTTTATGTTGAAAGTTTAACAGATGAAATTGAAAAACAAGTATATGCATATTTAGATTTGATTGAGAAAAGGGGCGGAATGGTTCCTTGTATTGAATCAGGTTATATTCAATCTGAAATTTCTGCTTCTGCATATGCAAATCAAAGAGCAATAGAGTCTGGAGACTATGTTCTGGTTGGAGTAAATCAGTTTGTAGATAAAAATGAACCGAAAGCAGCAGTATTTAAAATTTCAGATAAATTAAGTGAAGAACGTAAAAAACAAGTGCGTGGATTTAAAGCAAACCGAAAAGAAGACGCAGTTAAAAAATCACTGACCAGTCTTTCGAAAACAATACAAGAAGATCGTAACTCAATGCCAGCCATATTGCATGCGGTTGAAAATAAAGCTACACTGGGAGAAATAGCAGATGTATTTCGTGAAGTGTACGGAGAACAGCACGCATGGACCACAGTATAAATCATTTTTTTAAAGAAATATTAACAAGTTTTATTCCCATATTTGTAGCAATTGATGCGTTAAGTATGGTTCCTGTTTATTTATCTCTCACACAAGGCATGGGTTTGAAAGATCGTAAGCGTCTTACTACGCAAGCAACAGCTACTGCATTTGTAATATCGATGATCTTTTTATGGACAGGACGTTTAATTTTTAAATTCATGGGAATTACTGAATACGATTTTCGTATTGGTGGGGGTATTGTACTGCTTGTGTTGGCTGTAACAGATTTATTATTTGCACAAGATGAAAAAACACGTTCACCTGATTCTAACTCTAGATCAATTGGAGTAGTTCCACTAGGAATTCCGCTGATTATGGGTCCCTCAGCTTTGACTACAATTCTAATTACAGTGGAGTCGCACGGGTATATTCCTACAACCATCAGCTTGTTCGTTAATTTAGTAATTGTTTGGATTGCATTTCGATATGCTCACAAAGTAGTTAAAATCATAGGCGAAAGTGGAGCGAAAGCATTGGCTAAAGTTTCTTCGTTATTTTTAGCAGCTATCGCAGTAATGATGATTCGTGTAGGAATCATGGGTTTACTTCAGAAATAATATAAAAATTAGTGTGCCAGTGATTTAGTTGAAATGTCTGGTTTATTTACATTCATTTTTTCAGTTTTGTTTTTAATTTTTGCATCGCTAATTTTTTGAGATTTAGTTTCTGTGTCGGTCTTTAAAAAATCAAAATATTCATGAACTTGATACTGAATGTTTTCTTCTTTCATTCGCATAATGCTTTGAACAATTACATTTTCTGAGCAAACCATTTTAGAAAACATGCATGAGTCATTAAAGTTCATTTCAATAAAAGAAAAAACTTTTGCAGCGCGAGTTGGAATCGATTTATTTATTTTGCAGGTAGCATTCACTTCTGATTTTAGAATGGCTTTTTCTACTTTAATTCCATCACGAATATATAATTCACATTTTTTTTCAAATTCACCAATTGATGTAAATCCTGTAATTGGTTTTCCATCAACAAAAACAAACTTTCTGTCTTTTACATCGGAAGACTCTTTATCAACTTTAGCAATAAAGTCAGATTGACTTCGAGAAATTAGATTTAGAGGAAGATCTTTTTTAATTTTAAACGTGCTGTTTAAAAACGGATGATTGTCAGCAAAAACAGAGTTTGAAATAATACCTAACGCGATTGTAAATATATATAGTTTTTTGTTCATAGCAATATAATCTAATGATGATTTAAAAATTACAAGTAAGAATTAAGCTTGGGTAGCTTTTAGATCGTTATATTCTTTTTCAACTTTAGCGAGTAGGTCTTGATTTTCTTTAGATCCAACAATTGTTTGAATTTCTGGAATATAAATCGGATCATAAGGCATAAACATGTTTTTTCTAAAGTTCATGATTGCTTCATAAGAATTTTGTAATTGAGCAGCCGCATTTTTACCTTCTGGTGAGGTTAGTTTACTCATCAGGGGATCATATACTTCGGTTATAAAGGGCATTGTATGATAAAGTAAAATATCAACGCCTGCTTCAAGTGCCATGATTGCGGCGTCTATTTTACCGAAATGATCAGCAATTGCTTTCATTTCCATATCGTCGGTAGTGATAAGGCCATTGTATCTCAATTGAGTTCGTAAAATATCTTTCATGATTTTAGATGATAATGTCGCAGGAAGTTTTGGTTCAATACTTTCTATTATAATATGTGCAGACATCAACATATTACAGTGACTTTTGAAGGCTTTTTGAAAAGGTTTAAATTCTCGCTCCATTAAAGTTTCAAGCGAGGTAGTTACGCGTGGTAAATGAAAGTGTGAATCTTTGTTTGTATCTCCGTGTCCTGGAAAATGTTTAACACAAGGTTGAATTCCGTGAGTGATGAATCCACGAACTTGTCCAGAAACCATTTTTGAAACGATTTCTTCAGTATCTCCAAACGATCTTTCACCGATGACTGGATTTTTTGGATTTGTATTAATGTCAGCTACAGGTGCAAATACGGTATTGATTCCAACTGCTTTTAATTCTTTCGATTGTGCTTCTGCAACTTCAAAACATAATTTAGGAGAATTTAAATCTCCGATCACATGTGCTGGTGGAAATTTTGTAAATGGTTTTTTGAAGCGTTGAACTTTTCCGCCTTCATGATCTACACAAATAAACATGGGGGCACCTTGAGGATTTGCTAGCGCTTGTAATTCATTGCAGAGTTCTGCAACTTGGGCTGGATTTTCATAATTGTTGGCAAATAAAGTCACTCCGCCAATGTTGTTTTTCTCAATAAAACTTTGAACATCTTGAGGAATATCGAAGCCTTCGAATCCGATGAAGAAGGAAGCACCTAACCATTTTTGAATTTCTTTTGTGGTAGCCATTTATCTAATTTTAGTAAAGTTTTGTTTGTTTTGAAAATAATTTCCTAAGGAATGGAGCAAAAACAGTGTTAAAAAGAGAGTAATACCTGGAAAAATACTTAAATGTGGGGCTTCAATTAGGTACTGTCTGCCTTGCGCGATTAGTCTTCCCCAACTTGGACTATCCAAAGGACTACCTAGTCCTAGAAATGATAAGGATGATTCAGCTAGTAGAGTTCCCATAAAAATAAATAAAAATTGAATAAATATGAACGGTTTGAGTTTTCGAATTAAGTGAGTTTTAAAAATCCACATATTAGTAGCTCCAAACGCTTTTGAAGCGATTATATATTCTTCATTTAAATTTGATTTCATTAATGCATAAAAAACACGAGAGGAACCAGCCCAACTTGTGAGTGTGAGTACAAAAATAATAGAAAAATTAGATGGAGGTAATATTACGGCGCACAAGATTGCTAAAAGTAATCCGGGAAAAGCTAGTAGTCCGTTTATTAATTTTGAGATTATGTTAGAAAGAAAATTGGGAGAATACATTTGAGCCAAACTAATTAAAACAGCAATGCAAATTGAAATTACAGCAGAAATTAGGGATGTAGATAAAGAAAAAAGTGCACCATCAATTAATCTATATTGTAATGGATTTCCAAATGAATCATAACCCATCCAAGAATGTATGTCGGGGGGATGAAAAGCCATTGTTAGATTTAATGTGTGATTCATTGTTCTTCTTTCGGAGCTAGTCTTTTTCGTATGAGATCTGATAACAAGTTTATAAATATAAATACAAATGAGACGACAAGAACAATGCCTTGTACAGTAAAGTAATCACGACTTAAAATTGCATCATAAGAAAGCTTTCCAATTCCAGGCCAATCAAAAATAGTTTCTGTTACAATTGCACCTGCGAGTAAATGTCCAAACTGTAATGCTGTTACCGTTAATATAGGAATCGCAGCATTGGGAAGCGCATGTTTAATTAATACCATCCATTCAGAATTACCTTTAGCTTGCGCAAGTTTTAAATAATCTGTTTGTAAGCACTCGGTTAGTGAAACAAAAGCAGTTTGAAAAATAATCGCACTCATACCGAGTCCTAATGTGATTGACGGCAATACGATTGAAGATAATGATTCATTTGATGAAATCGGAAGCCACGGCCAATGTAATGCAAAGGCGATCACTAAAAGAGGGCCAAGCCAAAAGCTGGGAAGCGATAAAATGAGTAAAGAGATTGTTTTAGCAATTTTATTTAAAGTTTTATTATTATAATACACACAAATGATAGCTGAAGAAATGCCAATAAAATTAGCTAAGATTGTCGCAAAAATAGCTAAGTAAAATGTGCTAGGGAAATGACTCATGATTAATTCAGAAACGGGTTTATGAAAAGAAATCGAAGTACCTAAGTCAAAATGTGCGAGTTGATTTAAGAAATGTATAAATTGAATGAAAATTGGCAAATCTAATCCAAGTTGGTTTTTATACAATAAAATATTTTTTGGATTTGCGTAATCGCCTAAAATGTCTGCAATTGGGTCGCCTGGGATAACTCTCAAAACAATAAAAGTTAAAAATACCACTAATAATGTAGTGGAAAATAATTGAATGATAAAATTAATGGTCTGATTTTGTTTTTTCATCTAAAAAAGATTTTGCTTGATTCTCTGATTCAACTTTTTTCACGAAAACATTGGCTTTTTCAATTTTCATTTGAATGAGAGAGCCTTTTTCATTAATACACCATTCAGATTTTAAATTGTCTAAATCAATTAGGTAAACATTACAGTTGAGCTTTTTATTTTGTTCAACCAATTTATATTTAGCCAATTTACTAACAAACTCATTGTCT
This sequence comes from uncultured Bacteriovoracaceae bacterium, assembly GCA_964572865.1. Classification (GTDB taxonomy): domain Bacteria; phylum Bdellovibrionota; class UBA1018; order UBA1018; family UBA923; genus CAZNGN01. The sequence continues at coordinate 79,742 of CAZNGN010000007.1, read as the reverse complement.
GCACCATCTTCAGCAAATACTTTAACAGAGTTCCATTGGCCTTGTTTGGTTTTATTCCAATTTTTAGATAAATAAACTGGAAAAAAAACTTCTAGAATTGTGCCTTCGGTTAAATGTCTTTTGAGAGAATGAGAGCGATTTCCTTTAATATCAACCGTCATGACCCCTGAAGATTTTTCTTTTGAATAAATTCCATTTATCATTTCTGTTGCACCTTCACCAGCTTTGGCAAGGTTGAAAGTTACGGGAGTTAAATCTTCAAGACAAGCAGCGCCCATATTCTCTTGATAAATAAAACTATTATCGCGTTTTTTCATTTCGTATCGATAAAAGTATTTGCCATCTTTTTTTTCAATTATTTCGTGATAGTAACCCCAGGGAGAATCACCAGATTGCATTGTATACCAAGAATCGTTTAATGTTTCTTTTTGATTTGCTTTTTTAGTTTCACACCATCCATACATTGAAACTAAATTAAAAAAAATTGAGCTATAAATTAAAAATTTAAAACTTGTCATTTAATTATTTTACATTCGGATTATGAATTGTTCGAATCCACACTGCACCAAAAAGTACAATGTACCAGGCAATATAAACCCAGAATAAAAAAATTGGTATTGCAGCTAATGAGCCATAAAATGCTGAATAATTAATGACTTTTTTGGTATAAATTGCATATCCAGACTTAGCAAATTCCCATAGAACAGCAGGCAAGAGTGAACCGATTGCAGCCTTTTTAAATGAAACTCTTTCTGGGGGAATTAAACTGTAAAGCAGTGTGAATAATACTAAATTCAAAAAAATTGCAAGAAAGTGAGCAGAAAAGGGAATTTGAAACGGAATATTTTTTAATTGTGCGGACACTGCGGTAGTTAATGCAATTGAGGCAACGGCTAGAATAGGTCCAAATATGATGAGAATAAACGCACGTAATAATCTAGATAAAAATGGCAAACTTTTTTCAGACTGCCAAATTACATGAAATGATTTATCGACACTTAGATAAGTCATGACGGCTGTAAAAAGTAATCCGGTAATTCCTACCCAGCCTACGGCTTTAGCATGAACTCTCTGTATAAAAGTTGCCAGTGTAGATGCAACAACTTCTCCTGTTCCTTCCGATAAGTTATCTAGTATAAATGGTTCTAGATGATTATATGCGTACTCAAAACCTCCTAGAATTTTGAATACGTAAAATAAGACAGCTAGAAGAGGCGCAATTGATAATACAGATGTAAAAGCAAGTGAACTTGCTCTGGTTCCAATATCAGAACGCTTCGTTACATTAATACAGGTACGGAATATTTTGCCGTATCTACCTAATTTTTGTTCAATCGTATTGAGCAACATTTCAGTAATTTTCATACTTTACCGAACAATACCATAAGAAGAGAACCCTTGGCAAAGGAGCGTTTAGCCTGTGGATGATTTAACTCTTTTAGTAGCATATGGTTTTGTATTCGCTGGTGTTTACATCATGGCGCGTGCATTTTTTCATCAAGAAGAAACGCATTCGGCAAAACAATTATTAAGCGATGAAGATAAAAATCGTAAAGCTAGTAATGTAATTATTAAATACTCACGCCCGTTTTTTACGCGTTATGTGGTTCCATTGGTTTTAAATATGAAAATTGATGGATATCGTAAAGATTTACATCGAAAGCTCATTGCAGCCGGAATGAGAGAAGAATTTAATCCAGACGAATTGTTTGCATTTAAATTATTTTTAATCATCGGTGCTCCTTTGTTTATGTATGGAGTGAACTGGTTAGGTGAATTTGATTTTTCATGGTTTTTATACCCGATGTTTAGTGTTGGTGGATTCTTTTATCCAGACCTAATGTTAAATCAAGCTAAAGAATTACGACAAAAAGCAGTTCGTAGAGCATTGCCCTTTATTGTTGATTTATTAGCACTATCAACAGAAGCAGGATTAGATTTTATGCCTGCGATAGCAAAAGTAGTAGAAAAAGCAAAACCAAGTCCATTGGTACAAGAATTTGAACAGGTTTTAAAAGATCTTCAATTAGGATCATCTAGAGAAGAAGCATTAAAAGAAATGTCGAAGCGTTTAAATATGCAAGAAATTTCTTCATTCGTTGCGATGGTAGTATCAGGAGTATCTGTGGGTGCTTCGATTGGAAAAGTATTAAGGCAACAATCAGAACAAATCAGAACGATGAGATTTTTACTTGGCGAGCGTGAAGGTGCTAAAGCATCTCAAAAAATAATGATGCCAATGTTTTTGTTTATATTACCTGCCATTATGTTAACCATTTTCGGCCCGTTTGCACTTCAAATGATGGAAGGAGGCGGATTTTGAATACAAATACAATCTTAAAAAGTAAATGCATTCGTAAGTCTGACTCAAAAGTAATTGCAGAGCCATGCTTTGTAGCAAAAAACTTATGGGAGCGAACCATTGGCTTGATGGGGCATCCATATCTAGAGCAAAAATCAGGATTGTGGATTGAATCATGCAATTCAATACATACATTTTTTATGAAATTTTCAATCGATGTAGTTTACATTGATCGGTCAGGAAAAATTTTAGAAATACAAAGAAATATTAAACCATGGAGAATCGCAAAGCCAGTATTTAAGGCAAGTGCAGTTTTAGAAATGATGGTAGGCGAGGCGAAAGATTTAAGTGAAGGAGAAGAGTTGTGTTTAAGCTAGCCATTGTACATGGTACAATGAAAGGTAAAACATTTACGTTACAAGAAGGCGAACACTCCATTGGTCGTGTTGAAGGCAATTCTATTGTCATTCCTTCGAAGCAAATTTCAAAACATCATTGTGTATTTTTAGTAAATGGGGATGTTGTTTTTGTAAAAGACACTGGCAGTTCAAATGGAACATTCGTGAATGGTGTCATGACAAAATATAAAGAAATTCAAGTAGGAGATAAGGTTAGTATCGGTGACTGTGTTTTTGAATTGGGAATAAAATCATCTTCAAATTCAAATTATAATGATCAATTTGCGAATGTAGTTCCAATACGAGGTGTCGCATTACAAGGTATGGATGGATTAGGAAACTTACCTCCCGCTGAGCTGAATGCTTCTGTAGATGGTATCAATAGTGCGAATGCGGCCACCCCAAGTGAACCAAAAGATTTAAAAGATAAAATTAAATTTTTATTTGAAAAATATGTTTTAAATTTTATTTACAATATGAACGAAAAATATGAATGGAAGGCAATTTTTACTTTCTTATTTGTATTTTTAGTTGTGGGCGCTTCGATCGTATCAGTATACCCTGTGTTGGATAGAGTTGAAATTAAACTTGAGCGTGAAGCAAGAGAAAGAGCTCTGTTAATTGCCAGACAAATATCAGAACGAAATTCTTTAGCAATTTACGAAAAAACTGAAACTAAAATTGATATAGGTTTTGCAGAAAAAGAAAAAGGAGTATTGAGTGCTTATATTATTGATATGGAAGGCAGAATTATCGCTCCTGCTCGAAAATTAAATCAATACTTAACGCAACAATATGAATCAGCGTTTGGCGCAATTTCGAAAACATATTTTAAAAATAATGAAAAAGATGAAGTTGGTAAGATATACGGTAATAGTTTTTTTGTAGCCGTGCCGATTAGAGTATTTGAGCCTACACAAGGTAAAAATGTTTCAACGGCAATCGCTATTGTAAACTATGATTTAAATCAAATATTATTTGATGATGGAACCGTTTCGTTAGCTTATTTACAAGCAATGATTTTAGCTGCCATTATTGGTATCATTGTATATTTTTCATTATATCAATTAACATTAAAACCAATTCAAACATTAAATAATGATGCTGACCAAGCATTAAAAGGAAAAATTTCTGCAGTTATACCAAAATATAAAATGCAAGAAATTGAACCTTTAATAGATATTATGAATTCAGCTTTACAGAGAGCACAGTCAGGTGGATCTAGTGGCAGTGTTGGCAGTGATTCGGGTAACTCAGATGATGGCATGTTACTGGTTCAATTCATGGCAGATCGAATGGATCACGTAGGGGTGATGGTGTATGGGTCTGACAAAAAAATTAAATATATGAACTCATATATGGAAGAAGCATCTGGAATGAGAATGGCAATGGCAGCTGGAATGGAAATGGCTGACGCAGCTAAAGATCAAGCATTTATAGCATTCATTAGCGATGTTTCAGCGAGAACGATTCCTGGCGTTGGTGTAGTTGAAGATTCATTTGAATTTATTCCTGGAACCAAATTTAATACATTTAGTTTTGCTGTTGGTTTTCCTGGAAATATTAAATTTTATATCATGTTGGCTAAAAGGAGTGATGGATGAGTCAAAATCGTTCAGCACTGAAATTTAGAAACATGACCGCACCTCGAAATAATGGTGAAATTGCGAGACTTCGTGTAGTTGCAGGACCAGATCATGGAACATTATTTGTAATGATTGGACCACGAATGACGATTGGTCGAGGTGAAGAATCAGATGTGATGTTGACGGATATTCGTGCATCTAGAACGCATGCCGAAATTTTAGTTCAAGGTGGTGAAATCATTATACGTGATATCGGAAGTACTCATGGTATTGCAATTAATGGAAAATCGAAAAAACAATCAGTATTAAAAACAGGGGATGTAATTGGAATCGGCGGCACAGTTTTTGAATTTATTGGAGCAGAAGAGGGTGTTACAAAAGTAATCTCAGCAGAACCTAATGTAACTCCTGTAGCAACTGCTTCTGGAAATAGTGGATATACAAAATTTATTCCAAAACCAAAATTTATTCCTAAAACAAAAACAGTAAATGAAAAAGTATCTTTTTTAACTAAGTATAAAAATATGATCGGAGTTTTAACTGGATTAATGGCAATTGCTACACTTTTACCTACAGCTGAGAAAAAATTAAAAAATAAATTAAATCAAGAGCTAGTAGACATCAATCGTGCTCCAGCAGCTCTTCAACCACCAGTAGTAGATGACAACAGTAGAAAGTCTGCTGAGCATTACTTTAAAGAAGGTTTTCGTGAATTTAGGGCGAAAAACTATATTCGTGCCAGAGTTTCATTTGAAACCGCTTTACAAGTATATCCAACACATCCATTGGCAAATATATATTTAGAAAAAACAAAACAGTCTATGGATAAAGACGGTAAAATACTTTTAGAAGAAGGAAGAAAAGCAGAAGAAGCTAATCGATTATCAGATGCATTTAATAAATATGATGCGGTTAAAAGACTATTTTATCGTGACCAAGGGCATGCAAATTATAAAGAAGCACAAACTAGAATTGATGAATTAAATAAAAAGAAAAAAGATGCGGAGAAGTTTTAATGGCTAAGTTAAAATTAATCAAAGATGGAATTGAATTGCAAAGCTACGATTTAGATAAAATCGATAAGACTTCTATGGTATTAGGTCGTGCAGATGGCTGTGACATTCGATTAGATGATAGAAATATTGGTCGTGAGCATTTGGTATTGTCAGTTCATGGAGATAACGTATCAGTACATAAAAAGAGCAAATTTGGAAAGTTATCAATTAATGGGGTTGAGTCAAACGATGCAAAAATTCATGCGGGAGATGTTGTATATATTGCCGATTATAGATTAGAACTTGAAGTTGACTTGAATAAAAAACAAGAATCAAAGGTTTTTGAGTCAAAAATATTAGAATCAAAAGTACATGAATTTAAGCAAAGTGAAGAATTGCATAACACAAAAGCGCCCATTCTGCAGCTAAATGACTCAATTGATAAATCAGAGCAAATGAATGATATAGAAATGAATGTATCAGTCAATCAAAGCGTGATACCTGAAGAAAATATTTTATCTACAAATGAGCAGCCAAATGTAGATCTACCATTTGAAATGCAAGAAGCAAACGAAAGTATAAATCAATCAAAAATGATGGACTTGCAATTGGGTGAAATTGCGGTCGAACCTGCTTCATTAGAAAACATTTCTAATAATGAAAAAGTAATGTCTGGCGATATATTAATGCCATTGGATGTGGGTGGAAGTAATGAATTGCCAAAAATAAGTGAGGAAGCGGTAAACTCAAATGCAGTTACAAATGTTAATATTGAAAGCCCGCAGTCAATACAAGAACCACAAAAAACAGGCACGGTAAATTTAGATTTAAATCCGTTACAAATGAGTGAACCAATTCAAGATTCAAATTCAAAATTAAATGAAGTTTTGAATACTGTACAAACTAGCATGCGAACAAATTCTTCACTCACCAACGCAGATCGTACAAAAGTTGACACCTCTAATCACATGGAAGTTAAGTTAATTTTCAATCAAGGTGATGCTAATACACAGGAATTTGTGATCGAAAAACCAATGATTACAATAGGAAAAGGTTCCGATTGTGATGTTGAGTTAAATGACAAGTCTGTCAGTCGAAAACATGCTGTCATTAAAACAATTGGAGCAAAATATTTTTTAATTGATCAAGGTTCATCAAATGGAACTTTTGTAAATGGTGAACGCATTACTGAGTATGAATTATCAAGCGATGATGTAATTCAAATTGGCTCGATTGAATTTCAGTTTTTGGCAACAGATTTAAATTATGCGAATCAAAAAAGTAAATTTATTTCGATGCCTGAAGATACTAAACATTTTGGTTCACAACGAAATAATAATCAAGTTGAATTTAATGAACAGCCTGTCAGTGGAAATGAATTTCAATTTTCTTCCGCATTAAATGAAGAACCAAAAGTTACTAAAAAGGAAAGTAAGTCGTTACTAGCTAAATTACCTAAGTCAGCTAGATTGGCATTGGTTGCCGTTGTAGCTTTGATTGCTGTTTTAATGCTCTTTTCTGATGATTCCAAGTCCAAAAAATCTAAAAAAGCCAATACAAATGTGAGCGTAAAAGATGGTGATGCATTTAATAAACTTCCTGAAGAGAAAAAACAATTTGTCATTAATACATACCAAATGGCCATGGATTTTTACAAAAATTTAGAATATGAACGAGCTTTATTTGAAATCAATAAAGTATTAGAGATACTGCCAGGTGGATATAAAGATTCTCTAGATTTAAAAGGATATGCTGAAAAAGCCATTGAAATTCAAAAAAGTAAAGACGACGAAAAAAAGCGAAAAGAAGAACAACAAAAGGTAGCTCAGCAAGTAGCAGATCTTATCGCACAATTAGAAAAATTAGTTAAAGAGAAAAAAGTCGCAGAAGCAAAAGAGATCATATCACAAGTTTTTGAATTAGATCCTGAAAACGCCACTGCTTTACGTTTAAAGCAAGAATTAGAAGAACTACTTCAGAAGTCTAAATTAGAAGAAGAAGAAAAATTAAACCAAGAAGAAAAGCGAAGAGTATTAGAAAATATAATTAATGAAGGTAAGGTGTTATTTAAAAAAGGTAAGTACTATGAAGTGATGGATAAAATGATACACGCACCAGACACAGGATGTACTGATCAAAAACTATTAAACAAGGCTGCTCAATTGATTCAACAATCTAAACAAGCTCTCAAAAATAAAGTGAAGCCACATTTAGAAGCCGCCAAAACAGCTATGAGTGTTCAAGATTATGTTAAAGCAAGAGATGAGTTTTTTAAGGCACTTAAAATAGATTATAAAAATGCTGAAGCTAAAAAAGGAATTTCTGAAATTCGTGAAATCTTACATAGACGGTCTCAGCAATTGTACACACAAGCAATTATGGCAGAATCAGTGAGTGATTTTGAAGGTTCGCGAAATTTATATAAAGAATGTCTAATTCAAGCAATGCCTGATGATATATATTATGGTCGTTGTCATAGAAAATTACAGCGCTTTAGAGTTTTAGATAAGGGAGATCAACCTTCTGAAAGACAAGTGGCTTCTGATCCAATTCAACCACAATCATCTAGTGCAGGAGCTGATCCTCAAATGCCAACAGTTGATATCAACGAAAGTAAGCAATGAAAAAAAATGAGAATAAATTATTAGTGAAAGCATATTCAGCTATTTCCGAGTCAGGCTCTAATGAACTTTCACATAATGAAGATGCAGTACTTGTAGTAGCCAAACGCCAATTATTTGGAATTGCAGATGGATTTGGTGGAGTTGCAATCGGGGATGAAACAGCAAAAAATTGTTTAAAAAATGTAGAAGAATTTGTTGAAAATGGTTTGGGAGACTCAGAGGTTACACTGCCATTTGTTTATCGAAGTTATTACACAACCTCTGCAAACTTAATCTTTAATGCGTTTTTATATGCGAATAAAAAATTATTTGATGAAAATAAAAATAAATCAATTAATTCAAGAGGCGGAGCCTCTGTCTTATTTGCATTCATACAAGATAAAACATTAACAATTGCTAATGTAGGAAGTTGTTCTGCAATTTTAATTCGATCAGGTCATGTAGAGGAAATAATTAAGCCTAGATCTTATAATTCGTTACGAAAAGAAAATTGGAATCCAAATTGGGCGTTTCCTTTAATGGCAATGGGTCTGACTCAGGATATTGAACCCGAAATTACGGAAGTTCGAATTGAATCGGGAGATGTTATTATATTATCAACAGATGGAGTGTATCCTTTTGTTCCGCAGGCAGAATATGCCCGTATAAACGAGGTCGTGAAAAGCGCTGCATCAGAACTAGAAATTCTCAAAGAAAATCAAAGACTTATCTCTGAAATGAATGACCTAGGGGTAAAAGATGATAAGTCAATAATTACAATGGTTTGCATATGATTGACATGCGGTGCGTCAAGGGTTTATAATTTTATAAAGCTTACCGATAAGAGTATATCGAGGAGAGATTAGGGCTATGTTACAAAAAGACATAATCAAAAATATTCTGCGAAATTTTATTAAAGACGAATCAGGACAGTCTACAACTGAATACGTTCTTTTGCTCTTATTCGTAGTAATTGCAGTGAAAGCAGTTGGTGGAAAACTCAAAGATAGATTAAATCTTATTATGGACGCTGCAATGGGTAAGGCTGAAGACGCAGTTAATTCTGCACCTACAGATTAGTTTTAAAATATATTATTTATAGGCAGGCTTTGATCACGGATGAGAAGGCATTTGCTTGCAGTTTCAAAATCACGTAGTTCACGTCTTAAAAAAAATCAAAAAGCACAAGCTTTAATTGAATATGTATTGCTATTAGCAATTTCTGCGGGAATTGCAGTTGGCTTATCTGGTACATTTAATAATTTCATTCGAAAAGGCATTCGTAAATTCAATGCAGTCTTAGAGTCAGAACTGCGAACAGGTGAATTTAATGAAAATGTCAGATCGTGGGAGAATTAAATGGCATTTAGCATACAACCATTTGATACGATCCCAATTTGGAGTTTGCAAATATTTAGTATCGTTTCATTAATTTGTGCCGTTACTGATTATTTCTATAATAAAATTTTTAATATTATAACATTTTCTTTATTAGTTTTTGGTTTGATTATGAGTCTAATGCAATCAAATGTATCATGGTGGATTCCACTTCTAAGTATTGTATTTGCATTTTCAATTTATTTGCCTCTCGTAATTTTAAAATTAATGGGAGCAGGTGATGCCAAGTTAAGCATGGCTTTAGCTTCTATATTAGGAATTCGTTCTACTTGGGAATTATTTTTTTACAGTGTGCTCATCGCAAGCTTTGGAGCATTTGCTATTTTGATTCGAAAAAAGCGTGTAAAATTGTTCTTCAAAGAAATGAAATTAATGTTTCAAAGTATTTTTTATAAAGGACTATCGTTTCATATTCCAAAATTAGATCGAGAATCAAAATCTCCGTTTGGAATTGCCATCTTTTTATCGTTCATGGTGATAGCCGGAAAGAGGCTATATGCATAGAAAAGCTGTATCTGGTCAATCGTTAGTAGAATATGTATTGATGATGTTTATCATTGCCTCAGCGGCATTTTTGTTATTTGGACCAATGAAAAATATGTTGGCATTGATGGAAAAACCACTTCGTGGAGATTATCGAAGAACATATAAATATGGTGATCCGAAGGCGTGTGGTTATAATGATGATAATGATGAAATATGTTCTGGCGAACCATTGAGACACCCTCGTGTTTATGCTCCCGATAATTTTAGAACTTGGGGTCGTAATAAATGATAAAAAATGACAAAAAGAAAAAACAATCAGGACAAAGCTTTATTGAATTTATTCTTGCATTGTTTGCATTTTTTACAGTGGCCTTTATGTATGTTCAAGTTTCAGTTTCATTTGGAGTACAAAATTACTTACAGTATGCAACTTTTCTTTCAGCGAGAGCGTATTTGGCTGGATATGATCAAAAAGATCAACAAAAAAAATCTGCTCAATCTTATATGAAAGATTTTTTATTATCTGAAAATGGAAACGCTTTTAATAGTTTTGCAAAAGCAGTTGAAACAGGCAACTCAGATGTTCCCGGAGTTAAGATCGGTGATGGACCTAAAATGGCAACCTTAGGATCAGAAAATGCACGTCTTCAAAATTGGATGCAGGGTGTGACATATACTTTTAAGTCACGTCTTTATATGATGCCAATTTTAAAATCAAAAACAGCAGGAATGGGAAATAATATAACACTAGAGAGCCAATCGTGGTTAGGGCGAGAACCGACCAAAGAAGACTGTGAGGCATATTTTGTTCATCGGCAATCTCAATTTAGTATAAAAGGAGCAATCATTGTTGATAACGGATGCTAACCGAAAAAAACGTGGTCAAAGTATGCTTGAATTCGCACTACTTTTGCCGCTTATTTTGTTAGTTTTCAAAATAATGATTGAAACACAATCAGCAATGAACACAGCGATTGTAAATCAAAAGTATGCACGAGGTTCAATGCATTTTCTTTTCTTTAACCATAGAAATTATCCTGAGTTAAAATTTGCTCAAGATTCAGATGGAAAAACGCATCGAAGGCACTGGGTAGGAATTTCCGATAATATATTGTTTGGATTGCCTTCGGATCAGTTGATTCCGAAAGCACCCGAACGCTCAATCGGGGGGCTGTCAAAAGGTCCTCCCATCGATGAGCCTCCTCAAACCGAATATGAAGAAATTGCCGAAAGGCAAAGAGTTCGCATTCGTGTGACAAGTTTTACCTGTATTCCACCACTTGCTGTTAATGGGACACAGCTTTTAACCGAAAGTAATTTACAGGAGGGTGCATTTATTGGAAATGCTTACACTTATTGCAGTTCAAGTTTATAGAGAATCATTCCAATACATGTATCACTTAAAAAATTATGAATAATAAAGCTTTTACGGTCAGTGTTGCGCTCGCATTGTTTGCAGTCTTTATGGTTTACTCATTTATTTCATCAAAAGAAGATGAGTATAAAACACGTTATGGTTCAGAAATGGGAGTTGTCGTTGCAAAGCGAGATATTAAAGAAATGGATGAAATCCATGACAACATGATTGAAATTGTTAGCAAACCTAAAATGTTTATAGAACCTGGTATGACAAAATCAAAAGAAGAAGTATCGGGCTTTATTGCAACAGTTCCAATTCGAAAAGGTGAACAAATTACATTAAATAAAATTGCTTCTCCCGGAATTAAAACTGGTCTTTCAAGACAAGTTACTCCAGGCAAAAGAGCAGTATCAATTCCAGTAGATGATTATTCTGCTGTGAATAGATTAATTAAACCAGGTGACCGTATCGATTTAGTAGCAGTCATTGATCCGCCCGGTGCAACCAAGGGTTCTCAAATTTCAAAAATTGTAGCTCAAGATATTTTGGTTTTAGCAGTCGGTGAATGGGCAGCTTCAACAGCTCCTCGCAAAACAGAAAAAGATGATGCTACCGGAAAAGATTTAGTGATCAATTTAAATATCGCACGCAATTATTCTACGATTAGCGTAGAAGTTGATCCAACGATAGCTCAATATGTAGCTTTACTAAGATCAACAGGATCGCAATTTACAGTTACATTGAGAAATAACGACGATACAGAACGAGTCATGGTGGGTGGTACAAACTTAATTGATGTGTTGGGTACGGATGCTGCGAAAATTCGAAATCCAGCAGGTCAGAGGTAAATAACTATGTTTAAAGCCGCATGGATTGCAGTTTTATTGATTGCAGGATTCAACATGAACGTTGAAGCTGCAAAACCAAAAGCTAAAAAAGAGTCTGAAGCAAAAGCTTCAAAGCAAGAAGTGCTTTTGATTGCTGGACTTCAATCGACTTATGACATTCCTTTTAAACCGTGTATGACTGGTGGAAACTATGACGAATGTCTTCGCATCACTAATAAAGGTTTAGTTACCGTTCAATACGCAGAACAAAAGAGCCAGCTTATTTTTACTCCTCTGAAAAAAGGTGAAACGACTGTCGTCATTCGTGATGAACCAGGTGATATTAGAATTATATTAAATGTAGTAATTTCAGAAAGTAATTTAGTTCGTCGTGTAAAAGAATTAAAAGATTTATTAAAAGATGTGGATGGTATCGATATCAAAGTGGTTGCAGACAAAATTGTAGTAGATGGTGAAGTAGTGATAGTGAATGATTTGAATCGCTTATATGCCGTATTAAGTGACGGAGCATACAAAGATATCGTAATGAATTTAGTTACAGTAAGTCCAATGGGATTAAAACTTTTTGCTGAGAAAATGCAAAGTGAAATCAATAATCAATCTGTCAAAGTACGAACTCTAAACGGAATGTTCATTTTAGAAGGACAAGTAGAGTCAGCTGATCAACATGATCTTGCTTTAAAAGTTGCCAAAGACATGGTGTCAGCATTTACGATTCCAACCTATGCTTTGAATGGTCCAAACAATCCGATTGATATTCGTAGAGCAACGATTAAAGATCCAATTGTAGATCGAATTAGTATTGCTCCGAAGAAACCAGATCCTCCTGCAAAAATGATTCGTATCACAGTAGATTTTGTTGAGCTTTCAAAAGATTATTTACGTAATTTTGGGTTTTCGTGGATTCCATCATTATCTGGTGACGGTGGTTCCATGGGATTTGGGCAATCAACTACAGGAGGTGTAACCTCTTCTGGAAATGGTTCTTTAAGTGGAACAATTAGTGGCTTGTTTCCAAAATTATCTACTGCTCAAAATGCTGGATATGCAAGAGTATTAGAAGAGTCAGTGTTGATCGTTAAAGCTAATGAAAAAACAGATATGGAACGTTTGATTAAATGGCCAATCGAAGTTCAAACGATTCAACCTAATGGAGCGGTTACTAAAAATTATCAAACAGTAGATATTGGGCCAAAAATAATTATTACACCAAGCTTAAAAGATCAAAATGAAAACATCGAATTAAATATTGATATGTTTTATAACGGGTTTGCTGGTAAATCACCTGTAGCCCCCGTTGTTCAGTCTCATCAATTTAAAAGTACAGTTATTGTTAAAAATAATGAATCTGCGGCTGTAGTGAATGCAATTAGTAATACGGTATCAACTGCGTTCAATAAAGATCCTCCAGGAGGATTTCCATCGAATCCACTTTTTACATTATTGCGATCAAAAGCATTTCAAAAGAATAAGAGTCAATTCGTAGTATTTTTGACTCCGCAAATTATTGATTCAGCATCAAACGGAACAGAAGATATTAAACAACGCTATGGTTTAAAAAGAAAACCAGCAGCGGAATAGGAGTAAAAGTCGTGGCAGCAGGACATATCATCGCAGTCATTGGGGGCAAAGGTGGGGTTGGCAAATCTGTATTTGCAGCAAACCTTGCATTGGCTTATTTAATGGAATTGCGTCAGCGTCCGCTTTTAGTAGATCTCGATATGAACTCTTTGGGAGATCAAAACTTAATACTAGGTGTGAAGTCTAACAAATCAATTGTAGACGTAAGTACATATCAAGGATCTAGTTTAGACTTAAAAGCATTACAAGGCATGATGGTCAGTACTTCAAGTGGAATGAGTTTTATCAGTGCGCCAACAGATCCTATTCAAGCACGTGAATTAGATGTAGAAGGTGTGGGTCGTGCATTAAAATCTTTTACTTCGATTTTTCCAGTTACGATTGTGGATTGTGGATCAGAATTAACACCAGCAGTAATTAAAACGTTTGAAATGGCTACAATGATTCTTGTAGTAACGGCACCAGATGTGATTGTTGTGAATCAAACTAAACGTGTTTTAGGAAAAATTCAGGAACACTTATTTCCACCAGATATGGTACAAGTAGTTTTAAATCGTTATTCACAAACAGCGATTGTAAATCCACAAGTCATTCAAAAGAATTTAAATAAACCATTATTTGCTGCCATTCCTGAAGAGACTGATACTTGTGCGGGCTCATTAGCGAGATCACAGCCATTTGTTGTGTCCGCTCCTCAAGCTCAAATTACACGTTCGTATCACGACATCATTCGAAAAATGCAGCAAACAAATATTTTAAGTCAATTATCAAATTTAAAAAAACCAACAGGTGCTGCCGCTAAAATGCAAATGCATGTAGTTCCTGGTGGAGGCCAGGGTGGAGGCCAAGCCGGATCACCTGCCTTAAATTTAATTAGTGGAAAACCAAAAGATGCTTGGACATTATTAAAAGAGCGCATCCATCGTGCATTATTAGATATTCCTGAATTAAAGAAAACTTCTTTTGATGATTCAGATCCAAAACAAAGAGATATATTGAGAGAAAAAATTAAAAAAGCCACACTCGATATTTTAGCAAAAGAAGATTCATCAGGAATTTTACAAAGTCGAGAACAATCCGCTCAGATGATTAAAGAAATTTTAGATGAAGCGATTGGATTAGGTCCGTTAGAAGATTTATTAGCTGATGATAATGTTACAGAAATTATGGTGAATTCACGCGATCAAATCTATATTGAAAAATCAGGTAAAGCTCAAATATCGCCCGTAACATTTACAGCTGAAAAAATGATGTACAAAGTAATTGAACGAATTTTAGAACCACTTGGTCGTCAGTGTAATGAAAAAACCCCATACGTGGATGCGCGATTAGCAGATGGATCACGGGTTCATATTATCATTCCACCGCTTGCGTTGCGTGGACCAACAATTACTATTCGAAAATTTCCTAAAAAACGAATTGGCGTAAAAGATTTAATCGGTTGGGGTTCGATGACTCAAGAAATTGCAGATTTCTTGAGAGCTTGCGTAGAGTTTAAATTAAATGTTGTAGTAAGCGGCGGCACCGGTTCTGGTAAAACAACGTTATTGAATGTGTTGTCGAACTTTATTCCATCAAATGAACGCATCATCACAGTAGAAGATGCTGCTGAATTACAATTGAATCAAGAACACGTAGTAAGACTTGAAACGCGTCCTAAAAATATGGAAGGCAGTGGTGAAATTTCAATTCGTGATCTTGTAAAATGCTGTTTACGTATGCGACCAGATCGAATTGTAGTGGGAGAGTGTCGCGGTGGAGAGGCACTAGATATGCTTCAAGCCATGAACACTGGTCACGATGGATCATTAACAACTTTACACGCAAATAACCCACGTGATGCGATCGCAAGATTAGAAACATTAGTAATGATGTCAGGTGTAAATATGGAATTAAAAGCAATTCGTGATCAAATTGCATCTGCTGTACACTTGGTTGTTCAACAAACAAGACTTTCAGATGGTTCACGTAAAGTTGTAAGCATTGCAGAAGTTTCTGGCATTCAAGGTGATAAAATTACATTAAATGAAATTTTCACTTTCAAACAAGATGGTGTTGATAAAAATAGAAAAATCATCGGAAGAGTAATTCCAACAGGAAATATGCCAAGTTTTTTAAAAGAAATGGAAGAAAAAGGATTAAAAGTGCCACCCGGATTATTCAGAGTGGCTGCGAAGTGAGATAAAAAATGGCTTTATTTTACTCAATATTATTTGGAATCGCCGTATTTGCAATTTCCATTCATTATATGGAAAGATTTTTTGACTGGCTTAGATTTCAAAGCTTAGGCACAAGAGATTACATTGTTGAAAAACTAGAGCTAATGCATTTTAAAGATATTACGGCCAGTAAAGTTTTAGTTTGGCTGATCTTAGCTTCTGTGACTCCATTTACAATTATGTTTTTAGTATTTTTACCTAAAATTATACCTGGTTTATTTTTTGGTTTAGTAGGAGCTGTTTTAGGTTGGAAATTACCTAAGCCAATTGTGAATTATATGTATAGAAAACGTGTTGAAAAATTCAACGAACAGATGGTCGATGGTTTAGGATTGGTCGCAAATTCACTCAAAGCAGGTTTAAGTATTTCTCAGGCACTTCAAATTGTTGTTGAGCAAATGCCGGCACCGATTTCAGAAGAATTTGCTGAAGTACTAAATGAAAATCAATTGGGCGCAACAATTGAAGATGCATTTCTTAAGATGGCAAAACGCGTTCCTTGTGAGGACGTTGATATGTTTGTAACCACCGTAAATATTTTGAAAGAAACTGGTGGTAATATGATTGAGCCCTTAGAAACCATCGTTTATGTCATTAGAGAACGTGTAAAAGTTGAAAATAAAATCAAATCAATGACTGCACAAGGATTTTACCAAGGTATGATGTTGATGAGTATTCCTCCATTGCTAGGAATTTATTTCGGTGTAACTGAGCCAGGATTTATGGACCCTGTATTTGAAAAGCCATTGGGCTGGGTGATGCTAGCAGCCGTTGTTTTATTGGAAGGAATTGCCTATTTTGTCATCAATAAAGTTGTTAAAATCGACATTTAAAATAAAATAATCTGTGGGGGAAATTGAAAATGAAACTTCTCGAGATTTTATTTATTCTTACATCTTTTGTAATTGCCACTCAAACGCAGGCGAATGTTAGCCTCAAAAATGGAAACTTTTTTATTGGCTACACAGACTTTGTTTATCCAGGTGGAATGGAACCAAAAGCAGAACGTGTCTATAATAGTAAGTCTTCTCACAACGGATTTTTTGGATTCGGTTGGGGTTCAGATTACGAAGTGTTCTTGAAAGTTTCAGCCGATGGTTCAGTAGTTGTCTATGAAAATGGCGGCGGTGCTCAGAACCGATTTTCTTCTCCGAATTTAAATACAAATGAAATCAATTCTGGAATTGAAGCAATTTTAGCTGCAAAGAAAAAAATTGGTGGTTTATCAGGAACTCAAATCGATCAAGATAAAAATCGGTTGAAGACAGATGCTCGTTATCGAAATGATGAGTGGCAGCGCTTATTTGAGAAAAACTTAGTCCAGCCTCGAAAATTAGCTGAAGGTACAATGCTCAAATCAAATAAATTTAGTTATCAAACAATGAAAAAAGTTAAAACGGGATACATGAGAACGTTTGAAAATGGACAAGTTCAAACGTTTGATGATGACGGCAGGCTTGTTCGTTGGGCTGATAAGAACAATAACTTCATTACATTAGGGTACGACAAACAAGGATTTCTTTCATTCATTCAAGATAACTTAAATCGTCGAATGAACATTACTATGAATTCGAAAGGAAAGATTGAAAAAATCGTCGGTGATAAGGGTCAAACTGCAACTTATAAATACAATGGTGATGAATTGGCTTATTCAAAAGATACAGATGGTAATATTTATGAGTTTAAATATTCTTCAAACAATCGTCACAACTTAGTTGAAATTAAATATACTGACAGTACGACCTTACAGCTTGGTTATCATGAAATGAATAAATGTGAGAACGTGAAGTGGGTGAAAGACCGCGATGGAACTGTTACTCAGTATGACTATACAGGCGAGTGCAATGGCGGATTGGAGCATAGCACTTCTACCATTACGAAAAGTTCAGATGGTAAAGAATCTTCTAAGTCATCTTATACGTACATTGAACGAGCTCGTGCGGATGGTGAGAGATATACTTACAAGTTAGTAACAGAAGTAGATGGTGATCGCACTGAAACAGTTTACAACGAATGTTGTGGTTTACCGTTAGAAATTACCAAAAACGGTCAAAAAACTTCATTTGTGTATGATTCTTACGGACACATAACAAAGAAAACAACTCCATTTGATGTAACCGAGCTAGGTTATGACTTAAAAGCTGGCAAAGTTTCTAAAGTTACAAAGTATAATAAAAACCAAAAGGGTAAAGGCTCTGTTGAGTGGGCTAAATATCAATATGATTCAAAAGCAAACTTAGTCTTTGCTCAAAACTCAACCGGTAAGACTGTTAAAATAGTTTATGATCATACCGGTCGAATTAAAGCGATGGTGGATCAAAGTAAACGTAAGCTAGAGTTTACTTATAATGAAGCAAGCAGACCGATTGAAATTAAAGATCCAGCATTAGGTGCTATTCGAGTCGAATACAATACTTCAGGTGAAGTTAAAAAAGTTGATTCTTCAGGTGGAAGAAAGATCGCTGCACAAGTTACATCAGCATTTCAAAACTTGCTCGATATTATTCGTCCAGCAGGTGTAAGTTTAACGTTTTAACGATTTGTTAAAGGAATAGATATGATACGTTTATTTAGTTTTCTAATGGTTCTTTTATTGATTGGTTTTATCTCAAGTTATTCTGTTTTTGCTCAAACTGTGGGAGAACATAAAAGTACGTCAAACGGCACAGAAACTGACGTATCAGCTGAAACCGCTCAAACAGATTGTAAAAACATTTCAGAAAATGATGTCAAATCGGATACAAGTACAAATCAAGGTCAGAAATCAGGTTCTGGCACAGGTTCTGATCTGGCTAAATAAAAATCTAATAAATTCAATACTTTGTATATATTTAAGTGTAAACCGTTTAATCGCATAATGTATAATATTAGTGCATTTTAATGTAAAAGATTTATACACATGTTTTAATTCCAACATTTTCAAGTACTACAACTTTCAAAAAACGTAATGATTTCAAAAGACTCTCATAGTGTCTCGCTGGCACTGTGGTTGCAATACTATATCTTAAAGAGAGAGTTACTATTAAAGAGGAGTAGTATTATGAAAAAGACAAAAATCATTGTGGTATTATCTGTGTTGGTTGGCTTTGCGCCGGCTGCTTTTTCAGGTGAAATTACAAGCAACAAGCTTTTAGCTGGTGCTGGTAAAACTGAATGTTCTGTTCACCAAAAGATCTTAAAAGAAAAAGATGCAAGCGCACCGAAAAATGCAATTAAACCAGCTGCAAACGTAGCAAAATAATTATTTAGAATGTAAAAGCGATTCGAGTTCTTCTCGGTCGCTTTTATTTATTTTATCAGAATCAATTTTTTCAATTTTCAATTCATTGCTTTCATTTAGCTCTTCTAATGAGCTTTTATCAATTCCCGATTGTTTCAAAGTCTTTAATTCAGAACTAAATTCATTTTGTGATGTGCGATCGTTATGAACTTTAAATCGTGTTGTAAAGGAATGTGGGTCTTTAAAATCGAAGGTACGAGATACCCATCTAGTCATTTTTTGAACAGATTCAGCATGAATGACATCATATACATGGTCGCAAATTCGTTTATTGTTGACCGGTATTTGTGAAAGAGCGATCACTAAAAATGCCAATGTAGCTGTTTTAAAAATTGCACCTATAATTTTCATTACGATTGTCCTTCTGGTGATTGCATATAAATTAAAGCAATTCGTATTGAGTTCTTTTTCTCTCCAAATTCATAGTATTTTACTTTCACACCTTTTGCAGGTTTTGCTGTATTCAAGAGTGTGTTTCGAATTGAACTAAATAAATGTCTAAATTTTACTTCATCATGCTGAATGTACAATGGAGGTGAAATTTCAAATTGAGAATCGTAAAATTCAGCCATAGAGTTAACCATTTTAGAAACAAGAATATTAGAAAGTTCTAAGATCATTGAGTTACGCTCTTGAAAACTAAATGGAGTTACTTTCCCTCTTGTTAAATTGGGAAGGTTTTCAAAGCAAACTGCACATAAACCGTACTCATCACCTTTGATCTTAAATACAATTGTCGCTGCAATATTTTTAAATAATTCAAACTTAGTGGAAGTTTGTGAAATCTGCCCTACATTAAAAAAGTTAAATTTTTTCGGAAAAAAATGGTTTTCAAACATTTCCTAGTCCTTTGATGTGAGAAACATGTTCTTCTTCTTCAGTAAGTTGTAATACTTTTTCTACAGCTTTTAATAAATCTTCAGGCATGAAAGGTTTTAAAATATAATCGCGTGCACCACAGTTAATAGCTTCCATTAAAATTTGTTCATGAGCTAACGCAGAAACCATGATGATTTTTGCTTTATCATCTTCTTCTAAAATTTGTCTGGTAGCTTCAATTCCACCTTTGATGGGCATAACAACATCCATAGTGACAAAGTCAGGTTTATACTGACGATACATCTGGATTGCTTCGGCACCATTCGAAGCTTCAGCTACAACTGTATACTTTGCAGCAATTAATATGTCTTTGATAACACGTCTTGCAAACGCGATATCGTCTACGATCAGAGCGGTTTTTTGCACAATCCACCCCCTTTAAAAAAATTCTATCAAGCTGTAGAATAGTTTTCTAGACCACAGTGAAAATAGGAGATGAAATGGGACTAATAGATAGGCATAAAAAGCCTGGTGCATTTCGAAAATTGATACAATCGCTTGAAGTGACAGCACCAGAAAAACGAGCAAAAATCATTCAATCTTTTAGAGAAGAGGATTCTGAGTTTGCCAGAGAAGTTGAAGAGTGTATTTTAACGTTTGAAGAGTTAATCCCGTTAAGTGATTCGGTGATTTGCGAGATTATGTTTGTGGCTAATATGAAAAACTTAGCTTATGCGCTATATAAAGCTCCTGCAGAAGTTATTGAAAAATTTAAAAAGAATATCCCGCCCAAAAAGCAGTTAGAGTTTCGTGATGAAACAGATGCAATTGGTGAATTAAGAGTGGCAGAACAAATGTCTGCTAAGTTTAGAATCGTTGAGACTGCAAGATTATGTGAAGACCAAGGCTTATTAAAAATTAAGCCGATGAATCCCAAATATCCTTAAATGATTAAATATTAATTTTAGTGATCTAATGACATCTTGGTCTTAAGAGCTTTTAGAACGATTGGTTCCATGTCTTTGCCCGTTAATCCCATAGTGTCTGCTAATTCGCGTAAAAAGATTCTAAATACAGAATCATAAAACTTAGTAATATTTGAAGGTGGAGCAGCATCTTTTTTAGTTAAAACATACATATGTCCAACTACTTTTGCTAATCCAGTAAAGCCTTCTTTACGAATCGTTTCTTCTAATTTCTTTTGTTTTGTGACCCATGTTGTATTCATGTCGAAATGATAATCTTGGTCAGCTAAAATTTTTAAAGCTTCTTCAGCTTGTTCTTTAGACATTAGTGGGCGCATGCCATTGATAGCAGCACTTTCTACTGGAACTAAAATTGCTGGATCATTTGGATTTGCAGGACGTGGAATGATTGGATTTTTAACGGTTTTAATTTGATAAAAGCTAACAGGGCCTGTTGCTAAATCTTTTGTAGCAATTCCTGTAATGACGCATTTTCCATGTAAACCATAAGCTACTTCATCACCGACTTTGTACATATGCCCTCCAGGCTTTTTTAATACTGCATCAATAATAGTGGTGATGATTTCTTAACATGTTTAAAATACTTGCGCCAGTTTCTTAAGTGAGAAGCGTAGCGCAAGTATTTTATGCACTAAAATGAGTACTCAAAAACTATCTAGGAGGTCTTTCTGACTTGAAACAATCACGACAGAAGATAGATCTACCTGGTTTTGGTTCGAATGGCGCATCAAATTGCGCACCACATCTAGAGCAAGTAGCTGGAAACTTTTCTGAAGGTCCATCGCCTCTTCCGCGACCACCACCTCCGAATCCACGTCCGCCACCGCCACCACGTCCACCAAAGCTACGTCCGCCGCCACCGCCGCCACGTCCTCCTTGAGCTTTCTTCGCAGCCCTGCAATCAGGGCATCTTTTTGGCTCGTTTTGAAAGCCTTTATTCGCGTAGAATTCTTGTTCATTTGCGGTGAACACGAAGTCTGCGTTGCAATCGGCGCATTTTAGGTTTTTATCTGTAAAGCTCATGACCGGCTCCTTTGGTTTTTGGGTTGTTGTTTTACTGCAAATTTTTGTATATGTTCTAAAAAATTAAATTCTTGAAAGGAAATTTCACCATGGGACGTGGCCGCAAACATAAAACTCGCAAAATGCTTAACAAGAAAAATCAAGCTAAGAAAAAAGCTCGCACAAAGAAAAGAGCGGAAGCAGTTAGATCTGCTCGTAAACAAAAACGTAGATAATTTACTCATAGTGAAACTCATTGGTTGATGGTCTTTCCATTAAATCACGTAAAGCTTCATCGATTCTGCGTTTTTCATAAGCAATTTGAAAAAGCGCAGTCGTAATTGGTAAATCTACATTCTTTTCTTTTGAAAGTTCTTGAACCACTTTCATTGTATTCAAGCCTTCAATTGTCATTCCCATTTCTTTTTCAATTTGAGGAAGAGATAAGCCCTTTGCAAGCATTTGTCCTGCGCGAAAATTGCGACTTAAAGGAGAAGTGCACGTGGTGATTACATCGCCAATTCCCGCTAAGCCTAAGAGCGTAGCTGAATGTGCATTCATTGCTGACATTAATCTAGAAAACTCTGCAAGCCCGCGAGTGATCAACATTGAGATAGCGTTTTGTCCGAATCCTAACTGATGGGTGATTCCGGTTCCTACAGCTAAAATATTTTTTAAAGCTCCCGCCCACTCAACTCCCACAATGTCAGGATTTCCGTACGTTCTAAATTGAGAAGAAGACAATGCGTTTTGTGTGTATTGAATTAGGTCATCATCGGCACTGGCAATTACGGTTGCGCCTGGTTGTCCTTGAGCTAACTCAATAGCTAAATTTGGTCCTGAAAGTGCTCCAATTTTTTTAGTTTTTAATTCTTCAAATAAAATTTCACTCATGCGTTCATATGTTTTAGGCTCTAAACCTTTTGTACCGTGAACAATATAATGATGAGGTTTAACTAAGGGAGCAAATTTTTTGGTAATCTCACGAAATGCTTTTGATGGTACTACGGGCATAATCAATTGTGATTTTTCAAAAACATAAGATAGATCAGAGGTTAATTCGATCGATTTTGGAATGGGTATTCCTTTTAAAACATTTAATTCACGTGTTTTTTCAAGTGAGGCAATTTTATCAGGATTGATATCAAACAGGATTACGCTTGATCCGCTTTTTTGGGCTAGAATCGCAAGGGTTGTACCCCATTGGCCGGCACCTAATATTCCTACTGATTTCTGACTTTGGGGCTTCAATTACTCTTGGGTCCTTATACTTTACTTCTTGGGTCTATATAAAAAACTGTTTACCTATGTTCGATAGAATATCAAAGAATCTTAAAATCAATTATGGGAAAGTTTTGCCGCTCATCAAATTCAACCCACCTTGAGTGAATTGCACTTTCAGGAAATAATAAGAAAGAGTCGAAGAGTGTAGAGACGACTCATAGTGGACTAGTCGATGAATTAGTTTAAGGGGAAACAAATGGAAAAACTCATTTCAAATCTTGTAATCATATCAATGATTCTTGCGCAAACTGTGCCTTTGGTAAATGCATCTGAGCCTAAGTCTTATAGCTCATTTAAAACGGCTGCTAAGAAAAATCAAAAATGCCAAAAAGATTTAGAGAACTTAGAAAAAGATCGTGAAGAAACGCAAACGAAAATTGATGAATTAGATGATGCAACCAACGACATGAAAAAAGCAGACAAAGAAGAATGTCGTTCTTCTTGTAAAGACGTTGTAGCTGAATACAAGCAAAGAGTTGATGAAGCGTTTGGATCTCAAAAAGATAATCCAGATTATGCTGAAATCCGCAGAGTATGTGGTGATTCTAACGGAAAACGCACTTCAAAATGTGATTTAAATATTACTTCTAGAATGAAAGATTATATTGAAGGAAAAAATACTACCAACAGTGATTTACGTGGATTAGATGAAAAAGGCGGAACGTGCGGACTTTTCTATGACAATAAATTGGTATTAAATGCGGATCGCTACGAAACAGGTTCAAAAGACAGAACTTATAAATATGTAATTGGTGATGATTCATCCCGTTCGAAAATTACAGGTTGTAAATACAACAAAAACATTGAAGATCGCGAAAGCTACGAAGATGAGTTAGCTGACAAACAAGCCGATGTAGATCAAAAACAAAAAGAGTGCGATAAAATTGCTGAATCTTTAGATGATTGCGAAAACTGCGGATACTGGGCTTACCAATATCAATATGAACAACAATTGAAACAATATTACGGCGGATTCGGTGCAAGCGTTTCAGGATCGTTAGGTGGCGGAGGTGGTGGCGGAATCAACATCAACTATCCAAAACCAACTAAGTTACAAGAATGGACGCCCATCATTTTAGGTGGAATGGGAATGCTCGGTGGTTTTTTCAATTCGATGTACCAATACAAAGGTCAAAAAGCTTGGGCAAATGCTTATCAAAATAATTTTTCATCTTACATGGGTTCATACAATCAGTACCTTCAATATGCGTATGATCGTAGAATTCCATTTTATCCACCCAATATGGGCGGTGGAATGGATGGCGCTGGACTGGGCGGATCCGGTATGTACGGCGGCATGGGAATGCCTGGCATGTACGGTGGCGGTGGAATGTACGGTGGAGGTATGTACGGTGGCGGATCACCTTTCTGGGGAGCACTTGGTGGCTTACTCGGAGGCTTAGGTGCAGGCGGTGGCTTGTACTTAAATATGGGTGGCGGTGGCTACAATCCATACGGACCTTACGCTTACCCTGGAATGGGTGGCGGATTTGGAATCAATCCTTATATTTATGGCGGTGGAATGGGCTACAACCCATACATGATGGGCGGCTATCCTTACGGAATGCAGGGTAATGCTGGTGGCTTAGGGTTCTATCCTTATGGCTACGGCATGGGCGGCTACAATCCATACGGTGGTGGCTTCGGAATGGGAATGGGCGGTTACCCTTACGGCGGATACGGAATGGGTTATCCTGGCATGGGTGGCGGCGGCTTAGGTATTGGAATCGGAATTGGCCTTGGCGGACCAGGCTACGGCATGGGCGGCTACAATCCATACGGTGGTGGCTTCGGAATGGGAATGG
>CAZNGN010000007.1:19220-54690 GCA_964572865.1 uncultured Bacteriovoracaceae bacterium | reverse complement strand
GCCTTGGCGGACCAGGCTACGGCATGGGCGGCTACAATCCATACGGTGGTGGCTTTGGAATGGGAATGGGCGGTTACCCATATGGTGGCGGTGGAATTGGAATCGGTTTAGGAATGGGATTGGGCGGACCAAGCTCAATATTTGGTCCAGGCTACGGTGGAAATTTCTGGGGCAATCCAATGGCAATGAATGGAATGTATCCGGGAATGATGGGACCAGGTATTGGTTTCAATACTGGAATTGGGTACAGTCCATATGGAATGATGGGACCAGGAATGATGAATGGATTTCCAGGAATGATGCCTGGAATGATGCAAATGCCAACGTATGGTATGAACGGTTTTCCAGGAATGCCATTCGGAATGTCTCCAATGGGATCAATGTACGGAATGCCTCCATATATGAGTGGCAGCTACTATCCCGGAGCTAACATGAACAATGGTATGTTCAACCAAGGTATGATGGGTTGGAACAATCCAGGTGTAATGCAATCTTGGGGTCAATCAATGGGTTACCAACAAAACTTAATGAACGGTTACATGGGACAAATGCAACAACAAGGTTATTACTCTCAACAAATGCAAGTGTTGCAAGCTCAAATGATGGATTCACAAATGCGCTACATGCAACTTTCTCAGCAAATGCAGGGAATGTACGGATATAATACAGGTTACATGCCTGGTGGTATGTTCGGCGGTGGCGGTCAATTTGGTGGTGGCTTCAACGTAGGATTTAACATGGGAATGGGCGGAAATGGTTACAACAACGGCTATCAGTATGGTTCAAACAACGGCTTTGGTTGTGGCCCAGGTACTTACATGGCGCCATCAGGCGGATGTTTTCAAGGTAACTCGCCTTATCCTGGTAATTACGGCTACGGCAGTGGTGGAAACGGCTTAGGATTTTAATTGTTTGAAGCAAAGCTTGATCACGTTGCGATTGCGTGTAGCGATCCAGAAAAATTGAAACGTGTACTTGCGCTCATTGGTTGTGCTGATTTAGGCACAGAACCAGTTGAATCGCAAAAAGTGATCACGCATTTTCAAATGCCAAAACCTCATGCAAAAGATAAAGCAACCAAATTAGAACTTTTGGTCCCCACAGATCCAAATGGAACTGTTGGAAAGTTTTTAGCTAAAAAAGGCCCTGGAATTCATCACATTTCGTTTGAAGTTAAAAGACTTGAAGAGTTGATGGCGTTGCTTACAAAGAACTCAATTCGATTAATTTACGATAAGCCTCAGCCGGGAGCGCACAATATGAAAGTAAATTTCATACACCCAGAATCTACGGGTGGTGTGCTCATTGAAATATCAGAAAAATAGATTACAAAGAACCAATCAAACTTTTTAATTGTTTTGTATTTTCTTTTGAAACATTTAAAAAACAATATCCCACACCGTTTGATTCTTCTCGCACACTAAGTGCTTCGAGTTGAATATTGTGTTTTAACGTACGAATGATGAGTTGAGATACATCGGAGGTTCCTAAAAGGCGTTTTTCTAAGAAAATTCCACCTTCAGAAATATTTCCAACTTTAGATTTAAATTCTACATTACCCTGACGTTCTGTTACCCAAAGAGAATCAGTATCAATTCTAGGATGTACGCGGCGTTCGTTTGTTACTTTCTTCTTTTTCATAAAACTTCATTATACCTTTCTAATAATCTTGAGTTCCCACTCAACTCACTGCCGCTATGTGCAAGAGGTTTGCCAAATTTTGAGTTCTAATGATTTCAAATACTTAGCTTAAACTAGGCTAAAAACGGACTTAATACGCTGCATAGGGATTGTACGCTGCTAGGTGTAAAAATAAAAAAGTGTTACAATATTAAGTAGTTCAACTGTCTCAACATTAATGTCAGAGACTTAGACAGAAGGTTGTAAAAATTGCATGGCAAACGTGCCAATGACCCGAGCGGTACGCATTTTAATTATCTCTTGTGTGAGTTTGTTTCTTATACAACTCATCGGTGACACATTTTTCGGCACTCAAATCAGAGAAACATTAGGATTGGTTCCTTCAAAATTTTTTGATCGAGGAGCTGTTTGGCAAATCATTACTTACATGTTCATGCATGCAGATTTATTTCACATTTTATTTAATATGCTCATTTTATGGATGATTGGTTCAGAATTAGAAGCCGGATGGGGAACTAAAGAATTTGTAAAATTCTACTTTATTTGCGGCATTTCAGCGGCTTTATTTTATTTAATCGTCCAAGTTTTTTTTAGAGGAACTGCTGTAAATAACATCCCAATGGTAGGTTCTTCGGGTGCGATATACGGTTTATTGGTTGCATACGGAATTATTTTTTCAGACCGTCAGATGTTGTTCATGATGGTTTTTCCAATGAAAGCAAAACACTTTGTTTTCATTTTGGCCGGAATCGAATTTATTTCGACAGTCTTCTATGCTCAATCGGGTATTGCCAATGCAGCCCACTTGGGGGGAATGATCGTAGGATTCAGTTATTTGCTCATTAAGGCATATTTTAAAATTCGAAAACGCCAAAAAGACATTCCACCCCAAAAGCGCAGAAAAATTAGAACTTCACACCTAAAACTCATCGTGAACAATGACGAATTGTTTAAAGAGTTTGATACCGAAGACGATGACGATGATAGTCAAGACGATAAGCCCACTGTTCATTAAAAACTAGCTAATCATTAATTGACACCAATGGTATAAATACGTTAAAAATCAACCACTATGGCACAACACACTTTATTATCTGAAGCAATTAAAGAAAAAGAATTTGATATCCGTATGATCAACAGAAACGTTGTTCGTGGCACTCTTGCTCGTCAAGATGTTGAAAAAAACGAAAAGAAATTGGCTGATGATTCTGCAAATTCTGATTTCGTAAATATCGATTCTTTCTTAGACAAATAAATCGCTTCTAGTTAGGCACTTTCATGGCTGAAAATGTAATCATTCTTGGCAGTGGTCCAGCAGGGCTTACCTCTGCCATTTATACTGCTCGTGCAAATTTAAATCCTCTCGTTGTTGAAGGCATGCAAGCCGGCGGACAACTCACAATCACATCTGAAGTTGAAAATTATCCAGGATTTCCTGAAGGAGTCATGGGTCCAGATTTGATGATTAATTTTCGCAAACAAGCCGAACGCTTTGGTGCACGGTTTGAAGTGGGCAATGTTGTTTCGGTAGATCTTTCAAAACGTCCCTTTGTTTTAAAGACAGAAAGCAAAACATTTGAAGCTCAGACTTTAATTATTTCCACAGGCGCTTCTGCCAATCTTTTAGGATTAAAAAACGAATCACGCTTAATGGGAAAAGGCGTTTCCACTTGTGCTACTTGTGACGGATTTTTCTTTCGCAATATGGACATTGCTGTTGTGGGTGGTGGAGATTCTGCGTGTGAAGAAGCAAACTTTCTCACTCGTTTTGCAAAAAAAGTATACATGGTTCACAGACGCGATCATTTCAAAGCCTCTAAAATCATGGCTGATAGAGTGTTGAAAAATCCAAAAATTGAAGTGCTTTGGAATTCAGTTGTAGAAGATATTTTAGGCGAAAAAGATGTGACCGCGATGCGTGTGAAAAATATAGCGAATGGCACAGTAAAAGACATTCCACTTTCTGGTGTGTTTGTAGCGATCGGACATTCTCCGAATACAAAATTATTTAAAGGCACATTGAAAATGGATGAGAACGGTTATCTCATAACTTCAAACGGAACTCGCACAAATATTGAAGGCGTTTTTGCAGCTGGAGATGTGCAAGATCACGTTTATAGACAAGCAATTACAGCAGCAGGTTCTGGTTGTATGGCAGCCATTGATGCTGAACGTTTTTTAGAAAATTCACACAAATAGGATTTAATTATGGCTTCAAAAAAATACGAAAATATTCCTGATTTAAATGAACAAGTTCAAGTGCGTCTCGAGAAAACAGACAAAATGCGTGAAGCAGGATTAAATCCGTATCGAAATGATTTGAAACCTACGATGTCGACTGGTGAATTTGCGAAAAAATACGGCGGCTTTACGAAAGAACAATTTGATGCCAAAGCAGATGGCACTCAAGAAGAAGTATTGCTTGCAGGTCGTGTGATGGCAGTTCGCGATTTCGGAAAAGGCGGATTTGTACGCATTCAAGATCGTCACGGACAAGTTCAATTATTTGTTTCAAAAGACTCAATGGGTGCAGATTTTGACAAATACAAAACATATACTGATTTAGGTGATGTTGTATTTGCACGAGGTACTCCGTTTCGTACAAAAACTAATGAGCTATCATTACATGTTCATCAATATGAAATTTTAACCAAAGCAATGAGACCATTGCCTGAAAAATTTCACGGCATTACTGACGTTGAAATGCGCTATCGTCATCGTTCGCTTGATTTGATTATGACAGAGAAGTCGCGCGAAACATTTAAAATGCGCTCGAAAATAATTTCTACGATTCGCAAGTTTTTTGAATCACGAGATTTCATTGAAGCCGATACTCCCATGATGCATTCAATTGCGGGGGGAGCTGCTGCAAGACCATTCAAAACTCATCACAATGCTTTAGATATGCAGCTTTTTATGCGAATTGCACCAGAGCTTCACTTGAAACGATTGGTAGTAGGCGGTTTTGAGCGCGTATATGAAATGAATCGCTTGTTTCGAAACGAAGGAATTTCAATTAAGCACAATCCTGAATTTACATCGATTGAATTTTATTGGGCGTACGCAGACTACAACGACTTAATGGATTTAACTGAAGAATTATTTCAAGTATTGGGTCGTGACGTTTTAGGTTCTGATAAACTTAACTATCAAGGTACAGAAATTAACTTAAAAGGCCCATGGAAGCGCTTATCTGTGAAAGATGCAGTAGCCGAATATTCTGGATTTAAAGATAAATCTAAAATGAACGACAAAGTCGCCTTAGGGAATTATCTTTCTTCTAAAAAAGTAAAAATTGAAAAGTTTTGGGAAGCCGGCAACTTATTGATGGCCATTTTCGACGAAGAAGTGGAATCAAAATTAATTCAGCCAACTTTTATAACTCATTATCCAACAGATGTGTCTCCGTTATCTCGACGTAATGATAAAGATCCATCCATTGTAGATCGATTTGAGCTCTACATTTACGGTCGCGAGATGGCCAATGCATTCTCAGAGTTGAATGATCCGATCGATCAACGCGCGCGTTTTCAGGAACAAATGAAAGCAAAAGATGCTGGAGATGAAGAAGCACACGAAATCGATGAAGACTTTTTATATGCTTTAGAACATGCAATGCCACCAACCGCAGGTGAGGGTATCGGTATCGACCGTTTGGTAATGCTCTTTACTGATTCTGCAAGCATTCGCGATGTGATCTTATTTCCACAGATGAGAAAAGATACTAATTAATATCCCAAAATATCAACATACGTAATTCCACCCGCCAATGCAGAAGATGGTTTTGCGCGTTGCCCTTTAATTTGAATTTTGCCTTCAGCAAATAAAGCTTTTAAAGCTGAACGTGAAATATTCTTTAGTTCTAAGTTCTCAGTTTGGTTTTTTAAGGCTTCTAATAGAATCGAGTCCATTCTTGAATGAGAAGTGCTTAAGTTTAAAGTAATACGAAATGAATTTGCTGGTTTTGGAGGTTCGTTTTTCATGAGAGTTTATTCTCATGAAATAATCGAATTTGCAAACCATCTGCGTACGACAGATTCACCAAGGTTGTCATAGACATAACTTAAAAAACGTTCAAGATTTTCTTCAAAATTTATAACTATATTTGAATTTACTTTAACTACATCGGGAAGGTGATGTAGATAATGTCCAAAATAATCATCACAGAATTTCATATAATCTTCTGTATAGAGTAAAAAAACATGCCACATATGATCGATGTCTTTCATTTCATTATCCATAATGAATGTAAATTGTAAGGATTCATTTGTAGGTTGATTTTTTTGTTCACTAGAATGTTTGTATGATGCCCAAAAAAATCGCATTAAATCTGTAAAAAGTGTTTCAGCCTGATCAGATACTCTAGGAAACTCTTTTATAAATCGATTAATTACGGCTTGGTTTTTATAACTTGTAATTTGTTCTAATGTAGATTTCATATTGATACCTTTTAAAATTTGGCAATCAACGCTTCTTAATCTTAAGCTTTTTTAAAAAAAAGAAGCGTTAATCGCATTGGGATTAATAGTTAATGATTAACGACTAAACAGCATTTTGATGTACATTTTCCGTTCTTAATTTTTGATTGAATGATTTGAGTAATTAGTTGATTCTTCATAGGTAGCTCCTTTCTTTAAAGTAACAATTACAAAAAATAACATATAAGTATAATTGATTTAATAATCAAACGTGATAGGCTATTACCTATGATACCAACGCCCAATGAAATTAAAAATTTTATGGAAATCTTTCATAAAGAACATTTAACAAGAGCTGCACTATCACTTGGAATTACACAACCATCACTAACTCAAAGCCTCAATAGTTTAGAGAGTAAAATTGGCCAAAATCTTTTTCATCGAACCAGACAAGGAATGGTTCCCACGCGTGAAGCAAAGATATTTTATCGAAAGGCAACTACTTTACTTGAATCCTGGAATGAACTCGAAGCAGATTTTAGAGTGAATCGAGAGCAGTTATCTGGTCGATTTAAAATTGGAGCACATATCAGCGTAGCTATCTATTGTATACCAAAATTAATAGAAAATCTCGATCGATTTGAGCAAAAAATCGATATTGAATTAGTCCACGACTTTTCAAAAAAAATATTAGAAAAAATTATTTCATATGAAATTGATCTAGGATTTGTAGTTAACCCTGTTCATCATCCAGATTTAGTTTTGAAAAAAATAACTAATGATCAAGTTCAATTTTGGGTAAAAAATGGTCTCAAGAAAATACCCAAAAGATTGATTTGTGATTTATCACTCAATCAAGTTTCTGAATTGTTATCAACGAAAAATAAAGAACACTTTCGAAATTGGGTATATTTACAAAGTGAGAGTTTAGAGTTTATTCGAGAGTCTACAGAATCTGGACATGGCGTGGGAATACTTCCAGAACGAGTAGCTAAACAAAGTAAATCAGTGCTTACCCGTTATTCTGTATCATCAAACGATACTTTTTTAGATGAAGTTTACTTAGCTTATAGAAAAGAAGTAATAAACGGAGAAGCTGCGAAGATATTAATTCAATCTGCTAATATAAAATTATAAATTAATAATATCTAAATAATAATTTAATTTATTTCTTCTGAAAAATTGAATTTTCAACTCTTACTAAATTAAATTTCTCTGGATTATAGATCGACTCTGAAAGACCTAATATTAAATAGCCGCCACTTTGAAGGTTATTTGTAATGTTTGAAACTATCTTTTCGGCAACTTCAGTTTCAAAGTAAATTAGTACGTTTCGCAAGAATATAATATTAAATTTAATTTTTGGATAAGTATGAAAATGAATTAAATTCAACTCCCTCCACTTCAAATGTTTTTTAATGTCATCGTTCATTAAAATAGTGTTAGAATCTCTATTTAATTTGCTAAAGTATTGTAAATAAATATCATTTGGAATTTCATCAGTATTATATTCACCGTTCATAGCAAAATGCAGACATTCGTGACTTATATCAGTTGATAGAATTTTAAATTTATTAAAATTATTTTTAAGTAAAAATAGAGCCAAAGAATAAGGTTCATGGCCATAAGAACAGGCAGCAGACCAAATATAACTATTTTGAACAGATGATAAGTTAGAATTTAATATTGATAACAAAAATTCAAAATGAATATATTCTCTAAACCAATCTGTCTTATGGGTTGTGAGAGCGCTAATAAATAATGTGCGCTCTTCTTCATTTTTTTGAATTAAATCTAAATAGCTTTTAATGTCAATTTGCAAATCAATTATTCGTTTTCTTAATCTTGATTCTATTAAATGTTTTTTTTCTAATCCAAATTTATTCCCGCTAATTTCACTAAACAATTCACAAATGAATTGAATTTGATCAGTTTTAAATGTTAGACTGTTTGAATAATTATTCAAATTTTTTCCCAACCTTGATCACTATCCTCAAAATCAGCTCCACCAACGACTTTTTTAATTTCATTAGACTGTGATTTCACTTTAAATGTTTCAACTGGTTTCTTTTTAAGAGGAATAATTTTTGCAATTTTCTTTGTAGTTGTCTTTTCTGTTTTTGTTAAATTATGTTTCTGACCACTTACAATTTCAAAAAGTTGTGAAACCAAATCTTTTAAAGATTGAGCTTGCTCAGATAATTCAGTACTTGCACTTGCAGTTTCTTCAGAAGTAGCGGCAGTGTCTTGGGTTACTTTATTTAGATTATTAACTGCAATTGAGATTTGATTGATTCCTTGGCTTTGTTCTTTGCTTGCGGTTAAGATCTTATCTGTTCCTTGTATAATTAAATCACATTGTTTTAAAACTGTTTCAGATTTTGATTTTGTTATCGTGGCAAGTTCGCCGCCTTTTGAAACTTTATCTTTATTTTCTGTTGCGATCGAGGAAGCTTCTTTTATACTTGTTTTAACAATAGAGGAAATATCTGTTGCCGCCTGACCGCTTAATTGAGCTAAATTTCCAACTTCTTTTGCTACAACCGCAAAACCCCTTCCATGATCACCAGCTCGCTCAGCCTCAACAGAAGCATTAAATGCTAATAATTGAGTTTTAAATACTATGTCGTCAATTACTTCAGTTTTTACACCTATTTCTTCTATTACTTTAACTAAATTTGTAATTTTATCATTTGATTTTAAAATTTCATCCATAGCAGCTGTTAATTGTACCATAAATTCTTTAGTTTCAGTGCTAGTTGAAAGTACATTTTTTGTATTTTCATACGCAACTTCTGCTGCTTTTACATTTTGATCAACCATACTTGATATCTCAGTTAAAGAAGAGGAAGTTTCTTCAATGGAACTTGCTTGTTCTTGTGATGAACCTGAAAGTCTGTCGGCTGATGTCGATAAGTGTTTACTGGCTGAAGTAACTTGGTCAGAAGCCTTTTCAACAGATTCAGTAATTTGAAATAACCGATTTGATAATTTATTTGCAAATATCACACCGAAGATAATAAGCGATATTGTTAAGATAGTAGAAGTTATAATTAACAATACCATAGAATGTGTTGCTTTTTCAGATGCAGCTGAAACGATTGCCGCATTTCTACTTGTTGATATTTCACATAAATCTTTAACAATTGATGTAATTTTCACTGCAACTGGCGGAATTTTATTTAGTAACATTGAACGTGCTTCCGCTTCATCTTCAGATGAGCCTGACATTAACTTAACTAAAGCCGGTTCAATCACTTGAGTTAATTGAGGCATTAACTCTTTTATTACCTTTAATTTTTCTTGCGCAACTGGGGCTAAGTTGAACTTTTCATATTTCTCTAAGCTCTTTTTAAGAAGTGCCCAATTATCATTTGCTTTATCTACAGATTGTTTTCGTTCATTGCTACCTGATTTATATGCAAGTGAAAGCCACATAAATCTAGGAACCCCGTTTACTGATGAACGAATGTCTCCCATTGTGTCTGAAATGGGAATTCTTTCTAATCCAAGAAATTGAATGTTTTCTTTTAATTGATTCATTAAATAACCAGAGTAAACAGATGTGACGGCTAATCCAATTACCATTAGCATGACTAAACTTAAGAGTTTTCCTTTTATGCCACGAAATGAAAATGATTTCATATATTCTCCCTTATGCAGCTGAATTCTTTTTTATTAATTCTGATATATCTGATATTTTTTTTAAGTCTAAAATTATAATTAAAGGTTTATTCTCAATTTTAGCAACACCTGGAACATATCCTGAAGTACCTTTAATATTAATATCGATGTTACTTTCAATTTGATCTTCAGAAATGTTTATTACTTCTAAAATAGAATCTACTTTACATCCTAATAACAAATTATTTATTTCAACTAATATTGCAGTAATTCTTTTTTTGACTTCTTGGTTCTGTACTAATCCTAATTTTATTTTTAAATCTATAATAGAAACAACTCGGTCTCTTAAATTCATCATTCCTAATAAGTAGTTTGGAGCTCCAGGAATTTTAGTTAATTCTGGTAGGCCGATCACTTCTTTAACATCTGAAAGTGCAACTCCATAAAGGTCATTGTTTAATTTAAATATTAAGTATTTTCGAATGGGTGAATTGTTCGTACTTTCGTTCGTTTTATTTTCGTTTCGAATTTCACGCGACAATATGTCCCAGCCACTTGATATCTCATCATTATTTGAATTGTTAGAACTCATAATATGCCTTTCATATTACTTAACGGCATTTTTTGTATAGTATTCATGATCTATGTCATGCACTTTGTTTTTTTTAAAAATTAATGATTAAAATGAATATATGAATATAAACGTATTAAATCGTTTTAAAGAATGTACCCAATCTGATATCAATTTAATTCATTCTTTTATTTGTTCTAAATTTGTTGAAAAAAATAAGTATATTTTTAGAGAAATGCAACCCTGTGATGCTCTATATGTTATTAAAACAGGATTTGTAAAAATTGTTAAAACTTATGAAACAAAAAATGCAATTCTAAATATTGAGGGACCTGGAATGTCAATTGGTGAAGTTGCATTACATTCAGCTAAAGTTTTTCCTGCTAACGCAATGGCACTTACAGATTGTGAAATACTAATCATTCCAATTAAAAAATATTTTGAATTAGTCAACCAATCTGATTCATTTTCAAAAATCACTATGAATGTTTTATCTGAAAAAAACTAAAAAAATACTTCGTATGAGAGAAATTCATTTTCAAAATAATTTAGAAGAAAAACTTAAGCTTTTTTTTAAAACTTTGATTGATGAGTTTGCAACAAATGATCAGAGCAATTATAAGCTTAATTTTAGCTTATCTCGAATTGATATTGCAGAAGCGGTTAATTCGCGTCCTGAATCTATCAGTAGAATTTTAACTGATTGGGAAGAAAAATCATTTGTAGTAAGTAGTAATAAAAATCAATTTTTAATTAATAAAAATTTTATTGAAAAATAATTAATATTAAATTTCAATCGTAAGGTTTTTTCTACATTTAGTGCATAGTTCAGTTATGGGGAATGCAAATTTACTACGTTCAATTTTTAATTCTTGATTACAGTTTGCACATATTCCAGTTCCACCTGTTATGATTTTTTCTTGTTGTAACAGTATGTATGCGCCTATGGGACCGGCAAGAAAAAGACCCGGTACTACAATTAAATGAACGATCGGAAAAGGCACTGCTATGAGTGCACCTAACCAACATTTTCCTAAAAATTTGAGTGCGCGAGTAGTGCATTCTTTTTTGTTCCAATGTTGGATTTCAATAACTCCTTTGGTGAAAGAGTCTTTTCCGTCGTACTTTATTTTGACTGGCATTGGCTCTGTCATTGTTCACCCCAAAAATCATATTTTGAACAAACAATTTCTCTGTTTCGTTGAAATAGATGATTTGTGTAGAACTTATTTTTGCGACAAGTTCGTCCGCCTTTATGAGTTAAAATAAAGTCAGGTTCTACTGAGGGGTGATGTCCCTTAAAAAATGCTCTTGCAGAGAAATCTACGTCTTCCCAGTAGGTATGAAGAGTTTCATCAAAGGGGCTGTTTGTTTCATAAAAATTCTTGTGTATTAAAAAGCCACTTCCGGGTACATAAGGAATAGCGCCTTGCAATTCAAAAGCACTTTTAAATTCTTCTTTTGATTTTGCATGAACTAATTTCTTTTCTTTTGGAATAAAATAACCACCGATCGAATCTATTTTGCGATCTTCTTTATAATAATGAGTTGCGCGGTAAATGAGTGGGGCATAAAATCCGGGTTTGGGTAATTTGTTAGGCAATTGAATGCATGCAGTGTCATTTGTAAAAAAATAAACCCAAGAAGTGGTTTGAAAAGCATGTTGAAGTCCGAAGTTACATCCCCCTGAAAAGCCTTTGTTTTCAGGCATCAACAAATGCTCAATTTTTGTAAAATCAGAAATCAGCGATTCAGAATGAACTTTTTCAGAGCCATTGTGTACTAAAATTATTTGCTCAAAAGAAAAATGATCAAATAAACTCGCTAGACTTTGACGAGTCAATTCAGGATGATTATAGCTTAGTAAAACGGCTTTAGCCGAATTAGATGCATTTGGCATAAATGTGAATTAACAAAAGGTAGTTATGAAAACAAGGGTCATTATTCCGGCAGCAGGTTTTGGTACGCGCATGCAGCCATTACGTTCTGACCAAGCAAAAGAGCTCTTATTGCATCCAACATTAAAAAAGCCAATGATAGAAGTTGCAATTGAAAATGCACTTCGGTTTAACTTTGAACCAATCGTAGTAACACGAAATTCAAAAACAGAGCTCATTGTTTGGATGAAAAATCATTATCCAAATATTTTGGTTCAACAAATTGAAAGTTCTACTGAGTGGGCAGATACTGTTTTGCAGTCTCAATTTCATTGGGCTGACAAAAATATTTTACTTTTACCTGATACAGACTTTGAACCAGTAGAGGCTTTGCGAGAAATCGATCTAAAATTGAATCTAAATGAATTGGTTTTTGCAGTGTTTGAAAATAAAGATTTTTCAAAATGGGGAGTTGTTCAAGAACAAAATCAAATCAGTTATATTTGTGAAAAACCGAGCTCATGTAATGATACTGCCAAGGTTTGGGGTATGATAGGTTTTCAAAAAAAATCTGGAATGTTTTTATTTCAATCAATTTTGAAGTCACATTTAGAAAAAAAATGGCAACCACTCTTATCATTGAATGCAATGGTAAAGCTAACGCATTTTAATGATTTTACTCGGTGATTGCCAAAGTTTTTTATTAAGCGGCCTTGCGTTTAATAGCCATGATTGCAGCTACAACTGAACTAGATGCAGATGCAAATTCGCTTTTTCCACCAATAGCAATTTCTTCGCTTACGTTTTGACCTGAATCGGCTTTTTTCACTACTTCAGAAGCAGCTTTATGAAATCGTGTATGTTCAGACTTTAAAGTAGTAAATTCAGGGTGTGATGCAAATTTAGCGCCCTCACCATAAATCCACTGACCTAAAGCGCATTTGTTATCTAAACAAATTTCAGCTGCTTTTAACGATCCGTCTGGATTATTTAAATAAGACGATAGTTTCATTTTCCACGCACTATGTGCTTTGATTGCTTCATCAAAATTCATAAGATCCTCCTTTTAATTGAATGAAGTCATTTTAATACAGATCTGTATGAATTGATTGATTTACACTCTATATCAATTCAATTTGAGGCGAGATGTCTCATTAAATTTGCATGAGTATTCGCTTGGCTAATTGCACCTTGTTTTGAATTAGGGCAATATTAGGTAAAAAATGTCACTCATAACCAAATTAGCAAATCGTTTTGTTTTTGATCGCAAATCAAGTTTAGATCCTGCAGCTCGTGGGTTTATTTCTTTTATTTCACTTATTTCAATGACGGGTCTTGCGTTAGGTGTAACTGCGTTACTTGCAGTTACTTCTGTGATGAATGGATTTGAACGAGAATTAAAGTCTGCGCTAACCGCTTTTCATGGGCATATTTTAGTTTTTTCAAGAGCCGAACCATTTGAAAATCCAGATGCAATGTTGTCTGAGATGAAAGCAACATTTCCAGAAATAGAAGCAATCTCACCTTATTTTTATCTTGAATCGATGCTTTCCTCTAAAAATGCAATTGCCGGCGTAGTGATTGAAGGCGTTGATAGAGACACATTAGATTCTGTAAGCAAGGTCGGTAATAAATTAACCGACGGAAAGCTACCTGAAGGAGTAAAATCTGCGAATTTAGCAGATACGGATATTCCTGAAATTACACTAGGTTTTGAAATAGCAAAAAAGTTGAAAGCTGAAGTGGGCGATAATATAGTTCTAACAATTCCATTTGCTAAAAAAAATGATACGTCTGACAACGCAAATGCATCTCCGATAATTCGAAAATTAAAAGTGGTCGGAATTGTAAAGTTAGGAATGTATGATTATGACAATAAGTACGTCATAATGGATGGTAAAGATCTGTCTCGTATTTTAAAAATAAAAGCTTCAGCGAATTCATTTAAAATTTTAACCAACGATTTAATGAAAAGCATTCATACAACTAATGCAATCAATGATAAATATGCGTATCCGATACGTGCTCGTGATTGGTCTTCACTTAATCGAAATTTATTTTTTGCTATAGAAATGGAAAAGATTGTAATTTCGATCGTATTAATGGCCATCGTTCTAGTGGCTTCATTTAATATTGTAAGCACACTGATGATGCTCGTACATGATAAAAAACGACAAATTTCAATGCTGAAAGCTATGGGATTTCGCAAACGCAGCACACTGATTCTGTTCTTATTTATTGGCGGAATTTTAACTGCCTTTGGAGTTTTGATGGGACTAGGGCTTGCGCGAGCGATTACTTTATTTATGGAATGGAAATCGATAATCGATATCCCACCAGACATTTATGGACTTTCGCGGTTACCGATTGAAATTAGAAGTTGGGAATGGCTTGCAATTTGTATATTCGTAATGGTCTTAGCTTTTTTTGCAACTCTTTGGCCCGCATTAAAAATCAGTAGAGATTCTCCCGTTGAAGGATTACGATACGAGTAGATTATGAGTGATTTATTAATTGAAGCAAAATTCATACAAAAAACTTTTAAAAAAGGAAAAATTTCAGTTCCTGTTTTAAAAGGGGTAGATTTAAAAATTGCTCGCGGAGAAACTCTTGCAATTGTTGGTTCTTCGGGTGCCGGAAAAAGCACTCTCATGCACATAATGGGAACTTTAGATAACCCATCATCTGGCAAAGTAATGTTTTATACAAAAGACAAAGGTGTGAGAGATGTTTTCGCCATTTCTGAAGAAGATCGATGCACTTTTCGAAATCGTAATATTGGTTTTGTGTTTCAATTCCACCATCTTTTGCCTGAATTTACAGCATTAGAAAATGTGGTGATGCCAGGCTTAATCGCAGGTAGAAATGAAAGTTCATTAGTTGCTGAAGCAAAAAATTTACTTACTGAAGTAGGACTTGCTCAACGTTTACAACATAAACCAGGAGAACTTTCAGGCGGTGAATGTCAACGCGTAGCAATTGCACGTGCACTTATGATGAAGCCAGAAATTTTATTTGGCGATGAACTTACTGGAAATTTAGATTCTGAAAACTCACAGCATTTAATAGATTTATTATTAGGCTTAAATAAAAAATATGGCGTTACGTTAGTGCTTGTGACACATGACAAAGCAGTTGCAGCAAAAATGTCGCGTGTCGTTGAAATTAGAGATGGCAAAATCCTTCAATAATAATTGACTACTGAAGTCTAAAATATATAAATATAGACTCATTTTCATATGAAAAAGAATACTAAGTTCTTACTAATCACGATTTTATTTATTTTAATCATTTGTCCGCTCATTCTTGAGATGGGAGTCAGAGTTTTAAAACTTTCGCCCAATTTAGACACACAATATGCTGCATATGTCGCTGATGATAAAATTGGTTATCGCCACAAACCCAATAGTCACGTTCAAGGTATGTCAGCAAATAATGAATTTGAGTTTGATTACCAACATAATTCGATTGGATTTCGCGACATTGAAAGAACGTTTGAAAAACCAGCAGGTACTTTTCGAATTTTAGCTTTGGGAGATAGTTTTACATATGGTGCTGGTGTCAAAATCGATGAAACCTATCCATCTGTATTAGAAAAACGATTACAATCAAGAACAGGGTCGCATCCAAAAAAAATAGAAATCATTCGTGCGGGCATCAGCAGAGCGTTTCCAGAAGTAGAGCGAAAAGTTTTACAAACGTATGGAATGAAATATCATCCCGATTTAATCATGGTTGGATTTTTACCAAACGATATCGTTGATACTTTGATGGCGGAAGAAGCTGTGCACGTAACGCCTTCTGGATATTTAATGTCAGGCACCACTCAAATGAGCGCATTTAAAGAATGGTTTTACTTACATTCACATTTGTGGCGTTTACTAAGATATAAATTATATGATTTAAAATCAAAAATTGCTTGGAAACAAAAATATTCTGATTCTGCTTTTACTCAAAAAGCTTGGAATAAAATCAAAGAAGAATATGTATTAATCAATGAAATAGCTAAAGAAAATAAAATGCCATTTTTACTAGTATACATTCCACAAAAAGATTCATTTGCAAAAAGCGAAAGTGTGCCAGAACAAATTTTAAGTAATTTGGCTAATGAAAATAAGTTTTACTTCCATTCGACTACACAAGCTTTAAAAGAAAGGTTCGATCGCAACGAAAAATTATACTATCCAATTGACGGACACTGTACATCGTTGGGTTATCAAACGATCGCTCAATCAATTTTTGAATTTTTAGAAAAAAATAGGATTGTTCCATGAATCAAAAATATATTTTAGGAATCTCAGCGTACTATCACGACTCAGCGGCAGCTTTATTAGAAAATGGCAAACTCATTGCAGCTGCACAAGAAGAACGTTTTACACGCAAAAAACACGATGCTGGTTTTCCTGCCAATGCAATTCAATATTGTATTAATGAAGCAAAGATTTCTGTAAAGCAACTGGATGCAATCGTGTTTTATGACAAACCACTTTTAAAGTTTGAGCGCTTGCTTGAAACGTATTTAGAAAATGCACCTCGTGGATTAGCTTCTTTTATCAAATCAATGCCAGTTTGGTTGAAAGAAAAACTTTACTTAAAAACGTTACTGAAAAAAGAATTATCTAAAGAGTTCAATCTTAAAAAGAATGAACTTCCAAAATTATTATTTGCAGAACACCATCAGTCACATGCAGCTTCTGCGTATTATCCGTCACCATTTGAATCGGCAGTTGTGCTTTGTATGGACGGAGTAGGTGAGTGGGCAACCACTTCCGCTTGGCTTGGAAAAGGCAAAGAATTAAAACCACTATGGCAAATAAATTTTCCACATTCTTTAGGCTTATTGTATTCAGCTTTTACTTATTACACAGGATTTAAAGTAAACTCAGGTGAATATAAAGTAATGGGGTTAGCTCCCTATGGTGAACCAAAATATGTAGATTTAATTTTAAAACACATCATTGATTTAAAAGAAGACGGTTCCTTTAAATTGAATATGGAATATTTTGATTTTGCTACTGGTCTTCGTATGACCAATGACAAATTTGCAAAATTGTTTGGTGCGCCTGCTCGAGAGGGCGAAAGCACGATCACTCAACGAGAAATGGATTTAGCGAAAAGCATTCAAGTCGTAACTGAAATGATTGTGTTACGGCTTGCACGAACTATACAAAAAGAAACTGGTGAAAAGAATATCTGTCTTGCCGGTGGTGTTGCGCTCAATTGCGTGGCAAATGGAATTCTTTGGAAAGAAAAAGTTTTTGAAAACATTTGGATTCAACCCGCTGCAGGTGATGCCGGAGGTGCGGTTGGTGCTGCTTTTGCTGGCTGGCACGATTATTTAGGTAAAGATCGAATCGTAAATAAAAACGATTCAATGACTGGCGGATATTTAGGACCGGTTTTTTCAGACGACGAGACAGAAAAACAATTGAAAAAATCTGGTGCAGTATTTAAAAAAATGAATCCATCTGAAGTGATTCAATTTACCTCAAAATTATTAGCAAATGAAAATGTAATTGGTTGGGTACAAGGTCGTATGGAATTTGGACCACGTGCTTTAGGAAATCGTTCGATCATCGGAGACCCTCGTAGTCGCAAAATGCAATCGATTATGAATTTAAAAATTAAATACCGAGAATCTTTTCGTCCATTTGCTCCCGCTGTATTAGAAGAAGATGTTCAAAACTACTTTGATTACGCGGGTAAAAGCCCATATATGTTAATGGTTGCTCCAGTGAAAAAAGACATTCGAATTGAGATGACCAAAGAAGAAGAAAGTAAATTTGGTATTGATAAATTACATGTTGCTAGATCTTCATTGCCTGCCATTACTCATGTCGATTATTCTGCGCGCATTCAAACTGTTACAAAAGATACGAACCCAAGGTTTTATGATTTGTTATCTGATTTCAAAAAACATACGGGTTGTTCAGTTTTAGTGAATACATCGTTTAACGTTAGAGGCGAACCAATCGTATGTTCTCCAGAAGATGCGTATCGATGCTTTATGCGAACCGAAATGGATTGTTTAGTAGTTGGAAATTATGTCATGCTTAAAAACGATCAACCAAAACGTGATGACGATCAGGCATGGAAAAAGGAGTTCACCCTTGATTAATAAACAAGAGAGCGTTTCTAAGAAAGAATTACGAGATTTTGGTTTGGTTGTGGGAATTGGTTTTCCGCTTCTGTTTGATTTTATTATTCCCGTTTTAATTAAAAAAAATCATCACTTTCCAAAAACTCCGTTAATAATTGGAGCTGTATTTTTAATTTTAGGTTTGCTTGCTCCGCTAACATTGAAGATTCCACAAAAAATTTGGATGAAAATCGGTCATGTTTTGGGAGCTATTAATTCTAGAATTATATTAACGATTGTATTTTTTGTACTATTAACGCCATTTGCTATTATTTTTAGACGAAATAAAAAAGCTATGTTAACTTTGGGAAATTCTTATCGAATTAAAAGTGAGACTCGTGATCCACAAAGTTTAGAGAGGATGTTTTAATGTTAGATTTTATTAATGAATTTTGGGTTTACTTAAAAAATAGAAAAAAATTCTGGTTATTACCATTAATCCTCACATTGGTTTTATTAGGAGCGTTAGTAGCTTTCTCATCCGGTTCAGCGGTTGCTCCGTTTATCTACACGTTGTTTTAAGCTGACCTAGATAATTCTCCAACATAATTGTGAAGCATTTTAGTAATATTTTTGTATTACACGTAGTTAACTATATGTAATTATTAAGATAAGTATGGGGATAAAATTGTATACAAAAATATCCCCATTGTGTTATAGTTAAGATGGTGGTGTGTTTTTATGAATAACAA
Source organism: uncultured Bacteriovoracaceae bacterium (assembly GCA_964572865.1). Classification (GTDB taxonomy): domain Bacteria; phylum Bdellovibrionota; class UBA1018; order UBA1018; family UBA923; genus CAZNGN01. The sequence goes on along the minus strand of CAZNGN010000007.1, from coordinate 35,728 downwards.
GAAGTCTTTTTATCCTAATGAAGAAGTTGAGCTTTATTTAGAAGAAATTCCTAAGGGTCAATTCAGCAGTCGAATCAATGAATTGATAATGAAGGGATTAACCTATGAATACCAAGAAAAAGTAAAACAAGTTTATGCAAGATTTAGTGAGCAACTTGAAAATGAAAAGGTAATAGATAAAAAATCTCGCTTTTCTCAGCAGTTATTGTCAGCAAAGGCGTTTGAACCAGAAGATGAAGTAGATGATTTCATTTAATAGGATAATAAAAAAATGAATCGTGGAGAAGTATGGATTGGAGTTTGGCCAAATGATCCAACTCAAAAGCCGAGGCCTTTGTTAATTGTAAGTAATAACTTTAAAAACCGATCACTTCCCATTCTTGATGTTGTTGTTGTTAAGCTCACTTCGCTTGAAAAAAAAGATGGAAGTCAAAAGCCTATTAATCCAGCTGAAGATATTGTTCATAAGTTTAAAAAGCCAACAATAATACGCTGCGGCTCAATTTATTCAGTAGAAAAGATCTTATTAAAAACAAAAATTGAAACATTATCGCCCAAATTAATGTCTCAGGTTGACGCGAGTTTACGATTAGTATTGGATTTGAACTAACATCCTGCGCCGCGCATAATGCGTGAATATCTATATTATAATTGACGGATAGAGTCCTAAAAAATAAAACCATAACTTCACATGAAGTTACATCGTACGTCACTCTTCAAAGCTTGCAGCAACATTGCGATTTTTTTAGCGCTTTCGTTAATGCTTATTTTTACGTCGATATCAAATTCTTATGCTCAATCTGAATTGGGACCAATTAAAGAAATTAAAATCACTGGCCAGAAAAAAATTGAAAAAGATGCAATTCAAGCAAAGTTAAAATCAAGAGTTGGCGATCAGGCAAAACGCACAACCATAGCTGATGACATAAAAGAAATACACAAACTAGGTTACTTTGATGATGTTGCAATTTCATATGACAACGGAACATTGTCAGTTGAAGTAAAAGAGCGGCCCACTATTGTTAAAATCGAATTTGATGGAAATGACCAAATTCAGAGTTCAGATTTAAAAGAAGTCATTAAATTAAAAGAATATTCGATTTTAGATATCAATAAAGTCAAAGAAGATATCGCGCTTATTGTGAAACATTATGAAGATAAAGGCTTTTATCTAGCAAGAGTAAGTCATGAAATTAAAAAAACCGACAAACCAGATGAAGTTCATTTGATTTATAAAGTTTCAGATTATGATAAAGTTAAAATTAAAAAAATTACATTCATAAATAACAAACGTTTTTCATCAGATCGCCTAAAAACAATTTTACGAAATACAAAAGAAGGAAATTTCTTTTCTTGGGCATCTTCTAGTGGAAACTTTAAAGAATCTGCTTTTAAACAAGATATGCAAATTTTGACATATTTTTATTTAAATGAAGGTTATGTAAAGTTTCGCTACGATAATCCAGTTGTTACAGTTTCTGAAGATAAGAAATGGCTTTTTATTTCCATTTATGTAGAAGAGGGCGAAAAATATAACGTTGGAGAAATTGACTTCGGCGGAGATCTTCTGTTTGAGAAAAAAGACCTTCACGATACGGTCATGTTAAAACAAAGCCAGGTTTTTGCTATCGGTAAAAGAAATGATGATATTCAAAAGTTAACCGAAAAATATCAAGATTTGGGTTACGCGTTCGTAAACGTAAATCCTAAAATGAATATACATGATGATAATTTAACCGTTGATATTCGCTATGACTTTGAAAAAGGTAATTTAGTTCACTTTGGTGAAATTAATATTTTAGGAAATACAAAAACTCGCGATAAAGTGATTCGTCGTGAGCTTCGCATTAAAGAAGGTGAATTATTTAACGGAACTAGACTTCGCGTTTCGCGAGAAAGAGTAGAACGTCTCGGATTCTTTGCTCCCGGTGAAGTTGTATTTAACCAAATCACTCGTAAAGATAATAAAGACATTGTTGATATCGAAATCAGTGTGAAAGAGCGTTCAACAGGAACGATCACTTTAGGTATGGGATATGGTTCCATTCAAAAATTCTTTTTCACAACATCGATTGCTGAAATTAACTTATTTGGTAAAGGTCAAAATCTATCGTTGTCAGGTCAATATGCTTCTGACCGTAGATCAAGATCTCTTACTTTGAGTTTTACTGAGCCATATACATTAGACACACTTTGGAGTTCAGGATTTGATGTGTACTTAGTGTCGTTTCCAATTCCGGGCAGATATTTAATGTTCAAAAAGGGTGGAGATTTAAGGTTCGGTCATCCTGTAAATGATGATATCAATGCATTTTTTACTTATAAATTTGAGAATCTAGAACTTGAAGAAATTCGTTACGATGTAGATCCATTCTTAGATGTATCACCAGATATGGGATATTTATCAAGTGTGGGACTATCACTTGTGCGCGATATACGTAACAATCGTTTCGAAACTACCAAAGGAAATTATCAAAGCGTATCTTCAGAATTTGCTGGTAATGGATTAGGTGGAAATAAAGATTTTACGAAATTGACAAGTGAAGGAAGATTTTACCATCCATTGACAGATGATTTAACATTTAGAACAAAAGCTGAAGTAGGCCATATTTTTAGAACGTCTGATAGACCAATTCCACCTGCTGAAAAGTTTTACTTAGGTGGACCAAATAACTTAAAAGGTTATGACACATTTACCGTAAGTCCTAAAACTGATCGAGGCTCCCCATTGGGCGGTGTTTCAGAATTATTATATGTAGCTGAAGTAGAGTTTCCGTTAATAAAAGAAGCAGGTCTAAAAATTGTTTCTTTCTATGACATGGGTAATGCATATTCTAATTTTCAAGATTTAGTAAAGGTGCGCGAATTAAAACAAGATGTGGGATTTGGGTTTAGATGGTTCTCACCGATTGGCCCACTGCGTTTTGAATGGGGATTCCCATTAAAACCTAAAGCAGATGAGTCTGACGTTGTGTTCAACTTCTTTATCGGTCCACCATTTTAATTTAATAAAATTTGGTTTAGTGTGTGAAAACAGACATTTAAGGAGAAAGAAAATGAAAATTCTATTAACAATCGTAAGTTTAGTTCTCATGACTTCAGTTGCTTTTGCAAACGAGTTTAAAATTGCAGTCGTTGATTTGCAAAAAGCTCTTCAAACAGTTGATGCAGGGAAAAAAGCGAAAGCAAATTTAGAAAAAGAATTTAATGAAAAGAAAAAAGTTTTAGAAACTGAAGAAAATGCAATTAAGAAAATGACTGAAGATTTTAAAAAACAATCTTTGGTTTTAAGTGAAGACGCAAAAGCTAAAAAACAAAATGAAATTCAAGAACGAGTAATGAAATATCGTGAATTATTCGGAAAATCACAAATGGAAATTCAAGGTCGTGAGCGTGAATTAACTGATCCGATCATTCAAAAATTAAAAGGTGTAGTAGAAGAAATGGGTAACAAAAAGGGCTACACAATGATCGTTGAGAAAAATGAAAATGCGATTTTATTTTCAAGTGCAAAAGAAGACCTAACAGAAGAGGTCATCAAGGAATTCAACAAGAAACCAAATGGTTAAGATTCCAAAGCTTGAATTAAAAAAAATACAAGAAACAATTCAAGCCACCATTGTTCGTGGTTCTAGTGATTCGTACTCAATTTGTAAAATTGCCGAGCCAGATCAAGCAGATCAAGAAAGTATTTCGTATTTAATTTCTGAATCGTTTTTGTCTAAAATTCAGAAATGTAATGCGAAAGTATTGGTTGTAAATCAGTCACTGATTGAAAAAGTAATTTCTCAAATTCCAGAGTCTGTTAGTGTTGTTATGTCCTGCGCAGATGCATATTGGGCAATGGCAAGAGTATCAGAGTTGGCTATAAAGGCTGATCCAAAATTAGATTGGACACCATTTCAATCTGGACCTGCAAATTCAAAAGAAACTTCTGCTCAAATTGATTCAAGTGCAGTAATTGGTGCAGGTTGCACGATAGGAGCTCATACAAAAATTGGTGCCAGAGTTCAGCTCATAGGCAATGTAACTGTTGGACCAGATGTTGAAATCGGAGATGATTCAGTATTATTTCCAGGAGTAGTAATTTATCCCAAAACTAAAATTGGTAAACGTTCACGTATTCATGCAAACGTAGTGATTGGTGGAGATGGTTTTGGCTACGCCCGAGGAAAAACAGGAGCAACAAAAATTTGGCATTTAGGACGAGTTCTCATCGGTGATGACGTTGAAATTGGTCCGGGCACGACAGTAGATCGCGGTACTTTGAAAGATACGATCATTGAAAATGGAGTAAAGTTAGATAATTTAATTCAAATTGGACATAACGTACACATTAAAGCTCATACTGTGATCTGCGCTCAAACAGGAATTGGTGGAAATGCAACGATCGGAATGGGAACATTAATCGCAGCAAAAGCAGGCATTGGTGATAAAGTCGAAATAGGTGATAAAGCAATCATTGGACCTAATACTGGAATTTCAAAAGATGTGAAAACAGGAGAAATAATGGTTGGTACCTTTCTGGGCAGACCTCGCAAAGAATGGTGGAAGATTGCAGCCTATGTCGATCGATTACCAGAACTTGCAGAAAAAATTAAAAAATTAGAAAAACAAATATTTCCAAAAGAATGAGTAGGAAAATTAAATGCAAAACTTAAGTGAAAAAAATTGGTTAGATGTAAAAAGTTTAGGAACTGAAGAAATATTATACGTGCTTCCACATCGATATCCATTTTTAATGGTTGATCGAGTAAATGAAATTTATTTACCTAAACCATTAAAGTTAGGAATGAGTGAAGAAGAAGTTTCTGAAATTCGAAAAGATGCATATGTGAAAACCACTAAAAATATTTCATTCAATGAACCACAGTTTCAAGGGCACTTTCCCGAAATGCCAATATTTCCTGGTGTATTAACTCTTGAAGCAATGGCTCAATCTGCAGCATTTTTAATCATTCCCTTTGTAGCACTTAAAAACGGCGGAAAAATTTCAAAATTTAATACCACACTCGTAGGATTTGATGAAGTTCGATATCGAAGACCAATTCGTCCAGGTGATGTAATGAATATTAAAATTTCAGTATCAAATTGTAAGAAAAACATTTGGCGTTTTAAAGGCGAAGTAACTGTAGAGGAAAAAGTTGCTGCAGAAGGCGTCTTTATGGCTCAATTGACCTAAATAAGGAAAAAATATGGCTAAAAAATTTCACCCATCAGCAGTTATTCATCCTGAAGCTAAAATTCACGAAAGTTGTGAGATTGGCCCCTTTTGTGTAATCGATAAAGGCGCAAAAATTGGTCCAAATAATATTTTTCACAGTCACGTTCATGTTTCAAACAACACAACGATTGGTGAATCAAATCAGTTTTTTTCATTTAGTGTGATTGGTGGCGCTCCACAAGATTTAAAATACAAGGGCGAAGACACACAATTGATTATTGGTAATCACAATACCATTCGTGAGTGCGCAACTTTAAATATTGGAACAGTTGGTGGCGGTAATGTAACTAAAATAGGAGACCATAATTTATTGATGGCATATGTTCACGTAGCTCACGATGTAATCATTGCAAACCACACGATCATTGGAAATTCTTGTCAAATCGCAGGTCATGTATCAATCGAAGATTATGCAACGATAGGTGGATTATCGGCTGTGGCGCAGTTCATTCGAATCGGTCAACACTGTTACATTGGTGGTGCCAGTGGAGCAGATCGCGACGTTCCTCCCTTTAGTTTGGGACGCGGAATTAGCCAAGAATTTGATGTTTGGGGGATGAACATTGTAGGACTAAAACGAAGAGGTTTTTCTGCTGAAGCTATATCAGCTTTACAAGATGCAAGTCGAATATTTAAAGACAAAAACTTTGAAAAAGAAACCGCACTCCAGATGATTGAACAAAAATATCCAAATATTTCTGAAGTTAAATACTTCGTAGATTTTGCTCGTAAGTCACAAAAAGGTATTTACCGGTAATCACTGTGGCAAAAGAAATATTTCTTTCAGCAGGTGAAGCAAGCTCTGATATGCACTTGGCAAAAGTGCTAGAGCTTCTGAAAGAAAAATTACAAAATAAAGTTCACTTTTACGGATTAGGCGGAGATAAACTTCAAGCTCAAAATGTTGAAATCATGATGCATAATCGTGAATTTTCTGTAATGGGCGGACCAATTGAAGTAATCGGAAAGCTCCCCAAACGCCGTTTGTTAGAAAAAAAGCTTGAAGAACGACTTTTAAATAAAAACACAGTCGCCGCAATATTAGTTGATAACGGTGAAATCAATTTACGTTTAGCATCTCTTTTACATTTTTTTAATATTCCAGTTCTATATTTTATTCCGCCAAAAGTTTGGGTTTGGCGACATTCACGAATAGAAAAAATTGCTCAACATGTGAATATGGTTTGTAGTATTTTACCTTTTGAAGAAGATATTTATCGATCATGGGAAATCCCATTTCAATATGTAGGAAATCCTCTGATTGATGAAACTGATTTGAAATTAACACGAAGTGAAGCTTGCCAAAAATTAAAGCTAGATGAAAATAAAACGTATGTTTCAGTGTTTCCAGGCAGTCGACACTCAGAATTAAAGTATCATGTCGAATTATTTTCTAAATCACTTGATGAATTTGAAAAAAAATTAAATCAAGCAAATTTGCCTGAATATTTAGTTCCTGTGGCACCATCAATGGATGCAGATGTTGTAAAACAAAGTTTTGAGAAATATTCTAAGCTAAGAATCAATCGGATGCATTTTTTTAAAGGTGAAAATAGTTCTCATGATTGCTTGCGAGCATCAAGAGCTGCAATCATAAAATCAGGAACGTCAACGCTTGAAGCAGCAATTTATGAAGTTCCTATGATTTTATCCTATGATTCATCTGCTATATCTAAATGGATGTTTAAGCACATTGCTCGATATCGGGGCTTTATCGGTATGGTAAATTTATTTTTAGTGCGTCCTTCATCTGCGGCATTGGGGTTTGAAAAGAAAAAACCAGAGCCTGTGATACCCGAACTGATTTTAGATCGATGCAAGCCAGAATTCATTGCGGAAGAGCTGTATTCAATCTTTATAGATGGTGCTAAACGATCTGCAATGTTAACAGAAATTCAAAAAGCAAAAACAATGTTATTTCCCCCGAAAGAATTAGGAAATTCACCTACTCAAGCGGTAGCAAATACATTTATGAAATTAATAAAAGACAAAGGAGTTGAATTTTGAATTCAATATTCAAAAAAATTACAACTTCACTCGTGTCGCCAATTTGGTCAAGTGTAAATGCTGTTGCACGTCCTGTCTTTTCTCGAAATGCATTTCATTTTCCGGTTCCTGTAATATCAATCGGAAATATTGTGGCCGGTGGCGTAGGCAAAACTGAAATTACAATAGTAATTGCCAATTACTTATTAAAATCCGGAAAAAAAGTTGCAATCTCTACTCGAGGGTATGGAAGTGATTGGTCAGATACGGGAGGATTTTCTAATAATTTTAAAGATGCGCTTACAAAGAAATTTCCTGATGAAGCATTAGTTATATTAAAAAAAGCTCCAGGTGCCTTTGTTGTAGTAGGTAAAAATCGTTCACAAGTAATTAATAAATATTTTGATGATATAAAACCAGATGTAATCTTGCTTGAAGATGGCTATCAGCATTTTAAAATACATCGAGACTTAGATATTTTGGTTCACGATTTTAGCGTATCAGAACAATATTTTAGAGATTTGCCATCACATTTTGAAAAAGCAAAAATTAGAATCAGTTTTTCAAATATTCCAAAATTTTGGAATCAATTAAGTTGGTTTCAAACAAAATATATTATGAAAACAAATTGCCCTAAAAAAGCGATTGTATTTTGTGGAATAGGTAATCCAGAAAGGTTTAAAAAGAGTTTGTTAGAAAATCAAATTGAATGTGTAGAAATGACATCTTTTAAAGATCATAAAAATTATTCAAAAGATGATTTAGAGCAATTAATACAAAAATCAATTCAATTAAATTTACCTTTGCTTACAACTTATAAGGATTATGTGAAATGCATCTCATTGTTAGATAAAGATTCGCTTGAAAAAATAATTCCAATTGAAATTGATGTAATTTTTCAAAACGACCCAACATTACTATGGAAAACAATAAATGAAACTATTTCAATCTCTCATTCTTAGAGTTGCAACATTTGTGTTTGGCAGTTTGGTTACAGTTCTTCCAAGAAAAGTAGAACTTTTATTTGGAAAATATATTGGTAAAATTATATATCTTGTTGGGTATCGAAAAAATGTTTCACTTAAAAATATTCAAAATTGCTTTCCTGAGCTTGGTAAAAATGAACATTTAAATTTATATAAAAAAAATTACGAACATTTAGGCGTTTTACTTTTAGAGTTACTACATTTTTTCTCTCCTGTTAAAGCGCATTATAAAAATTATGTTTTAAAAAATTCTGTATTCAAAGGTATTGATAATTGGAAAGCTGTACAAGCTAAAGGCAAGGGTGCTATTTTTATCACATCACATCTAGGAAATTGGGAAATCATGGTTGCAGCGGGAGCTTTGCAAGGAATTCCGATTACCATGATTACAAAACATTTAAAGCCCGAATGGTTGCATCAGAAAATCACTGGAGCCAGAGCATCGGTTGGCATTAAAGCAGCTTATGAACCACGAACGTTGCCCGCCATCATGAGAGCTTTGCGTGCGAATGAAGCAATTGGATTTGTGATGGATCAATATGCAGGTCCGCCCATAGGAATTCCAGTAAAGTTCTTTGGTGTTGAAGTAAGTACACTTGCAGCGGTTGGAACGTTACTTTCAAGAACAAATACTGCAGTGTTGCCGGTAGTTTCATATCGTGATTCAAGTGGAATATTACATGTTGAAATTGAACCTGAAATTGAAGTAGGTAATTTTTTACTAGAGGGTGATCAATCAAATCGAGCGGATATTCAAAAAACAACTCAATTTTTGGCTTCTCACGTTGAGTCATGGGTGCGAAAATTTCCTGAACAATGGCTTTGGACTCATCGTCGGTTTAAGAATGTTGTATGGCCTTCAGACTTGTCATAAACTAGTGAAATGAAACAATTTTTACTTATTATATTGTCTGCAAGTTTAATCGCAAGTTGTGGTGGAAGAAAAGTGAAAGAAGGCGAACAGGTCTCTACAGAAGTTGTTGTTCCACAAGAACTTGTTAAGACATTTGAAGTTCAAGAATATAAATCTCCAACTTCATTAGACTTACCTACAGACAAATCAGAAACTATGAAAAAAGAACAAAAGAAAAAAGTTGAAAAGAAAAAAGCAAAATCTACAAAAAAAGAAACAGTATTAAATCGAAGACCATTAGTTGAGCCAGCATGGGTTGGAGAAACGATTTGGTTAGATGTAAGTTGGCTGAAAACCAGAGCTGGTGAATTTCAATTAGAAGTTCTTCCTTATAAAAGCATCAATGATAAAAAAGTATATAACTTTAAAGGAACTGCTCGTACGGCAGATTTTTTTGCATTCATTTATAAAGCAGTTGATACTGTTGAAAGCTTTGTAGATTATGAAGGATGGTTTCCGTATAAATTTACATTAAATGGTGATGAAACACGATGGAAGAGAAATTACATCGAGCTATACGATCACCCAAACAAAAAACAATATGTTCATGTAATTAATCAAAAAGTAAAAACGGGCGAAGTCGATGAAGATAAAGGGTATAAAGAGTTAACTCCGTTAGCACAAGATTCAATTTCAGCTGTTTATTATGTAAGAACGCAAAATCTTGAAATTGGAAAAGTAATAAAATTTCCAATGACTGCAAATGGTAGAGTTTGGGATACAGAAGTTCACGTAGTTGAAAAAGAAGAAATTGATACTAAAGCTGGCCGTATGAAGGCAATTAAAACTAAAGTAATGACATATTTTAAAGGGAATTTAGAGCAAAAAGGGGACGCATTTCTTTGGTTTTCTGATGATGATCGTAAGTATTTGTTAAAATTTGAAGCCAAAGTAAAAATTGGTTGGGTCGCTGGTGTTGTGAAGAAAATCGAACCTGGCACTCCTCCTGAACAAACCACAAGTAATTTTGAATTGGCACCTGAATATACAAAGTCACCTAGCGAATCAAAAGTTTCTTGGTTAGAAAAAGAAGTTCAAAAAATTAAATGAAAATTTTGGTCATTCAAACCGCTTTTATCGGAGATGTTGTACTGACCACTCCATTGATTCGTAATCTACAAAACAATTTTAAAGATGCCGAAATCCATTTTGTTGGTGTAGCTGCCGGTTGCGAAATTTTGAAAGATTTTCCAAATATAAAAACATATGTTTTAAAAAAAACACCTAAAATAGCTGGTATTTTAGAAATGATACAAAATTTTAAGCAAATCGAGTTCGATTTAATTTTATGTGTTCACCGTTCTATGCGTTCTGTTTTATTAGCTAGCAGAATTAAAGCTAAAAGAAAAATTGCGTTTAATACTTTTTGGTCAAAGTTATTTCAGTATGAAACAGTAGATTACCCTAATTACTCTGAAGAAATTCATTATGCTCAAAAACCACTGAAGCTACTAGAAAATTTAAATCTCGAATCCAGTGCAATGAAACCGGCATTGTATACTAATAATGCTGATAAAAATTGGGCCCAACTACAATTAGAAACATTTACAAATAAAAAATATTTAGTTTTAAGCCCCTTTTCAGTTTGGGGAACCAAAATGTGGTTTTCTGATCGATTTGCGAAAACGTGCATTGAACTTTCAAAAACAAATCACTTAGCAATTGTTATAACAGGTGCTAACCAACAAAAAGAACGTGTCATTGCTTCTACGATTGCAGAAAAGATCATTCAATCAGGTGGGGAGGCCATAAATTTAGTCGGTCAAACGACTATGGGACAATTAAAAGCAATCATTGAAAATGCAAATATTGTTTTATCAAATGATTCTGCTGCCGTTCATATTGCGGCATCATTTAATATACCTACGGTTGCCATTTTTGGTCCAACAGTTAAAAAATGGGGATTTTTTCCTTTGTCAGATAAGTATACAGTAATTGAAAAAAAAGATGTTGCTTGCAGACCGTGTAGTCTTCACGGCCCTCAAAAATGTCCTAAAGTGCATTTTAAATGTATGAATGAAATTCAAGTAGAAGAAGTGGTGCAAGCTGTGAGAAAGTATATTTAGATGAAATCGTTTATTAAACTACAACTAAAGCCACTATGGATTTTATTTTCTTCTCGTTGGGGTGGTCCTGAGCAAATTGCTATCATGGATATGGCTGATCTTGCGCGTGAAGGTGTTAATGTAACATTAATTTGTCTTGAAAACTCTCCCATTCACGCAGCTGCATTACGAAATCCTCAAATTCAAGTGATCCCATTAAAGCATAAAATAAATCGATTCGATTTAGTTTTTATCAATTTTCTTAGAGGTAAAATTAAAGAATGGGGAACAAATATTATCCACATCAAAGATGAAAAACTTTTGTGGTCAGTAGTTCCTGCTTTAGTCGGTCATCCAGAAATATCTGTTATTGGCATCAGACATGCTCCTGTTGAAAATAAAATTAAAAAATGGATGCGAGCACCACTTCTAGGACGCTTTGATTTCATCACCGTTTTATCTGAAACAGTCAGACAAAGTGTAATTAAAAATACTCCCGTAAGAGATAAAAAAGTAAAAGTGATTAATTTAGGACTAGATTTCTCTCGGTTTGATCCACAAAAAGTTCCTGCACAAAATATGAGAGAAAAGTGGGGAGTTGATAACGATACTGTTGTTATTGGATCTGTAGGGCGAATCGACCAAGCTTTAGGTCATGATACATTTATCAAGGCCGCAGCAGGTTTGCTTAAATTTAAAGATCGAAAAATAAAATTTGTGTTCGTAGGTGAAGAGCCTCTTGTAAATACCGACGAATATATGGATGAACTGAAAGCATTAATGGGTTTATTCCACATAGATGAAAAAAACGTTCTATTTACGTATTTAGGAGATAACTTGCCTGAAGTGATGGCTGCGTTTGATATCTACGTGATGCCAGGCCGAGAAGAGGTACCAGGCTTGGGGGCATTAGAAGCTCTGGCAATGGAGAAACCGGTTGTATTGTCTCGAATCGCTGGGTCTCGCGATATCGTTGGAATAAATCAAGAGTTTGGCTTATTAGTGCGCACCGAAGATGCTTTTGACTTGCAGCAAAAAATTATAATGCTTCTCGATAACCCTAGCCTTAGAATGAATATGGGTGTTAACGGGCGTAAATTCGTTTTACGTCATTTTGATAAGAATATCAGGTTCATACGAACCCTTGAAATGTATGAAAAATGCTTGCGACGCAGGTTCTTTGTAAACCAATCTCAAACGTACGACGCAGACTAAAAAAACGTAAAAAATACTTAAAAAATAAGCACTTTTGCTTTTGCTTTCTGCATAAAGTCTAGCTATAATTGCAACACCAAAATAATTGAAAGGGGAACCCAAATAAATGGCAATAGAAGGTACTAATACTAACGATACTAAAAAGAAAAAAGCAATTCCGCAGAAGGACACTTTAAGCTGGATGGATCAGTTTGAAGAATTCAAAAATCCAACTGCAACTGAAGATAAGAAATCTCAGTACAAAGAAGATGGACACTCATTCCAAGAAATGTTTGAGCAAGCTCCAAACCAAAATATCAAAGAAGGCGAAGTAGTTGATGGCGTAGTTATCAACATCGGCCCTGAATTTGTTACTGTAGATATTGGTTATAAATGTGAAGGCTTAGTTTACGTTGATGAATTCCGCAAAGCTGACGGATCATTAGACGTTAAAGTAGGCGACATGTTACAAGTTTACTTAGATCGTCTTGAAAACGAAAACGGATTCATGATCCTTTCTCGTGATAAAGCACAGATCATTAAAGCATGGGATGAAATCTCTGCTGCTTGTGAAAAAGATCAATTGGTTGAAGGAACTGTAATCGCTAAAGTTAAAGGCGGATTATCTGTTGATATCGGCGTGAAAGCATTCTTACCAGGCTCTCAAATCGATACTAAACCAGTTAAAAATCTTGATAAATTCATCGGCAAAAAGATGAAATTTAAAATCATCAAGTTTAACAAAAAACGTGGAAACATCGTTCTTTCTAGACGTGCGATTGCAGCTGAAGAAAAAGAAAGAATGAAAGAAGAAACACTTTCGAACATCATCGAAGGTCAAATCATTATGGGATCAGTGAAAAACATCACTGATTACGGTGCATTCATTGACTTAGGTGGCATGGACGGATTGTTACACATCACAGACATGAGCTGGGGACGTGTAAAACATCCATCTGAATTGTTCAAAGTGGGCGATGAAATTAAAGTAAAAGTAATTAAATACGACAAAGACAAACAACGTATTAGCTTAGGTTTGAAACAAGTATCTCCAAATCCTTGGGAAGAATTAGCAGCTAAAATCACTGTTGGTGAGCGCGTAAAAGGTAAAGTGGTATCAATTAAAGACTACGGTGCTTTCGTAGAATTATCTGAAGGCATTGAAGGTTTGATCCACGTTTCTGAAATGAGCTACAGAAGAGATGTAAAACATCCTTCTAAATTATTGAACCCAGGTGATGAAGTTGAATGTCAAGTACTTGAGATCGATGCTAAGAACAAACGCTTAAGCTTAGGTCTTAAACAACTTCAAGAAAACCCATGGTCTGCATTAGAGAGTAAATATCCTGCAGGAACAATCGTAGAAGGCGAAATCAAATCAGTTACTGACTTCGGTCTATTCGTAGATATCGGCGAAGGTATCGACGGTTTGATTCACGTTTCTGATTTATCGTGGAAGAAGAAAGTTGCTCATCCAAATGAAATGTTTAAGAAAGGCGATAAAATTAAAGCGTCTGTTATCTCTATCGATAAAGACACTGAGAAATTCAGCCTTGGAATTAAACAACTTGAAAAAGATCCTTGGGATGCAATTCAAGCTAAATACAAAGTGGGATCAACTGCTGAAGGCAAAATCACTAAAGTTACCGATTTCGGAGCTTTCGTTGAACTTGAACAAGGCGTAGAAGGTCTTATTTATGTAAGCGAACTTTCTGATCAACGTGTTGAGAAGCCATCAGAAGTGGTAAAAGTGGGTGACATGATCACTGCTGAAATCATTTCTATGGATCCAAAAGAACGCCGTATCGGTATGTCTATTAAGAAGTTAAAACAATCTGAAGAGCGTGAAGCGTATAAAACATACGTAAACCAAGCAGATAAGAAGACTTCATTAGGAGATCTTTTAGGTTCTAAACTTAAAGGCGCTGTAAAAGGCGAAGGCGAAGATTCTGAATAAGAATTGACGTTACATTCCTAACGCCAAAAATATTGGCGTAAAAAGTTAAGGCCAGTTAGAAATAACTGGCCTTTTTTTATTTAAAATTAAAAAGCGTAAATTACTTTTCCGCCGATATATTTTTTCTCAGATTCATACTTATATTGATTTCCTTCAATGTCTGGCATTGATTTAATATATGTATCTGACATTTTTGCTTCCACAGAAGCGATGAGGCGTTTGATTTTATATCCAATTTCAATGTCAGCACCTTGATTGATTTTTTGTCCAGAGTTGAATGATTTATCAACAATATTTAAATCGCAGCTGACTAGTACCTTTTTATTAATATATTTCATCCCTAATGCTAATTTCATTCTTGGGTCATTATCATCTATTTTTTTGTATGCATCAAGAAATGCTCCAAATTGATAAATTGCATTGTCTTCAATACTTCGCAAGCCTATTCCAACTTGGGGGCCTAAATTGGTTTCATCAACGACAGCCCAATTCTTTGCGGTTTCTGGTTTTGCACAAACGGCCGCATTCACTCCAATTGAAGTAAATCCAATTTCACCTAGAGGTAAAAATCTTTTTAATTTGAGTTGAGTATATAAATTGATTTTTGAATTTTGATTTAAGCTTTGTGACATTCCTGAATTTAAATCAATTTCACTTTTTGAATTTACGTTTAGAGAACGATAACCTGCTTTTAGAATGGTTTGATTTGATTTTATCGTTGGTCCAAGTGGAGTAACATTTTCGTTATGTAAATTTCCTGCGCCAATGTGGACCCCTCTGATTTGAAATGCTTCTTGGGCAAATGAATTAGATTGTAGTACTAAAATAGATAATCCAAATAATAATTTTTTCACTTTATACTCCTCGAAATTAATAATTTAATGGAACAACTGGTATTTCTAACGGGTATTGATTTTTTAAATTAAATTTAGATAAATCAGGTTTTCCTGCTTTGATATAAATATCATCCCAAAAATGTGCAAGATATGCTGCTGAAAGCGCAAGTTGTTGAATGATTAGTTTGCGATATACTCTAGCGCCTCGATCAGATGATTCACGTTTAGCTTCTATTTTTGTTGTTTTACCTAATTCATCTTTTATGATTTTAGATTTTTCAAGGATTGGATCTTTCTTAAATAATGTTTCCATTTGATCGGTTGCCTGAATCGAAATATTTTTCATATTATCAATAAAATCAGAAACAAATTGTTTTTCATTAAACTTTCGAGCTTTCGAAAATACATCGTAAACTAAATCTAAATCAGTGGCAGACACAGCTTCGGTTTCAAAATATGTGTGTAATCCACCGTGCTCTGATTCCCACGCATCGTAATCAGCACTATTATGTAAAGGCATTGAAGCATCGCCTACAAAGTGGCCCATGATTCCCATTTCAATCATCATTTGTTTAATGAGTTCATTTCCTTCGTTGGTTTTAACGTCAGATTCGGCTGCTTTTTTTCCGCTAGAAATAGCATTTAAATAAAATTGGCGTGCGCGCCACCAAAGACTACCTTTACGATATGGATCTAAGTTTTTTTCAATCAGATCTTTTTTAATATTATCAAAATCTGTTGGAACATTTCTGATTGGTCCATACACTTTATCGAAATTCATTCCATGTGCATATGAATTGATAATGTCATAGCCAGGTAAGTTTGGATCACGTTTCCAGTTAATATCTGGAATATTACAAAGATGCCCCATCATGTGGTTTTTCTTTTGTAAAAATGTAGCCAATTCTGGATTTTTAACAAGTCTAGTGGCCGCTTCACATAGAATGTGATGACCTTGTTCTCCCCATCCAAAAACGGATTGTGGACTGAGGGCAAACATAAAAGTAATTAATAACAATGAATATAACTTCACTTTAAACTCTCTCTTTATGACTTATAATTACAATACTTGTGCCATAAAAGATGAGGTTTAAAGCGATATACGCATTATGGGATGCTCAAAGTGTATAAAAATTGAGCACTTGTGATAAGGTTTGGCTAATTTGCTTAATTCGAAAATACTACTAATTATTTCAAAACCCTGGATAGCCGACATAAAAATTTGAAATTGTGATTGATAACAATAATTAGTTACTGATTAAAGTTACAAATGAAAAGGGTAGGTATTTTTGGCGCAGTTGTTTTTTTTTTTTTTTTTTATCAGAAAAAAGTAAAGAGGTGGGGAAATGAAAAAATAAAAGGGGAAC
>CAZNGN010000007.1:0-19210 GCA_964572865.1 uncultured Bacteriovoracaceae bacterium | reverse complement strand
GTGTAGTTATTTTTTTAGCCTTTGTTTTTTTTTTTTTTTTCTCAGACATACTTTTAGAGTTGGGTAAATGATAAAATTAAAGGTGAACCAATGCTACAATCAAAATTTCAATTTGGTAAAAAAACACTTCTTACAATTCTGTTAAGCATTTCATTACATGTAACCAGTTTGTTCGCTCAAACTACAGTAGATTGTAATAATGTTTTGCAAACTGGTGTTCCCAGACCACAATGTCAGGCCTTAGTTGATTTATATAATTCTACCAACGGTGCAAACTGGACAAATAAAACCAATTGGATGACCAGTAATTCGATCAGCACATGGCATGGGGTTTATGTGAATTCGTCAGCAGTTTCAATTTTGTCATTAGACGGTAATAATCTAGTGGGATCAATTCCTACTAGTATTGGTAATTTAGTTAATTTAACAGCGTTGACTTTATCCTCTAATCATCTTAATGGTAGTACGATTCCAACAACTATTGGTAATTTAGTGAATCTAAGAGAATTATGGTTACATAATAACCAGCTCAGTGGATCAATCCCAACAAGTATAGGTAATTTAGTTCAATTAACATATTTAACTTTAGGTGTGAATCAACTAAGTGGCTCTATACCTGCAAGTATCGGTAATTTAGTTCAATTAACATATTTATTTTTACATGATAATCAACTCAGTGGTTCGATCCCAACAAGTATCGGTAATTTAGTTCATTTAACAGATTTATTTTTAAATAATAATCAACTCACTGGTTCGATTCCAACAAGTATCGGTAATTTAGTTAATTTATCTTATTTAGATTTAAGTTTGAATCATTTAGGTGGAACCATACCACAGAGTTTTGCTAATTTACATTCTTTATATACCTTATCCTTAAGTTACAATAGTTTAACAGGATATGTACCAACTTTTTTAAGTACATTACCCATATCAAGGTTGAATTTATCTAATAACTTCTTTTACGGCACTTTTACGCAAGCAAATATTGCAAGTACATTAGGTGGCCAAGGTACTTTCTTAAATTTAGCACAAAATTGTATAAACGACCTAGATTCTCAAACGATTTCATATTTACTAAATCATCCGCCACAGTACTTTTATTTTTATCCACAAAGAAGTAAGAAGGGCTGTATAAATATAAATTCAGATATACTTTCTAATTTGAGATTTGATTCAAGTGGCAATCGTATTGAAGCGGCACTTCCAAAAGCGTTAAGCACTCAGCTAACCGCAGACGAACAGAAAAAACTAGATGCAATGCAAACTCAAATGATGCAAGACCAATTGAAAGCTGCACTAAATTCATTGAGTCTTAAAACTAGTATAAAGTAAATTTAGAAATTAATTTTCAAATGTAAGTGGTAATGTGATTACAGATCCTTCTCGTTGGCGTTTAAAGCGCCATGTTTTCATAATTCCAGCAATCCATTTTAACATTCGTTCCACTTCGTTGGGGGGAGAGCTTGGTGATTTTAAAGAATGAGCGACTAAACGTACATTTGTAACAACACCAGAAGCAGCAACTTGAATTCGAAATGAACAATAGCCGTAAGCTGTCATTTCATGTTCACTAATTGCGAAATTTAAACTATTCGATAATTCCCCGATCCATGAAGAAAGTTCTTTGAATGGAATTGGTCCGTAAATAACAGGCTTGGGTTGTACAAACCAACCATGAATGACAAGTCTGCCTTCTTTTGGATCACGAGTGCCGTTCACTTCAGAAACAGAATGAGGTACACGTGGATCAAATACAATTAAACGATTGAATTTGGGTTCAATTGTTTGAATGATTTTTTCACGTTCTTTATGTTTGACGCCTGAAAAATAATTCCAATAACTTAAAATTTCAGGTTGTAATAAAGTAGTTTCACCACCTGTAAAGTTACGCCCTTTCCAAGGAGTTAATGAAAATACATACGCCCATGGGCCATGTGGTAGGTCGCAGTGCCAATCTTGATAACAGCCTTCAACATAACAACTTAACCATGGTGGAGAAATATCATGGCACCCTAAATTTTCTCTGCCCCATTGAACCAATGATTTGTGAAAAGGTTCATATATTTTTTTTGGAAAAAACTCCCACGCTGGGGTTCTCAGATTTGTATATTGATTGGGAACATGCCAATAGTCCCAAACAAATCGAGAAGCACGGGTATCGTGTGGATTCTTGTAAAGATCATCGAAGTGTTTACGGAGTGGTTTTGCTAAACTGGTAAAAGAGTCTTCAATATAGATGCCTGATTTATTCATAATTTAATTATACTAGAGGTTGCTCAAATAGGGATTGAGTATCTAAAAATATATGTAAAACTTGCCCAGTTTTAAATTTTAAATATGAGATACAATATAAAATTATGGAAACAAAAAGAAACCCGCTTGTCATCGTATTAGTAATATCATTTTTATTTTTTCTCGTATTCTTAGCAGCTGTTGGATTTTATATGAAAGGAATTGTAAATCCTCCTTCCACAACAGCCAAAAAGTCGCTTTTTTCAAAATCCAATCAAATTGGTGTCATTGAACTAAATGGCGCGATCATGGACTCAAAAAAATGGTTGGAACAAATCGAACAGTTTGAAGAAGATAATATGGTGAAAGGTGTAATTGTCAGAATTAACTCACCAGGTGGTGCCGTTGGACCGTCACAAGAAATTCACGATGCAGTTAAAAAATTATCACTTAAAAAACCAACGTATGTTTCAATGGGTTCAGTGTGTGCAAGCGGTGGATATTATGTTGCCGTTGCCGCTAAAAAAATATATGCAACTCCAGGCACAATTACCGCTAGTATTGGTGTCATTATGCAATTTGCAGATATGTCAAAATTATTTCAATGGGCTAAAGTTAGTCCTTATAATATTAAAACTGGTAAATATAAAGATGTCGGTAATCCTGCGCGCGAAATGTCAGAAGAAGAAAGAGATCTTTTACAAAAAATGATCATGAACGTATTGGCTCAATTTCGAAAAGCAGTGTCTGAAGGAAGAAAACTTCCGATGGATAAAGTAATTGAAATTTCTGATGGTCGAATAATGTCTGGTGAGCAAGCAAAAGATTTAAAACTTGTGGACGAGTTGGGTGGAATTAACGATACAGCAGAAGCGCTTGCAAAAGAAGTTGGAATTCAGGGTAAACCTCAGTTGGTATATATTTCGAAAAAGAAACATTTCTTAGAAGCTATTTTATCAAGTGATGATGAAGCAGAATCTGATTCAAAATATAATGGAAATATATTTGGAGCTATTTCACAAATCGCAAATGCATTGAGTATTTTATCCAAAGGCAACCAAGTCATTGGTGGACAAGCGTTATCTGAAATGGGATCAAATTTTGGTGGTCCAATGTACATACTCCCTAATATTGGAAAATGATTCGATTTTTAACATTAGTCATAATTGGATCTTCATTCGCATTTGCCCAAGATAAAGATCTTGGTGTACCCATCGAAAATGAAATTCTAAGGCTTGAGAACGCAATTCGTACCGCAAAAGAAAATGCGAAATCTGATCAAATAAAGAGACTCAGTCAACTTTATATGATGAATTCACGATGTTCTGATGTATTGGCTTTACGGGCTAAATATCAAGATCAGGTCGATCAAACTGTGAACTGTATTTGTACAAAAGGTGATGCTTCTGGATGCACACAAATTGAGCAAATTGGGCTCTTTTTTCAGCTACAAAAGCTTATGAGAGAGCAAAAAGTCTTTAGTCAGGCTAACTTAGCAATCTTTATGAATGACCTTGAAAACCTTAATGAAGCACGGTATCAAATGGTGAAATATTATCACAACACCGAAGAACAAATTCCGGCTAAATATAAGAAAAGAATCATTCAATGGGAAAAAGAGCTCCAAACTTATTAAATCCACGTAAATTAAGCTACGACTACGTCTTAGAATCTACCGGTGAAAAAAACTTAGCTGAATATGAAAATATAGACAAACAAGCTGATCTATTAAATCCAAAAGATAGAGCATTATATCAGCAAATGAAATTGGGAACGTTACGTGAGTTTCATTTCTTAAAGCACATTATAGAATGTTATTCTTCTCAAAAGCCTAAAGCAAAAATGCTGTCATTGTTTGCAATTTCTGCGTATGCACTGCTTTTTTTAGATAAGGTGCCTGATTATGCAATTTTTTCTGAAATTAAAAAAATCGCAGAATTTTTACATCTTTCAGAAAGTGAAATGAAATACCTTCATGCGTGTTTAAAGCGTGTTGAGCGTGAAAAAGATTTTTGGCTCAAAAAGAAACAAACGGCATTAGATAGTAAGCGAAAAACGGAAAATGATTTTGTTTTGTTGAGTTTGCATGATTCAATTTTAGATATTATTTCTATGGGAGTCGGTCGAGATAAAGCAGTAGATGCGTATTTAGCCATGAAAAACCCGCAAAAAATGATGGGTTTTAAAATGTTTGAAGAAGTAAAAAGTCCAATTCAAAGTAAATTAGAAGTAATTTTAGAAGAAATCGCCGCAGAAGATTTAACAAATGAAAAAATAGTTGTGCAAGCTGAAGTAAGCCGTTTTGTGAGCGATCGTTTTGCAAAATTAATTAGTGACTTAGGCAATCAAGATAAAATTTCAGTATTAGAAATCGCAACTGGTAAGGGTGGAAAATTTTTTAGCACAGTAGATATGCTTCACAGAAGAAATCCAAAAATTCTTTCAAAGCTTTCTTGGCTTGCTACCGATTCATCCCAAGGACAACTCGATTTATTTAGAAAAGCGGTTGTTCAAAAGTTACGAAAAACTGAAGTAGATTTAAAAGTAAAACGCGTCGATTACATTGCTCACGAAATGAAAGAAGAAAAGAAGTATGATTTGGTTTTTGTCGATGCACCTTGTTCTGGCTTAGGAACCCTTGCCAAACATCCTGAAATTGGTCTGTATTTTAAAGCAGAATTTTTAAATTTAGTTGATGACTGTGTAGAAACTCAAAGAGCAATGATTGATTCTGCGGTTGCTCAATTAAAACCAGGTGGAAAAATTCTTTATTCAGTTTGTACTCTCACAAGACAAGAAACTTCAGATATTGAAAAATATGCACAATCTGAGCACGGGATAAAACGAGTGGAAGCAAAAATGTTTATTCCAGGCTTTGATCCTGCTCCCGAGTCAGAGGGATTTTACTACACAATATTAAGTACTTAGCTTTTAGCGTTAATTTCTTAGCGCATCAAGTTAAAATATGCTAATAAAATCGCATGTCTAAATCATATCATGATTGGTTTGAAAGAGTGTTTCCACACTTGAGCGGACACGGACTTTGGCTTAAAGGTGGCGAGATCAATACACTTTCAAACGAAGAGTTTGAAAAACGCGATTTCAAAGTTTTGTTCACAAGACTCTCAACCTATTTTGATACAGGTTATTCGTTCACACATCAAATTTTATATCAAATAGCAGCGAATACGCCTGGAGTATATCCTGATTTAGCATTTCTTCCTCCGCGAAATGATATTCCCTACTTTGAAAAAGAAAATGTGCCTTGGCTTTTGGGAACCACCTCTAAACGATCAGCAAGTGAGTTTGATTTAATTGGATTTTCGAATTCAATTGTACAAGAAATTATCAATATTCCAACAATGTTAGAAAAATCAAATGTTCCACTTAAAAAATCAGAGCGTATGAGTGATCAAAACATTCCGCTCGTTATATTGGGTGGAGCAAATGCTTTGTATACGTCGAGCATTTGGTGTGAAGATCCGATGATTGATGGAATATTTGTGGGAGAATCAGATCAGGCGCTTCGAAAAATTTTGATCATTTGCAAAGAAGGTAAAAAGCTAAGACGACCTAAATCGGAAACTTTAAAGATTCTAGTACAAGAAATACCTGGTTTTATAGAACCAGATCAAATTACAAAAACGAAAAAAGCATTTATTCCAAACTTAAATCAAAGTGAAGCGTTAGAGAATGGACCTGTTTATTTTTTAGCAGATCAAGCTGGCAATTCACAGTTGCAAATATCTGAAGGTTGTCCCGCTTTCTGTAGCTTTTGTGCTGAATCGTGGGATCGAAAACCGTATCGTGAAAGATCTTCACAAAAGTTATTTGAAACGGCGATGCGAATGAAAGCTTCAATGGGATTAGATCACATTGATTTGTATAGTTTTAATTTCAATATGCACGCTGGCTTTTATCAAATCATTTGGGATCTAGTTGGCCACTTCAGTGGCGTAGGTTTAAAAAGTCAACGCTTTGATTTATTAGCTCACGACCCACAAATGGTAGAATTTCAACATGCTATTGAGAAAGCCTCACTTACATGTGGATTAGAAGGCATTTCTCCTCGTTTACGAAAATATTTACACAAGAACTTAGAAAATGAAGATTTGCATTCAAGTATTGAAGCTATTTTAAAATCAAAAGCTCGTGAAATGAAAGTATTTTTAATTGCTACAGGTCTTGAAGAAGATGAGGACTTTATTGAACTAGCTGGGTTTTTAGAGCATTTTCAAGAAATTCAACACAAACTAGATTCAAAGACGAGAGTTATTTTTTCAATGACACCACTTGTGAGATTTCCTTGGACGCCACTTGAATTTGAAGACGCGCCTTCTGCTGTGAAAATTGAAAAAATCATCGAACGTGCTGCAAGAGTGATTCGAAATGCAGGATTCGAGTTTAGAGAATCAGCAGATCTTGCTGAAAACTGGGTTTCACAAATCTTGGTAAGAGCTGCAGATGTCAAAATAAATCAAGCACTAATCAACACAGTCAAAGATACCGATTTTATTTATTATCGTGAAATCACAGATCAGTTTAAAGATAAATTAGAAGAAAATTTAGTGAAATTAGAATTAAATCCGATTCAAATTTTAAAAGGGCACACACTAGAAGAATCACAAAAAAAACCATGGTCCAATATTGAAACAGGTGTGAAGCGTGAATTTTTATATGAAGAGTTCTTGCGAGCGAGAACATTTGTTGAAATTGACTATTGTCTGGGTAAAACATGGTCAAAATCTAAATGTTTTCATTGCGGTGGATGTACTACTAGATATCATATACGTGATATTGTGATGTCTACGCAAAAAAGATCATATAACTTAGAACAATTTAAAGAGCGTATTAAAAAAACCAGAGATCTTTCTAAATCAGTATTTATTAAATTAAATATCAATCAAATATCCCATTTGATTCCAAAAAATTTAATAGGTGTATCATTAGCAAGAGCGATTATGCTTTCAGATCCTAAATTGTCGCCATTTTATTTAAAAAATCAAAACTCACAAGAAGAGCAGATTAATACTGGTGATTCTTGGTTTGAATTAAAGTTTCATGAATCAGTAATTTCGTATTTAACTCTTAAAATGAACGATAAAGAATATGTGAATCGAATCAATCAAATTCTTTTTCCTTTTGCTACTGTAATGCAATTCATATCAAGTGTAGATATTTTTAATCAAATTCAAAATTTAAGTTCAAATTATGTTCAAATTCAAACCACTTTTGGATTTAATCCAGACAGTTGGTTGAATCGAAAAGGCTTTAAGTTTACATATAAGAAGATTTCTGAAGGTATATATGAATATCAATTTACAAAAGATGCAATTAAGAAGGGATATATTTCAAGTTGTACGATTCATTTCTTAAATAATGATTTAATTAACGTGCAATTGAATATGCTTTCAAAGTTAGATTTAAAAGAATTTATTCAAAATTGTTTTATCCAGAGAAACGGGCAAGAAATTGGTAAAGAGTGGGTCAGAATTCAACCAAATATAAGAATTGTAGAAAATATTAAAAATTTGAATGATGTTGATAATCAAGAAAATATTGCGTATTTTTAGTGGTATATGAAACTAAGTGTAATTGTTCCTGTTTATAATGAAGAGCCACAATTAAGATCAGTCATTGAAATGTTAATGACTTCTCCTAGTCCCATTGAACGCGAATGGATTTTTATAGATGATAAGTCCAAAGATAATTCTCTAACAATTTTGTTGGAACAATCTCAAAAGTATAAATTTAAAGTGATTGCTCAAGAAAAAAACAGTGGCAAAGGGGCAGCAGTCATTCGTGGCATTCAAGAAGCAACCGGTGATTTTATTGTGATTCAAGATGCAGATTTTGAATATGATCCAAAAGATATTCCGATTTTGTTAGAGCCATTAATACAAAATCAAGCAGATGTGGTTTACGGATCTCGATTTAAAAAAAATGCTACTCAAGTGCACCGGACCTATCATTATTTTATCAATCGATTTTTAACATTTATGAGCAATTTACTTTCAGGAATTTATTTAACTGATATGGAAACTTGCTATAAAGTATTTCGTTCAGACCTTGTTAAATCTATGAATTTAACTTCGTTGCGTTTTGGAATTGAAGTTGAATTTACAGCATATATTGCAAAAATTAGGGCAAGAATTTACGAGCTCCCAATAGCTTATTATCCACGCACAAAGCTTCAAGGTAAGAAGATTAATTGGAAAGACGGTGTTGCTGCATTATATTTTCTGTTCAAATATAATCGATTCACTTCAATAGAGCAGGCATTCAATCAATTACCTCAGAAATATATAAACCCTATTTCAAAGTATTAATGGTTCATTTTGGTGGTGTTAAGACGCACTGGAGTCAATGAGACACTGGTATGTGCGACTTACCGCGCAATCAATCTATTTAAAAATATCTAATAAAATCAAATATTTATAGTTTTAAGGTCTTTGGCACAACCCTTGTAATACATATATATCGTAGATGTTCCGGTGTAATGGGACACTGGTTCTGAAGTAGACGTAAGCTGTAGTTGTTTCCCAAGCCAATTCATTTTTTTTCCTCAGGGTCACTTTTCTTATCACGGCTCCGCTGGTTTCTCGAAAGAGAAGCCAGCCGGATCACTTTAATCAGCCTTCTTTTTAAATGGGATTACTTTTTGAATTTGTTTCATTTCAATGATTGCAGAACTGCCACGAGAAAGTTTTTGTCCAAATTGCTTTTTCTCATATTCGTTTAATGTATAAACAAGTTTTTCGTTTGGTTGACAGAAATCAATTGCAAGCTTCAATCCTTTTTGAAGACTAAGATTTCCATGTTTAAACTGAGCTCTTTCGGTTTTTGAGAAATCTTGGCCCCGACCTATGGGATGTAAATCTCCAATCGCGCGGTATACATTCGAAAGATTTTCACGGTTTAGTTGAGATTTTGCAAAAAATAAATATGAAAATTTAAGCCATGTCCTTGGGTCTTTAAACCATTTGATTGAAATCGACTTCATTCGATCGTCTTGATGTGAAACTGAGAAATGACACCAATTTTTACTTCGATAAACAGGACATTTTTCATGGTGAAAACAAGGCCCAATTAAATGAGATTGATCATACTTTAAAATCCGTTCTCGATTACGAATCAATCTTTGAGATGAAACGCGGTGAGAAGGTTCAACGATTAGTAATTTTCCATTTTCGGACAAAACATTCCAGAGGCTATTTGAAATATCTGTTTTAAGTTCGTTTAAAACATTGATTGCAAATATCACATCAAAAGACTCATTCTCTGGAATTTTAGTAGTCGTATTTATTTTTATGTTTAGATTATTTTGAAATGCATACTTTTGAACAATGGCTTCTGCTTTAGGTAAAATTCGTTTTTGATGATCTACTAGAGTGATTTCAATTTCGAAGTTTGGTTTTTTTGTAGATTGAATATAGCTTAGAAATGCCAATGTGGCAGTGGCTGGTCCACATCCAAAATCTAAGACTTTTATTTTAGCTTGAAATTGAAGTTGTGAATGATGGGATTGTAAAATTTGAAATACTTTGAAAAAATTTAAGGGGAGATAATACGAAAGGTAGGCTTTCCATCCTTCGTCTGATTCTAAATAATTTGAAAAACTGCGATCACGTTCAGATGTAAAATACGAATGCATCTCTAACGCAAAGCGTTTTAACGAGGTTTGACGTTCAAACCCGGCACCCAATTCCCCATCAATTAATTTCCACAAATCTTTTTGAGACATTTTATTTCCTAAAAGGTTATACTGTATCTTATGGAAAGCTTGCCTTTTCAATACCAAAAAAGACAATTTTGGGAATTTTTCTGCCCTGTGTGTAAAGCGCAGAGACGTTCGTTTTATTGGCCTTCACCACGATTCAAACATTACATTAGTTTAATGATTTTTGCGATCATTGTTACTTTGATCCTCTTTCCAATATTTGGAATGAAAGGAATTTTTATTAATTTGCCCGTTTGGGCTGTTTTTGAATTTATTTATCGAGCTCGAGCAAGACAAAGTTTAATTTGTCCACATTGTGGATTTGATCCATATTTATATAAACATGACGTTAAGCTTGCGCGTCAAAAAATGGATGAGTTTTTTGAAGAAAAGAGAAAAATTGCTGAAGCTCAAAAGAATCAGCAAAATCAACAACCTACCAATACGGATCAAAATAAAGAAAAATAAAGCCCGCCTTGACAGGTATAGGTATTCAAAGCTAGACACTATATATTACAGCATACAAAATATTAACAGCAGCACTAAGGAGTAAGCAGCATGTCAGTTAATAAAGTAATTTTAATCGGTCGCCTCGGTAATAATCCAGACGTAAGACATACGCCAAATGGAATGGCTGTCGCAAATTTCAATATTGCTACCAATGAAAATTGGTCAGACAAATCAGGACAAAAACAAGAAAAAACAGAATGGCACAAGATTGTAGTTTGGGGAAAATTAGCTGAACTTTGTGGAGAATATTTAAGCAAAGGTCGCCAAGTTTATTTAGAAGGAAGACTTCAAACAAGACAATGGCAAGATAAAGAAAATCAAACTCGTTACACAACTGAAGTGGTAGCAAATACAGTACAGTTTTTAGGTGCAAATACTGGAACAACAGTTCAAAAAGAAAATGGCATGGATCAATCAAATCAATTTCAAAATGTAGCGATGGAACAACCTTCGTTTACTGAAGAGGACATTCCGTTCTAGATGAAAACCCTAATTGTCATTCCTACATATAACGAAATTGAAAACATTAAGCGTTTGATCAATGAAGTTTTTCAAAATGTAGATTCTCAAACACATATTTTAGTAATTGATGACAATTCTCCAGATGGAACAGGGGATTTAGTTGATGTATTGGCTGAATCTAATCAACGAATTCATATTATCCATCGAGCAAAAAAACTGGGATTAGGAACAGCTTATGTAGCTGGCTTTAAGTATGCTCTTGAAAATGGTTACGATGTCGTTTTTGAAATGGATTCTGATTTTAGTCACGACCCTAAATACTTACCTTTATTTCAACAAGAGATTGAAAAAAATGATGCTGTAATTGGCTCAAGATACATTCCTGGTGGCGGTGTAATTAACTGGGGAATCGGTCGTAGAGTTCTTTCACGTGGTGGAAGCATTTACGCTAAAATGGTATTAGGTCTTCCTTTTAATGATTTAACAGGTGGATATAATGCTTGGAGAAGAAGTGTCATCGAATCGATTGGTGTGAATAATATCAAATCTGATGGGTATGCATTTCAAATTGAAATGAAATACAAAGCATTCAAAAAAGGTTTTAGGATGAAAGAAATTCCTATCATTTTTGAAGATCGTTTTCTTGGACAGTCAAAAATGAGCAAAAAAATTGTAATTGAAGCTATGTATCGAGTATTTTTAATGCGAATGGGTGACAGTAAATTGGCAGGAATGATTCCTGATCAGAATACTTCAAAAACAAAATCCTAATTCAATTGACTCAAATTGATTCCGTTTTAAAATAGTATTTATGTCTTCTATATTAGGAACTTGGATTCATTTATTCGTAAGTTTTATATTTATAAATTGTCATGCACAGGCTGCACCTTTTCCTGTAATCGTTGTCGATAAAGCAAAACATCAATTGCATTCTGCAATTTACCAAGATGGTAAAATTGATTTAGTGAAATCGTATCATGTTACGACTGGTAAGGTGATCGGTGACAAAGAAGTTGAAAAAGATTTAAAAACCCCAGAAGGTGTTTATTTTTTTAGAGCAAAATTGACTCCGCCTAATTTAAAGAAAAAATTTGGTGTAATGGCTTTAATGATGGATTACCCAAATGTAATTGATAAAATTGCTGGTAAAACTGGCTATGATATTATGTTGCACGCAACAGATGATCCTTCTCGATTAAAAAGAGATTATGATTCTGAAGGTTGTGTTGTGATTGATAACCATGAAATTGAAGAAGTTTCAAAATCAATTCGTCTTGGCTTGACACCAATTATGATTTATCCAGAATTAAAACCTGAATATATGAGGGCAGATTCAAACCCTGAATTGAAGCAAGCTTTTGAACGTTGGCTAACCGCATGGCAAAATAAAAACATCAATGAATACATTGGGGCCTATGATTTAAAATTTTCATACAATGGTATGAATATTAAAAAATATAGAGAGTACAAAGATTCATTAAACAAAAAATACGAAAAAATTTTAGTAGAAGCTAAGAATGTCCGTTATTTTTATCATCCAAAATATGATGTTGTGTATTTTACTCAACGTTATCAATCTACTTTAAAAAATGGCCACAAAGGGTTTGATTCTTCAGGAACCAAAATGTTATATTTCCAAAAAATTGGTGGCGAATACAAAATAGCGGCAGAAGATCATACCACCGTTAGAGAGTAGAATTTTTGAAAAAGGCAGACATTGTAATTGTCGGTGCAGGATTGATCGGATCTAGTCTTGCAATGCATTTGAGCAAAAACTCAAAGCTTAAAATACTATGCATCGACATTGATTTAAAAGGTACTTTTAGTTCTTCAGAGTTAAATGCTGGTGGGGTAAGGGCAACTTGGTTTCACCCGCTAAATAGTGTCTTATCTAAAGCTTCTATTGATTATTTTGAGAAAATTAAAGATCAAATTGGTTTTCGTCAAAAAGGTTACCTTTGGATGTACGATGAAACTCGGTGGTCAAAAGTAAAAAATGCGATTCAGAATAATTCAGAATGTGATGATCTTAAAATTGAATTTTTAAATCCTAGTGAAGTTAATAATAAATTTTCATTTATTGATCAACTAGATGAATTTGGTGGAGCAACTTTTTCTCCAAAAGATGGTTTACTGAATCCTAATTTATTAAAACTTCATTATCGCTCTGAGGCACAAAAAAATTCACAAAATATTGAATTTATAAATCATATAATGTTGAGTGAAGTAAAAACAGTAAATGAAAATAAAATTCAATTGAAATGTAATCAATTGAAAGGTCAGACAATTAGTGATGAACAGATTCAAAATGTATTGATTCAAGGGGAAATAAACGAATCCAATGAAATTGAAATTGAGACAAAGATATTAGTGAATTGTTCGGGTGCATGGGCTGAAAAAACTAGTAAATTGTATGGTGGGTTTTGCAAATCGTACCCTGTTAAAAGGCAAGTTAGTTTATTTGAATGTAAAGGAGTAGATTTTACACAATTTGGAATGTTCGTTGATACAAGTGGTGTGTATTTTCATCCGGAAGCAAATTATGTTTTGAGCGGGTTTGCAATTGAAAACGAAAAACCAGGTTATGACATGAACTATCAGCATTCATTTTTTGAAAATGAAATATGGCCAAGACTTTTTCGTAGAGCCAGTTGCTTTGAAAATATTCGTGAAATAACAGGTTGGGCTGGATTATATGAAAATTCTCCAGATCATAGTGCCGTGATTGGTAGAGTATTAAATAAAGCTAATATTTTTGAGGCACATTCATTTTCAGGAAGAGGAGTAATGCAATCATATTCTGCGGGATTAGGGCTTTCTGAATTAATCATGTTGAATCAGTACAAGTCGATTGATTTGTCGGCATTTTCTGCCGAGCGATTTGAAAAAAATGAGAATCTAATTGTAGAGTCATTAGTGATTTGAAACTTTAAATTAAGACATGGTGCTCGGTGATTTCACAGAGCATTAATAATAAAATTATAGATATAGGTTCTTATTAATTTACCAAGGAAGGGAATTTATTATGATCGCTATATTTGGAATTTCTATAATAATTTGTATGCTTCTTTTTGGTATTTAAATAATCTTAATGGCTACTGCTAGGAGTGCGTATTCTGCCAGAGGGGCTAAGTCGTTCTTCGATTCGAGTATCTAGTTCTTCATTTACTAGAACTTCAATGTTTTTTTCCATATCTAAAACAGGATTAAATAATCTTACTTTATATTTGCCAACTGGAAGTTTTTTATGAACAAATGGAGTCATTACTTTTTGTTGCTGGCCATCTATATCAATGAGTGCTTCAGAACTAGGTGTAGTTTTAATGCTTAAATATCCAAATCTTGCTTCAGATAATTCTACTGTTTGAACCCATTCTTTACTTGAGCCAGCTTGTTCAGCTGTAATAGTTATCATTTTTTTATAAGGTTTAAAATGATCTCGTTCTACATATATTTCAAATGGCTTATTTACTTGTACAACTGCTAATGTTGTAAGTGAGTCAATAGACTTTCCATCAATTTCAACTTTTGTATTAAGACCTACACGTTGAGGTAGAATTCTTAATCGTAATGTAAGTTGCTGACTAGAACTATTATTAACCGTTTCAGGTTTTAAATCGAAATTTAGTACTCTTTTTTCACCATTATTTAAAGCAATTTCTTGTGATTGAGATTCAAAGCCATTTGAGTAAACTGTAATTTTCTGTAATTTGCCTGAGGGAACATTTGAAATCTGGTAAGGTAAGCTTTTAGAAACAATTGAATCATTAACTACTACCGTAGCTTGAGATACATTACCTTGAATCACAATTGATGAAGTAGAAGCTACATTTCTAGTGTTTGAGTTCTCATCATGATTTGAGGAGCTAAAATAATAATATCCTAGAATAGCCAAAAGGATTACAGAAGCTACAGCAAATACTGATCCAAAATTTGAAGATTTTTTACGAACAGGAATTGATTTTTTAGAGTCGAACTCTTTGCTGTAAGTAGAAGTGGCGTATTCAATTTTACTTTGATTTGCAGGCATTACTGTTTTGGTGCCGTGAGGTTCAGATTGGTATGGGCCTACTGTTTTTGTAGGAATTACTTTATTTGCATGATCAGTATCAAAGCCAACTTTAGTTGGTTTTTTTTCTTTTTCGTTGCTATCTACTTCAATGATTTTAATTTTTTTATTAGGACCTACTGTAGGCATTTGTGTAGAAGTATTGCCTTTCATTGGAACAGTAGCGGTTTGTTCAGTTTGAAAAATACCAGAGTTTTTCGTATTTTCAGACTCAATGCTAGATAATAATTGTTCAGCTTTATCATTTAGTTTCTGTAATTTTTGTCTATCGTCTACAATTTCTTTTTTGAAGATGTCTCGTACATAATAAGATAAATCTGATGGATTATATTCAGAGAAAAACTGATATAAAAATCTATGTAGAACTCTTCTTAATTCTTCAGCGTGAGGGTATCTGCTTTCTCGATCTCGGTGAAGACATTTTAAGACAATCGCATCCAATTCTTCTGTTATATTTGGATTGTAACGACTTGGAGGTACAACATAGGCTGAACAGTTTTCAATCATTTTAATAACAGCCAAATCATTTTCAGCGGAAAATAGTTTGCGGCCCGTTAAGATTTCCCAAAAAACAATTCCTAAAGCAAAAATGTCGCTTCTACCGTCAAGTTCGTCGCCTACTATTTGTTCAGGTGATAGATAGCTTGGCTTACCTTTGATAATTCCAGCTCGGGTTGATTCGGAATTGGTTACAGCTTTAGCTATTCCGAAATCAATGACTTTAACTGAACCCTCGAATGAGACTAAAATATTTTGCGGACTAATATCTCTATGAATGATGTTTAAGCTTTTGCCTGTAATTTTATCTTTGTATGTATGTGCATATGATAAAGCAGCAGCTGATTGTTCCATTAAATAAACACAAACTTCAATTGGAATAGGTCGCTTTTGTTCAGCGGCTCTGCTCATTACTTGTCTTAGATTTTTACCGTCAACAAGTTCCATCGCAAGATATATTTGTTGATTGTATTCACCAAAGTCATAAATTTGAACAATGTTTTGATGAGTAAAGCCGCTTGTTGTTTTGATTTCAGATTTGAACATTGAAACGAATTCTGGATTTTGTGAAAAACTGGCTAGAACGCGCTTAATTGCTACTAAGCGTGCACCACCGTCAGGAGTCGAAGCTCTTGCACGATAAATTTCTGCCATACCACCTTGTGCAACAAGATCGAGCAGAAAATATTTACCAAATTTCTTTAATACATCTGGCATTAAACCTCCTAAGACCAGAGCAATCTATAGTTATAATTCGTCAGAATTAACTGAAAACATTAAGAAAAACCTATAGTAATGAGAGGATGTGATTTTGTTATGTGCTTAATTTTATAGGTAAAATATGCCCGTTTATAAAATCAACATGTTTTAAGCAATTATGATAAAATATAAGCAATATAATCATTTTTGGAGAGAGAAATGGTTAGTTTAAAATTCAGAGCAATAGGCATTTTTTTTATATTAATGATTAGCGCGTCCGCGTTAGGTGATGACCTATCGCTTAAAAAAGCCATTCACCTAGGTAGTATATACAATGAATCAAAATCGAAAGCAGGAGACGTAGATATATCCAGTGAACAGACGATATATATTTCGTTGCCTTTGCCTAGCGACTGGAAAATTAAAAATATATTCCATGAAAAAAATGATTTAATTAAAGATATTCAAGATGATCATAAAAATGGTAAAATAACGCAAGCTGATGAAGATAAAAAAAGGTCTGAAATTAAAGCAATTCCAAATGAAATGGCAATACAGAAAAGTGAGCAAAATAAATCTTTAAAATATTATTCACAATATATTATTACACCGCAAGTTTTAATTTCAAAAAATAGTAAAAATAATAAAGAAACGATTCAAAAAATAATAAATATTTTAAAATTTGAGAACAGCTCACGTTTTCAAATATCATTTTTTAAAAATGTAGAGGTAGAGAAGCAAGCTCAAAAAATTAAATTTACATTTTATAAAGCAACTGAAAATAAAAAATATTACCTATTTATTGTAACGGACCCATTGTCGAGTATTATTACACATAATGAGTCTCAGAGTTCTGATAATGAAATTTCCCCTTTTGTGTTGATAGCTGCGGCTGACAGCGAATCATCTTTAGAATGGCTTCTATCATCTTTTGAAGTAAAATTTAATGAGTTAAAATTTATTGATTCTGAAAGTTTGAATTTTACATCAGAGCGTGAATGGAAAGAATTTAATTCTTATATGGACTGTGATGATTTAAATTCTAGGTCAGATTATGAAAATTGTAATTTAGCTTTGAATAAATATACTAAAAATCAAATAGATAAATCAGACAATATTAGAGTAGCTGTGAAACCAGAAGTTAAAAAAGGATTAAATGATTTAAATGTTACCTATAATCAATTTATAAAGTTAGAAAAAGAGAGAATTAGATGGGATCAAATTAATGCTGCAATAACAGAGAATATTGTAAGTGAAAGTATATCTGAAATTAAACGATCTCATCAACAATTTTTAAAAGATGTATTAAATAAAAAACTTCTTTTAACTGCTTCATCAGATGAGGTGACTTCATTTCAAGAGAAATTAAAACTAGCAGTTATAAATAA
The DNA here is from genome assembly GCA_964572865.1 of uncultured Bacteriovoracaceae bacterium. Taxonomy (GTDB): domain Bacteria; phylum Bdellovibrionota; class UBA1018; order UBA1018; family UBA923; genus CAZNGN01. The sequence continues at coordinate 1,632 of CAZNGN010000007.1, read as the reverse complement.
GCAAGCGGAACATACTGAGAATTTCAAAAATGTCGAATTAGAAGGTGATATTGAAAAAACAGATGCAGCAAAAAAGAAAAAAGATGCACAAATTAAGTCATTAAATGAATCACAAGTTGCTTGGACTAAATATTTCAATGATTTTATTAAACTAGGAAAGCTTGCATATTCTGATAAATCTAAGTCAGTGCAAGTTCAAAATGCAATTAAAGTATCATTAATTAAAACAAGATTGTCTCAACTTAGAATTACCGAATAATTTTATCAATGTTGATATTTATAGCCCTTACCATACACCGAACGTATGTCACGTGTTAATGAAGCTATTTTTTTTCGTAATGATCGAATATGTACATCGATCGTTCGCTTTTGAGAAGAACTTTTATCATCTTTCCAAATAGATTCTATAATACTTTCCCTCGTAACAATTTTTCCATTATGTTGAATAAAAAATTTAAGTAGATCGAATTCAGTTTGTGTAAGTTCTATATGTCTATTGTGAAAAGTTACATCACGGGTATCAATATTTAATCTAATGTCTCCAGAATGTAGAACTTTGTGTTGGCTTTTCCAATTTGATTTCTCTCTCAATCTGGCTTTAATTCTTGCCACTAATTCTTTGTAATCAAATGGTTTACCTAGATAATCTTCGGCACCAAGATCAAGTCCTTGAGCAATGTCTCCAGCTGAATTTTTTGCTGATAAGAATATAATTGGTATGCTTTTAAGTTTTTCATCATTTTTAATGATTGAACATGCTTCAAAACCATCTACGTTTGGTAGTAATACGTCCATGATAATTAAATCGGGAGGATGTTTTTTAATTCTTTCTATTCCTGTCATAGCATTTTCACTTGAATGTACTTCAAAGTCTTTGGACAAAACGGTTTCTAAGAATTTTCGTGTGTCACGGTTATCTTCAATGATGTATATCTTGAATTTTTCCATAGATATAGTTTAAGCGGCTTTTTTAATTGGGAACACCTTTTTATTACTTGCATCTCTACTTGTTAATCTTTTATGAGCTTCTAAAAATGATTTTACAAATTCAGGATCAAATTGAGTACCTGAAAATCTTTCAAGTTCGGCATAAGCAACTTCAATTGGAAGCGCTTTGCGATAAGGTCTATTTGAAGTCATTGCATCAAAGGTGTCTGCAACCAGAATAATACGTGAATAAAATGGAATTTCATCTTTTGCTAAACAGCCTGGATAACCTTTTCCATCAACGCGTTCATGATGATGTTTTACTCCAGGGGCGATTGGTTTAAATTCATCAATCAATTCTAATAGCTCAGCTCCTAATTCGGGATGTTGTCTAATCGATTCATCTTCTTCTTCTTCCAGTGGACCTTCTTTTAAAAGTACACAATCTCGAACGCCAATTTTTCCAATGTCATGAAACATTGCTGCCAGTTCAATGTTTTTTAAATCTTGTCCTTCAATATTTTGTTCTTTAGCTATGAGAAGGGCATATTCCATAACTCTCATGCTATGACCGTATGTGTATCCATCGCGTAATTCTAAACATTTCATCAGCGCGTGTGTTGTTTGATCTAGTAGGCGAGCGTATGCTTTTTTGATGTCACTAGCTTCTTGGCAAACTTGATATATATAATTTAAAAATACATT
>CAZNGN010000006.1:8217-128882 GCA_964572865.1 uncultured Bacteriovoracaceae bacterium | reverse complement strand
TTTGTTATGAGTCTTGCTTGTATGCAAATGGGAATGTCTACTGCTGAAGCATTTGCGGCAGCAACGTACGGTGGCGCACGGGCACTGGGCTTACATGATCGTCATGGTTATATTAAAGTCGGTGGAAATCCTAAAATGGCAATTTTAAACACAAATACATACGTGTCTCTCATTTCTCAAATGTCTCATCCTGGATTTTGTGAAAAATTAATTTGATTTTAGAAGTCTTTTTACTTCAGTGATGATTTCTTCAGAAACCCAATCACGCTCTCCACTTTCAGCCCAAACTACTTGTAGCTTTTTATCGAGCATCGCACTGTAAGGAATTGCTACTACATTGAATTTTTTAGAAAGCTCAGAATCTATTTCTGAATAAACTGGAAATTGCATTTTATATTTTTTAACGAGTTCGGGAACAACTTTTTCTGGCTCATCATCAACATTGATTGAAAGTATTTCAAAACCATCCGCCTTAAGCATTTCATGCAATTTAACAATTGAAGGCATTTCAACCATACAAGCTGTACACCATGACGCCCAAAAATTTACCAAAACTACTTTCCCATAAAATTTGTCAGCCGTAATTGTTTCTTTGGTCGCAACATTGATTAATTTTGTTTCTTTCGGAAGGTTTTTGCCTGAAGGCTCTAAATCATTGGGTAATGGACGGTTCAATCTAACTGATCGCTCGATTAAAGCGGCTGCTCCTATGACTACAATCGCAATTAAAACTGCAAATATGATTTTACGCATGAGTGCATTTCATTATAGAATGAATTTGTATGATTGAAAACAATTCTTACAAAAATGAATACTCTAAGGGGCAGGCCCTAGTTGAATACGTTTTAACAATAGTAATAGTTGTTATGATTTTTATGGCAATGAATCATTTCGTTATGAAGGGTGTAGGAACAATCTGGACCGTAATGGCTAAGAAAGTTGCAGCACCTTGTCCGAGCTGCACCCCTCCGCCTGAAATTCAATAATTATAAATCAAAATAAATATATTTTCTGTTATTCACAACTTCATTGAGCTCGTTTTGCATTTGAACTTGTATCTTGTGAGCAATTTCATGAGTTACTTCGTTATTATCAATATCTTTAATAGAATACCCTTCTAACGAAATGGGCTTTAAAAATTTAATTTTCCACTTCGCAGGTAACGGCATCACATTTAAAGGAATGGGGATGATTTGTCCTTTTAAATATTTTGTAAACTTTAATGCAGTTAAATTAATGTTTGATTCTTCTGCTCCCACTACCAAAGTGGGAACAATCGGAGCACCAGTCGCCAAAGCCATTCTAACAAATCCACGCTTAAACTCTTGTAGATGATATCGCTCAGAAGTCGGTTTGAAATTTCCATACTCACCTTCGGGAAATAAAACCACAACGTTATTTTTTTTGAGCATTTTTACGCCTGTTTCAAAGTTGGCTTCAATCATTCCCATTTTTTCAGAAATCATTTTAATATCGCCCAAAAACCATGCTTTGTGAGCCAATATTCGTGGAACTCTGTGACGTTGTTTAAAAATTTCATTGCCGATCATTACAGCATCTAGACCTGTCCATCCAGAATGGTTTGGAATTACAATTGCTCTGCCTTTGGCAGGGATATTCTCAATTCCTTCAACTTCTAATCTAAAATATTTACGAATAATCTCGAATAAAAAACGAGGAAGCACGTGAAGAGCCAATTTATCAAATTCTAGGTTCTCTAGATCAAAAATTTTCTCTCTGCTCTTGCTAAAAATCTCAAACATGACGAAAATCCTTATTATGAAGCCAAAAAATCTTATTTTAGCAATCGATCAAGGTACAACTGGAACAACTGCAATGCTCGTGAACCAAAATTTAAAGGTTTTAGCAGCAAAAAATGTCGAATATCGACAAATTTATCCAAAACCAGGTTGGGTCGAGCACAACCTTACCGATATATGGAATTCTACATTAAAAGCGATCAAAGTTGTACTAGATCATGCTGGCCGTGGTGGGAAAAAATCTTCTGGCATACCTGCAATAGCAAAACAAATTGCAGCAATTGGAATTACGAATCAGCGCGAAACATCGTGCTTCTGGTCTCGTAAGTCTGGAAAAGCATTGGGTAACGCGATCGTTTGGCAAGACAGAAGAACTTCTGAGTTTTGCACAGAATTAAAACGCCAAGGCTTAGAATCGGATATTCAACGAAGATCGGGACTTTTATTAGATCCGTATTTTTCTGCATCAAAAGTTTCTTGGGCATTAGAAAACAACTCTACTATTTCAACAGCAGCTCGAAATGGAGATTGTGCTTTTGGTAACATCGACTCGTTTTTAGTTTATAAACTATCCAATGGCGAAACTCATGCAACAGAACCATCAAATGCGTCGAGAACTATGCTTTTTAACATTGAAAAACTTCAATGGGATGAAGAACTTCTTCGTATTTTTAAAGTTCCACACTCAATCTTACCAAGAGTAATGAATTCAAATTCTCATTTTGGAGTTACTAAAAAAGTTCCAGGCCTTCCTGATGGAATTCCCATTCACGGAATTTTAGGTGATCAGCAAGCAGCCTTATTAGGTCAAGCCTGCATTGATGAAGGAATGGCAAAATGCACATACGGCACAGGATCTTTTATTTTATTAAATACGGGCTCTAACATAAAGCGATCTCATCATCGTTTGCTCTCAACGGTTGCTTGGAAAATGGATTCAGAAGTTGCATATGCTCTTGAAGGTGGTGCATTCACCGCAGGCGCGTCTGTTCAATGGATTCGCGATGGACTAAAATTAATTCAAAAGTCTTCAGAAATAGAAAAATTAGCAAAAACCGTTAAAACTTCTGATGGCGTAACCTTTGTTCCTGCATTTGCTGGAATCGGAGCTCCTCATTGGATGGCCGAGGCAAGAGCATCATTTTTTGGAATCACGCGCGGAACAAATCAAGGCAATATAGCAAGAGCTGTACTTGAAGGAATTGCATTAATGAATTTAGATATTTTGCGTGCAATGGAAAACGACATGGGTTCTAAATTAAAATCGCTGAATGTTGATGGTGGAGCTTGTGCAAATAATCTACTCATGCAATTTCAAGCGGATGTATTAGAGCGCGAACTTGTTCGTCCCAAAATCATTGAAACAACTGCATTAGGAGCTGTGTTTGCTGCTGGCCTAGGTGCTGGAATTTGGAGCTCTTTAAACGACATTCGTAAAACTTGGAAAAAAGAAAAATCATTCAAGCCCAACATGCCGCGTGAAGTGCTTGAAAAACATTTAGCAAATTGGAATTGGGCGATTCGCGCTTTAAAAACAAATTGAATTCATTGCCTCAAGTTATAAAAAGGCGTATGATAAATGGCGTACAGTAATTCTAGAAATGAGGCTTAATATGCAAGCAAAATTACAAAAAATTGAAGTGGCTGAATTTACATCTGAAAGTCCAATTACAATTAGCCAAGAAACAAAAATTGACGACATTTTAGACTTACTTGAAAAACATAAGTTTCGTCACTTACCTGTTGTAAAAAAAGATAAAGTGGTAGGAATTATTAGTGATCGCGATTTATTTTATGCACACTATAATTCAGAGTCTCCAGAAATTACAGCTCGCGACATCATGACCCCAGATCCATATACAGTAAAACATACAGACTCTATAGATTCTGTTGCATATGAACTTTCAAAACGAAAAGTAGGATCAGCGATCGTTGTAGATCAGGTCGGTGATTTATACGGAATTTTTACTGTAACAGACGCACTCAATGCTCTTGTTGAAATTATGCGCGGAGAAGTTCCTTAAATTAAATCAATCAATGATTGTTTAACCAATTTGCTGATTCAGCCGAATCATTTATAGTTCGGGTCATAATCGAAGGTTCATCATTCATAAAACCGAAAGCACGCACAATTTTAGTCGATAAAATAGTTTTAGTGTGATTTTCAATATTATATTTTGTATTCGGTACATACTTATCTTTATGTTGAGCAATGGAAGTCTCTAATTCTGGAAAAACTTTTTTAGCAAACCTTTGAGCTGCATCTGCGTAATGACAATGAACACAATCTAGCGTTAACGGATTCGTTTTATTTGGATTTTGAAATCTATGTGTAGCACCTATTTTGTCACGAAACTGTTCATAATCTGATTGATCTGCATATTTAGAAGTATATGTTTTTCTAAACGCAGTACTTACAATATATCTTAAGTCATCATTTTTAGGATAACTTCCTAGCACGAAAAAACTAACATCCGCCTCATCCACAAGACCTGTTTGCGGATTCACTTCAGTTGCATCATTGATGATATCTATTTCAGTTCCACCATGGCGAGGAATAGAATTATGAATCCAATTTCCTTTTTCATCTTTTATGAAACCAACAAAAAATTTCCACCAATTATCTGTCACAAATAATTTCATAAAAGTAGTTTTGTATAGATTTGCTTCACCAATATTTTTTAAAATTAGCAAATTAAAGGCCGTAATAAATTTTTCTGAAGTTTTTGCATTCTGAATTGCTGGATGAATACCTAACGGAGCACCTTCCGTTGATACTCCTTGTTTTTGCATTTCATTTTTTAAAGACAGCAATCCAATTTTTACTGAATCAAATTGTTCAGCACTTAATCTGTAAAATGTATGAATTGCAGCGTCTTCTGTTGTAAATTTTTGATCATATTTATCAAATACAACTGGCTGAAACACAACTCGTATTTCTGGTCTACAAGCTTGTTTTACATCAGTTTCAGCAGGGCACGGGTCAAATCGAAACGAAAGTGCTCTTAAGTTTTGATAGGTGTGTTGAGTGTCGTTGCTAGCATTACTTAAAAACCCGATTCGATCATACATTGATTTCGGTATGATTGGTCCCAACTCAGAAGAACTATCTGCTTTTAAAAGATGGTCTGCTCTTTCGTTTGCTCGAGGAAGTTTCATTAAATAACTAACGTCATTTAAATTCCATGCGAAAGTGTTGAAAGAAAATATAAAACCAATCAATAAAATAAATGTTTTTTGCATTTTTCAACGAAAACATTTTGGTCTTACTTTGTCAAAATTAGTTGAGTGTATTTGTCCAAGGACCAGCATTTACAATGTTTTTAACGCCTTTTGACTGTAATATCATCATTGCTGATTTGCTGCGCATTCCCGATGCACAACAAACTATATATTCAGCATTTTTATCTAGTTTTTCAGCATATTTTGCTACTTGATCTAATGGAACATTTATACTTTTTGGATTCGCACCAGCTGCGAATTCAGCGGGACTTCTTACGTCGAGAATTTTTGCCCCGTTAGCAATCTTTTCGTGCACTTTCTTTTTTGAAAAAACAAAACGAAATCGCATAAACACAATAAAAGCAATTACTGCAATTGGTACAATTAAATTTTGATCCATAAAAACTCCTGGTTACATTTTTAATCTAGAAAATCGATTGCTTCGCCTAATTGTGAAATAGCATGTATTTTCATCGACTTCATTGAAAATCCTGATTTTTGTAAAGCATTCATACTTGATTTAGGAACGATCGCTTCTGTAAATCCAAGTTTAGCGGCTTCGGTCAATCTAAGATCCAATTGTGTAATTGCCCTCACTTCACCTGTTAAACCAATTTCTCCACAAACTAAAAGCTTTGAAGATATTGGTTTATTTTTAAAACTACTTATCATGGCAAGCGCTGCCCCCAAGTCACACGAAGGCTCTTCGATTCGAATTCCACCAGCTACATTTACAAAAATATCATGACCATACAAAGGTAGACTTAGTTTTTTCTCAATCACTGCAACAAGCAGTGATACTTTGTTATGATCAATTCCCAACGTTGTTCTTCTCGGTGTGGCTAACTGCGAAGAACTCACAAGAGCTTGAATTTCAACTAATAGCGGACGAGATCCTTCGATCGTAGACACAACCACAGTTCCTGAAGCATTGACCGCTCGTTCTTGTAAAAATAATTCTGATGGATTGGTCACTTCGCGCAAGCCACTTGAGTTCATCTCAAATACACCAATTTCATTGGTGGAACCAAATCGGTTTTTTACTGCTCTTAAAATTCGATACGCATTATAAGTAGAACCTTCAAAATATAAAACTGTATCAACCATGTGTTCTAATACTTTGGGACCAGCAATAGAACCATCTTTCGTAACATGTCCTACGATGAACGTTGCAACGCTTAACGTTTTTGCTAAATGCATAATTCGCGCGGTACATTCACGTACTTGAGAGACCGAACCAGGTGCTGACTGAACTTGATTTGAAAAAATTGTTTGTACGGAATCAATCACAAGCAAATTTGGTTTTTGTTTTTGAACCTGTCTCATGATTTCTTCAAAATTGTTTTCAGCGTAAACTAAAAAATTACTGGTATGAAGTCCTAAACGGTCTGCTCGCATTTTAATTTGTTGAGGACTTTCTTCTCCAGACACATATAGAATTTTAAAATCTTTATTTTTTGCTAAAGAGACAAATGCCTGCATTAAAATAGTGGATTTTCCAATTCCAGGATCTCCGCCAATTAAAATGAGCGAACCAGGAACAATTCCACCACCCAAAACTCGATTGAGTTCAACAAAATCGGTTGCAAATCGTACGCCTTCTTTTTTCTCGATTTCAGTAATTGATTTGGGCTCTTGGTGAGCTGAATTTTCTTCTTCCACCGATTCTTTTAGATTTTTTCTAAAGGCCGCATGACCTTTGGCTTCACTGGCTGTTACTTCTTGGTACGTTTCTTCAACCAATGTGTTCCAGTTATTACACTCTGGACATTTGCCCATCCATTTCGGAAATTGAGCTGCACAACTTTGACAGGTATATACTGTTTTAGATTTCATAAATCTTAGTAACCTTCTTTTTTTCCTAACTTATCAAATGCCGCATCTTTTGCAGCAGTGAGAATCATTTTCCATCGATCGAAAATATGATCTTGCTTTAAAAGTACAGGACCTACTAAACCACGCGCTACATGCTTTAGCCAGAACGAAGCATATTTTTGACGCGGTAGCCACTGTTTTGCAAACCATAGATAATTTCGGTTCCAGTAAAAATACCTTCCCAGCTGTTTCGTAGGTATTACAGGAATTGGGCCAGAAAACGGCCATTTTATTTTATGTTCAACCAGAGATGTTGCGAAGTGTTGTATAATAGATTTGGGATTTAAATAAACTTTTTTTGTACGAGACACCCTCACAACATATTCGATATCATCAAACCAAAAAAAGAATTCATCGTTCGGAAAGCCAAATTCCTCGAAGCACTCTTTACGAACAAGCCATCCACAATATCCACCTGTATTCACTTCAATACAATTACCAGTGTTGGCCAATTCTGGATTGATTCCAACAAATTCAAACGCTTTTTCATCAAACTTTGCCGGAATATTTTCTGAAGACCACTCTCCTTTGGCATCAATGATTTTTGAGGTCAACATCATCGTATTTGGGTTTTGAAATTCTTTTGTACTGATCTGTTTTTCTAAGGCATCAAGATTTGCGATTGCATCATCATCCATAAACCAAACCCAATCAGCACCTTCTTCAAGCGCTCGCCTTGTTAGCTGTTTCATGCCTTGTGAAGCGCCTGTGTTTTTTTCATTATGCAAAACCAGAACCGACTCATCTGTAATTGAGTCACAATATTCTTTTGTGCGGTCAGTGGAACCATTATTTAGTACAATTAAAAGATCTGGCTTGCGAGTTTGACTTAAAACAGATTCGACAGATTTTTTAAACCAATCGACTCGATTCCAAGTGGGAATAATGGCAACAATTTTTAATGAATTCATTTTTTATTCTCTGCGATTTCTTTTTTATAACTAAAATATAATTTAATAAAAAATAAATACATCAGCGTATACACTAAAACATTTGCTTTTGCAGCCAAAAGAGGGCTTTGTAATGCGGCAAAATAATAAACTATTAAAGATATGGCAATCCAAGGAACAAACATTTGAAAGGTCATTTTTTTTAAATTGGAACGTGCTCCTAGATATGTGCTGAGCGGAAACGAAGCTGCCATCACCATGTATCCGGCCAATTGCCAACGATAATACTGAACAACTCTTTGCATTTCTTCGGGTGTGATTTTATTTTTTCCAATAAAACTCAAGAGTGGTTCGGCTACAAATGCTCCCAAACCTAATGTCAAAGCAGCTAATAGTAGAAATGCGACACTAAATTCAAACGTCATTTTTTGTTCTTTTTGACTGTTTTTTTCATGCTGTACTTTGCCTAAGTACACTCCAAAAACATTGATAAGTGCCATCGGTATCATTTGAAAAAAGTTCGCTGATTTTGTGGCAACCCCATAACGCCCAATTTCTTCAACTGGAATTTTGGCTAAATTCAATGAAAATAAATCTAATGTTGAAACAACCGAAGTGATTACACCATTAATGTGAATCCACAATGTAGTGCCTGTCATAAGTTTTTTACATATTACATACGCCTCAGACAATGATACTTTTGCTGGAGTAATATATTTTTTAGATTGAAAATACCATATGAGTCCCATTAAAAAATAGACAACCATGCTAATGCCTACAATTGCTTCAATAGAGGACTGAAATTTTTCTCGGGCCAAAACCAATCCAACCACAATTAATAACTTTTGAATTGAAGTAATATAAGTAACCCACTTTTGTTTCATTTCAAATTTCATGGGATCTCTAAATACTGCGTAAATAGATTGTGAAAGTGGAAGCGCAAATGCAAATAGCATCAATAAGAATCGTTCCGTAAAATCAGAGTGACCAAATGCAATCAATGCGCAAATGAGTAAAGTAATAAATATTTTAAATGCATTATAAATTTGAAACACTTTCAACATTTTTGAAAGTTCACCGCTTTGTTTCCATCCGCCATACTCGCGGTAAATTGCTGTTTCGATAAAAGGTAGTGCAAGTAATGCCATGCTGACCCAGCTTTGAAACACGGCAAATTGTCCAAATTCATTACTTGAAAGTGTTCGTATTAGTAAGATTGTAGTAACGGCATCAAGCACGCGAGTGATTCCGTGTTCCGCGAGTCCAAAAATAATTTGCCCTACCCAGGCCTTATTTGTTTTTAACAAGTTTTAAAAACTCTTCTTCCTCTATGATTTTAGTTCCTAATTGCTTAGCTTTTTCAAGTTTAGAGCCAGCATCATCACCAACTAATAACATTGTTGTTTTTTTAGTAACAGAACTGCCGACAACTCCACCGTGAGACTCTATAATTGCATGTGCCTCGTCTCGTTTTAGGGTTGGTAAAGTACCAGTAACGACAATGGTTTCACCTTTGAGTGCGGCACTCTTTGGCCCTTCTGCTTTTTGCGGAATCACTCCGAGTTCGTGTAATTCTTTTATTATTTTTTTATTTTTCGACTTTGAAAACCATTCAACGATTGATTTCGCAACCTCTTCACCAATCTCAGGCACCTCTATTAGATCTTCAATGCTTGTAGTTTGTAGCTTTTCAATTGAGCCGAATCGGGATGCTAAAGTTTTTGCCAAAGTTTCGCCGACATGGCGAATACCTAAACCAAAAATAAATCTTGCCAAGACTCTAGATTTTGACTCTTCAATCGAATTTAATAAATTTTGAGCTGATTTTTCTCCAAAACCTTCAAGATGTAATAGTTGTGTAGACTTCAAACGATATAAATCGGCAACAGTCTTTATAATTTTTTCTTCAAACAAAAACTCAACAATTCTCCAACCCAAGCCATCAATATTCATCGCATCTTTAGATGCCCAATGAGATATCCCTTCTTTAACCTGATCTGGACAATCTGAATTTAAACATCTTGCAATTACATCTTCTTCAGACCAACTCACTTTTTCACCACACGATGGACATTTTTTAGGAAAATCAAATTCCTTCGCGTTTTTAGGCCTTTTTTCTTCAATCACTTTCACAATCTCAGGAATCACATCACCTGCCCGCTGAACTACAACCGTATCACCAATGCGAATGTCTTTTCGAGCAATCTCTTTGGGATTATGAAGCGTCACTCTTGTGACAGTCACTCCCCCCACAACCACCGGTTTTAATATTGCAACCGGAGTAATTGCCCCTGTTCTACCAACTTGCACAATTATGTTTTCAACTACTGAGGTTTCTTGTCTTGCAGGATATTTAAATGCAAGCATTGATCTGGGTGCGCGCGATACAAATCCTAGTTCTTGTTGAAGAGCAATTGAATTTACTTTCACCACAATTCCATCAATATCAAATGGCAAAGTTTCTCTTCTTTTTAAAATATCATTATAAAATTTTTCTACCGCCTCAACCCCTTTACAGACTTCAACGTCATCTGATGTTAAAAATCCAAATTCATTTAAAGATTGATTCAAATCTTCTTGGGTTTTGAAACTTTTACCATCTTCAAATTGCACTTCTCCAACTCCGTACCAAAATGCGGTGAGCGGTCTGCTTGCCGTAATCTTTGAGTCCAATTGACGAATCGAACCTGCTGCTGCATTTCTAGGATTGGCAAACAACTCTTCACCGGCCTCTTCTCTAGAATTATTTAGTTTTTTAAAATCAGCGTGCGATAAAATAATTTCGCCTCTCACTTCGATTAAGTTTGGAATACGTTTACCCTTTAAATGTAATGGAACCGATCTTATTGTTTTAACATTTGCGGTTACATTTTCACCGACAACTCCATCGCCTCTAGTGGAAGCTGTAACAAAATCACCATTTTCATATGTTAATGACATACTTAAGCCATCAAACTTTAACTCACACCAATATTCTATTTTATCGTTTTGATTAAGAGCTAAAAATCTTTTAATTCTTTCGTCAAATTCTTTAAACTCTTCTACACTGTAAGCATTTTGCAATGAAAGCATTGAAGCAATATGATTATGTTTTTCAAATTTGCTTAAAACAGTTGATCCCACTCGATCCGTTGGTGAATTTTGACTTTTAAGTTTTGGATATTTTTCTTCTAAAGTTTTTAATTCTTTAAACAATTGATCGTATTCAAAGTCTGATATAATTGGATTATCTAATACATAATAGTTGTAATTATGTGCTTCTAAGTCTTTTACTAAAGTAGAAATTCTTTTTTTTATTTCGGAAATATTTTCTACAACCATAGATCACTAAAAATAATAAACAAGAGCGGGCAATATCCCAATTTGTTTTTGAGACGTTGTGCTCAAACCAAAATTATTAGCCCCGCCTGTATACTCGACGGAATACGTTTCAAAAATAAGTTTCATTTGTAATGCCATATTTGAAAATATGTAATTATAAAATGAAACATTAAAAGCAATTACAGACGCTGAATATAATTGTGATGAGTCAGGCGTTACTTTCGTTTCTTTTGCTTCAAATGTCGGAAACGCTCCATAATTTAACCCGATATTAAATCCCGAGTGCCTTGATTGTAACGGAAAGCCACCACCCATTCCCAAACGAAATGCCGAATAACTTCTTGGACCCATTACCCAAGCTGCTTCAGTAGGGGTAAACCAAGAAAAAGATCCATAACCAAATGTTCCGTAAATATTTGGACCACGTGTAGAATTCCACAAATAATGTTTGTAACCAAAGTCTAAATTAAAGTTTGTAGTTGTTGTGCTAAATGAAGAGCTTTTAGCCTTTGTAACCTCTTCTGTTAATGCAAAAGAAGATCCGCCAAATCTAAATTCAATTGCTGAAAACCAATTTTTAGTAAGCCAAAGTTCACCAAAAAGATCTGCGGCATAATGAAATCCAGCTCCATTCGTGCTAATTGCACCATTATTTTGAGATAATGTATTTGATAATGAACCAATGTATGGACCTAACCCAACAAAACCGATTTCTGGTCTTCGAGATTGTACTCCCGTAACAAGTCCTCGTTCGGCATCAAAACTACCATCAGGCAATTCAGAGGGTTGCTTTCTTTCTGCAACTCTCTCTTCAACTGCAGTCACTTTATGTGCACGTTGAATTTTTTCGCCCATAATTTCAGAACGTAAATGTCCAAACGAAATTGTTTGTTCAACAACATCAATTTCAGCAGTTCCAACTGGAATCATTTCAACGTCTAATATTGTTTTTAATAATGGATGTTTTTTAACTCGATCAATTCGAGCAATCGAAACAACATCACCAGCCTTTAACCCGTTCGATGCACCTATATCAAACGTAAGTTCATCGCCCTCTCGGCCTGTCACAGTTCCGTAAAAAGGGATTCGTTTTAAGGCTGTTTTTAAGGCTTTTTTAGCTCCAACCGTTAATTCTTCACCACTTGCCTGCGTTGGCAGTGTGATTTTTTCATTTGAAAACGTTTCTTGCGAAGGCATCAATACAATTGAAATTTCACATTCAATTCCAGTGGCCTTTTTTTCTATTTTTGTTTTAACAAAAGTGTCTGCTTTTTGATCGTCGCTCGTTATTTCAAAACGAGGATTTTGATCAAAAACGTCTTTATATGCTTGAATGAAGGTATCGCGAAAGGCACCGTCCACATTGTCACGTGGAGGCTCTAAATAGATTTTTTTAAAGGAAAATAGAAGATTAGATTCTGAATCCGTTTGTGAGCTTTGGGGTTGCGCCTGGACTATGCCAGAACACAACACCAAAACCACAAAAAGTTTTAATAAGCTAAAGATTCGAAGCTTAGGCTTGTTTGCCGAGCTTGTCCTCATATAGCGCCACGAGCATTTTGAGCTCAGAGTTTTGTTCTTCAAGTTGTTTCACTCTTTCTTCTAACTCTCGTGAACGCGTAAAAACAGAAATACTGTCCTGAGTAGCTTCAGCATCCCATTTTTTAGCAGCAGCATTCTTATCTGAAAGAATGAGATAACGGCCTTTCTCAATCTTAAAGTTTACCTTTTTAGCCTTAATATATCGGCGTAAAGTAGATGTGCTTAGTCCATTAATTACTGCATAATCAAGAAGTGGTAACCAATTCTCTTGTTGCATTAGATCTCCCTCCAATAGTTTAATAAATCCATCTTGCTTACTCGAATATTCTATTGTGGCAAAATCGATTGTAAAGTAGGAAAATAAAAGAAATAAAAAAATATTCATTTTTTACATTGCAGAGCGGCTTATGGCAGACCCAAAAAACACAAAAAAAATAATTACACGAAAGAAAAAAATCGCACTCGTATGTTCGGGCGGCGCAGCAAAGGCAGGTGCCTTCCATTTGGGAGTACTTTTAGCTCTCCAAGAAAAAGGTTTTCGTTTTATTGGAGGATTAAAAAATCCTGAAATTCAATTTGAGAATAAAGATGGAAAAGAAATTAGCATTTATGTTGGATCTTCTGCTGGATCTCTCATCAGCACATTTTTAGCTGCAGGTTACGACGTAAATCAAATCATAGATACCTTTGTTGGAAAAAAAGCTGTGCACAGAAAAGCAGGACAAAAAGCGATTAAAAAATTTTCGTACACTACTATGTTTGCATTACGTAAAGATGTTGGATTGTTAAATATGTGGAGCGCTTTGAACGACAGCTCAACTTCTCTGACGCCTACACTGAGTCGATTTATCGGAAAATTTGCTCGCGATTCATATGAAAACTTGTTTAGACTTCGTTGGCTGAAATGGCCTGGTATGTTTACTACCGATGGAATTGAAACTTACTTGCGTGAAGACATTTTGCCATCAAACAATTTTGCAGATTATGCCTCTGACTTATTTATTGTTGCCACTCAGTTAAATCATTCTAAAAAAGTTGTTTTTGGTAAGTTTAACTACACTCCCCCCAACGATGACAAGACTGTTGTCTATATGAACAACACAACAATATCAAAAGCGGTGGCTGCGAGCACGTCACTTCCGCCTATTTATGTTCCGTACGCTATTGAAAATGAAAGAGGACAAGTAACTCATTACTTTGACGGTGAAATTCGAGACACACTTTCAACGCACGTAGGTTATGATACGGGTGCAGACTTAATTATTTCAAGCTATACACATCAACCGTATCATTTTAACAAAGAAATAGGTTCACTTCATGAACGCGGCATACCTTGGATCATGATACAAGCAATTTATTTAATGGTGGAACGCAAAATTCAAGCACACATCGGCATGCAAGAACGTTCAAAAGCAGCGCTTGATGCAATTTCTGAGTTTTTTAAACAAAACAATCTTCCAGATGAACTTCGAAACTCATGTTTAGATTTAGTCGAGAGAAATTTGAGCTACAAAAAGAATATAGACTATATATATATCCACCCAAAACCAACCGATCATGAAATGTTTTTTGGTGATCACTTCAATTTGTCGGCTAATAAAATGGGTGACATTGTAAAAATTGGGTTTAAATCTGCAATCGATATTCTTAGAAAATATGAGTTTGAGTAATTTTTAACTCGCCAAAGACAGACTTCTTCTTTATATTTTAAACACTTAAGGAGATCTTTATGAAATTTAAATTACTTTTAATCGCTGCAATGATCGTATCATTTGCACCAGCATGTTCATCAAACAAACCAGCAGAAGATGCAGTTCCAGTTGCTGCAGGTCCTGAAGCTTCTTCATTACAAGACCAAGCTCCTGCAATGCCAGCTCCTCCAGTAGAAGCTCCTATAAAGAAGAAAACTAAAAAAGTAAAAGTTAAAAAAGAAGTTTCTGACAAAGATTTTACTAAATAATTATTTTAGCAATTTTGCGTCAGCATCTTTAGATCTTGCTTCGTGCGACGCAAACATCTGGGAGATTAGGCGAAAGTCTAATCTCCTTTTTTTTGCCTAACTTTTGACAGATCAACTCTACCCAATTCATTCATTTCAAAACCAGACCATTTTTGTAAAATCAAATTAAGTGTTCTTCTTTTATACAGAGGAACGATGGCTGCATTGTTACTATATAATAAAATATTTTCAGCTTCTTGAATGAGTTTTTCCATTTCACTTGAGTTGGTTTTTGTGAGCGAAATGTTTTTTACGATTTCATCGTATTTTTTACTTTGAAAGCGACCCCAGTTGGCAAGGCTAGCAGATATAAATTCAGAATAATATCCATATGGATGAATTGTAAAAGGGGTAACGCCACTTAAAAAAATGTCATAGGGTTTTGTTTTTAATTTTTCCCAGTATATTTTTGAATCTTCTTTTTTTAATTCAAACTTTATTTGCAATTTTTTCTCTAAATCAGCAGCAAGCCATTCCATGAGCGGATTATGAATTTCTTTAGTGTAATAATGAAGCTCAAGCATTTTTGGTTTTTTTACTAACTCTAATGCTGCCTTTGCATTATCAAACGGAATTTCATCACCATTTAATATTTTAGGAATTTGTGCTGTATCAACTGCTGATAGTATTGCGACTCTGGTGTCTGCATCAATCGCAATAACATTAAAACCTAAATGATACGATATATTTGTTGAGAACGACTTAAATTCTTTTTTCTTTTTTAAATTCATTCTTTCATAAAAGGGCAAATCGCGCATCCAATCTAACATTCCTTCTTCAAACAATCGAAGAGCTGTCGTGTCATCTTGAATTAAAATTGCTTTAAGCTGATCGGGACCGTTATTTTTATCAAAGTAGAATGGATTTTTTTCTAAAACAATTTCTTTATCTTTTTTCCATTGTTTAATTTTATATGCTCCATTGGTGATGGGGATTTCATTTTTTTCTCTCATCGGAAAACTTACCCAGTGAGAAACAACTTCATCAAAAAACGATATGGGTCTTTCGAGAGTTACCACTAATTTCTGACAAGAATGTACTTGCACGCCTAACGTTTCTGTTTTGGTTTGTCCTTCAGTAATTTTTTTTGCATTTTTAATATTAAATAAAACATGTGCATAACCCGATATTGTTTTTGGATCGAGAGCCTTTTTCCATGCTCTCAAAAAATCTTCAGCGCAAACTTGTTTTCCGTCTGACCATTTCGCGTTTTCTCTTAGTTGAAAGATGATTTTACTTCCTTCTTGTTTCCAACTTTTTGCAATTGCTGGCTGAACCTTATTGTTTTCATCTATTTTGGTTAAACCTTCCATGATTTGCAAAACAACATCTTGCGGAATCTCACCTTGATTCCAATCTAAATTGCTTAATTGTGATGAAACACGAAAAGTAAATTCGCTAGCAAAACTTGCGCACGAGATAGAAAGAAAAAATATTATTTTAGTAAAATTTTTGTGAAACAAGTCCAATGTTTCCATAGTAAATAATTTTACCATTTATTTTCATGGAATGATAGACTTTGAAATTTGAACGAGTTATTAGAATTAAATCTAAATAACTTACCTGGCGATATTTAGGATTCAGTGTGCCACCTTTTTTGCCAGCTTTTGCTTTTGGATCATATTGGTATTGCGACTGAACTAGTTTACCGCGCGGAAACATAATATCTGGCTCCCAATTAAATTTTAATGCGCCATAATTTGGATGATCTAGTCCTAATCCGTGTCCATATTCATGTGCAGCAGTAGTACTAAAACCCAATTCATTCGATGTATAAAGACCACCTGTGTTTCCACCTAACATAAAGTTTGGAATGGCCTCTTTTGCAGATGGTTTTTCAACTTTTACGAAATTGTTTACCGATGACAAATTGTCTTTAAACAATTGCCATGCTTTTTCACGTGAAACAATTATTGTTTCGACTTTGAAAGATAGTTTATAGCTACGATTTAAAAATTGAATATCAAACGATTTTTCGTTCCAAATTTGATTAATTTCTTCTTCTATATTTTTTCTATTTTTTTCTGTGGCCATTGAACCGTAAATGTAAATTTTTGAATATATCGTTGCCTTTTTGGTTACCGGATCAATCAAAAACATTGCTGAGGCTTGCGCTTTTTGAAAGCCCAAACCAAGCCCCAACACTCCTATGCTAATGATTGCTAACCACTTTTTAAAACTTTTCATTTGTATTAAGGCATATACAATACTTATGCCGCTTTGCGCAATTAAATATCCCGCAATTATTACATGATCTTAACGCATATTGTTGACGAAAGTAGTCCGGTCGGAATTTAAAAAATTTATATGGACTCTGTAATTTTAACACATTATATAAGAGCAACCTTTCAAAACGTGCGCCCGTAGCTCAGCTGGATTAGAGCGCAACACTACGGATGTTGAGGTCAGAGGTTCGAACCCTTTCGGGCGCGCCATTAACAATTACAATACACTGCGCATATCTTCATCCTTTTATCGTTCGTCAGTACGACGTACTTCTTTGTACGTCTCCTTCCTCACTCTAAAATTCCTCGATCTACTTGTGTCTTGTAATTGTTAAGTAAATTGTAAGGAAATGAAAAAATTAACTTCGTTAACAATTCTGACGGTGATAAATTTTTTGTGTGAAGCTTGCGATTTTAGGAGATGGCCAATTAGCGAAGATGCTCAATGAATCTAATGCCAATTTAATTGGTGTTGATTTAGATATTTCGATTTTAAAAAAAGATTCAACGAAACTCTCAAAATTTGATGCCGTGATTTTTGAAAATGAATTTATTGATTGTGATGCGCTAGAAACTCTTTCAGACAAAGTTAAGTTTATTCCGAACCTTTATGTAATTAGAGCCCTGCAAGACAAGTTGTCACAAAAAAATTTTTTGCAAATGAATGCAGTTCCTACCGCGCGATTTGAAATGATCGATGAGGCAAGTGCCAAAAATTCAGAATCATTAGTTAAAAAACTTTCCTCTCTCGGATTTACATCTGGCGTACTGAAATGGGCACGCCTTGGTTACGACGGCAAGGGAGTTAAAATGTATCGAGACATTGAAAAATTAACTTCTGCAGAAAAAACTGATATTTTTGAATTTGTAAAATTAGGATTTAAAAACGGAAACGTTTATGTCGAAGAACTTGTCGACTTTATACATGAACTGGCGATGGTTTCAGTTCGATCAGAAACTGGAGAGTATGCTCAATATCCACTTGTGATTAGCAAACAAACGAATGGCGTTTGCGATCAAGTGATTGGCCCTGCCACACGATTTAATGTTCCCACAGAATTAGAAGCAAGAGCAGCTTATTTAATGCGCCAATTTGGTGATGCAATGAAGATCGTAGGAGCATACGCATTTGAATTTTTTCTCACAGGATCTGGATTAATCATAAACGAAGTAGCCCCCCGAGTTCACAATACGGGTCATTATAGCATTGAGGGAACTGAGTGTTCTCAGTTTGAAAACCATTTACGCGCTTCAGTTGGAATTAGTTTAGGAGAAACCACTGTTCGCTCTTGTTTTGTGATGAAAAATCTTTTAGGACCCACTAAAACTCCAAAATCTTTTTCAAAAGAAAAGCTTCAAAAATTTTGTAACGAACACAACGCCCATTTACATTGGTATGATAAAGATGAAATCAGACCAGGACGTAAATGTGGCCACGTCACCATTACATTTGCTGAGCCTAAAGAATTAGAAAAAGTAATGTCTTCGATTGAACAAATACAAAAATTTTGGGAAACTTAAATTATGAAAAAACCATCAAAAAAACCTACAGTCGCAATCATCATGGGATCAGATTCTGACTTTAAAACAATGAAAGAGGCTTGTACCGCTTTAAAAGACTTTGGAATTTCATTTTCAACCAAAGTAATTTCAGCACATAGAACTCCAGATGATGTTTCTTCATTTGCTAAATCTGCTGCACGCAATGGTGTAAAAGTCATCATCGCAGGCGCTGGAGGTGCCGCTCACTTGCCTGGGATGGTGGCAGCACACACTGAACTTCCTATGATCGGAGTGCCTGTAGAATCTCGAACGCTCAAAGGCATCGATTCGCTTTTATCAATTGTGCAAATGCCAAAAGGAATTCCGGTTGCAACTGTTTCGATTGGAAATGCCTTCAATGCAGGACTGCTTGCCGCTCAAATTCTAGGCGTGAGCGACAAAGCCATTTTCAAAAAAATGACAATCTATAAAAAGAAAATGGAATCAAAGGTAAGAAAAATTAAACTACCAAACGTGTAATTAAAATTTTGGCTCGTATGTAGTTTTTAATTCTTTGCGATCCTTGTGACGTTCCATCGCAAGTTTAATTAATTCATCCAACAAGTCTGCATATTTTAAACCAGTAGCAGCCCACAACTTCGGATACATTGAAATCGAAGTAAAACCAGGAATCGTATTGAGCTCATTAATATAAATTTTTCCGCTTTTACGGTCTAAGAAAAAATCAACACGAGCTAACCCCTGACATTCGATTGCAGAGAAAGCTTTTACAGCCATCTCTCGAATTTGATCTGATTGTGTAGCCGTTAACGGCTCCGCTGGAATTTTTAATGTAGCTCCATTTTCATCGATGTATTTTGCCTCATACGAATAGAACTCATGCTGCGGAACAATTTCTCCCACAATTGAAGCTTTGGGATGATCATTTCCCAAAACTGAAACTTCTAACTCTCGAGCATCGATTGCTTGTTCAATTAAAATTTTGGTGTCGTATAAAAATGCGTCCTCAATCTTAAGGTACGCCTCTTTTTCGTTTTTCACTTTATGCACGCCCACTGAAGATCCTAAGTTTGCAGGCTTTGCAAAAAATGGAAAACCAAATTCTTTGATTGCACGATCTACAATTTTTTTAGAATCTTTTTTGAACTCGCTCTTGCGAATGGTTTGAAACGGAACCACCGGAATTCCTGCGTCTCTTAACACACGCTTTGCCATATCTTTGTCCATTCCAACAGAAGAACCTAAAACTCCTGATCCAACGTACGGAATTTGTGCAAGCTCAAGTAAGCCTTGAATGGTTCCATCTTCACCGTATGTACCATGCAAAATAGGAACGACTACATCGAACTTCATTTCACTTGGCATTGACGAATTTGAATCTACACTCACAATTGTTTTTGTAGTTTCAAATGGCAACATGCTCACTGTATTTTTAATTTCATTGAGTTTTATTAATCTTGGATTTTCAGATTGAGCTAAAAGTTTAGTTTGTTCGGGAAGTAGCCATCTTCCATCTTTGTCGATTCCAACCAAAGTAACATCGTACTTGTTTTTATCTAGAGCTTTATAAACAGAAAGAGCAGATACAACAGAGACTTCGTGTTCCCCAGACTTTCCACCAAATAAAATTGCGACGCGTAATTTTGACATATCGTTTCTTTTTTAATGATTTATTAAAATATTATCTATCCGGAGTGAATGAATTGCAATTCTGTTGTCCAATTTTTGGTGCATTCTTTTGCAATCTTTTGAAAAAACAGATAGAACAGTATAACAATTGAATACTTAACTTGGATGGAGAGATGGCCGAGCTGGTCGAAGGCACTCCCTTGCTAAGGGAGCATACGCCACAACCGTATCGCGAGTTCGAATCTCGCTCTCTCCGCCATCATTTATGACAAAACTTTTAGGCCTTACCGATATTGAAGCAAAAAAACGTCATCGTGAGTTTGGCCCAAACACCATCGTTCCATCTACAGTACATTCCAAACTAAAAGAATTTAAAGAAATTCTGCTCGACCCAGGTGGACTAATGCTTTTGATATTGGGTGTGCTTTATTTATTTTTGGGAAAACACACCGACGCCTACGTAATGTTTATTGCATATATTCCCATTACATCTGTTGATGTTGTTTTAAAAATGCGAGCTCAAAAAGTTTTGTCCGCATTAAAGCATACGCTTCAAAAAACTACAAAGGTATTAAGAGACGGAAAAATTCATGAAATCTCCATACATGAAATTGTAGTAGGTGATGCCCTGCTGTTTGAAGAAGGTCAAACGTTAGCCGCAGATGGAACAGTTAATGAATCTCATGATTTAAAAATCAACGAATCTGCTCTTACGGGAGAGTCGGTGCCTGTAGAAAAACTTCAATCTAACTTTTTTTTTGCGGGAACTACAATCATTCAAGGTCGTGGCATTGGCATTGTTACTCATATTGCACACGATACAAAGTTTGGAAAAATTGCCGAACTACTTGAAGATACACAGACTCAATTAAGTCCGTTACAAAAAAAAGTAAACCACCTTGTTGTACGAATTTTTTTAATTGCCCTTTTGCTTGCAATCACTTTGTTTTTCATTCAATACATTCGATCACATGAAGTTGTAGAAAGTTTAATCATAGCGCTTACATTTGCAATGTCTGCGATGCCTGAAGAGTTTCCGATTGTATTTACATTATATTTAAGTATGGGAGCGCTTCGCCTCTCTAAACATGGTGTTTTGATTAAGTCTCTTCCGAGCGTTGAAACATTAGGAAGCGTTGATGTAATCTGCACCGACAAAACAGGAACGTTAACAGAAGGGGTCTTTCAACTTGAATCTATTCATTCTTATGAAAATCTTTATTCAAACGAACAGCTAAATTTTTGGTCCATACTTGCTTGCGAAGAAAAGCCGATTGATTCAATGGAAAAAGCCATTTTAGATTATTTAAAATCAAATCAGTCCAACTATCTTACTGAAATCAAAAACTGGAAACTCACAATCGACTACCCTTTTGAAAAACGTGGCAAACACATGACTCATGTTTGGACAAATGAAGCCGGTAACACTCTCGGGGTTATGAAAGGCGCCATTGAAGGTGTGCTTGAACATTGTAAACTTACAATAGACGAAAAAAATAAAATCATTAAAACAGTTGAAAATCATGCCGGAAAAGGAAAACGCGTATTAGGTCTTGCTCATAAATCAAATTTTTTTACTGGCGATCGACAGAAGGACGAAAATAATTTTACACTCTCTGGTTTTTTAATTTTCAATGATCCAATTCGTGAAACAGTGAAAAAAGCAATTGAACATTGCCAAAAATCAAACATTGAAATCAAAATGCTAACAGGTGACCATCCCTACACCGCACATGCAGTGGCAGACGAAACTGGAATCACACACTCTCACGATTTTATGTTCACTGGCTCTGAGTTAGAAAAATTGTCAAAAGAAAACCGCATTCGTGCCTATCAACAAGGCGCGGTTTTTTCAAGAGTACTACCTGAACAAAAATACGAATTAGTTGAAGCACTAAAAGCGGAAGGAAAAATTGTAGCGATGACGGGTGATGGCATCAACGATGCTCCTGCATTGAAACTCTCTGACATCGGAATCAGCATGGGAACAAATGCCACCGACGTTGCGAGATCTGCAGCAAAAATGATACTTCTTAAAAACGATTTTAACGGAATTGTAGAAGCTGTTTTTGAAGGTAAGCAAATTTTTTCAAATTTAAAACGAAGCTTTTCTTATTTAATTTCATTTCATACGCCCATCGTATTGCTTTCTTTTATCCCCCCTTTGTTAGGGCTAGGTAATTTACTTTTATCTAGTCATATTGTTTTTTTAGAATTAATCATTCATCCCATTTCAGCGTTTGCATTTGAAAATTTAAAAACAAAAAACAAAATCATAGTTTCTGAACGCAATCTAATGTCTCAAAAGCTTTTAATTGAATCAGCTTTGTCTGGGCTTTTATTAAGCCTTGCTTGTCTATTTTTATTTTCAAATAATGTTCAAGTTGTCGGCGTTGAAAAAGCTAGAACCATTTCTATCGTTGCAATCTTTTTTGGTAATATTGGATTTGTCATTGCCGAAAGCTTGGGGGCTTTATCCAAAAGAATTTTATATATTTCAGTAGCTGTTTTGTTATTACTAATTGCTATAATTTCAATTGAATATGTTCGCACTATTTTAATGTTAGCGCCATTACAATTAAACGAGCTATGGCTACCTTTTTGTCTTGGTCTAGTTTCATCATTGCCGTCTTTTTTAAGTAAAAAATATTTTAACTAATACAGCTAATTAATGCGCGAGCTTTAAAAACCAATTACATGCTCGTTCGAAAATATTTTCACGTTTATTCATTGCTTTCCAATCATAAATTCCTGATTGAATAATTTGTGTACTTTCTTTTTGAGTAAACAAGCCAAACCCTGCAATTTTTCCATTGCTTACTATGAATAGAACTTTTTCATTTGCATAATATTTATAATCTTTTCTTGATTTAAAAAATTCTACCCATTCGTTTTTTTCTAGTTTATATTTTATAAATCCATTCACTTCACATTGAGATGGAATTTCTTTTAATTTTTCATCTAAAGAAAATGGAATCTCAGCAGACAATTTTCTATTAAACTCAGTATAATTACTTGCGTTTGGTAGTTCTCGTAAAGTTAAATTCAAATTAAATTTTTTATTTATTAAATTTAAGAATCTTAAGTCTAATTTTTTAGTTAATTGCTTCACTTTTTCATTTGATAACGTTGGGTCTGAATCTTTTAAAATTCCCGCTGCTAATTTAAACACCTGTCTTTTATAAAAGAAAACATAAGAAGAAATATAATCCGTGACAGCTAAGTTGGTTTTAAATTTATAGACACTTGCAGGTTGCATAAATTCTTCAATGGGTCCGCCGTTTTTTAAGATCGTAATTACGTCCGGATACATTCCCCCAAAATCTCTCAATACCCAATTGCCCGTAATTTTTCCATCTGCCGTTAATTCAAAACATAGATTCTGGCTGTGTGGCTCAAAATTAAATCCATTCTCGAATGAAACTTTTTCAAACATATTCATATATGAATCGATCATGATTTGATCTAAAAACTCATATGAACTCATATTGTTCTTCTTAACCATTTCTACTAGCGGGGCAGCTCTTTGTTTGCTTTGGCTAGTAATCGTCGCCCACGAAACCCATTTTCTTTCTCCTCCAATTACTTCATCAGGAAGTTCTCTTATGATTTGCCCACCTACACTTTTATTTTTCAATACAAGACCTGCTGTTTCTGGAAAATATTTAAATCCTAACTCTGATAGTTTTTTTTCACCTACTTTTTGTAGAGCTTTCTGAATACTTACCGACCTTATCACTTCTCGGTTGCTCACGAGCCGATTGATTCCTTCAATGATGTCTTTGTCTATGCTTACTTTTGCAATGAACGGTTTTTCTCCTGTTTTTAGATTCCAAGTTATGAGCGAACGAAAAGATGAAGTGGGAGTTGCTACAAACTCTGTCTCAGAAGGTCCTACATATTTAAATTTGGCAGCATATTTCTGATAATATTTTTCTGACTCAGGATGTACAAAAAGTTTAAAATATCTTTTACCATCACTGCCCATTTTATAAAGTTGAGATTTAACTTCCGAGCTTAAACTTTCTGCCTCAATAAACTCTGCTTCCTCTTGAGGAATTAAATAATAAGGCAAAGCAAACTTAGGTTGATTTGAAGGAAAATATTTAGCATTTAAATTTGTTTTTGGTTCAACTTCCATATTAGAATATTTTGCGCGTGCTTCTCCGTTATTTAAAACTTGTTCTTCATAAATCATTTTCTGAATTGGTGCAGGAAGATTTTCAGTACCATTGATCTTCTCAACATTTTGTTGAGCTATCGCTAAAACCTGAACCAAAAATATTAAATTTATAATAATGAATTTAAACATTTATACCTTTTTCAGCCTCTATTATATATATCTGTATAATTTGATATTTCTTGATTTTGATTTAATGAAACTGGGCAACAAATGCCTAATTTTCATTGAATAACTTCTTTTATTCAATTAGTTTGCAAGCATATGTCAGCATTTCAATGGATTGGCCTTTCAGAAGACCGCAATAAAGTAGAACTAAAAAAAGTAAGCGATCAGTTTGTTGCTGCAACTTACGCAACTGCTGAATGGCGAAAACTAAATCAAGAACTCATTCGCACCGCAATTGTACTCGATACTGAAACTACTGGGTTAAGCAAAAACAATGATGAAATCATTGAAATCGCAATTCGATCTTTTGAATTTAATAAACAAACAGGCGAACTTCTCACGCTAAAAGATTCTTACAGCTCGTTACAAGAACCAAGCAAGCCGCTCAATCGCGATACACAAATTATTACAGGCCTCACTGATTACGACTTGCGCGGAAAGAAAATCGACTGGCAAAAAGTAGATTCAATATTAGCTACTGCTGATATTATCCTTGCTCACAATGCCGCATTTGATAGACCCTTTGTTGATAAAAAATCAGCTGTATCAACCACAAAACCTTGGGGATGTTCTGTTAAACAAATTGAATGGATCGATCATGGATTCGGTTCTGCAAAACTTGAACTACTCTCGGTTTATCACGGGTTTTTTACTGAAGCCCATAGAGCGATGAATGATGTAAATGCATTATTATATTTGCTCACGATGAAAGTTCCCAATAAAGAGTTTCCATATTTAAATGAGCTACTTACGAATGCTCGCAAACCAATTGTTCGGGTTTATGCACTCAACTCTCCGTTTGAAACAAAAGATCAGCTCAAAGAACGTGGCTACTATTGGGATCAAAACTTAAGAACTTGGACTAAATCGATTCAAAAAGAAGAAACCGAAGCAGAAGTAGCATGGCTAGAATCTCTTATTTATAAGGGTAATTTTAAAGGCCAAGTTAAAGAAATTCCTGTAATTGAAAATTTTAAATAATTAATCTAGTTATATTCATAGCTTATACCTTATTAAACTAATTGACTATTCTGTCGCGCCGCGATATAAACAGTCGTCTTTTTAATTTAGTGAGGTTATGTATATGAAACTATTATTGGTTTTATCGGCACTTATCGTGTCTAATTCAGCATTTAGTTGTCCTGATCTAACGGGCAAATTCAACTGTGTTGCTACTCCAAATCACGAAACTCCAAAAAACTATGACGGTGAAACTTCAATTTATGTGAAGCCATCTAAAGGTGCTCCCATTTATATTTTACCAGGTTTAGAAAAATATCCTCTTAAAGCCAACGGACTTCCAAAACATTTTATTGAACATGATATGCATTTAGGAGATCAGCTCGTTATTTATTCAGGAATTTGTAACAAAGCGAATCTTTCAGTTAACTTTGCAATGCCTGGTATTGGATTAAATGTAAAAACTGTTTTTAAACAAGCACCAAACAAAAGTTTCATTGTAACCGACTCAATGACACAGATGGGCCAAAAAGTCGTTCATCAAGCTGTTTGCAAACCTTAAAAGTTTACAAAGGAAATTTTAATGTTTAGCTTAAATGTATTCAAAACTAAGGAGAAACGAATGAAAACTCTATCGATACTTTTAATTCCAGTCACAATGTCTTTAATTCTGTCCGGTTGTAAAATGATTACAAATATGGATGAAATGCACGATGCAACTTTAGGTATGGAAGGCGTAACAAAAGGAATGTCTGAAACTACAAATAAAATGTACGACGGCATGAATGAAACAAAATACATCTCTAAACAAATGCTTTTAGGAATGAGACCAAAAGAAGCTCGCGACACAAGAGACAAACAATGGAATTACTTGCTATCAAGCAATACAATGTCTGAGAAGTTGGATGCTGCTGCTGCTTATAACTACGCGATGGAATTTCAAGGATTTGAACCACGTTTTGAAGACGAAGTTGAAAGACAAGGTCTTTACAAACAAGGCATTGAAGAATTAGTTCAAAAAGTGAGAGCGCTTGCAAAAAACAGAAACAAAACTGGCGCTACTGCAAAAAGTGATCATATGGAAAACTTATATGCTCTAGGGGCTCAACTTCATAAGATTTCACACCACCAAACTGTTAAATCTAAGGAATGGGGATTTAAACCAATGTCTACATATGATGTAATTGTAGAAGGTTTAAAAAATGATTGGGCTATTGGACAAAACCAAGCTTCTTCAGATGCTTACGACACTGACACATCAACAACAATCGCATCTCGTTGGAAAGAAGATATGGTCTATCTTCTTAGACTTCGTGCTAACTTCTTAACAGCTTATGTTTATGTGATGATGGCCGCAGACGTAAATGGCGACGAACCAAGCTTTATGAGCAAAGCATGGACATTAATTAAAACAAATTTATTCAAAAAATCTTGGAGTACAAACTTGAACTATCGTACCACTAAGCAAATTCAATATTATAACTACATATTGAATTTAGCGCTTACCACTAGATACGATCTTATGGACATGGCTTACTCTCCGATGATTGACAAAAAAGTGATTGGAATTATGAGCCACATCGATTTTTCAGATGTAGATTCAGCTCTTGATCCTTCAAAAGGTAACTCACAAAGCATTGCTGAAAAACGCAAAGCAGTTGAAGAACTTAAAGCTACAATTGCTAAAATCGTAAATACAGGAGCTTAGGCATTTAATATGAAATCGATTTTCTTTTTACTCGTTTCTCTTATGATCTCAGGTGCTGCATTTGCCAGCACCTGCAATCAAAGATTTGAGAAGTTTTTAGGTGTATACGAACTCGACTCAGAAGTAAGCACTCCACAACTTTGTGCTACAAAATTAGTAATTAAAGAAAATCAAATTCTACCTTGCGAACGACTTGATATCGAATCGTATGTTGGTACTGGATTGGTAGAAACCGAAACTCTTTATTTTCAAAAATATATTGAAAAAACGAACGACTCTACTGGTGAAAAAATCAGAATTCGAACTAAGTTTGCTGTAAACAATGACTATGGAATTTCTACTGTTTACCAAAAACAAGTATTTCCTGGTGGTTTCATTAACTACGCGATTAAAAACATTTGGAGCACAACGGGCGCTCATAATTTAATGGTTGAATCAAACGAAGAAGATAAGATCATTAAAAAGTGTTTTTATAAAAACAGCACCTTAGATTAATTTCAAACTACTTTGAGATTGTATAACTAGAGCCTTGTCCCGGGCTTTCTTCAACTAAAACTGAAAAATTGATGAGCTTTGCTTTTTTGCATAGTTTAAATATTTCTGATTTAATTGTTTTGGCAAACAACTCGGACAAACGTTCGGTTGTAATATTATCAATCGGAAGCATTTCTGTTTCATCCTTCGGAAGAACATATCTTTTTCCACATACAGTAAATTCAATTTCTTTAGCATTTTGGCGAATTAATTTATACTTTGATGACCTTGTTGCAATGAGTACTTTTTCATCCCAATGATTGCAAACACCTGCGATTACTTTTTTAATGTCACCAAAACTAATCATTTTTGATTGCTCAGCAGAATGAGTATTTAAATAAATTGCTACTTGGTAGTTATGGCCATGAAGCGCTTCTTTTTTGCCATTTGGAAATACCGTCATGTGGGCTGCGGCAAATTTAAGAGCCAGTTTTTTAATTTGGATTTGATAGAAATCTTTCGGCATTCTTGTTAAGCTCCTTTTAATACTTTAGGAGTCTATTCTATGAGAAAAAAACCAAAAAACAATCGTCCCGTAATATTAATTACAGGAGCTGGAAAAGGAATTGGACGAGCAATTGCACAAGAGTTCTCAGTTCAATCTGGATCGATTAAACCTCGATTGTTTCTAGTGTCTCGCTCTGAAGAAGATTTAATTTCACTTGGAAAGTTTTGTCTGTCACAAAAAATTGAATGCGAAACGATGATTGCTGACATTTCAAACACATTTGAGCTAGCTGAAATTGTAGACAATTGTATTAAACATTTTGGACGAATTGACTGTTTAATCAATAACGCAGGTGTGGGACGTTTTGGTGATTTTCTAAGTTTTTCTGAGAATGACTACGACTACATAATGAACACAAATTTAAAAGGAACCTTTTTCTTAACTCAACTTGTGTTTGAAAAAATGATGAAACAAAAATCAGGGCATATTATGTTCGTAACATCAGTTGCCGCCGTTACTCCATTTGAGCACAGCGCCCTTTATTGTATGTCTAAGTTTGGACAAAAAGGTTTTTGCGATGTTTTAAGATCGTACGGACGAAAAAATAATGTTCGCATTACTAATGTAATGCCGGGTGCAGTTGAAACTCCGATGTGGGGAAAAATTACAAAAGCCATGCAAAAGAAAATGATGCAACCACAAGATATTGCAAAAGCAGTTGTTAGTGCTTTTTATTTACCTGAACGTACCTCTATTGAAGAAATTTTAGTAAGGCCTATTACAGGTGATTTGCAATCTGCAGATTAAATATACAAGCAATTAAAGTGGAAACTTCACACCGACCATTAGTTCGGTGCTTTGATTAATCCAAGATAGATTTGTGGATTTACTTGCAACCGAAAGTCCATGTTCGTAACGACCTTGTGCTACAACGGTTAGATTTTCACTTGCATCATATTCAAACCACAAACCACCAATTGCAGACAATTCAAAATGATTTGAATCTCTTCTTATGTATGCGTCAGCTTTTGGTCCTCCAACGCTTGTAGTTTGAATTGACTGAACTAAATATCCGAAAGATGGTCCTGCAAATACGGATGGTCTAAATTTTGATTGTCTAAAAAAAGTTAATTTATAAAGAGCATCGATTGAAATGTAATCATATCGAAACTCATTGAGTACACCTAAATCTGTTTTGAAAGCGCCACCTTTTTGGTTATACAGTAAATCAAATAAAATACCGTGATCTTCGTTGAAAAGGGTTTCAAAAAACATTCCGCCCATCGGTGAATTTCTTTGGCTTAAGTTTTTTACTTCAGGAGATGTCCTAGGCAAGCTTGCATTCAATCCTCCTTGAATTCCAACCGATACCAAATCGAAAGAGAATGCGTTTGATTGCATAAATGTGAATGTTAAAAATATTAAAATGATTTTCTTCATGATGTTTTTCCTTATATCAATTTTACTTTAAATGTCGGTTGAATCAAGCGTTTGGAAGTTCGTTCTTTAATTTTATTGATTGTTCAGGCTGCGTGAGACGATCGACTGAGGTTGTGTAATGTCCCAAATGAGTATTCGCTTTTTGAAAAGAGTCTTGGGCTTTGAATAGTTTTTCTCCAATATCATCGAAACGTTTTTTGAAATCGTCTAAATGATCTTTTGCCAGTGAAAGTTGTTGCATTGTTTTCTGAACACCTTTTGCCATTTCATAGTACTGCAAAGCCTTGCCGATTGAGTTTACAGTAACAGCTAAGGTGTTTGGAGAAACTGGAAACACTTTCATTTCAGTCATCATTTGCCACAAATCATGATCGCGTATGACTTCGAAATATAAAGTTTCAGAAGGCAAAAACATCAACGCGTAATCGGTAGTTCCTAATTTTGGTTTAATGTATTTGTTTTTAATGTCTTTTGCGTTTTGTTTTGTAATGTCTGCCAATTTTTTACGAGCAAGCTTTAAGTCATCTGCAATATTTGTGTGATCAAAAAGTGCCGAAACTTGTTCCATGCTAAACTTTGAGTCTATTGGAAGCACTAAATTTAAATGAGGAAATTTGATTACGAAATCTACTAAATTTCCTTCGATTGAATATTGGCTTTCATAAAATCCTACGGGAAGAAAATCTGCAAGCAATCGATCAAGCGAGCCTTCACCAATTAGTTTTCCACGCAGATGTGGAAGATTTAAAACATTGTTTAATTCTTGAATTGATTGTCCAACAGCGTTTAGCCCAGCAAGCTGCTTTTCAGCTCCTGCTAAAGTCTCTTGCACTTTTTGAAAGTGTGAAAATCCATCTTGAATGTTTTTATCTAATTTAACTTGAACGTCGTTACCGATTGTTTCAAGCCTGTTGTTTACTTTATTTTCAAGGCCTGTAAATTTTGCTTCGAGATCTTTTGTAGTTTTCGAAAGTTCTTCGCGAAGTTCTTTTCCAACAAAAGAAAAACGTTCATGAAGTTTATCGGTAATCTCGTGTTTGATTTCGGTTGTAGATTTTGTAAATGTTGCAGCAAAGTTCATTAAGTTTTGTGAAATGGCGGCATTGGTTGAGTCAGCAAGGCCCGTGTTTGACTTTGATTTCACAATAAAAACAAGGCTTAAGAGTGATATTAAGGTTGATGCTATAACTAAGATAATTACTACTTCCATGCAATTTCCTTTTAGCACATACCACCATAATCGCTCCATAATCGCTATAGATTTGATATGAAAAATAGGCTAAAAAACTACCCCTATGAGCAACAAACAAATTATCTGTACAATGCAGGGCGTTGGAAAAGTGGTTCCACCTAAACGCCAAATATTAAAAGACATTTATTTATCTTATTACTACGGAGCCAAAATCGGCGTTCTTGGATTAAACGGCGCTGGTAAATCTTCACTCTTAAGAATCATGGCAGGCGTTGATAAAGATTATTTAGGAACCATGACCTACGCAAAAGGTTACACTGTTGGGTTTCTAGAACAAGAACCACAACTTGATAAAACAAAAACCGTTCGCCAAGTTGTTGAAGAAGGCGTGAAACCAATTTTGGACATGAAAAAACAATTTGAAGATATTTCTTCAAAATTTACTGAAGACATGGATCCAGATGAGATGGAGAGATTAATTAACCGCCAAGCAGAACTTCAAGACAAATTAGAAGCTGCAGGCGCATGGGATTTAGATTCAAGATTAGACATGGCGATGGATGCTTTACGTTGTCCACCGGCAGATGCAATGGTGAGTACACTTTCGGGTGGTGAAAAACGCCGAGTTGCAATGTGCAGACTATTATTACAAGAGCCAGATGTCCTTTTATTGGACGAGCCTACCAACCATTTAGACGCTGAGTCTGTTGATTGGCTTGAAAAACACTTACAAAAATATGAAGGAACTGTAATCGCTGTTACCCACGATCGTTACTTCTTAGACAATGCTGCTGGTTGGATTTTAGAATTAGACCGCGGTGAAGGTATTCCATGGGAAGGCAATTACTCTTCTTGGCTAGATCAAAAACAAAAACGATTAGCGGTTGAAGAAAAACAACAAGGAAAATTACAAAAGTTTTTAGCTAAAGAATTAGAGTGGGTTCGCTCTTCAGCGAAAGCCCGTCATGCTAAATCAAAAGCACGTATTCAAGCGTACGAAGATTTAGTAGCTCAACAAACTGAAAAGCGTGATGAGGAACTAGAAATCTATATTCCACCAGGACCTCGATTAGGAGATTCGGTTATCGAGTTTAACGGTGTTTCAAAATCATTTGGCGATAAGCTTTTGTATGAAAACATGTCGTTTAAACTGCCTCGTGGTGGTGTGGTTGGAGTGATCGGACCAAACGGTGCCGGTAAAACAACTCTTTTCCGCATGATTACAGGCAAAGAAAAGCCAGATGCTGGTTCGGTAACTGTAGGCCCAACTGTAAAACTTGGTTATGTAGACCAAGACCGTGATGCCTTAAGTCCTAACAAAACAATTTGGGAAGAAGTCTCTGGTGGCGACGAAACCATTTCTCTTGGTAACAGAACTGTAAACTCACGCGCATATGTTGCTCGTTTTAATTTTTCTGGAACTGATCAACAAAAAACAGTTGGCGTTTTATCGGGCGGTGAGAGAAACCGCGTGCATTTAGCTAAAATGCTTAAAAGCGGCTGCAATGTATTGTTACTAGACGAACCTACTAACGATTTAGATGTGAACACAATTCGAGCGCTTGAAGAAGCGATTGAAAACTTTGCTGGTTGTGCTGTGATCATTTCGCACGATCGCTGGTTTTTAGATAGGGTGGCTACACATATCTTAGCTTTCGAAGGAGACTCTCAAGTTACTTTCTTTGACGGAAACTTCACGCAATACGAAGAAGACAAACGTCGTAGACTTGGTGCTGAGGCTGATCGTCCGCATAGAATTAAATATAAGCCATTAAAACGTTAATTACTGAATATTCTAGGGCAAAGATTTACCTGATGTAATCAAGACACACTTGTTTGGGTTTCGTTTTGTTTTAGTATAATATTAATGACAATTAAAATTCTAATCGCATTAGTTTTAGCACATTTATTACTCATGGGAGTAATGCTTCGCAAATCTTCAGCAGAAGAAACAAGTGGTGCACCCGAAATCAATTCAATCCTTCCAGGAGAAATGAATCCGACAAATAAAAAGGAAGAAGACGATCTTGGTACAAAATCAAGAAGCGATAAGGCTTGTCCCGGCAAACAACAACGCTATCCGATTATGGAATGTGTAAAAGAAGGAACACCTCCAACGATTGATAAGAATTGTGATCAAATGGAGCCAATTTTAAAGTGTGGAAAAAAACCATTTAAAATTCATTGCACCCACGGAAAAATTGCGCGCGAACGCTCTCGTTGCATTCACATTAAACGCGTTGAAGAGTAATTATTTTCTAACTCTCCAGGCTTTAATCGCCAACGGCCAGTTTACTGTTTTGAACTCATCTTTTTTCCAAACCTTTAATAGATTTTCTTTTAACGAATCAACTGGGTTTTGATTCTTTTCTTTAATGTATCTTTGTACAGAAGACCATGTGCCAAGATAATTTATAAAATGCTCACAAGTCCACTGGGCTGTCATATTCATTTCGGGAGTATTGATTTCTTCAAAACTCAATTTAATTGATTCATAGCCATCATCAACATGTTTTCTTTCGTTTTCCCAATATTTTCCCACAGTATGATTATAAAAATGCAAAACCGCTGAGTCTATTTCGGCATTGATTTTAGATAATCCATAGCTCCATACAATGAGCACAGCATTGTTTTTTGCTACTCTGAGAACTTCCTTTTGAAATTGGTCATGCTTAAACCAATGAAATGCTTGCGCTACTGTGATCATAGAAACAACTGAATTTTGTAAAGGCGAATTTTCTGCGCTTCCTACAACATATTGAATCTTTGAGTTTGGAATTGCTTGAGAAAGCTGTTTTTCGCTTGGATCGGTTGCAATTACTTTATCATAATATTTTGATAGCTCTTCGGCTGCCTGACCATTACCTGTTCCGCAATCCCATACCAAAGAATGATCAAAACTAAGAGAAGCAATATAATCAAATAATTCTACGGGATATTTTGGTCTAAATTCGGCATATTCTTTAGACTGTTTTGAGAAAAGATCTTTAAATTCAGTCGATTTCATTTAAACCTTTTTAATTTTCATGATCGATAACTCAATTCTTTCAATACCAAGACTTTCGTATTTATGTGCTTTAAAAACCGCTTGGTTAAAGTGTTTTTCAATTACACTTGATTCAATCACTTTTAATTTATTTCTTTTACTTAATTCAATATCAAATTGTTTTTTACCGCCTACAATTGGATTTGCAATTAAAAACCACATCTGCCCATTGGGTTTAAGGGCTTGAGCCGCATAATCAATAAACATTAGTGGCATTTCTATACCTAAATTTCCACCATCTCGATGTGGAAAACTATTTCCTTCTTCAGGTATCG
Source organism: uncultured Bacteriovoracaceae bacterium (assembly GCA_964572865.1). Lineage (GTDB taxonomy): Bacteria > Bdellovibrionota > UBA1018 > UBA1018 > UBA923 > CAZNGN01. The sequence continues at coordinate 94,965 of CAZNGN010000006.1, read as the reverse complement.
CAAGGGGTGGATTAAACACTGCTAAATCAAACTTGCCTTTATATTTTGGATTAATAACTTCATTTTTTTCAATTTTGTGTTGTGCAAAATCAACATTGTTCACGTTATATATTTCTTTTAATAAATTGGCAGTTTGAATTGCATTTTGAGAAAGGTCTAATCCGAAAATGTATTTTGCTTTTTTTGAAATAGAAAACGCAAGAACTCCTGATGAACAGCCAAGATCAATTACATTCTCAAAGTTTTCTGTTGAATCAATGATTTGATTTGCTAAAAAATATGTTTCAGGGCCTATATGAATGTAGTTCTGAGCATTTTCTTTTTGTGGTGGCCAGTGTGAGTGAACAAAATATTCTCCCGAAAGTCCGCAAGTGACTGAAAACGGTTCGTTTAGAATTTTTTCTTTGGTTTCTTTTTTTAATTCTAGTCTATTGAGTCCGTCCAATCGATTTAGTCCAAATACTTTAATTAATTCTGTTTCAATTTCTGGTTGTTTACGCATTCTTAAGATTGAATTAGGACTTTGTGGCTGAAAGTAATAGCCTGCACTCTTTAATAAATTAAATACTTCTTCAAGTTCGATTTTATTGAGTAACATTCCACTTCTTATATCTGGTTAGCATTAGCAAACCGGGAATCATCATTAATGTGCTCATAATAAAATACGTTTCCCATCCCCATTCTTTTGCAAAGTAGCCGGTCGGAGCGCCTGCCAAAACTCTAGTTAGCGCCATTAAACTTGTAAGAAGTGCGTACTGAGTCGCCGCAAACGATCGGTTGCACAAACTCATCAAGAATGCTGAATATGCTGCTGTACCCATACCAGAACAAAAATTTTCTGCACCAATTGTTGCGTATAAAAGCGGCATGTGATTTCCATAATGAGCAAGTGTGATGAACATCAATCCACTTACACCTTGAAAAATTCCGAAAAACCAAAGTGATTTTTGCATTTTCATTCGAGTCATAATGATGCCGCCCAGAGTTGTTCCCACAATGGTTGCAATCATTCCAAACACTTTTGTAACTGTTCCTATGTCTGTTTTAGTAAATCCAACTTGTATTAAAAAAGGAGTCATCATCGCCGTCGCAAAAACTACATCGAGTTTGTATAAAACGATAAACGCTAAAATTTCGTATGAACCCTTTCGCTTAAAAAACTCAACAAATGGTTCAATAACTGCTTTAGTAATCGATGGCGGAGCTTTAGACGGGTTTTGTGGTTCGGGTGCCCAAAGTGATGCAAAAACTCCCACAAGCATAGTGAGCGCCATGATCAAGTACACTCTGCTCCACGGCAAGTGATCCGCAAGAATCAAAGCAACTGCTCCTGATACAATCATTGCAAGACGGTATCCTAAAATGTAATTGGAAGCGCCCAATCCTAATTCTTCTTTATCTAAAACTTCAGTTCGATATGCATCGATTACAATATCTTGAGATGCACTAAAGAATGCCACACAAAAAGCAAGTGTAGCAATTAGGCTTGGCGTTGTAGATGGATTAAACATTCCCATAAATGCAATCGCTAGAATTAGAAGTACTTGGGTAATTAAAATCCAACCTCTTCTGCGACCTAAAATGGGCGGCACAAAACGATCCATAAAAGGTGCCCATAGAAATTTTAAAGTATACGGCATTCCCACGAGAGAAAATATTCCAATTACGGTTAGATCTACTTTTTCTTGGGTGAGCCAAGCTTGTAGTGTTGCCCCAGTTAATGCCAACGGTATTCCTGATGAAAACCCTAATAAAAGAATATTGATTAATTTTCGTGAGGAAATTATTTGAACTATAGATTTCACATACTTAGTTTTACCGATCGTGTCAGATTTTGCTAGATTAAAATGATTTTTTGTGAAAAAAAGAATAAATGCGAGTTGGTATCATCGATTTAGGAACAAATTCAGTCAGATTTGACATTCATTTATTATCTGCCAACAAAAAAACAAAAGCGCTTCATCGCGAAAAATTAATGGTACGCTTAGGACAAGGCGTTTTTCTAAACGGAAAACTAGATCGCAACGCTGTAAAGCGTACTCTTGAAGCTTTCAATAATTTTAGATTTACCGCTGAGAAATTTAAAGTAGATAAAATGGTTGCCTTTGCAACTTCTGCATTAAGAGACGCAGAAGATCGCGACAAATTTATAAATAAAGTAGAAGAGAAAACGGGAATCAAAATTAGACTGCTTTCTGGTAAGGAAGAGGCCTCCTTAATCTCATTGGGGGTTTTGTCAAACGAAACGCAAGCAAAGAAGAAGCCTTTCGCACTGATTGATATTGGCGGTGGTTCAACAGAAATTAGTATTTGCAAAGGTCGTGAAGTTTTATTTTCAGATAGTTTTAATATTGGCACATTTCGAATGCAGCAAATGTTTTTAAAAACGAGCCCGCCAAGACCAGAAAAAGTTGAAGAGATGCGCCGCTATATTCGTTCGATTGTTTTGCCACGAATTTTGTCTGACGACTGGCCTAAAGTTGATAGAGTGTTAGGTTCATCGGGTACAATACGAGCGTTGGCTCAACTTGCAAAAGAAAAAGAAAGTGCAAAAACATTTGAGCGTTCAGAGCTTGCAGATATTGTTCATCATATGATTCCGTTAACCACTTCTGAGTTAATTAATTTACCAAGCATGGAAGCACGAAGAGTTGATATGATTCTTGCGGGAGCTATTTTACTAGAAGAATGTCTGTACGCTTTAAAAGCGAAGAAAGTAATTGTTACTTCGCGCTCATTACGTGATGGAATTTTAGCTGAAGAAACTCAATTGTTTAAAACACAATCTGAATCGCACATTTCGGTTCAATTACCTGCTTTCTATGAAAAAGCTTTAGATCTGGGTGAAGACAAAAAATACTTAGAAAATGCGGTGCAATTTTCTGAAGATTTATTTTATGCAACAAAGTCTTTGCATAAGCTTAAACCTGACTGGTGTGTATATTTAAAAGCAGCAACCATCATGCGTGACACGGGTGAGCTCGTATCTCTTAATAAACACGAGAATCATTCCTCTTATATTGTAAAAAATATGAACATACATGCCACGCACCCTTGGGAAGTGGAACTCATAGCAGAACTATGTAAACATCATGAATCTAACAAGATAGATTTCGATGACTTTCCTTTTAAAGGAAAAAAACAATTACGAAAATCGTTTGCCATTTTATTATCTATTTTACGTATCACAGACGCAATTGACTCTGGTACTTCTTCAAGATTTAAATTGAAGTCAACAAAGGTACTTAAAAACAAGTTATTACTTAATATTTCTGATTCTGGTGTAAATGGACTTGAAGCCCTTCGCGTTGAACAAAAGCAAACTTTGTTTCAACATATTTTTCACAAACAAGTTTCATTGTTAGAGTAAATCAATCACCAGGATGCTGAATTAAGTTCACCAAATACGGCGCAGTTGCAGGGCCTGAAATTTCTGTTAATGAGGCTTTGCTTACGTCTGCTCTAGCTCCCGTCATAATATAAATACACGTTGGAATAAAATCACCATGTGAACAAACAATGGTAACTTCGGGCGCTTTTTGAATCCACCATTTATAAAATTCGCGAGCTCGCCCTTCAAGATTGGGAGCTTCACCGACTTCTTCATTAATTTCGATATTTTTATTATATAAATTTGCAATTGGTTCAATTGTTTCACGACATCTCTTTTTAGGTGACGAGATAATTAACGGGTCAATGTCTGGGTAATGATCTTGCATGTATTTTGTAAGCTTTTTAACTTGTTTTTCACCCTTTTCGCTAATTCCGTTATCAGCATCTGCTCCTAGCTTTTTGTCGCGATGGGCATGTCTTATAAAGAATAATGTTTTACTCATAGTTTTCTCTCAAGCGGTGTGTTTTTGTATTCTTTTTTTGCAAGTTCTTCAAAGTAAAACTGCGATCTGATTTTTGCACCTTTTGACTGTGATGTGCGCTTCTTCCAAGTTCCTTGGGGAGTTAGTTCACGTGCCTTAATTGTATCGTGCAAATAAGCATGAATTACAAACTTTTCAATGTATTCGTAAATTCGTTCGTCTAAAATCGGAAAAGCCAACTCAAGTCTAGAAAAAAAGTTACGTGGCATCCAATCAGCACTTGATAAGTATATTTTTTTGGAATTAGCAAAATAATAAATTCGTGAGTGTTCTAAAAACCGATCAACTACACTAATTACTTTAATGTTTTCACTTAATCCTTTAACACCGGGAACAAGTGAAGTTGCGCCGCGAACAATTAAATCAATTTTAACTCCGGCTTGTGATGCGATGTAAAGCTTGTCGATTACGCCTGGATCAACTAAGGCGTTTACTTTTGCTACAACTCGCGCAGGCTTGCCTTGCTTAGCTGCTTCAATTTCTTTGTCAATCAAAGCGGTTATCAGTTTATGTAGCTTTGAAGGCGCTGGAATTAATGACTTAAAATTAGTCGGAGCTTTTCCTTCAATGGCCTGATCGAAAAAGATACGTGCGTCACTACCAATTTCAGGATTTGATGTAATGACTGCAAGATCAGTATATAATCGGGCCGTAGTGGCATTGTAATTTCCTGTTGAAAGGTGCGTATATCGAATTAAATGCTCGATCCCCTCTGCGTCTTTTTCTTTTCGAGTCACTAATGTAACTTTTGCATGAAGTTTTAATTTTCCAAATCCAAAGGCGACCTCAACTCCGGCTTTTGTTAATTCATCTGCAAGCCTTAGATTATTTAATTCATCAAAACGTGCGCGAAGTTCAATGATTACTTTTATTTTTTTCTTCTTTGCTGCTTTTTTAAGCAATGCAATTACAGGTGATACCGCATCCATTCTATATATTGTTTGTTCGATCATGATTACTTTTGGGTCTGCGCATGCTGTTTCGATAAACTTAACAAAGCAATCAAACGAATCGTACGGATGATGCAACAAAATATCTCTTTGTTTAACTGTATTAAAAATACTTTCATTTTGAGTAAATACTTTTAACAAAATAGGAACTAGCGGTGGATAATTTATATTTTTTGAATTTTTAATTTCATCTGGAAGTTGATTTAGCGCTGACCATAATCCTCCTAAACAAAGTGAGCCGGCTGCGGTCATCATTTCATCCGATTTAAGCTTTAATGTTTTTTTAAGTTGATCTAATACCCCAAGATACATATCGCCCGTATATTGAATTCGTACAGGTCTACCCTTTTCTCGGGTTTTTACACTAGACTTTACAATATCAGGTATACTTTCAGTATCTTCTTCTTCTAGATCAACTGTGAAGTCGCCGTCGCGTGTAATTCTTAAAATTCCAGGTGATCCGTCCATACGAAAAGCAGCTCCTAAATATGTCATTAAAAGATCATCTAAGAAAAAAACACAATGTTCATTTGTTTCAGGTAGTTTAGCCAAAAACGCTTGCGGCAATGCTTTGGGTATTACAAAAATAAACATATTTTTAAACACCGCTGCCATTTGAAGGTTTTCTAGTTGAGCGATTGTACTTAAACTAAAAAAATTAGGTGGCGATAATTTTGAAAATATATTTTCTTGAAATACCTTTAGTCCGAGTTTAAAAATCTGATCATCTTGTTTTAAATCTCGAACAATGCGAATGCCTTCATTAATAAAGATTTCGCCTAAAATATCAAGTGATTCAATTTGTTTCACATTAAACTTATTTACTGTTTCTAAAATATTATTTCTAATTTTACGTAATCGGTTCGCTCTTTTTGATTGATTAGATTTAATATAATTTGAAAGCGTTCTAGATACAGACGAAATTCTTATCATAAAAAATTCATCAATATTTGACGAAGTAATAGATAAAAATTTTGCTCGCTCAAGCAATGGGTTCACTTGATTTTGAGACTCAAACAAAACTCGTTCATTAAATTGAAGCCAACTTAAATCTCGATGTACGATCGGTACGTTTGGCTCTAGCAAAAGAGATCTAAGAGTTGGTAATAAAGACTTCGATTGAATCATCGCATGAATTTCTTGATTAAGTTAAACACAACGCTGAGGCCAATGCTTACGAGAATTGACGTCGTAATCGGAAAGAAAAATTTAACATTTCCTTTTTGATAGGTTATATCGCCGGGGAGTTTGCCTAAATTCAAGCTTTTACCAAAGAAATGCCAAACAATCCCACCTAAAACGAGTGAAACACCTATCGTAATTAATGCTTTTGAAAAGCCGCTCATAATTCAACGCCACTGATTTCGCTTAAATGAACTCTAGCTAAATTGTGGTCTCTTTCTAATTCTAATATTTTCATTTTACTTTGATAAAGTTTATCAATTGCTCCGAGCATATCGGGAGAATTTTTTACTCCTCGTTTATACTCTTGAACAGTAAGTTCATAATACTTTTGCGCTTGACCATTGTTTTTCTGTTCAATTGCATATCTTTTCTGAATATTTTTAATTCTACTTTGTGTGGATTCAATGTCAGCCTTTATAAATTGCTTTTCTTTTACTAGCTCTGCTTCTTTGGCTTCTTTTTTATAAACAGCAGATCTTCTCTCATGTACTGAGCTCATTCCGGTAAATAGTGGCCATGTTAAAGACACCAAGCCTTGCCATTCATATTGGTTTTCAAACTTTCGATCACGACCATTTAACATCCCGATATTTGCTTCAGCATCTATTTTTGGCAAAATTCCTGTTCTAGTTCGTTCAAGTGTTTTGTCTGCAATCATGATGTCATAACTTATTTCTTGAATTTTTAAATTAGTGTCTTTAGTACTTTGTAAAATATTTTCACCTGAAACTTGTACGGGTTTTATTGAAAAATCGCCTTCATAATCCGTCGGCATATCAGAGTCTTTAATTACAAAATAAGCTTTGGCATTTTTTTCAACTTCATATTTTTCGTCTTCGTTTATATATAGCTCTGATTCTATTTCTAACTCTTTATTTTCAAATTCGATGTAGTCTGACTCAGATGTAATGCCCGCTTTCTTCTTGTTAGCCGCAAGTTGCATTAATTCTGAATTTGTTTGCTTTTCTTCAAATAAAAGTTTTTTCTTTTTTGCATGGTAAAGTAATTTGTAAAAGTATGCCTTTGCTTTTTTAGCCGCAACTTCTGTCAAATATTTAGAATGATCTTCTTTTTTATCCATTTCTAAAGTTTTAATACGAACTGAATCTTTGTCGTATCCGCCATTAAAAATGTTCATTTTAGCGTATGCAAACGCGAAGCCTTCGCTCACAACGTGCTCGGCTCTACCTACGCCGTTCGTTTCAGCACCTGTCTTAACACCTAGCTCTGGATAATATAATGCCCTTGCTACAGCTCTTTCCTCTCTGATCGATTGAAATTCCTTATTTGCTTGAAAAGCTTCAATGCTTCTGTCTTTGGTTAATGCTAAAAATCCATCGATTGTAATTGCCTGAGCATTAGCTGATATCAATATTGTAATTAATATTTTTTTCATTGTTGTTTTTCTGCCTTAATCATCAGAGTGTCTTTATTTTTTTCATCCTCAATGATTAACGATAAATTAAATCTGCCTGGTTTTATTTTTTCATAATTTACTTCAAATTCATTTTCACTTTTCTTGGTAGCATTTGTTTCTACTTTATTTTTTCCTTGCGTAAATTTTACTTTTACGACCTTTACCGGCTTATCAGTAAAAATTTTTACAAGCTCTCCCTCTTGAACAAACTCAACGTTCGATATTTTTGATTTGTATACAGTACCGCCATGCAAAGCTGGAACAGCTGCTGGTCCATGTATGTGGCCTTCATGAGCGTAAACGTTAAGCAATGCTAAAAGTAAATTAAGAATAATCATATTTCCTCACAGTTCATTTTGTGCGTTTTTTTGTGCATATTTTTCTGATGCACTTTTTCCGTACTTATAAAACAACGCAGGCGTTAAAACTATATCCAATAATGTGGAGCTAATCAAACCACCCATAACTACTATTGCTACAGGATATAAAATTTCTTTACCCGCTGCATTCTTTTCTAAAGTCAGTGGAATTAATGCAAGTATAGCTGTAAGCGCAGTCATTAATACAGGAATTAGTCTTTCGGTCGATCCTTTAATGATCATCTCTTTAGAAAATGAGATTTTCTCAACTGTAATAATGTGTAAGTAGTGAGAGATCATCATAATTCCATTTCGAGTTGATATTCCTACTAAAGTAATCATGGCGATTAAAGAAGCTAAATTTATAGATTTTGTTGTTAATGATATTGCAATGATGCTTCCAAAAATTGCCAATGGAATGTTGAACAGAATTTGTAACGTGATTTGAAATGACTTAAAGTTGCTGTAAATCAAAATGAAAACCATTATGATTGCAATGATTAAAAGAAATATTATTTTTTTAAATGATTCTTGTTGATTTTGATATTGTCCACCATATTCAATATATACATTTTTGGGAAGTTCCACTTTTTTACTAACTTTTTCTTTTATTTCGTTTACCGTTTCTTCAAGTCCACGTTTAGAAACATTTGCTTGAACCACCATTCTACGTTGTGTGTTTTCATGATTAATTAAGTTAGGTCCGGTAGATTCATATACCTCGGCAATTTTCGAAAGAACGATTCTTTCTCCGTCAGGCATCACTTTTACTAGGGTTTTATTTATTGCTTCTATTTCATTTTTAGACCGCTCATCAAAAACCATATAAGCATCTACTGGCTTTTTATTTTCAATAATACTTGCAACCACTTCACCTTTTAGCGCCATTGATAAAAGAGAGGTTAAATCACCTACCACAATTCCATATTTAGCTGCTTTTTCTCTATTCACTTCAATTTTAATTTGAGGAACCAACGTTTGTTGCTCAATTTGCAAATCAACTAACCCGTCAGTGTCTTTTATTGCGTGATACACTTCTGCGGCTTTGCTACGAATTGTGTTTAAGTCGTTGCCAAAAATCTTGATTGCAATTTGTGCTCTCACCCCTGATAGGAGGTGGTCGATTCGATGAGAAATTGGCTGACCTATATTAATGCTAGCGCCATTAATCTCTTTCAGCTTATTTCGAATTTCTTCTAGTACATCGCTTTTATTTTTTAATTTCTCATCAAAATCAACATCTAGTTCTGAGTAATGCACACCTTCTGCGTGTTCGTCGAGCTCTGCCCTGCCCGTTCTTCTTGAGACGGAGCGCACTCCTTTTACTTCTAATATTTTCTTTTCTGCTTCTGTACCAATTTCGTTTGAATTAGATAAAGATATACCTGGAGTGGTAATTACGTTTATTGTTGCTGTCGTTTCATTGAATTCTGGCATGAAATCTTTTTTAAAGTGAACCAAAAGTTGAACGCTGTACGCAAAGCAAGCTATAAAAATGATTAATATTAAATGTGGATGCTCTATTGTTTTTGAAAGTAGTTTGGCATCTGCTTTTTTTAAAAAATAACTAAATCTTGATTCTTTCTCTCCTGTCGATTTTTTATTTTTAAATACGATCGCAGATAAAGCGGGAGTTACTGTAATTGATACCAACAAAGAACAAAGAATAGAGATCACATAAGCCATTCCAAGTGGAATAAAAAACCTACCCTCTATTCCTTCTAATTGAAACAGAGGAATAAAAACAATTACAACTGTAATTGTCGCAAGCACAATTGATGATCTAATTTCTTTTGAGGCTAAATAAATACATTTTAAAATGCCCTCTTCGCTTTTTAGCTCTCTCAAACGTCTTATGATGTTTTCAACATCTACGATCGCATCGTCAACCAGCTCTCCAACTGCGATTGCAAGACCTCCCAAAGTCATTGTATTGATACTCATTCCAAAAAATTTAAGTACAATAAATGTCGTAACAAATGAAATGGGTACTGCAAGCATACTAATGAATGTTGCTTTAAAGTTTGCTAAAAATACGAACAGAACTAATAAAACCAAAAGACTGCCATCACGTAACGCATCGATCACATTTTGAATTGCAATTTTAATAAAGGTAGCTTGTTTAAATAGGTCTGACTTAATTTCAATGTCTGTTGCATCAATAGACTTCAGTGCCGTTTCAATTTGGTTTGTAATTTGAATCGTATCAGATCCTGGTTGCTTTTGAACGCTTACAATAACGGCTGGTTTAGCGTTTACGGATGCATCTCCGCGTTTTTGTTTTATAGATTCTTTCACTTCAGCAATTTCTTTTAGTAGTACTGGTTTTCCTAAATGCATTCCAACAACAGAGTCTGATATTTCTTCAACAGATTTTAATGATCCAATATTTCGTATTAAATATTCTTTATTATTATAATCAATAAATCCGCCGGTAGTGTTTTGACTCAAATGAGTGAGATTATGTTGAAGCTCTTCTAGTGTAAGTCTTTTTTCTTGAATTTTTTGTGACGACAATGAAATTTGATATTGCTTTAACCCTCCACCAATAGAAATTACTTGAGAAACTCCTGGAATATTTAAAAGTCTTGGCTTTAAAACATTTTCAGCAAACGTTCTTACTTGAGTAGCTGACATTTTCTCAGATTTTGAAATAAGACCAATCAACTGAATTTCGCCCATAATTGAACTGATGGGGCCAATCTGCGGAAACACGCCTTGTGGAAATCGATCTTTAATTTGCGAAAGTTTTTCAGAAACAAGTTGTCTAACGCGATAAATTTCTTCACCCCAACCAAACTCAGCATAAACAACTGATAGCCCTACGCCAGATGAGGATCTTACACGTGTAACACCAGGCAAACCTTGAAGCACTGTTTCGATTGGGGTTGTTACTAACGCTTCTACTTCTTCAGGGGCCAAACCTTCTGCTTCCGTCATTATGTTTACGGTTGGCTTATTTAAATCAGGAAAAATATCTACATTTAATTTTTTAAAAAAAGTGAATCCATAAAGGATAACTCCAATTGCAACTGCAATTACAAACGCTCTGTGACGCAACGAGTTTTTAATAATTAAATCAATCATTTTTTTTGATCAACCTTTTCGGTTGTATTATTTCACAAACATGGCAATTTGATAAGAACATGAACAAATTTCAGATACTTACATTCTTGTTTTTGCTTAGTAATTTTGCCTATCCACACGGCGAAGAGTCTCCTGGTCCTCATGGTGGCTATATCCGTATGCCCGGCGCATTTCATATAGAGCTAGTTCCTGTGTCAAAAGAGCGTTTGCAATTTTATTTATTAGATATGGAATTTAAAAACCCAACAATTGAGAAATCGAATATTCAGGCAAAATGGATTAAAGGCGGTTCTGAGAAAAATTTAATATGTGTTACAAAAAAAGACCGTTTTGATTGCTTGATTCCAAAAGAATTGGGATTGAAAAAATTTACACAAATTGCTGTTCAAGCTACTAGATTAGAACAAAAGGGTGTTGCAATTAAGTACGTATATCCATTTGAACACGCTTCATCACATGCGCAAGACGAAGAAAATTCAGATCAATAGTTTTTTAAAAGTTCAGCGATTTTAATTTTTAAGCGACTCGCTTCTTCAAATATCTTTCTTGAATCTAATGTCTTAAATTCTCTGTTTTGCATCAGAACTTTTCCGTGACAAACAACATCGCAGACTACTGAGTTTGCGCCTGAATAAACCAAATTACTAACTAAATTAAAAATGGGCTGCATCGATGGCTCGTTTAAATCGATAGTGATCACATCTGCAAACATGCCCTCTTCAATTTTTCCAACATTTTTTAAACCGAGCGCTTTTGCGCCGTTCGTTGTAGCCATTTTTAAAATTTGTTTTGCTTGAATCGGAGAGTTTCCTTGAAAAATTAATTTTTGTAGTTTAGCTGCTGTATCCATTTCAGCAAACATGTTCAAATCATTGTTGCTGGCAGAGCCGTCTGTTCCTAAACCCACATTTACGCCTGCTTGAAATAAATCTTGTAATTTTGCAATGCCAGAACCTAGTTTTAAATTTGATTCTGGATTGTGAATTACAGAAACATTTGAATTTGCTAATAACTCTAGATCTTTTTCTGAAAGATGCACTCCGTGAGCAAAAACAGTTTGTTCGTTTAGTATTCCTAAATCAAACAATCTCTGAGTTGGGGTTTTAGAATATTGTTTTAATGAATTTTCAACTTCTGACTTCGTTTCAGAAACATGTGTGTGCATCATGATCGAATGCTTTTGTGAATAAGCTGACGCTTTTTTATAACTTTCGTCTGAAACTGTGTACGGCGCGTGCGGACCTATTGCTGCATGAATACGATCGTGATTTTGGTAGCGCTCAACCATTCGATCTAAAATTTTGTATGCATTGCTTGAATCGTTTTTAGTATCGGGAGTTGGAAAATCTAAAATTCCTTCTGCAAATACTCCACGAAGACCGGCTTTATCAACTGTGTCTGCAATTACATCTTCGAAGTAATACATGTCACTTACTGTGGTAACGCCTAATCGAATGCACTCAAGCATTGCCAAATTTGTTCCGACTCTCACAAAGTCTTCGTCAGCAAGTTGTGTTTCGATCGGAATCATCGTTTTCATTAACCAGTCTTCTAATGACTTGTCGTCTGCAATTCCACGCATAAGAACCATTGGCAAATGGGTGTGCCCATTTACAAGACCTGGCATTACTACTTTGTTTTTAGCGTGTATAAATTTTTTGCTATTTTTTTCGTGATCTTCAGTAAACTTTTCTACTGTCTTAATTTTTGAACCTTGAATTCCTACAAAATAATTTTCAAAAACATCTAGTGCTTTTGTTTTTTGATTTGTAGTGAGTGGAAGTAAATAATCAGCGCGAATGCCTAAATCAAATTGCATGATCAGATTTTTTCAGAAAATTCAAAAAGACCTTTAACGATCATGGGAGCTGATTTTTGAGCCTGATGTAAAACATCTTCATGATCAATTGGTTTGTCTTCAAGTCCGCAACCTAAATTGCTGATCAAAGATAATCCCGCAAGCTTTGCTCCTGCATGACGAAGAGAAATTGCTTCCCATACAGTAGACATTCCTACAGCATGTAATCCCCAACGAGCATATAATTTTATTTCTGCTGGAGTTTCAAAAACAGGACCTAATAATCCTAAATAAATACCTTTGTGCATTTCTAGTTTTTGATTCGATAATGTTGTATTTAAAATTTTCAAAAATTCAGGATCATACGCATACATTAAATCTAAAAATCTAGGTCCAATGTATTTTCCGTCTGCACCTTTTGGATTTGGTCCAACCAATGGATTCGTGCCCGTCATGTTCACATGATCTTCAATGAGCATCACAGAGCCTACTGAAAAATCTTTGGTGAGTGCGCCTGCTGCATTCGTTAAAATAAAATTTTTAGTGCCTGCAAAAAATGGCTGCATTACGGTTTGAACTACTTGAGAAGGAGCGTGACCTTCATAACCGTGAACGCGACCCACTTGAAAAGTAACTACACGTTTTGTTTTTTTGTGTTCGTAATATCTATAAACACCTAAGTGTCCTTCAACTGTGGTTTGCGCAAAACCTGGAACTTGATGAAATGGAATTTCACCTTTGAATGTATAATTTTCTAAAGCATTGCGTGCTTCTAATTCTTTGAGTGCGTTTGAAAATCCTGAGCCTAAAACGAAATGCACATATGGCGTAGCCATCGACATTGCTTTATATTTTTCAGTAAAAAAATTCATAAGATTCGAGTGCACTTTCGCCTAGAATGGGACAGTTTGTCAATAAAGCTAATAAGATTTGGGAGTTAGCACTTCGGTCAGCAATGCGTTTTTCTTTGAAACGGGTGTATATAGTAGACTAATTCCCCCGATTACCTCACGAATTGTACCGTTTTCGAGCAATACTGCGGCACTTTCATTGATACCAAGTCCTTTATATTGAGGGTAAGCCAATATTAAGCCCATTAATCGGTTTTGGCGTTGGCGTTTTACAAAATGCATATCAAAAATGATTCCCTTCACTAGACCTAATCCGTGCGCGATGGGAACTTGTTTTCCGTTGAGAACCGTAGGATCTCCGTCACCTGCGATCATCGGATCGCTCATGATTGCAGTACCTGCTGAAGTTCCGCCAAAAATAAATCCATCGGTGTATTTTTTCTCAAGTTGGTTTTTCAAATCGAGCTTTACGATTACTTCCATGATTTTATTTTGATCTCCGCCTGTAAAAAATACGGCAGTAGCTAGTTTAAGTTGTTCTAAAAATACAGCTCTTTTTGCTGACATTTGTTCAAATGTGGGGGCTGCAAAAATTTTTTCTTGTGGAAAATGTTTTGAAATATCTGCTCGAAATCCTTCAAACGCAGCTGCAGGGTCAGACGTTCCCCAGCTAATTACAAGTATGTTTGGATTTTGTTTTTGTTGAGCATAATATGAAAATGACTGCAGAGCTTTTGCGGGCTTTGTTCCTCCTCCAATTAAAAGCAGGTTAGTGTTTGCAAATAAAACAGAAGGAAAAATGAATATTAAAACTAATAAATTACGCATAACGTAGTTAAAAGTTTGCACATTTTGCCCACCATTTCAACGTGAGAGTTTCGAGAAAACAGATATAATTAATATAGATGAAGGCCTTAATCATTCTTACTTTATTTTTACAGTCTCATGCTCAATATGATCTCAATCGTAATGCATTTAATCGTTCGATGTTAAACACAATTCAAGAGGTCAGCCAAGAAATTGCCTCAGTTAAGACAACCAACAATGCAGTATTTATTGGACTTGGAAGAAGCCCTGCTCCCATGATGGCAGCTCTTGAAAATGCTAGCGAGTCGGTCGTCAATCTACCTTTTTCAGATGGCTCTGTTTGGGAATCTAAAATCAGAAGTGCCGGCTCTATTAAAACGGAATTGGAATTATATAATTCGTTAAAACCACATTTCGAAAAATTTTTAAAACAATCACTAACAAATTCAAAAGAAATCATATTGGTAGATTATGGAGCCTCTGGAAAAACCTATTCTTTAGGATATCGATTGTTAAATCGCTACATTCACGAAAACTGTAGTTCGTGCACACTCAAAGGTGTTGTACTAACAGACAATACTGAATTCATCGATTTGCGCTTAGAGGGGGCAGTTCAAAAATCTAGAAATCTAGAAAATGTAAAAATTATAGATTTATCTAAAAAAGGGTCCTACCAAAATTTAGCTAATTCTTTAGCAAAAGGTGATTACAAATTGATTGCAGAATATGGCTCATATTCAATCGAAGAATCAACGCGACTACCTTTAGAAAGAAACAAAGACTATGACGTTTTTAAGGCTTGGATTAAAAACAAAACACTATCAAATTCACAGTGTGTGAGCTGCATGAAAAAAAGCGCACTTGAAATTCAACCAAAAATTTCTCCCATTACAAATACTTTGGGAATGTTTACTGCGTTTTCAATGTTTTTGCCGTTTGAAAATCCGTATCAGCAGCAGGTTGGACTAAATTGTAAACAAAGCCGTGAAGCTATTAACAAAATGCGCTGCGCTTGGGATTCAAAATTTAATCCTTTTAATAATCAATTAGTCTGTACCAAAATAGTCTCTGTTAATACATTATCAACAAACGGCAGCGAATCTTCCTGTTCAGCAAACACTCAAATTGTTTCATTTGAGTGCTCTTCTCTTTGTAAAGACCAAATGAAAAACAATTCATTACTAACCAAGGACGGGCAAACGCAAAATACTGATGAAAAAACTAAACAATGGCTAAATCAAATACAATCAAAATATTCGGTGAAGCCTGAAAATTTTATGAAAACATTTCCGGAGGCTGAAATTGGATTTAACTAATCTAAACAATCTACCGGGTTTTTCTTCGGGATTAAATTTTAATTTCTCTGCCTTGATAGCGGGTTTAATCTTCAGTACTATTGGAATTTTTATTTATAAAAGCGGCAGAAAAAATGCTCACATTCCGGATGTAATCATCGGAATAACATTGATCATATATACATATTTTTTAGATAATGATTACTTAATTTGGGGAATTGGTGTTCTTCTTATTTTTATTTCAAAACGTTTACGAAACTAGTGGGCCGCTGCATTGTTCTGATTTTTAACTTTCAAATCATTTGCTATTTTTAATATAACTTCTCCGTAACCTTTTGCGCGATTATAATGGAACAATGCTTTTTTCTGCGCGCGTACATTATTGTTTTTATATCCTTGGGTTTTTAAATAATTTGCGACACTTGTGATTCCATCGTCCATATTATTTAAATCAGGGACGTTTGCTTCATTAAATGCTTTTGCCCATTTTAAATAACTATAAGGAATAAACTGTGAAACGCCAAAAGCGCCGGCATAAGAGCTTTTAATTTGCGATATGTCCTGTTTGGTTTTAATGCGAATCTTATCAAGAGCACGAATTTGATCGAGAGCCCAATTTGATTTTTTCTTAGACTGACTGACTACTTTTGCATTAATAGTTTTCGAAGTTTTACCAACTTTAACTGCTGCATTTTTTTTATTCTCTGCAATGATTTCTGGATTGTCTGATAACAATAAACTTGAGTACACACCAAGGGCTGTGTGCTTGCCCAGATGTGTTCCATGTTTGGTTTCTACCCAAAGCAGTGCTGTAATTACTTCTTTAGATACTTTGTATTTTTTTTCAACTGCCTCCAGTGTTGCTTTGTTTTTTACTAAAAACTCTTTGCACTTTTCAATTGCATCGGGCGAATAATGAACGGCATAGTCTTCGTAATTTCCTTTATCTAAAAATCCCAACACGTTTAATGATATTGTTTTTTTTTGTTCTTCTTCATTTGCTGGGTTTTGCAATATCAAAGCTATGGTTTCGTTAGATATTTTTGCTTTTTTTAATTTTGTCTGCAGATACGCTTGGTAATCAGTAGCCTGTGCCCACTGAACACTTAAAGAAATAAAACTTAAAACGAAAATTCTTTTTAAATTAATTAAAAAAAGTTTATTCATTGGCAGGCAATCGATTTGGATTTGTTCCAACAGATTGTACTGCCACTTCTGAAGTTTTATAGTTTTTAGTTTTAAAAGCTACGAATAAAGATATAAAAGAAACAACTGCGACAACGGTCGCAACGACCTTCAATTTCATGTAAACATTCTACCAAGTTATACAGATTAAACAGTCGGCAGATTTTGCCCAAAGCTTTCAAAAGTAATATTGTAATGCAATAGAATTGGTTCCGGGCATGTAATTATATAGATACCCAAGAGTAAGAGCTTGAGCGATTGATACTTGTATTCCATAATGCATTTGAATTACATCACCGTCCAAAAAATATGAAACTCTTCTGCCAGCAGCTGTTAAAAGGATTTTTCCAAAATTTAATGTTCCTGTCACAATGTGTATGAATGGCAAATATGGTCCATCAAAACTTTTAAGTCCTGTATATTCTAATTCTAAAAATAATAATTTTGTACTCATCATAAATGTTGAAAAAAACATTACAGGATATTTATTTGAAACTTTTTCGCGAGTTAGTCCTGAGCCAAATTTCAATAGCGAGTTGCCAATTGTAAAGCCCACACCTCCACCTTGTGTGTTGGTCGTTTTATTGTGTCTCATTGTTACTCCCAATTTCAACGCAGTAATTTTTCCTTTTTTATCCGGATTTAAATCAAATGAAGTTCCAAAGTTTACATTCGGCAAACTACTTTTAGGTTCTTCTGATTTAAACGAACTTAAATTTGAATGTCCTTCGGCTCGCAGTAAAACATCGTTACCATAAAACGTATTGTTGCTTGAAGTAGAAACTCCACTTCCAAACTTTTGAAATCCTTTTATTAATGAAAACTGTGGGCTCCAACGTTCAGCGCCTGGACGAATATAGCTTGCAATTGTTTCTAATCCATAAGGAGAAGGTTCCGTCGGAGTACTAGATGGATTCATGTTGAATGCCCCCGAAAAAGTTGCATTTGCTGTTTTAGGACGCACGCTTACTTTTTTTCCACAATCATTATTCGAACTAAATGGAAATAGTTTTTTATACCAGTCACACAAGTCAAATTCTGCAAATGCATTTTGTGAAATAAAAAGTAAAACGATAATCGTTTTCATTAAATTATTTTATCCCTAAACTCTTAGTTTTAGAAGTGCATGATTCTCCCTCTATTCGTCAAAATCGACTTCAAACAATGACTCTGATAAAACCGGTTAAGTTACAAAATATCATCTACTTTCAATACACGAGTTAGACGAAGAAGTTTTTAATAATTTTCCGGAGCGTACACGTAAGTACGCTGACGAAATTTTTATGAAAACGATGAAGTTGGAAGCGATTTTCACGAATAGTGGCGGAGAGGGTGAGATTCGAACTCACGGACCAGTTACCCGGTCTCCAGTTTTCAAGACTGGCTCTTTCAACCGCTCAGACACCTCTCCGTACAAGAAATCTTTAATTGCGGGTGAAGGTATTTATTAACTCGGAATTATTAATTTTTCCACTCCCAAGTAAGGCTGTAAAACTTTCGGTATACGCACCGAGCCATCTTCTTCTTGGTAGTTCTCTAAAATTGCAAGCCAAGTGCGTCCGATCGCAAGGCCTGACCCATTTAAGGTATGAACATATTTAGGTTTATCGTTTGGTCCGTCTTTGAAACGAATCGCCGCTCTACGGGCTTGAAAATCTTCAAAATTTGAGCATGAAGAGATTTCTCGATACGTTTTTTGTGAAGGAAGCCAAACCTCTAAATCATAACATTTTGCTGCGCCAAAACCCATGTCTCCACCACATAAAACCATGCGTCGATAGGGTAATTCTAGGCGTTCCAAAATAGTTTCAGCATGTTTCACAAGTTTTTCATGTTCCTCATACGAAGTATCTGGATGAGCAAATTTCACTAATTCTACTTTAT
The DNA here is from genome assembly GCA_964572865.1 of uncultured Bacteriovoracaceae bacterium. GTDB lineage: Bacteria > Bdellovibrionota > UBA1018 > UBA1018 > UBA923 > CAZNGN01. The sequence goes on along the minus strand of CAZNGN010000006.1, from coordinate 76,272 downwards.
CAAATTGGTGCTGACGAATCAGTCCTTTGGTATCTTTGCCATACGAGCCGGCTTCAGATCTAAAACAAGGAGAGTACGCTGTTAGATTTAATGGCAACGACTTGCCATCCAAAATTTCATTTCGATAAATATTAGTAACTGAAACTTCTGCGGTGGGAATTAAGAAGAAATCATGTCCCTGAATTTTAAAGAGGTCTTGTTCAAATTTGGGAAGTTGTCCTGTGCCGATCATCGAATCACGATTGACCATGAATGGTGTTAGGGTTTCTTGATACCCGTGTTCTTTGGTGTGAACATCAAGCATATAATTCATTAATGCCCGCTCAAGTTTTGCGCCCATTCCGCGCAATATATTAAATCGTGCTCCTGTCACTTTAGCTGCACGTTCAAAATCAATGATTCCAAGTTTTTCACCAAGATCTGCGTGATCTTTTGGTTCGAATGAAAACTTGCGAGCCTCGCCCCACTTTTTCATTTCTTTGTTGTCGTCTGATGATTTTCCATTCGGAACAGACTCGTGCGGAATATTGGGAAGTGTTAAAGCCAATGCTTTAAAATCTTCTTCGGCTTTGGTTAAATCTGCATCCAAAGTTTTGATTCGATCTGAAAGGGTTTTCATTTGAGCAAGTTTAACGTCAATGTTTGCTCCCGATTTTTTAGCCGCAGCTATTTCTTGATTGGCAGCATTTCGTTCTGCTTTTAATTTTTCAGTTTCAACAATCATTTTGCGACGAGTTTCTGCGCGTTTCTGAATGTCTTCTACTAAAGTAAGCTCAGCGTTTCGTTTTTTTAGTCCTGCCACTAAAACTTCAATTTTATCTGAAAAGTATTTTGAATCTAACATTTGTTTAATTTATTTCCTTATGATTATTATTTCAACATTATCTCTGAAGGTTTTGCTCAATTTCTGCACGATCTGGCGCATCTGGATAAAGATCAATGTATGCTCTAAAGTGTTGCAGGCCCTTTGGACGATCTCCCATTTCAAGATACAGTGCGCCGAGTTTTTTGTGAACTTCAGGATTGCCTTGATCAAGCGTTAGCGCTCTCTCAAGCAAAGATTTTGATGCTCCAAACGTTTTTAACATACGATTTATATCACCAGCTAATAGTAGTGCGGGTACGTAATTTGGATTTAACTTAATTGCACGATTAACTGAATCTAATGCAAGTTGGTATTCTTTATTTATATGATAAATTTTCGCTGCCATCACATACGCCGGAATATAAAATACATTCGAAACTAATTCTTGTTTAATTGCTTCTTGTGCGCCGTTGTAGTTCTGACCATGAAAATAAACATCTGCCAACATATAGTATGCACCTGGGTATTTCGGAAAATCTTTAATTACTTTTTCAATTTTTTCTTTGGCACTTTTAAGATCCATTTTTTTCAAATAAATTTTGTATTGCTCTACATTTCCGGCTGGATCAAGTGGATTTAAATTAGCATAAGTGGTGTAAGCGTCTAGTGCAAGTCTGGTTTTCTCAAGCGCAACATACGCATCCCCACGCGTTTTGAACGTTTTTACAAATTCTCGATTTGCCTCTAGCGCTTGGTCCGTAATTTTTAACCCTTGAGTTGGGTCTCCTTTTTGCACCAATATTTCAGCAAGCCCATTTAGCAGCTCCGCTTTATCTTTTGCTTTATCAATTGCACTGCGAATGTAATCAATTCCTTTTTGGGGCGTTTCCATTTCAACGAGTGCTTTTGATACACCAATGATCGCCTTGGGATTATGCGGAACGAATCTTAAATTTAAGCCATAATAAAAAGCCGCATCCCGAAATGATCTGCCCGCAAACATAATGTCTGCATAGGTAATATAAATAGACGGGTCAGAAGCGGCATCTCCTAGCGCTCTTTTAATATATGCTTGCGCTTCAATTAATCTGCTTTGCTTAAACATTAATTCGCCGGTCATTCTGTCTAATTTATTTTGTGTGGCATTTTTTAAAGATTTATAAATGTCAATTTTTGCTCGCGCTTCTTTAAACTCATAGCCTTCAATTAAAGCGTTGATTAATTTGGGATAATAATCAGCTTTTTCAGTGTTTAATTTGACTGCTTTTTGATAATTATTGATCGCTGACATTAAATCGCCTTTTAATTTAAATGTGTCTCCTAATTTAATTAGTGGGACCGGATCTTTTTCTTGAAACTGTCTTGCCGATAAAAAGTTCATTTGAGCTTGTGTAAGAAGTCCGTCTTTTAATGCTTGTTCTCCCAAAGCTAATTTTTCATACATCTTTGCACGATTAGCGGCGTCTCCGTTAATCACGCCCATTCTTGCTTTCAATGTATAGTACTCCATTTGATAGTCGGACTCATCTGGTTGTAGTTTCAAGGCAATGTCTAATGCATCTATGGCACTTTTAATTGAATCCTCATCTTGTTTTGTTTCATATAGACGAGCTTGATAATAATATGATTGGGCTAGCTCTTTCTTTGAGGCATTTTGTGAATGCGATTTTATAAAATTAATGTGTCTTTGTAGTGGTTCGCTTTGATCTGCGCTATAAAGCAAAGGTAATAATTCAACACGAGCTTTAATGTGTGCTGGACTTCTTCGAACAACTTCTTCAAATGCAAGTTTTGCTTGATCTGGTTTTTTATCGTGTTTATATAACATGCCAAAGTAATAGGGTATTTTGCTACTAAACCATTCGTTTTTTGAAATCATTGATAGGTATTTGAAAGCGTTTTCATAATCTTGCTTCGCATAGAACGACATACTTAAATATAAGTATAATTCGGCTCCGTATTGATGTGTTTTCGTAAAATCAGAGATTCTTTCTATGGCCGCATCTGGATTACCGAGAGCAATATATAAATCAACATCCGCCATTACCATCTGAATTAGATCGAGGCCTTTGCTTCTGGCAATTTCAATGATTTTAACTACCGTATTAAAGTATTCTTCATCCCTATTTACTACATCCATTAAGTTTAAATATGAACTCGCTAGTAAACTGAGTGCTTTTACGTTCGACATATCTAATTCAGTAGATTTTAGTAAAATAGCAGCGCTTTTTTTGTATCCCTCAACTGTATCAAGTACAAAGTGTTTGAGTGCCTCTTGATAAATTTTTTCACTTTCAATGGGGTCTGGCACTTGCGCTGGTGTTGGCATTTTTACCAAGAATCGTTCGACCTTGGTTTTTGTGCTTTCATCTGGTTTTAGTAAAATCAATAATGCTAAAATAATTCCAAGTGCAATGTATATTTTCGCTTTTAAATTTGGTTTTTTTGATTCGTTTTCTTGACCAGGAATTTGAAACATTGCTGTTTTTTCATTCGCAATCGGATTAAAGGGTGCCGTGTAACTATCTTGTGTAGGCTGAAAATGGTTTGTGAACGGTTCTGGCTCAGGTTCTTGTTTTTTGGGCCGAATTGGTTCTTCGGGTTTTTTGTATTTTGGTTTTATTTCAATTTGAAGAGTTTTTTCTTTTTCTTCTTTTTCGATTTTACTTAATTTTAAATCAAGAATTGTTTTTAGCTCAGGATATAGTTTTAACGGTATCCAATCAAAACTGTCGTCAATTTGTACAAGTTCGTTTCCTGTTATTTCATTATCTACAATTAGCTTTCTAATTTCTTGATAGCTAAGAGGACCTATTTCTTCATTGTTTACAAGTCTGATTCGATAATGTTGTTTTTCCATCCACTCTCAAACTTACATTCATGCGGCTTTTTTAGCAGCATGAATCAACACAGTTGGAAATAACCCAAACTGCAACGTACCAATTGTTGCAACTGCAATCACAATTGTATTTGTTAAACTAAATTGAAACTTACTTTTTCCGCTATCTTCTTTCATGTACATAAATACAATAACTCGTAAGTAGTAATATGCTGAAATCGCAGAACAGAGAACACCTAATACAGCAAGCAATACTTCGCCAGATTGAACGGCGGAGCTAAAAATCAAATACTTTCCTGCAAAACCTGCGGTAGGAGGAACTCCTGCCATTGAAAACATAAACACAGTCATTGCAAAGCCAAGAACGGGATGCTTAAAGCCAACACCAGAAAGTGAATCGATTTCAAGATTACGATCTCCCTTTTCGGCCATTAATGAAACCACAGCAAATGCTCCGATGTTCATTACAACATATGTAATTAAGTACATTACTACAGAAGAAAATCCATATTCAGATTTTGCACCAGAGATAAATCCGACCAATAAGTACCCTGTGTGTGCAATTGAACTATATGCAAGCATTCTTTTAATATTTTTCTGAGTGAGCGCAACGATATTACCAATCAACATTGTAAGCACTGCTAAAATCCAAAGCATGTTATGAAAGCCTTTATCGAGCAACGTGACCACGTCGTCGCCATAACCTGTAGAAATAAATACTCTTAAAAATGCTGCAAAAACAGCTGCTTTAAGGCCAGTTGTCATAAAGTTAGTTACACTAGTAGGGGCGCCCTCATAAACGTCTGGCATCCACATATGAAATGGAACAGATGCAACTTTAAATAAAAATCCGATACCAATTAAAACTGTTCCTAAAATAAATAAAGGATTTAAATTTGGATTCGCTTTAATCCAATTTGTAATTTCAGAAATGTTCATGGATGCAGTTGCGCCGTATACCATTGCGATTCCCATTAAAAGAATTGCAGAAACGGCTGATCCTAAAACGAAATACTTTATTGCAGCTTCATTTGATTTTATGTCTGCTCTTCTGAAGCCCACAAGTACATAGACTCCAATTGACATTGTTTCTAGAGCTAAGAAAAGAACCATTAAATCAAGCGCTGAGGCAAGTAGCATCATTCCTAAACAAGAAAACAATAGTAGTGGATAATACTCTGAATGGTGAATTCCTTCTTTATCTAAGTACGAATAAGATACAATGCTCACAAGCAATGTTGCTCCAACAAACACGACATTAAATAGATTTGTGAAATAATCGATCGACAACATATTGTTGAAAAGAACCATATTTGGCTCTCCCCAAACTCGATTGATACAAAATAAAGTGGTTAAAAGTGTAATGACTGAAATTCCTAAGGAAGCAACGTTTCGTTTTCTTTGGTTTTCAGCAAGATTTGTTGAAAAATGTAAAACCCCAGCCAAGAGCGCCATCATTGCACCCAAAGCCATAATGATAAATGGCATAAACATGGTCATTTGTTCGGCCGACATACTTAGGTTTTGTGGTTTTATTAAATCGTTCATTCTTTATACCTTTGTCATTGTTAAAAATTGCTTAATCGTTGCGTCCATTTGTGACATAAAAAAGTTAGGAAAAATTCCCATAACAAAAATTGCTACAACAATTGGAGCCATCACTATTTTTTCTCTAAAACTTAAATCTTTTAAGTTTTTATTTTCGTCTGTTGTAATGGGACCAAACATAACTCGTTGAAACATCCAGAGCATATATACAGCTCCAAAGATTACGCCGGTGCCTGAAATGATCGCAGCCCATTTGTTTGCCTGAAAGGTACCTAATAGAATTAAAAATTCACCGATAAATCCATTGGTTCCAGGAAGTGCCACAGACGAAAGCGTTACAATCATAAAAATAATTGCAAGCGATGGCATTACTTTCGTAATTCCACCATATTCTGAAATTTCTCGTGTGTGTTTTCTTTCATAGAGCATTCCTACAATTAAGAAGAGTCCACCAGTTGAAATTCCGTGGTTTAACATTTGATAAACGGAACCCATTACGCCGTTTGGATTCAGTGAAAACAATCCAATGATTACATATCCCATGTGAGAGACCGAAGAATATGCTACGAGTTTTTTAATATCGGGCTGAACCATTGCAACCCACGCTCCGTAGACAATTGCAATTGTTCCCAATGTCATAAAAGCTGGCGCAAGAAAATGTGCTGCTTGCGGAAACATCGGAAACGCAAAACGGATGAAACCGTATCCGCCCAATTTTAATAATACACCTGCAAGGATTACAGATCCTGCCGTGGGCGCTTGAACGTGCGCATCTGGCAACCATGTGTGCAACGGAAAGAGCGGTACTTTGATTGCAAACGCAAGTGAAAACGCTAAAAATAGAATTGTTTGTGGTGATCTAAATCCTTCAAATGGAATTTTTAATTTATACAAATCAGTAATTGCTGCTGAAAACTCTCCGAATTGAACTTTGTGCTGCCACATTAAATAATAAATGGCGATCATCATGAGAAGTGATCCTACAAGAGTGTATAAGAAGAATTTCATTGAAGCATAAATTCTTTCTTTACCTCCCCAAACACCAATGAGTAGGTACATTGGAATCAGCATGGCTTCCCAGAAAACGTAGAACAGAATTATGTCTAATGATACAAATGCGCCGATCATTCCAGTCTCAAGAGCCAATAATAAAAATAAATAAGCTTTTAATTTCTTTTCAACCGCATTCCATGAGCCCAGCAAAACAATAGGTGTTAAAAATGTGGTTAGCATTATTAATAAAAGACTTACGCCGTCGATTCCTAACGAATAGCTGATTCCAAAGTTTGAAATCCAATTTGCTTTTTCTGTAAACTGAAAGTTCGCTGTACTTGAGTCAAAGTTTTTGTACATAATTAGAGATATGCCAAAAACGATTAACGAAAAAATAAGTGCCATTGTTTTTAATGTTTTTTGTTCTGCTTCTGACTTGTCTGGCAAAAACAAAAGCAATAAGCCAAATACAGTTGGCAAAAATACAATTACACTTAACAAGTGATTAGTGAGTAATTCCATATGTGAAGTATCCTACGATTGCTAAAATTCCTATTAAAATAAATATTGCGTACACTTGAACCGTTCCTGTTTGAATTGTTCTTGTGACTTCTCCGGCGAATCTTGAGATTCGACCAAACGAAAGCACAATTCCATCAACCAAGACTACATCAATTATTTTCCAACAAAATTTTGCTAATTTTTGAATTGGATTTACGAAAATCGCTTCATAAATTTCATCTACATAATATTTGTTGAACAATGTTTTATATGCTGCCTGCATAGATTCTTTTAGTTTTGCTGGCACTTCTGGTTTTCGTACATATAGATGATATGAAAGCGATACTGAAGCAATAGCAACTACTGCAGATACAACCATTAAGATCATTTCCATTGAGTTGTGTCCGCCTTCTTCTGCTGCTTGAGCATGTTGAGCGCCTGAATGTAAAACGGGGGCAAGCCAATCGTGCAACCATGAATTACCAGGCAGCCCAATAAAACCTCCAACGATTGAAAGAACCGCCAAAATCATTAAAGGTAATGTCATTAACAATGGAGACTCGTGCGGATGAACATGATGTTTATCAAAACGTTCTTTTCCCCAAAATGTAAGGCAAGTTAGTCTTGTCATGTAAAATGCTGTTAAGAACGCTGTGATCATTCCCACGATCCATAGCGCTGGGCCTGCTAATCCGTGATGAGAACTAAACGCTTCCCATAAGATTTCATCTTTTGAAAAGAATCCAGCAAACGGAGGAATTCCTGCAATTGCGATCGTGCCAATTACAAAAGTAATCCAGGTTTGAGGCATGTGTTTTTTAAGTCCACCCATTTTCATGATGTCTTGTTCTTCGTGCATTCCGTGAATGACTGATCCAGAACCTAAGAACAAAAGTGCTTTGAAAAACGCGTGTGTAATTAAGTGAAATACACCAGCCACATATGCGCCTACGCCAACTGCCATAAACATATAACCCAATTGTGAAACGGTAGAGTACGCCAATACTTTTTTAATATCTCGTTGAACGATTGCAATCGTTGCAGCAAAAAGTGCAGTCGCTGCACCAATTCCGCTTACTAACATTTGCGTTTGTGGAGCTAAGCTAAATAAGAAATTCATTCGTGTGATCATGTAAACGCCGGCAGTTACCATCGTTGCTGCGTGAATTAATGCAGATACAGGGGTTGGGCCTGCCATCGCATCGGGGAGCCATACATACAAAGGAATTTGTGCTGACTTACCCATTGCTCCTACAAACAATCCCATCGTTGCAATTGTAATAAGCCCAATGTTTAGTGAATTAGCTGCCGCACCTTCTTCAACCGCATGCTTTAAGCTTTGAAAATCTAGAGTGCCAAACATTACATATAGTAGAAAAACTCCTACTAAGAAGCCTAGGTCACCAATGCGATTTACGATGAATGCTTTTTTGCCAGCTGACGCTTTGGCTGGATCTTCATACCAAAATCCAATCAATAGATATGAGCATACGCCCACGCCTTCCCAACCTAAAAACATGATCGGAAGTGATGCCCCTAAAACTAGGCATAACATTGCAAAACAAAATAAATTTAAGTAAGTGAAAAATTTTGCGGGAGCCGCATCATGATCCATGTACCCGATTGAATAAACGTGAATTAAAAAACCCACACCAGTCACAACCAATGACATTGCTGAACTCAATGGATCGAGAGCTAATTTGAAGGGAATATTTACTCCACCATCTACAGTCATCCACTGAAATATGGTGTGTTCCATAAATCGAGCAGCTGGATCTAAGCCTTTCAATTCAAAAAACTTTGTAAGAGCAATGATAAAAGATCCAAATATTGCTGCAGAAGCAATGGTTCCTGATACTTTTGCAGGTAGCTTCTTCTCAAACACACCGTAAATGATGCCGTTAATTAAAAAACCAATCAGCGGCAAACCAATCATCCAAGCAAGTGGGGTTGTATTCATTTCGTACTATATCCTTCTCTTAAAACTTCATGAGCGTAATTTCTTCTGTGCTCACTGATTTTGTATTTCTAAACAACGCAATTACTAAACCTAAGCCCACAGCAGATTCTGCTGCAGCAACTGTAATAATAAAAAACACTGACATCTGTCCGCCTAAGTGTTGCAACTCTTTGCTGTATGTAATGAACGCAAGGTTTGCGGCATTAAGCATTAATTCGATCGACATCATAATGACGATTATATTTCGGCGGACTAGAACTCCAAATAAACCGATAAAAAATACAATCATTGATAATATTAAAAAATTTTGTGAGTTCATTTTGTCTCCTCACCTTCATGTTTACGTTTTGCCAATGCAACGGTACCAACGATTCCAACCAATAAAAGAATAGAGGTTAATTCAAAAGGTAAAATATAATCAGAGAACATTAGCTCTGATAATACTTGAGTGTTTCCGCCAAGGCTTTCAATTTTTTCAGGCGTAAATCCTGATACATTTGAATTGATGCCACCTTGTTTGATTACGTTAACAAAAATAGCAAGCAGTGCTATGGTTAATAGTCCTGCCACGATTTGAAAAGCTTTGCTTTTTCCAAAATCAAATTGAACAGAGTCAGCGTTAAGCAACATGATTACAAACACAAAGAGTACCATAATTGCGCCTGCGTAAACCAATATTTGAAGTGTTGCGATTAAGTGCGCTTGCAACAAAACATAATCTGCCGCAAAACAGAAAAACACCATCACTAAACTAAACGCAGAGTAAATGGGATTTTTTCCTAGCACTACAAATAGTGAAAACAGAATTGCTAGCCCTGAAAAAATATAAAAACAAATTTCATTTCCAGACATTATTTATTTCCTCTTTGAACCATAAGCGCTTCTTTATTATAAACGCCGTTTTCGCGTTGATATTGTGCCATTTCGTAAATAGTAGATAGCTTGATCGCATCCTTTGGACACGCCTCTTCACAAAATCCACAATAACAACATCTTAAAATATCAATTTCAAATTTAACTGGGTATTTTTCTTTGTCAGGTTTCTCACCAGCTTCGATGTGAATGCATTCTGCTGGGCAAACCGTTGGACAAAGCATGCATGCTGTACAGTTTTCAACGCCATTTACAGATTTAATGTAATGCAATCCTCTGTACTTAGGAGAATAGTTTCTGCGCACTTCAGGATATTCGTAGGTAACTGATTTCGCAAAAAACATATTTTTAATTGTAATCAGCAATCCGGTTACAATTTCAACAAGATAGAACTTGTTTAATACGCCTGTTTTTTCTTTAACTAACATTTCTTTCTCCTGCCCTTATTTTAGAAAGTACATAACAAACGCTGTAATCACTACGTTCATTACCGCCAAAGGAATCATTACTTTCCAACCCAAATCCATTAATTGGTCGTATCTAAATCTAGGCAGCGTCCAACGCACCCAAACGAACAACCACATAAAAAATACTGTTTTAATCGAAAAAGAAGCAACTTGAAGAATCGTTGTTGCTAGATCGTGAGGAGAAGCAATGTGTGCCCATCCTCCCAATGCTTTTGCAATTGGATCAATTAAAAAACTCATTCCCGGAAGTAATAAATATCCACCAAAGAAAAGTGTTGTGATGAGTGCTGAAGCCACGGTCATGTTGATGTATTCTGCCATGAAAAATAGCGCAAACTTCATGCTTCCATATTCGGTGTGATATCCGCCAACGATTTCGCTTTCTCCTTCAGGTAAGTCAAAGGGAAGTCTGTTTGTTTCAGCGTAAGCCGCTGTCATGAAAATGATCCATCCTAGTGGTTGGGTTAAAAATCCCCATTGAGGAATTTCTAGTCCACCTAAACTAAATAATGTCTGACCTTGTGTTTTTACGATTTCATTTAAATCAAGCGAACCGGACATCATGACCATTCCTAAAATGCTCATGCCTAATGAAAGCTCATAGCTAATCATTTGTGCTGAAGATCGCAATGATCCTAAAAGAGAATATTTATTGTTCGAAGCCCAACCAGCCATTATGATTCCGTAAACGCCAAGTGATGCGATAGAGAAAATATATAAAATGCCAACATCTAGATCGCTGATTCGTAAATGAACAAGGTGTTCGCCGATTTTAATTTCTCCGCCAAATGGAATTACAGCAAACGTCATGAACGCAGGAATTAATAAAACCGCTGGTGCTAATAAAAAGAAAAACTTTTCAGTAATGTGACCTGGAATGAAATCTTCTTTAAACATGAATTTAACAACGTCTGCGAGAGATTGAAACAATCCTAGTGGGCCAACTCTGTTTGGTCCTCTTCTGTTTTGCATGAGTGCTGAACCTCTACGCTCAACCCAAACCATAATGGGCACCACTTGTAGCATCATAATAACCACTGCTGCTACCTTGATTATCATTGCTGTCATTTCAAACTGTTCCATAAGTCTTCCTTATTTCCACATTCCAAAAATTTCATCCACTGCTTTGCTATTTCCAACCGGATCGATCGCTTGTTCAAACTTTTGTTCTTTGCCTTGATAGTTTACAAACGTTCCTGCTTTTTCAGTAAAACTTAATCCCGGCAACACGATATCGTATTCACCAACTGACTCTTTGTTAAATACGCCAACTCCTACGATTGCGCCTTTTACGTTTTTCTTTGGCTTCAACAGCGGAACAGCTCTTCCACCTCTAAAAATAATTGCGCTGTCATAATTGCCAGACTCGTCCCAAGCTTTTAGACCTAGTTTCTCTGCACCATGAAGGTTTGCTGTTTTGCTTGTGCGTTTTAAAATTTTATCTTCTTCTTTATCCTGAGAGGTTGATTTTACTTCTGGTGTTCCGTAATGAAACACAGCCGCACCAGAAAGTTTTGTTTGTGCAAACGACATTGCTGACTTCATTTCTTCTAAAGATAGGTCTGAAGAAATTAAAACTAATGTTTTTCCTTTAATTGATGATTTTGTATTTTGAACCGCTGTATCCCAATCAGACTCACCACCCTTTACGGTTGGCTCTACAATTCGAGATTCGTTGTGTACGTAATGAAAATTAAATCTTCCTTCGTCACAAATCCAATATTTGTTAATTTCCATATTTTCACGTGGAAGCGTTCTATATAAAAGATTGTTTTCTGAGTGAAGTTCAATATTACATCCTGTAGAACATCCTTCACAAACTGATTTGGTTTTCTTTAAATACCAAACGCGTTTTTTAAATCTAAAATCTTTTAAAGTTAGAGATCCTGTAGGACAAATGTCTGCTAAATTTCCTGCATATTCTGTTTCGAGAGGCTTTCCGCCTTGCGTGGTGATCTCTGTCCAATTGCCTCGCTTCATTGCGATCATTTCTCTAAATCCACTCACTTCATCACAGAAACGAATGCATCGAGTACAATGAATACAACGATTCATGTTTTTCTTAATCACTGGACCCATGTCTAGGTCTAAGAAAGTTCTACGTTGCTCTTCATAACGAGAATCGGCTGCACCGTAATCATACGAATAATTTTGAAGATCACATTCGCCTGATTTATCACAAATTGGGCAATCAAGAGGGTGATTGATAAGTAAAAATTCCATTACTGATGATTGCATTGAGCGAACTTTTTCAGATTTTGTAGAAATCACCATTCCCTCTGCAGCAGGCGTTGAACACGCTGTTTGCATTTTGGGCATTTTTTCAACTTCAACAGCGCACATTCTACATTGAGCCACTACTGTAAGCGCTGGATGATAACAATATCGAGGAATGTTTATTCCATTTCGATCTGCAATTTGAATTACAGTTTCGCCTGGCTTGAATTCGTATTCTTTGCCATCAATTGTGCATTTGGGCATATCTCGCTCCGCCTTTAATTAGTTCTTCAAATTCATGTCTAAATTTTTTCACAAAACTCAATACTGGACCTGCCGCTGCATCACCTAATGCACACAACGTTTTTGCATTAATATTGTTTGCAACTTCAAGTAGCAAATCTAGGTCAGAAGTTTTTCCTCGGCCTTCACAAATTCTGTGAAGCACATCTTCCATCCAGCGAGTTCCTTCGCGACAAGGAGTACATTGTCCGCAAGACTCATGAGCATAAAAATGTGCAATTCGGCTGATTGCTTTTGGAATGCTTACTGTGTCGTCCATCACAATGATTCCACATGAACCAAGCATGGTGCCTGCTTTCATCATAGGATCAACATCGAGTGCTACATCGATTTCTGCTGCCGTTAATACGGGAGCAGAAGATCCGCCCGGAATGACTGCCTTTAATTTGTTGCCGTTTCTAATTCCACCGCAATGATCGTAAATTAATTCTCTCAAAGTAACGTGACCAACCGGAAATTCATAAACGCCTGGTTTGTTTACATGTCCTGAAACACAATAAAGTCTTGTGCCGCCAGAGTTAGGAAATTTTCCCATTTTCGCATACCAATCACCGCCTTTGAGAACGATGTTTGGAATATTAGCTAGCGTTTCAACGTTGTTTACAATCGTGGGTCCATCAAACAAACCTTTTACAGCTGGAAATGGTGGTTTCACGCGAGGCTCTCCGCGCTTTCCTTCAAGAGAGTTTAATAGTCCTGTTTCTTCTCCACAAATGTAGGCGCCACCACCGCGATTTACATAAAGATCAAAATCAAATTTTGATCCCATAATATTTTTTCCAAGCAATCCTGCTTTATAAGCATCATCGATTGCTTTTTCTAACATTTCAGCTTCACGAACAAATTCGCCGCGGATATAAATGTATCCTGTGTTTGCACCAATCGTGTACCCGCCGATAATCATTCCTTCAATGATCATGTGCGGAGACCATGTGATGATTGCTCGATCTTTAAAAGTTCCTGGCTCAGATTCGTCCGCATTGCAAACGATGTACTTTGGCATTTTTGATTCTTTTGGAATAAAGCTCCACTTCATGCCAGTTGGAAAACCTGCTCCACCGCGTCCGCGCAAATTTGATTTTTTAACTTCAGCAATGATTTCATCTGCTTTCATACCGAACGCTTTTTTCAAGCCTTCGTATCCGCCTTCTTTTTTATAATACTCAAGAGTGGGCGCTTCTTTTTTGAAAAAATATTTTGAAAAAATTAATTCTGACATTTTTTCCTCACTTTAATTGCGCCAAGAGCGCATCCATTTTTTCAGCAGTCATATTTTCATGATAATCTTCATTCACTTGAACCACAGGTGCGGTTCCGCAAGATCCTAAACATTCAACGTGCGAAATAGTAAATTTATTGTCTGGAGTTGTTTCACCGGCTTCAATTCCTAATTTTTTCTCACAGTGATGCAAAAGTTCATCGGATCCAAGCAAACAACATGTGATGTTTGTACAAAACTGAAGATGGTTTTTTCCAACTGGTTTTAAATTAAACCAAGTATAAAACGTAACAACTTCACGAACCACTGGAGGAGGAATATCAATTGCAGCTGCAATCTCATCCATCACAGGTTCAGAAATCCAGCCCTTTTCTTTTTGTGCCATGTGAAGCGCTGGAATTAACATTGCTTGATTGCGATCTGCTGGATAGCGTGGTCGCATTCTTTTGATTTCACTGTAAAACTTGTCTGACAATTCTCTTTTTGCTGATGCTGACATATTAGCGATCTAACTCCCCTGCAATAATATTGATGCTTCCAAGAGATGCGACAAGGTCAGCAATTTTTTGACCCTTAATCATCTCTTCTAAACTTTGATACATCCAAAAACTTGGCGCGCGAACTCGCGTTCTCCAAGGCTGTGGACCACCTTTAGAAATGATGTAATAACCGATTTCTCCATTTGGACCTTCCACTGCGCTGTATGCTTCTCCTTTTGGAACGTCAAAACCTTCCATGAAAAATTTAAAATGATGAATGACTGATTCCATTGAAGTTTTTAATCTTTCTTTGTCAGGAATTCGAACGCGCTTGTCGTTCACCCAAATCGGACCTTCTTTTGGTGTCTTTTCTGCCAATTGTTTTAAAATGCTAATTGATTGACGAATTTCTTCCATGCGGACCAGATATCGATCATACACATCACCGTATTGACCAATCGGAACATCAAACTGAACGGCGTCGTACTTTAACAGCGGATCTGGCTGATCTCTACGAAGATCGATGTTCACATTGCTTGCTCGTGCACAAGGTCCTGTGAATGAATACGCCAAAGCTTGTTCTTTGGTAAACGCACCCACTCCGCGTGTACGATCGATCCAAATTTTGTTCGTAGTTAAAAGTTTGTCCATTTCTGCAAAAACGGGCTCAAAGCCTGCGATCCATTTTTTAAGCGCATTGAAAAATTCAGGAGGCGGCTCAGAAGCTAGTCCCCCCACGCGCGTATAACTTGTGGTAAGTCTTGCGCCCGACAATATTTCAATTAATGTGTAGGCTTCTTCTCGTTGATGAAATCCGTATAAGAAAAATGAAAATGCGCCCAAATCTACTGCGTTAATTCCAACACAAATTAAATGGTCAATAATTCGAGCAAGCTCAATGCAAATTGTACGAATATATTTTGTACGCTCTGGAACTTCTAGTCCCATTACACGCTCAACAGCCATCACATACGAAACATTGTTACAAAGCGCTGAACAATAGTTCATGCGATCTGTGTGCGGAATGAATTTGTGATACGTTGTATTTTCTGCGATTTTTTCTTTTCCGCGATGGAGGTATCCCATTTCAGAAATAGATTTTTCAATCGTTTCACCGTTCAATCGAACCATCACTCGCAACGTTCCGTGCATTGCTGGATGAGAAGGTCCAATGTTCATATATACACGAGAGTCTTCGTAAATTTCGTCCATATCATTTGGATTATAATTTGTTTTTGTAGTCATTTGTTCCATATCGGTCTCTAATCTTCTTTCTGCAACAAATGCATTGGCATTGGTTCTGGATCGTTAAAAAGTTGGTAACGTCTAAGCGGGTAATCTTTACGAAGTGGATGTCCTTCCCAGCGAATGTCCATTAAAATTCTTCTTAGGTCTGGGTGTCCTGTGAATTTAATTCCGAACATGTCGAATATTTCTCTTTCGGCCCAGTTTGCTGATTTCCACACTCCACACATAGTGGGAGCGTCTTCATTTTCTTGAATTCTAATTTTTACTCGTAATCTGCGATTTTGTTTGGGAGAGTATAAATTAAATACCAAAACAAATCGGCTTAAGCCTTCTTCAGGAGAGCCTTTTTCGTCATACGCGGTATAGTCAGCTAAAAATATATAATCAAGATCTTCTGATTCTTTTAAAAATTTTAATGCATTCACAGAGTAATCTTTTTTAATCCATAGTATCGGGCACTCTACAGCATCATACTCAACTTTAGTTAAATTTGATCCAAAAGTACTTTCGATTTTTGTAAACTTTGATTTCCAATCATCATCGTTTCCACGATTCATCAATGTGCTCATACATTTCCTCTGTGAACTTCTTTGTATAATTCTTCTCTAGTTGGACGTTTACGGTTCATGCCATAATCACCGCGCGCAACTCTTTCTTGCAGTTTAATTAATCCGTGTAACACGCCTTCAGGAGATGGCGGACAGCCTGGAATATAAATATCAACCGGTATAATTGTATCAACACCCTGAAGAACGCTATATGAATTATAGATTCCACCAGAGGACGTACAAACTCCAAATGCCATAACCCACTTTGGTTCAGACATTTGTTCATAAATATTTTTTAAAACGGGAGCCATTTTATTTGTAATGGTTCCGGCACAAATTAAAAGATCTGCCTGTCTCGGCGAAAACCTCATTGCCTCAGCACCAAATCGAGCCAAATCATAGTCTGATGACATGGTCGCCATCATTTCAATTCCGCAACAAGATGTTCCGAACGGAAGCGGCCACATTGAGTTTTTTCTTCCCCAATTTATGAGCCAATCTAGTTTAGTTGTAACAATTGCTGGTGATCCGTTTTTAGACATAATTTAATCCCACTCCAATGCGCCTTTTTTATAAATATAAATGTAGCCAACTAAAAGAATGGCCACGAAGAAAAGCATTTCAACCAAGATAAACGCGTTGATTGATAAATATTTTTTATAAACTACTGCCCACGGATAAAAGAAAACCGCTTCAACGTCGAACAGTAAAAATAAAATCGCGACTAAATAAAATTTTACAGAAAATCTTCTTCTTGCATCTCCTTCTGGAGGAACTCCGCACTCATAAACCGAGTCTTTCATTTTGTTTTTTGAACGCGGACCCAAAATATGAGTTAAAATTAATATTACAGATGCTAAGAGTGCACCGATTCCCATCAGAATTAATACCGGAATATATTCTTTCATTTTCGTCCTTAAGATTCGTTAAGTACGAAGATTCTAACAACTTTTTCTAATTTTTAAAAACAACTAATTGATGTGACTACTCAAGAATATTGATAAAAAGTCTGAAGAAACGATCTCCGAAAATTCCAAAAATTACGACCATTGCTCCTAAGAAAATGAGAAGTACGTTTTCAGCAGACCATTCCATTGCTCTTACTTCTTTGTTTTCTGCGCTTTGAAACATCGTTTTGAAAAACTGCACAATGGCAGCGAATAATAAAATCCATGTAAAAACTAAAAAGATGGATATCCAAACCATGTTGGTTTTAAACAGTGCGCCAAGTGTATAGAATTTTGAAAGAAATCCGCTTAATGGTGGGACGCCAACAATATTAATTAAAAATATTACGAAGAAAAAAGAATGAAACCAAGATCTAGGTACAAGTCCAGATATTTCATTTACGTTCTCAATTCCTTTACCTTTTGATACAAGTTGTAAAAGAATGAAAAAACCTACAATGGAAACAGAATATACAACAATATTCATTAACAATGCGCTAATTCCTGAAGGCGCACCTGTTGAAAAACTTAAAATAATAAATCCAACTTGTGCGGTAGATATTAACGCAATAAATCTCTTAATATTCGATTGATTAATTGCTGCAATCGCAGAAAGAGCTACCGTTGCGATACCAATAAATGAAAATAGTGTTACCCAGCTTTCTTCGAAATATGGAACCCACTTTGTTTCGCTATGTAAACAAAATGTATTTAAAACAAAATGTTGAACCGTAGCAATCATACCTATAAGCGGAAGTGTTAATATAATTAATCCGGACGGAATTGTTGCGCCGTCAACAACGTCTACAATCGTAAAATGAAAAGGAAAGGCGTTCATTTTAAATAAAACTGCCATCATTAACACCGAAAAAGACAATAACAAAAATACTTTTGATTCTGGTCTTTGTGATAAGTTTGAAATTTCTTTTGCAATCGTTGCCATGTCAAAACTTTTTGTAAGCCAATATATAATTGTTATTGCTGAAGCCAACACAAGTGAACCCACTACTCCCTGATAGAATAGTTTTATGGCAGCTTCTCCCGATCGAGCGTCTTTTGCTTTTATGGCAACTA
Organism: uncultured Bacteriovoracaceae bacterium; assembly: GCA_964572865.1. Classification (GTDB taxonomy): domain Bacteria; phylum Bdellovibrionota; class UBA1018; order UBA1018; family UBA923; genus CAZNGN01. The sequence goes on along the minus strand of CAZNGN010000006.1, from coordinate 58,251 downwards.
GATAATAACAACAAAAAAATATGGTTTCGATAGAGACAAAACTCAATATTAAATTAATAGAAGAAACCTGTACGCAAACACCTAATATAGCAATTAATAGCAAAACGATTGTTTCACTTTTTACTTCTTCATAAATTTCTTTAGATTTTTGAATCAGCAATACTGCAACCGCGCCAATACTGATAGCGCACATCTTTAAAACCTGAGTCATGCCGCTAACAATAAACAATTCTTGAAGCTTGAACCCTTTGAATGTCATGTTTTCATAACTAAAATAACTATCTTTTGTGGCCGAAAAGGTAACGAACGAATAAAAACCTGCCGCCAAAAGACCAATGATGGGAAGATGTAAATGTAAAAAATTCTTCTTAATTATTTCTCTTTTTTCACAAGCACTTATTGAAACCCATGCTAAAATCGTGACTAGTAATGTGAGCTCTGTAATAAACATTTATTTTCCTAAGATTTGCAATAATTGATCAATACTTACTTTAGAAATATCCATTACAAAAGTAGGCACCAACCCAAAAACGACACTTAATATTATGAGAGGTGCAACGCTTATTCTTTCTCTGATCGTTAAATCATTTAGTGCGGAGATACTTTCTGAACTAGTTCCCAAAAAGACTTTGCGATACATCCAGACTAAGTAACTCGCGGTTAACAATGATCCAAATACTGCGATCGTAGTTAAAATTTTATGAGACTCATAACCTCCCAACATAATCATTGACTGCGAAACAAATGGTCCAAACCCTGGCATTCCAATAATTGAAAACAAAGTCATTGTAAAAAAGAATGTTAAAACTGGCACTTTATTAAATAGGCCAGCGAATTTATCAATTTTTAGTTCTGTTACACCTTGGGTGTCTCTACTAGACAACGCTTCTGTTAAAAAAGCCGTTGCTCCAAAAATCAGTCCAGCAAATATCAATTGTAGAAATGCCCCTTGAAGTGCGGCGCTCGTAAAATTTTGAAAACCAAAAAGGATAATTCCATTTGAACAGATGAGTGCGTGCGAAATTGTTTTCTTAATATCTTTTTGAGAAACGGCAGTTAATGCAGCGTAAATTACATTTACTACTGCAAATATCATAATGGGATGTGCAAGGTCTTTAGCTGCATTTGAAAATATTGGGTAATTAATTTTTATTAATGAGTACATTCCAGTTTTAATAAATATTCCAGCCATTAAAACTGTTAAAATTGAACCAGCTTCTGACTGTACGTGCACAAACCAACCGTGCAATGGAAAAACGGGCATACGAAATGCAAAAGCAATAAAAAACAACCAATACATAAATCGTTCAAAATGAAACTCTTTGTTCCCTATCGTAAAAATAGCATCTACAAATTTACCGCCTGACAACTCTGTAATATCAAAGGTATGTGGACTTGCTTGGTAGTAGAGTGAAAATATTCCAATAATCATTAGTAAACTTGAAAACATTTGTGACATAAAAAAACGAACGGCGGCTTTATCTTTATTTTTGCCACCCCAATAACTAATTAGAAAATAAACTGGCAAAATCATAGCTGTCCAAAAAGTAAACAATAGAAACAAATCTTGCGCGCAAAGAAATCCAAGTATGGTTGACTCTAAAAGTAAAACAAGGGCGAAGAATGCGCTCTCTGCTTTTTTAATTTCGGACACATAAACTGTGCACAAAAAGAAAACGAGGGTAGTAAACAATAGTAATGGGGTACTGGCACCATCTACACCTACAAAGTACTGAACCCTAAATGACTCTATCCATTTGTGTTTTTCAATCAATTGTAAACCAACTTGACTTACGTCTAATTTGGTAAAGATAAAAACTGATAAAACGAATTCAATTCCAGTAACAATTAATGCGGTTGTTTTGGCTGCACCTTTAATTAAGTTGTGCGACAATAACATTAAAAACGCTACCACCGTTGGTATAAATATAATTATTGAAAGTATGTGGCTCACAAACCTATTCTCCTATTTCATCACTAAAAAAATGAGTCTATAAATAATTCCGACCATAATTAAAATTCCAAAGCCGATATAATACTGTACTTGCCCCGTGTGTATAAAACGAACTGCTTTTGAACAAGACAATAAAAGCTGACCAAAGCATTCAATGATTTTATTATCTAATACGCTGTCGTCCAGTACGCCAACGCGAACTCTAATAAAATTGTAAGTTTTATTTAAAAACTCAAATGCTTGATTTATGATAACATTATTCACAACATTACTTAATCTTGCGAAGATTTCTACTGCTGGTTTAAAAATATATTTCCATATATTGAGATCGAAGTTTAGTTCTCCTGTTGCAGGCAGCGACAGCTTATTTAATGTTGTACCTAATTTTTTTCTTGTAGATGCCGCTCTTTCATCGTTTGAATAAAACACGAAAAACGCCATTAGTGCTGAGAAAAACAAAACAGAAAAATAATTAATTACGGCGTTTTGGTTAAATGAATTAAATTCTGAATTTAGATCTGAAGACTTTGCAAGCCATTGAAATTGGGACAACCAAACCAAATCTTGTTTTAAAATAAAGCCTGAAAATAGTGGGGTCCCGCTGAAAATAGATAAGCTCAGAAAAGCCGCGGTCATTATTGATATTGTTTGCATCGTATTTGAATTCGTTTTTTGTTTTAGGTTCCAATTGTTTTTTATAAAACCAAAGACACCAATCATAAACATTATGAGTGCCCCATTTAAAACTACTAAAAAAGCTATAATTGGATACACACTCTGTGCATCCGATGAGTTTATTTTTTCATAATAACTCGAGAACAATTCAAGTATTCCTAACCCCGACGGAAACAAAGGAAGAAACAATATTGGTAGAGACAAAAATAACATCAAGGGTTTATTTGAGGACTCTGTTCTAGATGCGTTTAATAGTGCTGGCATTCCAACAACAGCGGGCAGTCCTAATACAATTCCAATATTAGATTTTACAATCAATGATGATAAAACTATAAACATTGTAAAAAATATGGCTGTAATCAATGCAACCACTGTTGGGTTCGTTTCTGTCATGATTGAAAGTCCTAACACAAACATTGTAAGGACTATTAAGCCCTCAGCGGCCTCTATGTTTGGCATTGCTAAAAAAGTGGGGTGGAGTTTATAACACAACATTGCTACCGAAAGCGTTGTTGAGAAAATAAATACCAATATCGATTGTTTTCCAATAAATACGCCTGCCCGAAACGAGCTTAGAAACGGATAGCTCAAAGATAATGTTAATGTACCTAAAATTAAAAATACAAAAGGTATAAATTTTAACTGTGCGGCGGCACTATTAATTTCTTGAAAATTTAGATTCGGAGAATCTGAATATACGCTTGCTAACGAAAGCACGATGAGCGTCATTCCTATTAGCTTAACTACGATCCAAGATACATATGCTTCCGCTTTTTTTTCAGCCTGTGCTTCACCTGAAGAAAGTGCATAAAAAGAAGCAAATATAGTGAAGGCAAAACCAATCAAAAAAGAAAACACATTATCTGAACCTACTAAAAATATATTTGACAAACTTAAAAGCGCTGATGCTAATATATATGACTCGTGTACTTTTTCTTGTAGATACAAATAAAAAATTAAAATTCCAAGTTGAACATATAATAAAAAATATGCTCGAATAGAATCTATTCTTAACATGATTGACAGGCCAAATGTACTTTCGTTTTCTTTTAAAATACTCCAAACGACATTTGTGTCTTCTTTGGAAGCTAAATATGCGCTGATGGCAATTAATAGCAGTTGTAGTCCTAAAAATGTATTCAGTAATATGCTGGTTTTGTTTGAATTATTTTTTTTAAAAATAAATGAGGCAGCAAATATTATCGGCAAAACAATAATTGTTGATATTAAATAATTTAACATATTAATTTTTCAACTCATTTTTAAACTGAAAATCGTTTGACCCAGAAGTTCTCTGTCTTTTATAAATCAAAGCTATTCCTGAAGTAACCCAAAAAAACAGCGATAAAATAATCACTAATATAAAAATGCTTGCATCGGTTGAAATCGCATTTGAAGCCATAGCCAATATTATGGAAAGTATAATTGTAATAAATGAACATAAACTTCTGGCAATTTCTTTTTTTGAAAGAAGTCCTGCGAGACCAAAAATGAAAGTGATTGCGGCTGATATTAAAATGGGGTTCATTTTATCTCTCTGTCTGTAATATGAATTATTAGCGAGCTTCCAGTAATAATGGTGAGAACAAGTAAAGACACGGAAAGAGCAACGATTTTATATTTTGATAAAAGTGCATTTCCAATATCTGTTATATTGAACGCTTTGTTCGCATTTATTATATGAGTAATATCCGAGTTGCCTACAAAATAGAGTGCTCCCGCCAGCGCGCTCGCAACGAGTATACCTACAAATGTAAATATTATTGTTGGTTTTTTCAATTGTTCATCTAGCTTTGCTCTTAAGTCTCCCGCTAAAGTGCCTGTATAAACCGATATCAAAATCACAAGCAAAGTTGCTGAAATAAGTAAAACAAACGCAACATACTCAAATCCACTTTCTAATAATAGCCCTGAAACAAAAAGTGCTTGTAACCATGTTGAAATTAATGTTTTTAACATGCTCTTTGCTTTGCTTGCTAATAATGAAAATAAAACGGTAAATACACATAATGTAACTATAAGCTGTTGATTCATTTTTTTTGTCTCCGAGTAATTTCTGCGCCCACTGGAGATTTTTCAAGCTGTGCGTATTCGTCTGCTCTTGAATCGCTGTTCATTTGTTCTCTTAACCATATTTCTTTTTGATCTTTTGAAGCCCATCCCTTGCCAAAGCTTTTAACCAATTCTTCTAGTCTATAAACAGAACCTTGATATTCTTGAGTATGTTTAAGGCTACCTGTTGGACACACTTCTACACATAGTCCGCAAAACATACATTTAGAGTGGTCTACATCAAATACAGCAACCCAGCTTAAGTTTCGCTGTGCCCCCGGCTCTGTTTCTATTCTAATACAGTCAACTGGACACGCATCTGAGCAATAACGACACCCAGAACATCTTTCTATGTCATTATCCAAGAACCCTCTGTACCTTTTTGGTAAATCCTCTGGCATGCGCGCACTTACGCGATCAGGATATTCTTCTGTAATGTGCTTATAATTTTCATCAATATTGATAAAATATGGAAACGTTGTTTTCAGGGCCTGAAAGGCATCTTTAATTTTTTTCACAGAAGTTGAAAAATTCCTTTCGAAGAAAAAACCGCCATCCAAATGATTGTAAGAAAAATAGAAAGAAGTGACATCGGAACAATTTTTAAAAATACCAGCCCTGTAATTTGACTTGATTTCATCTCTGGTAGAGAACTTTTGATCCAAATTGCTAAAATAATCACAACGTAAAGTTTTATACTAAAAATAAAAAATTCGATTAGACTTGCAAGTTTTCCAAAGTATTCTAATGAAAAAGGCGCTTTTCCTGCGCCTAAAAACAGTACGACAAAAAGTGTTAATCCAAAATAAAGACTCATTTTTTCTATTAACTTAATTTGAGACCCATCAATTCCGCTTTGTTGCTCATTTAGCCCCCCGCTTATTTCAACACTGTTTTTACTTAACCCAAACGGACTTTGGAAACTCCAGATTAAAATTGAAATATAAAAAGTAATGCCTGCAATGAACGCTCCGGGATTATGTAATATATTCCACCTCCAAGGTGCCCCTCCTTGGTTTTGCACTACTTTATTTAGATCAATAGAACCAACCACTAAAAAAATTGTAATAAATGTAGCAATAATCGGAAGCATTGAAACCGCTAAATCAAAAGTAATTCGATACGCGGTTAGTTCTGCAAATCGTGAGCTTGATGAATATGAAAACCAAAATAAAAACAATTTTGTTAACAATAAAGTTAATACTATAAATAATCCTGAGCTTTCTATGTCTGCTATTTGCCATTGTGTCGCTACAGGAACTAATGAGCTAGCCAAAAACAATATTATTAAAACTATTATCGGGAGATATTTTAGCTTTTCGTTCTTATCTGAAGCTGTATTGATTGCCTTTGTTAAAAGCTTAATTTGATCTGATAAGCCTTGAAAAAACCCCCTAGGTCCTACTCTGTTTGGGCCAAGTCTCATTTGTATATTTGCAGAAATTTTTCTTTCCACAATTTCCATTAAATAAAACGTTGGCATTAAAATTAAAAACCAATATACGCTTCCTGAAATTAATATTTTTACTGAATCATTGGCGTTTGAGTCAATAAAAGAGAAAAGCCAACTTGCAAAAGGACTGACTGTTTCAAGAGATGTATTCATCTATCCACCTCAGATACTAATATATCAAACGAACTTATAATTGGCGCGATGTCTGCAATTTCTGTGTTTTTTAAAATATCTGGAAACAAAGAGCAAACATGATATGAAGGGGTATTAAATCTAACTCTTGCTGGGGTTTTATCTCCATTGCTACTAATATAAATACCGAAATGCCCTCGTGGACTCTCTACTGCCTGGTAGGTTTCTCCTTTTTTAACTTTAAATATTCTAGGAACAGGTTTACAAAATTCTCCCGTTGGAATGTTCTTTAAACATTGTTTTATAATTTCAGAAGACTCAGCCATTTCTTGAAAGCGAATATGGAAACGGTCAAAACAATCCCCAACCTTTCCAATAGCAACACCTGCTCCTATAGGAGATTCAAAAATAAACTCATTATAACTTGAATACGGATATTGTTTTCGTACGTCAACGGCTAGTCCTGAGGCCCTGGCGTTTGGCCCACTTAAACCATTTTGAATAGCAGTATTTTTATTTACTACTGCCAATCCTGCCAGTCTACCTCTAACAATTTCTTGCTCATAAAAAAGCGTTCCGTATTCTTTTAATTTGGGAATAAAATATTCGATAAAATCTTGCGCTTTTTCTAAAAAACCTTCTGAAATATCTTGAGCAACTCCACCAATTCGAACAAATGAGTGAAGCAGCCTAGATCCTGCAAGCAATTCAAAAAGATTTATTATTTTTTCGCGATCCCTCAACGAATACATGAACACCGTTTTATTGCCTAAAAATTTTGCTGCATTACCAATCGACAACAGGTGGCTCTGAATTCTAGATAATTCTGATACTAAAACTCGAATTCTTACTGCTTTTGGAGGAACCTGAATTTCAGCCAATTTTTCAACGGCAAGCGCATACGCTAAATTGCCATGAACCGATGAAACGTAATCTACGCGATCCGTAAATGGTAGAAATCCTAGCCAAGTTGTTTTTTCAGCTATTTTTTCTATTCCTCTATGCAAAAAACCTAACTCAATATTGCCGCTATTAATAAACTCACCATCGGTTACGATGTTTAGGCCAATTGGTCCTATCGAATATGCGCTTGTGTATTTTATATCTAAATTACTCATTGATATCTCGCATGTTCTTTTCGTACGGGCGGCCTTCTGTGCTCTAAGCCCTTGAAATAATCAGGAAACGCATAATCTTTTTTTAGCGGAAAACCCTGCCAATCTTCTGGAAGAAACGTCGATTGATTACAGTCTTCATTGTCAAAAACAATTCCAAACATTTCATGAACTTCTTTTTCACACAAAAGCGCATTATTCCAAATACCATATACACTCTTTTGTTTATCGTGAACTCTAGCTATATATGTTTTTAAAAACACCTGAATTTTATTTTTACTTGAATAAAGGTGGTATGAAATTGAAATGCCTTGATCATCCTCTTTTCCAAACAAATCTTCTAGAATGTCTAGCTGAAGCCTCTCATCGTTTTTACAATAATTTAAAACCTCAAATATTTTTTCATTTTCAACTAACAAATGCGGATATGTTGCATGAGCCTCTGGAGAAACGGCTGGGTTTTTATTAAACTGTTCATTTAAAATTCGAGACATTTCTTGAAGTGTTAAATCGATCACAATCTTGCCTCTTTATTTTTTAATTCGTCACGAACCAACACTTTGGATTGGTTAATTTTCTTTTGCAAAAAAATCAACCCGTGTAAAATTGCTTCCGGTCGCGGCGGACAGCCGGGTACAAATACGTCTACTGGAAAAAGTTTATCAACGCCACTGACTGTTGAATACGATTGTTCCCAATTAAACATACCTCCGCCACACGCACAGCTTCCAATAGCCATCACATATTTTGGATTTGGCATATTTTTATAAATATCTTTTAGTAATTCCATGTTTTTATACGTAAGTGTGCCCGCCACAATCAATAGATCTGCTTGTTCGGCTGTGCATACAGGTATAGAACCAAATCTTTCAATGTCGTATCGAGGCCCTTCGATTTGTATCATTTCAATACCACAGCAAGCTAAATCAGCGGTCAGATATGCAAGAGAGTTGCTGCGCGCCCAATTGATGACATGGTCCAGTTGAGCAAATAAAATATGTTCAGGTAATTTGTTCTCTAGAGACATTTTATTTTTCGGCCTTTCCTTGCCAATCTAAATCGTTTTTTGAAATTGCATTCCACGTACCCAATACAATGATAGATAAAAAGCTTATTGTAATAATAAATATTTTCCACTTTTCTGAAGTGGTCATAAAATTTTTAAAAACACTTGCAATCGGTATGAAAAAAATAAAACCTGCAAATAAAACGGATATAACTATAAAAAAGGTTCTGAACCCAAAGGTAAGAATGCTTCTATTTATGATCTCAGGCTGAATACTCACCTTGTTTTGCGCTGGGCGCAATAGTTTTGCTATCGTATAAGCTAATATAGACAGTGCATAAATTAAGACTGCACCTAATATAAAAGGAATATGTCTTTCCATAGACGAATTTGTCCTTTCGGGTTCTGAATCTATAAACTATCTTTCAGACTGTAAAATGTCTAGAACACTAACAGAAGAAATTATTAATTTTAGGAGTACTCACTCAAAAATTTCTTTGAGCGGAACTTCGCCTTCGTCAAACGCATATCTATTTTCAGAAATTTTAAAAAATTCACCTTCAGAAAAGTTTTTTATCGTTTGTCCAACACATGAAGACGCAACGAAACTTTATCATTCAATTAATTTTTTTCTTAACAAACGCAATACAAAAACAAAAATTGATCTGTTGCCTGGCTGGGAACATTCGCCTTACCTTTCGTTTGCTCCCTCTATTAAAGATCGAATTCGAAGACTAAGAACGCTTTATAGAATTAAAACGGGACAAATAAATTGTTTAATTACAGATGTTCGTTCTTGTTTGCAAAAAACGATTTCTCCAGACAATTTAATGAAACGTTCGATCCGGCTCTCTTTTGGAGACTATATTGAACGTGATGCTTTGATGGCAAAGCTGCATTCTGCCGGATATGTTCGAACAGATCCTGTGGAAGATGTTGGTTCCTTTTGTTTTCGCGGCAACATCCTCGATGTGTATTCGCCTCTTTATCCTTATCCTTTTAGAGTTGAGTTTTTTGGAGATGAGATTGAAAGAATTAGAAATTTTGAACCTGCCACGCAAAGAACTGAAAACAAAGAACTGGAATTTTTCGATTTAAATCCTGTTTCTGAATTTGGCTTTGACCTTGAAGAACTATCGAGCGCAAAGTCATTTGCTAAAATATTTTGTGATCAATATGATATTTCAAAAAAAACAAGAGATCACTTTAATGAGAGTTTAGATTTAAAAATTGTTGATCCGTTGTTTGATTATCTTTTTCCATTTTTTACCAACAATTTTTCTGTCGCAGTTACAGACTACTTAGATTCTTCATGGCAAACATGTGCTGTAAATAACTTAGATATAGACTCTCAGTTAGACTTGCATTTTGAACAAATAAAAAAAGATTTCACAAGCGCCATTGAAGAAAAACGAATTGTAGCTCCTCCTGAAAGTTTGTTTTTAAAAGACCAAGAACTTAGATCTATTTTTTTAAAAAACTCGATTGAGTTTAATTCTCTTTCTTTAGAGTTCGACATTAAATCAGAAGTCACCGAACAAATTGAAACCGAAACTCGTCCTACATTTGAAGCAAATGGGCACGCGCAAATTAAAGTTTTATCAAACATCGATCTTGTTACTGGCTCAAAAGAGCCTCTATCTCAGCTAGAATTAAAAAACAAAACATGGGCTGACTTTGGATATAAAAAAATTTTCGTGTGCTCAACTCAAAGCCAACGAGATCGTATCCAATATTTAATGTCTCAAAAAAACATGGAAAATGTTTTAGTTGACGAAATAAATCTTACAGACGAATTCCGATGGCAAATCATTGAGGGCTCGTTGGCCAGCGGCTTTCGACTTCCTCTTGAAAAATTGGTTGTCATTACAGATTCAGAAATTTTTGGCCACAAAAAAGCTTCAACAAAACGAAGCAAAGAAAGCTCCCCTTATGAAGGATTAGGTACTTTCGTGTCTTCTCTAGAAGACCTTGCTCTAGGAGATGCGGTTGTGCACTTAAAACACGGTATCGGAAAATACAGGGGGCTTACAAAACTAGAAATAGACCGTATTCCGCAAGATTTTTTATACTTAGAGTATGCTGGTTCAGACAAACTTTACTTGCCTGTATATAGATTAGATCAGGTACAAAAATATTTAGGTTCTGACGCTGCGGGAGCTTTAACTTTAGACAAATTAGGTTCTGGAAATTTTGAAAAAACCAAAGAAAAAGTGAAAGCGGCCCTACAAGAGGTTGCTCATAAACTTTTACAACTTTACGCCGAAAGAGGTCTTCGACAAGGGTTTCATTACAGCCCTCCCGATGAAACTTATCGCGCATTTGAAGCGCGTTTTCCTTACGCAGAAACTCCCGATCAACTTCGTGCAGTTGAAGATATTTTAAAAGATATGGCTTCAGAAAAAATTATGGACCGACTCGTTTGTGGAGATGTTGGTTACGGAAAAACTGAAGTTGCAATGAGAGCCGCATACAAAGCTGTTTTAGACGGAAAACAAGTCGCCGTCTTAGTTCCTACTACCGTGCTTGCGTTACAACACGAACGCTCCTTTAAAGAACGTTTTAAAGACACCGCAGTACGCATTGAAGCAGTGTCGAGATTTAAAACTTCAGCAGACGTTAAAAAAACGATTCAAGACTTAAGTGAAAAAAGAATAGATATTTTAATTGGAACACACCGACTACTATCAAGAGATGTTAAGTTTAATGATTTAGGTTTGTTAATCGTTGATGAAGAGCAGCGTTTCGGGGTTGAACACAAAGAAAAATTAAAAGAAATGCGTCTCAACACCGATGTTCTCACTCTTACGGCAACGCCCATTCCGCGCACTCTTCAGTTTTCGCTCATGGGGCTTCGAGACATTAGCATTATCAACACGCCTCCTGTTGATCGGTTGGCTGTACGAACTTACATTGCGCGCTTTAATGAGTCGGTAATTAAAAAAGCGATTGAACAAGAGCTTTCTCGCGGCGGTCAAATTTTCTTTTTACACAATCGCGTTCAAGGCATTCATGCAATGCTCGATCGAATTAAATCAATTGTTCCAAAAGCTCGAATTATCTTGGCACACGGACAAATGAACGAGGGTGAATTAGAAGAAAAAATGCTTCAATTTTATAATCACGAAGCAGACATTTTATTGTGCACAACAATTATTGAGTCAGGCTTAGACATTCCTAGGGCAAATACAATTATCATTCACCGTTCTGACATGTTTGGACTTTCGCAACTTTACCAACTCCGTGGTCGCGTTGGTAGATCACAACAGCGAGCATATTGTTACTTACTTTTACCAGAAGAAGGACTTGTTACAGATGAAGCCAAGCAGCGGCTAGAAATCATACAACGTTTTGCCGATTTAGGTTCTGGATTTAAGGTAGCTTCGCACGATCTTGAGTTACGTGGTGGCGGAGATATTTTAGGCAAAAATCAATCTGGTCATATTTCACAAGTTGGCTACGAATTATTTATGGAACTTCTCGAAGAAACGATTCAAGATATTCGCGGCAAGCCCGTTGCTGATCATTTTGATCCTGAAATTAAATTACCCGTTGCAACTTTAATTTCTGAAAATTTTGTTCCTGATATTCAACAACGTATTCAGTTTTATAAAAAACTATCCGATGCAAAAGATTCAGATACTGTCATTGCCATAGAATCTGAATTACAAGATCGTTACGGAAAAGTTCCAGACGAAACTCAGCACCTTTTGTGGCTGATTCGTATTAAGCAGTTATTAAAAACTTTTCACATTAAAAATTTAATATGTGGAAAAGAAAAAACCTCACTTGAGGCATCAAAAGACTCTAAAATTTCGGTCGAAAAAGCTCTTCAGGTCGTTCGAAAACAGCCGAAAAAATATTTGATTACTCCTGAATCGAAAATTATCCTCTCAATTCCATTTAACACGCCACAACAAATGTACCATGAAATTGAGAATTTCTTGAGCCAAGTTGCCCTCTAAAAATACCCGTGCTAGTCTTTTCTAAGTATTGAATATTAAAAAGGGAGAACCAATTTTTATGAAACGCTCTTATCTTATATTTTTTGCACTTTCTGCGGCCTTATTTTCAGTGTTAGCCTTTGCAGCAACTGAACTTGCACGCGTGAATGAAAAAGTAATCTCTTTAGAAGACTTCAACAATCGTTATAAAGATTCTTTAAAGTTTTTTAACTATAAAGCTCCCACAAAGAAAAATGTATTAGATGACATCATTAAAAGAGAGGTCGGCGTTCAAGAAGCAAAGAAGCTTGGTTTAGACAAAGACCCAGAAGTTGTTGAAAGAATCAACACCGTTCTTTACCAGTCGTTGTTAGACAAAAAACTTTCTTCTAAGTTTGAGGCGATTCAACTTTCTGAAAAAGAGGTTGAAGATTATTACAGAAGAAATCCAGAAATCAGAGTTTCACATATTTTTGTTCAAGTTCGTTTTGATGCAAACACATCACAAGAAAAAGCCGCACATGATAAAATGAAAAAAATTCAATTGGCTTTAAAAGATGGTTTAAAAAATGGAAAAACATTTGCTGAAATAGCGACCACTTTTTCTGAAGGCGTTGGAGCCTCTACGGGCGGAGATATGGGATACCAAACTAAAGACAAGTTGGATTCAACTTTTTATTCTTCAGCTGTAAAACTAAAACAAGGCGATATTTCTGACATTGTTAGATCTCAGTTCGGCTATCATATTATTAAGTTAACTGGCGTTCGTGACTATAAAGAAACGGACAAGGGTCAAATTAAACGTCTTTTGTTTGATGAAAAACGCTCTGCGCTTTTTGATTCTTATATGGAAGATTTGAAGAAAAAATCAAAAGTTAGCGTTAACTACAACTTAATAAAAGAATAATTTAGAAAAGAGCAGTACATGAAGTCACTTTTAACTTTGAAAACAGCCCTCTGTTTATTGATGGCGCTTTCGTCTAGTTTAGCTTTTGCCGAACCAAAACTAATCGACAAAATCGAAGCAATCGTTAACTCAGAAGTTGTGCTAAGATCAGATATTGATCGTTTTGAAAAAACCGTTCCACTAAGAAAAGAGCTTGATCCTATTTTTGGATTCAGCGCCGGAATGGACAACGGTAAACCCGATAGAAAACAAATTTTAGAATTTTTAATCGAAGAAAAATTAATTTCTCAGAATTTTAAAGTAACTGACACCGAAGTAGAACAAGAAATTAATTCTGTAATGAGAAACAATCGCCTAAGTAGAGATGACCTGAAAGGTTTTCTTTCTTCCAAAGGATTTAACTTTGATGAGTATCAAGAGCTTATGAGAATGGGTCTTCAAAAAAGAAACTTGCTTGATCGAGAAATTCGCTCTCGTGTAAACATTAGTGACGATGATGTTCGAAATTTTTATTTTAATAATGCAAAATCAGATAAAACTGTTCCGTTGGAATACTCTATCGGATTAATCGTACTTAACTTTTCGACATATAAAAACCCTGCGGCAGCTGAAAAAACAGCAAAAGAAGCATTGTCTAGCATTAAACAAGGTGAGCTTTTTTCAGAGGTTGCCAAAAGAGTTTCAGATGATCCATCGGCACCCAACGGCGGCGAGCTTGGCTTTGTGTCTGCTGACTCTTTGGCGTCTCCATTAAAAAATGCGGTATTAAAGCTTCAAATTGGTGGCTTAAGCGATCTTATTCGAACTCCAAACGCATACATGATGGTCAAGTTAATTGACATTCGATCTTCTCAAAGCGACAAATTTAACGAAATAAAAGAACAAATTCGTGAGCAGATGGCTAAAGAAGAATATAAAAAACAACTTTACTTATGGGCTGAACGTTCTAAAAACAACGCCTATATTCACACAAACTAATTACGGGGTAGTGACAACTATGTTTAAAGATAAAATATTTAGAGAATACGATATTCGTGGTGTAGTTGGACAAGACTACGACTTTGACTTTGCAAAACTTTTAGCCCATGCGCTTTCACAATATATAAGACAAAAAACAAATAAACCAAACCCGACTTTTGCTGTAGGTCGCGATGCGCGTCCCTCTGGTTCTGATTTGTTTTCTCGATTTGTTTCAGGATTAATCGAAGAAGGTTTCGAAGTTATTGAATTAGGAATTGTTCCAACTCCATTGGTTTATTTTTCTTCACATTATTTAAATACAGATGCCGCCGCATCAATCACAGGCAGTCACAATCCCTCTGAGTATAATGGTTTTAAAATTTGTTTAGGAACATCAACCTTACATGGATCTCAAATTCAAGATTTGATGAGAATTTGTAAGTCGGTTTCTCAAACTAAACCAACTTCAAATTATGGTAAGGGTTCAATTCGGGCCGTAGATGTAGTTGAGCCTTATATTAAAGATGTTTGTTCTAAAGTTAAAATTACTAAAAAACTTACCGTAGCTCTCGATTCTGGTAACGGAACTGCAGCAGTTGTAGCTCCAAAACTTGTAGAAGCCCTGGGCTGTAAAGTGATCCCGCTGTACTGCGAATTGGATGGAAACTTTCCGAACCATCATCCAGATCCAACCGTTTTAGAAAACATTGAAGATTTGCGTGCTAAAGTTGTTGAAACTCACTCAGACGTAGGTATTGCATATGATGGCGACGCCGATCGTATCGGAGCAGTTGATGAGACTGGTCGTCCTGTATACGGTGACGAACTCATGGTTCTGTACTCTCGAGAAATATTATCTAGAAAACCCGGAGCTAAAATTTTATCAGAAGTAAAATGCTCAACTCGAATGTATGCAGACATTAAAAAACATGGCGGCATACCAATTATGTGGAAAACTGGTCATTCATTAATAAAAGCAAAAATGAAAGAAGAGCGTGCAGAGCTTGCGGGCGAAATGAGTGGTCATATGTTTTTTTCAGATCGATACTATGGCTATGACGACGCGATTTATGCTACCGCCAGACTTTTAGAGATTTTGAGTAAAGAAAAAAATACGTTATCTAAACTTCTGTCTGATCTTCCGAAGTCTTTTTCCACTCCAGAGTTGCGTGTGGACTGTGAAGATGAAGTAAAGTTCAAAATCGTAGATAAAGTAAAAGAATCACTCTCTAAAAAATATAAAATCATTGATATTGATGGCGTTCGAATTGAAACTGACTTCGGTTGGTGTTTATTGCGCGCTTCAAACACTCAGCCTGCCGTTGTGATGCGTTTTGAAGCGAACTCTCCCGAAAAACTAGAAGAGTTCAAGTCGATGATTGAACAAGAATTCGAAAATGCTAAAAAATGATGAGGCCATCGTTGTACGCGGTGCCCGAGAACATAACCTAAAAAATTTAAATGTCACGATTCCACGAAACTCGCTAACCGTAATTACAGGTTTGTCTGGTTCAGGTAAGTCAACTCTTGCTTTCGACACAATTTATGCTGAAGGACAGCGCAGATATGTAGAGTCTCTTTCAAATTATGCTAAACAGTTTTTAGATATATTAAAAAAACCCGAAGTTGAAAGTATTGATGGTCTTTCTCCTACAATTTCAATTCAACAAAAAACTTCTTCTCATAATCCTAGATCTACCGTGGGAACGGTTACTGAAATCTACGACTATATTCGATTACTATATGCTCGTATTGCTAAAGCTCTTTGTTCGAATTGTCGAAAACCGATTTCATCACAAACGGCGCAACAAATTGTAGATCAAATTTTAGATATGCCTGAAGGTACAAAGTTATCAATCATGGCCCCTATAATTCGTGGCCGAAAAGGTGAATACCAAAAAGAGTTACAAGCAATGCGACAAAAGGGGTTTTCACGAGTTCGAATTGATTCAGAAATTTTAGACCTCTCACAACAAATTACTTTAGATAAACAAAAAAAACATGACATAGACGTATACATTGATCGTTTAATCGTTCGAAAACCGCAATCTCAAGTTCCGAGCGTAATGAAGGGCTTTGATTCAATTCGTGCTAGGCTTCAAGAGTCAGTCGAAACGGCTCTAAAACTAGCTGAGGGGTTGGTTCGTATTTCTTTTGAAAATGATAATCAAAAAGAAATACTCTACTCAGAAAAGTACGCTTGTATAGATTGTGGAATTTCTTATCCAACCCCTGAACCTCGTACGTTTTCGTTTAACTCGCCAATGGGAGCTTGCAAAACATGTGATGGCTTAGGATATTTTAGTGAGTCTTTGCACAATCAAGCTGTCGACGATGAGGGTGACGAAGAAAACACTGACAACACTTTAATTTATGTTGCATGTGGAGAATGTAAAGGATCTAGACTTAGACCAGAGTCGCTTTGTTTTACCATCGCCGATAAAAATATTGCCGAAATATCGACGCTTTCTGTTGAAAAACTATACTCATACTTTGTTTCTTTGAAGCTTAGCAATCGCGAGCTGCAAATATCAGAACGCATATTAAAAGAAATTAAAGAAAGACTTTCTTTTTTAATACATGTAGGCGTTGATTATTTGTCTTTAGATAGAACGGCAACAACTCTATCAGGTGGAGAGGCACAACGCATTCGCCTTGCTACACAAATTGGTTCGGCACTTTCTGGCGTAACATACGTACTTGACGAGCCCAGTATTGGCTTGCACCAGCGGGACAATGACAAACTTTTAGAAACTCTCGAGCAATTGCGCGATCTAGGAAATACGGTTTTAGTTGTTGAACACGACAAAGACACGATTGAGCGGGCAGATCATGTGATCGATCTAGGGCCAGGCGCTGGAGTTCACGGCGGTCAATTGATTGCAGAAGGTGATTACGAATCAATCATAAGTTCTCCGCAATCGCTAACTGGCAAATATTTATCTGGCAAACTTAAAATTAATGTTCCTAAAAAGCGTAGACCCCTTCAACCAAATAAAAAAATAACTATATCTAATATTTCTCACAACAACATTAAAGATCTAACTGTAGATTTTCCGTTGGGCGTATTTGTCTGTATTACCGGTGTTTCGGGCTCGGGCAAATCTACTCTCATCTTGGACACACTCTATCCCCTTGTAATGCATAAATTATACAAAACTAAACTTCCTCCACTAACTTACAAAAATATTTCTGGCCTAGATTTGATTGATAAAATTGTCGACATTGATCAGTCTCCGATTGGCAGAACTCCTCGATCAAACCCCGCAACATATACGGGAACATTCTCTTTCATTCGAGATTTATTTTCACAATTGCCCGAGTCACGCACTCGTGGTTTTAAACCGGGTCGTTTTTCTTTTAACGTTAAGGGTGGCCGTTGTGAAAAGTGTCAAGGCGCTGGCCAAGTTAAATTAGAAATGAGTTTTTTATCTGATCACTATGTACTGTGTGATGAATGTGATGGAAAAAGATTTAATCCTGACACGTTATCAATTAAATTTAAGGGAAAATCAATTTCAGACGTATTAAACCTAACGATTGAAGAGGCGGCACAACTTTTTGACAACATTCCCTCTTTAAAAATAAAACTAACAACTCTGGTTGAAGTGGGTTTGGGATATATAACATTAGGTCAAAGCGCAAACACTCTTTCTGGTGGCGAAGCCCAACGAATGAAGCTCTCAAGAGAACTGTCGAAGCGTTCAACCGGAAAAACTTTGTACATCTTAGACGAGCCCTCCACTGGATTGCATTTTGATGACGTTCGAAAGTTAACAGAAGTTTTACACAGACTTGTAGATCAAGGAAATTCGGTTTTGGTTATTGAACATAATTTAGAAATTATTAAAACCGCTGATCATATTATTGATATGGGTCCAGAGGGCGGCGAACGTGGTGGCAATATTGTAGCTCAGGGCACTCCAGAACAGGTTATCAAAAACAGGTCATCATTAACTGCAAAATATTTAGCTGAGTATCTTTAGGCAAACTCTACCCAGTGTAACTTACAAAATTACATTATATTATATAGACATGAAAATTAATTACATTTTAATTCTATTAGTATTATTTTTAATCTCTTGTTCAACCGTTAAAAAGTCATCTAATCGCGATATTGCATTAGCAAAATCTAGATCAAAAAATTCAAAACAGTTTGAGCAAACTCTCAAAAATCTTGGATTGAATGTCTATTTTGCAAATTTACACGCACATCACTTTATCGAATACAGATATGGTGGACAAATAAATCCAACACTTGGGCCTGGAACATGTGAAAAAGTTTCTTCATTTCCACAAGACGATGCGAGACCGTGTCGGGCTTCTGTTTCCGGCGCTCCAGAATTTATTCCATCACATACAAATTCTTTAGATTATTTTGCTGATGCCTGTGATTACGCTAAATCAAATGGCGGCTTAGATATATTATATATTACCCCTCATACAAAAAACGGCGGAGAATTAGAAGATTCTCAACCAAGAGATGCTGACACTTCACCAGATGAAATTAAAAAACGTCATGCATTGCTTGCCTCTATTAATCAAAAATATAACGGAAAATTTTTATGTGGAATTGGGCAAGAGGCCAGCTCCATCTCTAAAGGCAACCACATCAACATTCTTGGGCATATGCCGGTTCATGCATCTGGCGTTGTACCTTATTTATTTGAGCCGGGTGCTTTTGATAAGTTTTATCCAGAAATATCACAAAGATCAAACCACGGTGAAACTGTTGTATTACAGTTTAACCATCCGGACGCTGCAAAAGACACCTATTGGGGAGATCTTTCACAATACAATGGAACCGCAAAAAACTTAAAAGACCGAATGAATGACTACGGTGTTGATGATTTTGCGCCTGTGGGTTGCATGATTAAAAAGAAATTGTTTGATCTTGGAAAGATAGCGCCAGCTCCTGCCGGTTGTGAATTGGTGCAAGATTCTGTGGTTGATGAATCTTCGTTACGAAAAACATTTAACGAAATTCGTGCAGCTGCAAACGATCGTTTTCGTTTAATAGAATTAATTTCACCGGGCGGCGCTACTACGAATGCAAGCGAAAATTTTAGATCTGTACATGGAAGAACCTTAAAAACAAAGGACCATCTTCCTGATGGTTTTTACGATTATATATATTACTTAACTATGGGATTTAAACTTTCGCCTACTGCAAATCAAGACAATCATTTTTATAACTATGGTTCTGCAACCGCTTCTAGAACCGGAGTATTATCTGCAAGCTTAGATGAGTCAGACGTAATGACTGCTCTTGAGCGTCGAAAAACTTTTGCTTCTGAAGACCGAAATGCAAAAATGGTTTTATTTACTGAAGACAATACTGGAAAACATGTAATGGGTGATGAGTTTCACACGCCTGTTTCTTCAATAAATTTACAGCTAGCTTATTTTGATCCCGACACAACCGATCAATCAGCGGACGTAAATGTTTATCTCTATAGCGATTCAACAAAAATAAATCTACGAACAGGATTTAAAAATATAAAAAACATTGTGGCTTCGAAAATGCCCGTTTCGAGCGGAGAAGTAATTAATATTCCTATAAATCTAGATTCCGGAAATCAATTTATTTTCGTTGAAATTACTCAGAATAATGATTTTGATAAAATTTATTCTGCACCTATTTGGATCGAACGGTAGTCCGCTAAAACTACTTAAAACGCACCAACTCCAAAAACTTTTTTAGCTCTTGCAGCGTAGGTCGCGTCATTTAGCCAGTTTAATAGTGGCTTCATCGCCCTAAATTCTTCTGCTACTTTTTTAACTAACTTTTTTGGATCGTAAATTAATTTTTCATCAATTTCTGTATATACATAGAACTGTTTGTTCTTTAAAAATTCGATTAATTCGTGATTGGGGTCCATTCCTTGTGGCGCTCTTTTGAGTTTTTCGCCTTGGATTTCTTTAAACTTTTTAACAAATGCTTTGTCTTTAATTACTGAAAAATATTTTTGTGGATTTTCTAAAATCGAATTTCGAATTAAACGAATCTGTTCTCCCGATGGCATATAAAGTCCGCCCGCCACAAAAACTTCACCTGGTTCTACGTGAAAATACAAACCAGGAGCTTCCATGTCAGTCGCTTTTGTAGATGAAAAGCTCGCGCCAATGTTTGTTTTGTACGGCTTTTTGTCACCGCTAAATCTGGTGTCTCGATAAATTCGAAACATTGATTTTTTAGGATCAAATCTTAGTTGTGGAAATTCTTTGCCAATTTCTGTCCCAAGTGCAGCGATAAATTTTTGCATGGGCGTTTTTAATTCGGCCTCATAAACTTCTTTTCTTTTTTGAAACCATTCTCGTTTATTGTTTTTCTTAAGTGCTTTTAAAAAGCTGATTCCGTCTTTAGAGAATCCTTCAAATTTTGAACTTACTTGCATAAAACGATCCTTTTCAAATGCTATATAAACAAAAGCCCCGCAATTTCTTGCGAGGCTTAAGTTTAAACAATTTTGTTCTGATTAAAAATCAGCCTGTTTTGATTTTTACGAATGTTACTAGGAATGCATAGATTACTAGTGATTCAATCAACGCTAGACCGATGATCATTGGAACGAAAATCTTTCCAGAAGCAGATGGGTTTCTTGCGATACCATCAAGAGCTGCTGCCGCTGCTTTACCTTGGCCTAAAGAGCCACCGAAAGCTGCGATTGCAATTCCTAATCCTGCTGCTAAAGAAGCATATGGATCAGAAGATCCACCTTCATTTGCGAATGCTACTGCAGCAAACAAGAAAGTAACCATAGCTACTAACAATACTCTGATATTTAATTTCATTACATGTCTCCTTTTCTTTTAATGATCATGTGCTGTTGACAAATTGATATACACCATCGTGAGCAAACAGAAAACAAAAGCTTGAATAAAAGATACAAATAATCCAAGCCCATAGAATATTACTGGCACACCGTAGTATGGAGTTAATCCTAAAAACACACTTAACACGGTGTGGTCACCCATCATGTTACCACGAAGACGTAATGCTAAAGAAATTGGTCTAAAAAAGTGCGAAACCAATTCGATAATAAACATCAATGGAGCAAGGTACCATACAGGACCAAAGAAATGTTTCAAGTAACCGATACCATTGGCTCGTAATCCTCTCCAGTTATAATAAAAGAAAACAAATGCGCCCGCTGCAAGCGTTACGTTTACATTGTCTGTTGGAGGAAGAAATCCTGGAATTAATCCAATTACGTTACATGAAAAAATAAAAATGAATAATGTTCCAATAACTGGAAAATATTCTTCAGCAGCATGTTCTCCCATAACGTTTTCACAAAGACCGTAAATTTTTTCAGCTACGATTTCAAAAAAGTTTCTAAAAGTTAACTTAGAGTCAGGAATTACTGTATCACCCGCACTTTTCATCATAGCCGTTGCTACGATTCCGCAAACTATCAAGATAACAGCTATTAAAACGGCTGTTACAAGATGGTTTGGTAAATGCTCTAATCCAGGTACTTTAGATATTAATGTAAACGGCTCATGTTCATGCATACGTTACGTCCTTTGATCTATCTTTTATTGCTAAACAAATTGCTGAAAATAAAACGGAAAGCAAGCCTGCTCCAAAGGGAATTCCTTGAATTTTAGTTGAAAAAACAAGTAGCGCAATCACTGAACCCCAAAATAAAAATTTCATAGCGAGTAAAACCCATAACATTGGGCTCACTTTTGTTTCTGAATTGTTCGAATCGTTTGAGCTTGTTTGAACACTATTTGTGTTTTGGGCATATAAAGGAATCATAAGCATTCCAATACGTTTAATGAGTTCAAAGTTTATTACAGTTACAAGCCAACCATAGAAAAATGAAAGCCAAGCATTGTGTCCGCCAAACTGGAACATAAAAAGTGTTCCTAAAAACCCAAAGGCAAGATTAGCTTTATTTAAAAATTTAACTTTTTCTTTCATTCTCTTTTTCTTCTTCATTTTGATAGCGCTTTATAAGTCTTGAAAAACCCATAATCATTCCAAACGCTACCATCCCGACCGTGATCCAAGGTTTTGTTTTTACAAAAAACTTATCTAGAAAATATCCAACCAGAAGTGATCCAATAATGAATCCAACTGCATCGGTAACCAGACCCATCGCTTTTGCAAAAGCTTGCAATATGCCTTTATCTTCTTGCATCGAGATTTTTAAGAATGTTTAGCATTCCGTTTCCTGTTTGGTCAATAGCTAGACCTTTGATTTTACTTTCTTTTTATCTTATTGCTGAGCCGTTTAATTTTCGATTCAACAATATTTTTCTGAGGATATTTATCTAATATTTGGGAATATGCATCAACTGCTTCAGAGTATTTTTCTAGTTCCTCAAAACAGCTAGCTAAACCAAATCCTGCAAAGATTTTTTCTTTAGAATTCGGGTAGTTTGTTATTACTTTCTTATATTCTGACAATGCCATATCACAATCCCCTCTTGTAGAGAGTGTGTTTGCTATTTGATATTGCGTCTCGGCAAGTAGCGGGCTGTTTGGAAATTTTTCTATTAGTTCTTTATAAACTTCGATGGCTTTTTGAAACTCTAACGCTCCGTAATAACTCTTTCCTATCCTATAAAGAAAAAAGTCTTTTTCAGAAGAATCTGCAAAGTTTTCTAATAACCTCTTATACTGTTCAATTGAGGCTCTGTGGTCTTCGAGTTTTATAAAGTATATTTCTCCAATGTTTTTTTCTGCCTGATAAATGAGCTCTCTGTTTCGAGAAGTTAATGTAAATTGCCGATATGCTCTAATCGCGTCCGCATAGTCCTCTAAATAAATTTGCTCTATAATTCCAATACGAAACATTGATTGTTGCGCAAGCAACCCTCTGGGGTCTGCATCGATGATTTTCTGATATTCCTGAACAGCTGCCTTGTATTTTTGATCTGAAAACAAACGTTCAGCTAATATATATTGGTTTTTTCCGGTTTGTAGGTTGCATGCATTGAAAACACTGAGCAAAGCGATTAGCGCGGTCAAGCGAACAATCATCTGAGATTCTGCTCCTTTTGTTTCACTTCAATTAATGAAGAACTTCTGCGCTGCCGTTTGAACCTTCTTCTTCGTCTTTGTCAGCAATAAGCTCGATACCAACTACGCGTTCACCTTCGTTTACATTGATGAGTTTAACGCCAGATGTATTTCTTCCAGACTCTCTGATGGACGCAATATTAATTCTAATTGTTTGTCCTTTATCAGAAATGATCATGAGATCGTCTTTGTCGGTTACAGCTTTAGTTCCCATTACAAAACCATTTTTGTCATTGGTTTTCATTGTAATAACGCCTTTACCACCACGAGATTGTGTTCTGTATTCTTCAGGTTCAGTGCGTTTTCCAAATCCTAATGTTGTTACTGTTAAGATTTTAGTTTCTTTCGCAACGCTTGGGTTGAATACTTCAACTCCAACTACCATATCGTCTTTTTCAAGCTCAATTCCTTTTACACCACGAGCAGTTCTTCCGGTTGCACGCACGTCTGTTTCTTCAAAGCGAATACTCATACCATCTTTAGTGCAGATAAAAATATGATCTTGAACAGATGCAAGTTTTGCAGAAACTAATTCATCGCCTTGGTCAAATGTGATCGCGGTGATGCCTGCATTACGAACGTTTGAAAATTGAGAAAGTTCGATTTTCTTAATCACTCCATTTTTTGTAACCATGATTACAAATTGATCTTCTCTGAACTCTTTAACAGGCATGATTGCTTTAATGTTTTCGCCCGTTGCAAGATTAACGAGGTTTACAATCGCCTTACCCTTAGCGGTTCTTGAGCCTTCTGGCACTTTGTAAACTTTTAACCAGTGTAGACGTCCTTTGTCTGTGAAGCACAATAAGTATGATTTTGTTGTGCATGTAAAAATATTAGAAACAAAGTCTTCATCGCCTGTAGTGATTCCTTTAACCCCTTTACCGCCTCGTTTTTGCGATCTGTAAATTGTAGGCGAAGTTCTCTTGATGTAGCCAGTATTTGTAATTGCTACCATCATTTCTTCGTCTGTAATTAAGTCTTCTTCTTCAATTGAAGTTTCTGCGGCTTCGATGATTTCGGTTTTTCGTTTATCTCCGTAAGTTTTTTTAATCTCAGCCATTTCATCGACTAAAATTTCAAGAACTAATTTTTCAGAAGCAAGAATTGCTTTTAATTTTTCAATTAACGCTAAAACATCTTTGTATTCTTGGATGATCTTATCGCGCTCAAGGCCTGTTAAGCGTTGTAAACGCATTTCTAAGATTGCTGTCGCTTGAATATCGCTAAAGTCATACTTAGCCATCAACTGAGCGTGAGCTTCGTCAGGACCTTTGGCTGCTTTAATTAATGCAATTACCGCATCAATATTTTCTACAGCTTTTTTCAATCCTTCTAAAATGTGCGCTCTTGCTTCGGCTTTTTTCAAATCATAAATTGTACGACGTACAATGATTTCTTTTCTGTGTTCAATGAATGCACTTAAAACTTCTTTAATATTGAATATTTTTGGCTGCTTATTGTGAATCGCAAGCATTGTAATACCAAACGACTCTTGCAATTGGGTAAGTTTTAGTAATCTGTTTTGAATTACACCTGTGTTCTCGCCCTTTTTAACTTCGATCACGATTCTCATTCCAGTGCGGTCTGATTCATCACGTAAGTCTGAAATGCCTTCGATTCTTTTGTCGCGAACAAGTTCAGCAATTTTTTCGATTAATTTTGCTTTATTCACTTGATACGGAAGCTCGGTAACAATGATTGCTTCTTTATCGCCTTTTTTATTTGCTTCGATTTTCATTTTCGCGCGCATAATAACAACGCCGCGACCCGTTCTATAAGCAGAACGAATTCCACTGATGCCACAAATAAATCCACCAGTTGGAAAATCTGGACCTTTTACAATATCGCATAACTCATCGATAGAAATTTTTGGATTTTTTACAATTTCACAAATTGCATCACACACTTCGGTTAAGTTGTGTGGAGGAATGTTGGTCGCCATACCTACTGCAATTCCTGATGCTCCGTTGATTAATAAATTTGGAATTTTTGCAGGCAAAACATGTGGCTCCGTCAATGAGTCATCGTAGTTTGGACCAAAATCAACTGTCTCACGATCGAGGTCTCCCAATAGTTCATCACTAATGCGAGACATTCTAATTTCTGTATACCTCATCGCTGCTGGAGCATCACCGTCGATTGATCCGAAGTTACCTTGTCCATCGATTAGCGTATAGCGAAGTGAAAAGTCTTGGGCCATACGAACAATCGTATCGTAAACCGCCGTATCACCGTGTGGATGGTATTTACCGATTACATCCCCCACTACGCGGGCAGATTTTTTGTAAGGTTTATTATAAACATTTCCTAAGTCGTACATTGCATACAACACGCGTCTATGAACAGGTTTTAAACCATCGCGAACATCTGGAAGTGCGCGGCCGATAATGACCGACATTGCGTAGTCTAGGTACGCGCCTCTCATTTCGTCTTCAATATTTACTACTACATGTCTGCTTTCTTGTGTTTCCATCTTTTTTCCTTCAATTAACTAACCTTTTACCAGCGTACGAGCGCTGATCCCCAAGTAAATCCGCTACCAAAAGCTGCAATTCCTACAAGGGTTCCTTTTTTAATTTTACCTGCCGCTACTGCTTCTGATAGTCCAATCGGAATGGTAGCTGCCGTTGTGTTTCCGTATTTTTCAATTGTGTTAAAAACTTGATCATCGCGAAGGCCTAGCGCTTTTCCAACCGCTTCGTTGATTCGAATGTTTGCTTGATGTGGAACAAAAATATCCATATCTGAAACTTTTAATCCGTTGAAATTAAGCGCTTCCATCATCACTTCTGGCATTCTTCTAACTGCATTCACAAAAACAACTTTGCCATTCATTTTTGGATAAATCATTCCTTCATCAATCATCGCGTGAGTTAGTCTTTGCGGATGGTGAGCGTTTCCCGGAGCCTCAAGCCATAATTCTTTTGCGTATGTGCCATCTGCATGAACATGAGTTGAATAAATTCCGCAATCTTCTGATCCACTTGCTTGAGAAACAATGCATGCGCCTGCGCCGTCACCAAACAAAACCGCAACATCGCGGCCGCGAGTAGTTAAGTCTAATCCGCGCGAATGAATTTCAGATCCCACAACTAAAACGTTTTTGTATTGCCCTGTTCGTATTAATCCGTCAGCAATTGTGAGTGAATAAATAAATCCTGTACATTGATTACGAACATCAAATGCGGGAACACCAGTAAGACCAAGTTTTGTTCCTAACAAACAACCCGTCCCTGGAAATTCATAATCGGGACTTAATGTTGCAAATACGATCGCATCTATTTTATCGCGAGTAAGGCCAGCCATTTTTAAAGCCCGCTCAGTTGCATTATAAGCAAGATCTGCGTTTGTTGTTTTCTCATCTACAAATCTTCGCTCTTTAATTCCTGATCTTTGAAAAATCCACTCATCAGAAGTATCGATGCCATACTTTGTTGCAAGATCATCGTTTTTTACAATATTCTCAGGAACAAAGTGGCCAACTCCTGTAATTTTTGAAAATGGTTTATTTTTCATAATTAAGTTTCCGCCTTAAACGTCCAAGTTTTTCACTCTTAATGCATTATCTTCAATAAACTGACGACGAGGTTCTACTTGGTCGCCCATTAATACAGAAAAAATTGAATCTGCTTCAACAGCATCTTCTACAGAAACTTTTAGTAATGTTCTTCTGGTTGGGTCCATTGTAGTTTCCCACAATTGTTCTGGGTTCATTTCTCCTAAACCTTTATAGCGTTGGATGTAATAGCCTTTTTTAGCATTTTCTAAAATCATAGCTCCCAAAGATTCAACATCAACTGCAACCGCTGCGTCTTTTTCATTTAACTGAACATTGAATGGGCCTTTTCCTAAAATATCCATGCTTTGATAAAGTTTTTGCATTTCTTCATATTCAGGAGATGCGACAAATTCTGCTGTAAAATTCATGTAAATTTTCACTGAATTTTTCACAACCACTAATTTTGCAAAATTAGAGTTGTGAGCTGTATCTTTTTGAATTTCTACAGACACATCGGTAATTCCTGATTCTACATTTTTTACGTTTTTAGCAATTTTTTCGAAGAACATTTTTAATTTATCTTCATTTGCTAAAATTTCTTTAGAGAACGCTCCAGCAACCACTTGTCTTAAAACGTTTGGTTCATATCGTTTAGATTGTTTTTCAATCATGCGACGATATCTTGCTGCATTTTTTACTGCGGAAGCAATTTGTGATCCTGGAATTGCGCCTGTCGAGGACTTCACTGCGATTCCTTCAAGTCCTGTGCGCATTAAATATTCGTTTAATTCAGCTTCGTTTTTCAAATATTGCTCTTTTTGGCCTTTTTTAGCTTTATATAAAGGCGGCTGAGCAATGTAGAGATATCCCTTGTCTACGATCTCGGCCATTTGACGATAGAAGAATGTTAACAACAAAGTACGAATATGGCTTCCGTCCACGTCGGCGTCTGTCATGATAATGATTTTGTGATAACGAACCTTTGAAATATCGAAATCATCTTTACCAATACCTGCGCCCAACGCTGTGATTAAGATTTTAATTTCTTCAAATCCAAGCATTTTATCGAAACGAGCTTTTTCAACGTTCAGAATTTTACCTTTTAGTGGAAGAATTGCTTGGTGCTTTCGATCGCGACCTTGTTTTGCCGAACCACCTGCCGAATCTCCCTCAACGATGAAAATTTCACACAGCGCTGGATCTTTTTCTTGGCAGTCTGCCATTTTTCCAGGGAGCCCCCCGAAATCTAAAGCCGTTTTACGACGAGTAAGATCTCGCGCCTTACGGGCTGCAATTCGTGCAGCCGCTGATTCAATCGACTTTTGAACAATTCGTTTTGCAACAGATGGGTTCAACTCAAAAAACCCTGTAAGCTTTTCGTTTATAATTGATGCAACAAATCCTTCAACTTCGGAATTTCCTAACTTTGTTTTTGTTTGGCCTTCAAATTGTGGCTCTGGAATTTTAACAGAAATAACGGTGGCCAATCCTTCACGAATATCTTCACCAGTTACACTTTCTTTCAAATTTTTAAGTAGACCTGTATTTTCAGCATATTTATTTACAACACGAGTGAGTGCTGTTTTTAAGCCTGAAACGTGCGTTCCGCCTTCGATTGTGTTGATGTTATTACAATACGAAGAAATGGTTTCGCTATATCCATCATTCCATTGCATTGCAAGCTCAACCAATAAACCGTTTTTTTCTTGTTGAAAATAAATCGGCTTATCGTGAAGTTTTTCTTTTCCTTTGTTCATGTATTCAACAAACGAAACGATTCCGCCTTCGTAGTGATATGTATTTTCTTTATCATTACGTTCGTCTTTGAAAATAATTTTTAATCCTGGATTTAAAAACGCAAGCTCTCTAAATCTCGCAGCCAGTGTATCGTAATTAAATTCTAAAATTTCAAAAATTTCTGCGTCTGGTTTAAAGGTAACCGTAGTTCCGCGCTTATCGCTCGCACCAATTTCTTTTAATGGCGCTAACGGGTTTCCTTTAGAATAATTTTGTGAAAATGCTTTTCCGTCTCTGTGAATTTCTAATTTTAAAGCTTCAGATAAAGCGTTTACAACTGAAACGCCCACGCCGTGAAGACCGCCTGAAACTTTATACGCTCCACCTTCTTCATTAAACTTACCGCCGGCATGTAATTTTGTTAAAACAACTTCGGCTGCCGATACGCCTGTTGCGTGCATGTCTACAGGAATTCCGCGTCCGTCGTCTGACACAGAACAAGACTCATCTCTGTGAATTGTGATAACTACGTTTTTACAAAATCCAGCAAGGTGTTCATCCACAGAGTTATCAACAACTTCGTAAACCATGTGGTGTAATCCACGAGTAGCAGTATCACCAATGTACATTCCCGGACGTTTACGTACGGCTTCAAGGCCTTCTAAAACCTTGATCTTATCTGCATTATAATTGTTGCCTGCTGACTGTGTGTTCATCGACATGTGAACGTATCCTTCCTGAATTTACTTCAAAAACTTTTCCTCTTTGGATGTTTTCGGTCGTTGTCAAAAACACCTGACATGGGCTTACGTTCAAATAATCTAAAAGAAACTCTCGCCTCTTCTGATCTAATTCGGAAGAGAAGTCATCAATCAATAAAAGCGGATGATCTCCGGTTTTTTCAAGATATGCTTCTACTTCAGCAAGCCTCATGGCTAAAACAAGCGATCGGACTTCACCTTGTGAGCCGAATGAGCGGGCTTGAAACCCTCCCATTTTAAAACCTAAATCATCTCGATGGGGACCAACTGTAGTGGTTCCTAAAACAAGATCTTTTGACTTAGATTCTTCGTGCTTTAGAAGTAAAAATTTATCGTTGATTTCACTAATTTGTCTACTAATTCCTTCGTCATCAAAAGAATAAAAATACTCTATAAAAACAGGGGTTTTTGCATTTGAAATGAGTTCTAAAAAGTACTCAATTTTTGGCTGAATCAGACGAGCCGCACTAACGCGATTTTGAATAATTTTTGCTCCGTGCTGCGCTAGTTGTTCTGTCCAAAGTTGAAGCTGAACTTCATCAGGACGGGTCTTAGTTTTTAACGCATCTTTCAAAAGCCTATTTCGTTGATCTATAATTTTCTGATAATCGTGCGTTTCATCAGAATGCGATGGTTCATAAACTTGCGCAACCTTATCAATCCAGCTTCGTCTATTTGCTGGCTCACCGCGCACAATCTCAATGTCGGCTGGAGTGAAGCTGACCGAGTTTAATTTACCTAAATATTCGCTCAAAAATCGACAATGCTTGTGATTTACGAGTGCCTGCTTGCGATGGGGCCAAATATTTACTTCGAGTGAAAATTTAAGGTCTTCTTTCAAAACCTCGCCAAATATGCGCGCCTGGTCTTTTTCAATAAATATCAATTCATTGTTTTTTGCATTTCGAAAACTTCGATACGACGACAATAAACTGATTGCTTCGAGCAAATTTGTTTTGCCCTGACCGTTAAAGCCATGAATGACATTTAAGTGTTCGTTGAATTCAATTTCTAAATGTTCATAATTTCGAAATTGAAACAATGTGAGTTTTGATAAACGCATCAAATACGCATTGGCATTACGATATAAGTATAATCGTCTTTACCTTCTGGACGCATTAAACCAGCTGTCGATTTATCGTTTAAATGAAATGAAACATTTTCTGTTTCTAAAATTCCTAAACAATCGATGATGTATTTTGCATTGAAACCGATTTCCATATTGTCAGCATCAAATTTTACATCAAGTTCTTCTTTAGCATCTCCTAAATCAGAATTTGAAGAAGTGATTGTTAATTGATTTTGAGAAAGTGTAAATTTAACACCTTTGCTTTTTTCATTAGCTAATAAAGATACTCGTTTCAAGCTTCCTAATAATTCATCACGAGATACTGTCATGATCTTTGTATTATTTTTTGGAACTACTTGTTCGTAATCAGGATAAGATCCTTCAATTAAGCGAACGAATAAAGAAACGTTTTCCATTTGAATTAAAAGGTTTCCTTTTTCAACGTCCATATTGAATGCATCTGCTTTTGTATCTAAAAGTCTACGCATTTCTAATAAACCTTTTTTAGGAATAATAATTCCTTTTTTGAAACGCTCAGCTTGATTTAATACTAATTCTTTATCCATGTAAGCTAATCTATGTCCGTCGGTTGCAACCATACGAATCATGTTGTTTTCAATTGCTTCCATGTACGCACCATTTAAGTGGTAACGAGTTTCATCAGTAGAAACAGCAAATAAAGTTTTGTCGATCATTTCACGAGCAGAAGCTACATTCACTTTGAAATAATTTTTATCTTCAAAAGCTGGCATTGGTGGAAATTCATCAGCTGCTAAACCAACAATGTTAAAGTTTGATTTGTGACATGAAAGTTCGATCCAGTTATTGTCTTTTTTATTTAAATGAATACTTTTATTAGGAAGTTCTTTTACGATATCGAGTAAATTTTTAGCTGATACAGCAACTTTGCCTTCTTTGTCTGCTTGAACAGGAACAGAAATTTTAATTCCAACTTCTAAGTCTGTTGCAGTGAGGGTTAATTTATTTGCATTTACTTCCATCATTACATTCGAAAGAATTTGCAAAGAGTTTTTCTTTTCCACTACATTTGAAACCCTTTGTAAGGCTTCCAAAAGAAGATCTTTTTGAATTTGAAATTTCATGATGTACTCCCCCTCTTAATACTATTTATATATATAAATATAGAAGTAGTAGTAGAGCTGTGAATTGTGTTCATAACTCACTCAACCTCTTAAACTTAAAGAGAAATTCAAGTTAATAAGTATGTGGAAAAAATGTGAATTCTTTTCAAATACTTGTGGATACTCTTAAGCTTAGAGTTATTAAACATCTTAACCACAAGATTTCAACAGCTTTCTGTGGATGAATTAATTATCTTGCAGTGCCGATAAATACTAACAACTAAACTTAAATACTTATCCACAGAATTATCCACAAATTGTTCAAAACTTGTGGATTATGGTGTGAATAACCAATAAACCTGTGGATAAAAAATTTAAATATATGAAAACATTAAATAAATCTGTGCACATCTTATACACAGGTATAGATAGTAATTATATAAACTGTGGAAATAATTATAAATTGTTTTGAATTACGTCTATGTGGTGTTTAATTTCTTCTGAGCTTTCAACAAGCGCAGTAATGGCCTTAACGCCATGTAGCACAGTGGTGTGATCTCTTCCGCCTAAGAGAAGTCCAATTTCAGGCAATGATTTCTTAGAATATTTTCGAATTAAATACATACAAATTTGTCTGGGAACAGCAACTCGTCTTGAACGCTCTTTGCTTTTTAAATCAGATACTTTCAAATTAAAATGTTTAGCTACAACTTGTAAAACCACGTCGTAGTCGAGCATTTCTCCGTCTGGATTTTTAATGTATTGTTTTAATTCTTCTTTTGCTAAATCTAAGCCTACTTCTACGCCAAGCAAATCTGCCTTAGCGCCCAGTCTTAATAAGGTGCCTTCAAGTTCTCGTACATTGTTTTTAACGTTAGTGGCTAAAAATAATGCGACTTCATTTGGAAGATAAATATCATCTTGCTCTGCTTTAGAACGTAAAATTGCAAGTCTTGTTTCAATGTCTGGACTTTCAATTTCAACAATTAATCCCCATTCAAATCGAGAACGAATTCTGTCTTCTAAGCCCGGAATATCTTTTGGAAACTTATCAGAAGCTAACACAATTTGTTTGTTTGATTCGTGTAAAGCATTGAAAGTATGAAAGAACTCTTCTTGCGAGGTTGTTTTATTAGCTAAAAACTGAATGTCATCCATCAATAAAACATCATACCCTTCTCGGTATTTTTGTCTAAATTGGGCCTGTTTTCCTTCTTTAATTGCATCAACTAAATCGTTTACAAATCTTTCTGCAGACAAATAACAAATGCGCGCTCTGGGATTTGTAGATAAAACAAAGTTTCCAATCGCATGCATTAAGTGTGTTTTGCCAAGTCCCGCATTACTATAGATAAATAGTGGATTATATTGTCGAACTGGGTTTTCAGCCACAGCTTTTGCAGCAGCGTGCGCAAACTGGTTGCTGGCTCCTACAACGAAGTTGTGAAACGTTAACTTAGGATTTAATGGTTGTGCGTAAGCTCTAATCGTTTGTGGAGCTGTTAAGTCTGAAACATTGATTGCGTATTGATTTGTTTCTTGAACTGGAGTTGCTTTTGAAGTCAAAAATGAGTCAAAGAATGAGGGCTTACTGTCTGAAACTTGCTCATCTAAGTTGTTTGATTCATTAGGCATTGTCATCATTGCAGATGAATCGCTAGAGATTAAATCAGCCGCAGTTTTTTCAAAAACGATATCAAGACTTAATCCATATTGTTTTTGTAAAACATCCTTAAAAACAGGAATATAATATTGTGAAATAAAATCGATAAAAATTTCTTTTGTAGCGCCTAAAACCAGAGATTTGTCTGTAATTTTAATGAATTGCAAAGGTTCTATCCAAACGCGATATTTTTCGTTTGGAATTTCTTTAGATAAATCTGCTGTAAAATCCTGCCAGGTGAATCTCTTATTCATAAAGTGTTGTTCGTGGTAACATGAAAAATCTGAAACTTGCAACTCCTTAAGCGTGCGACTTGACACTTTTTTACGACTAACGTATTTAAGTGTCCAAAACAAAAAGGGAAACTTATGAAAAGAACACTTCAACCAAGTCGTACAAAGCGTAGAAGAACTCACGGATTTTTAGCCCGCATGCAAACATCAAACGGTGCAAAAGTTATCAATCGTAGAAGAAAACGTGGACGTAAACGTTTAGCTCCAACAATTTCTGGAAAATAATTTTCAGTTTTTAAAAATGCGACGACAATCTCTACCAAAAACCTGTCGAATGACAGAAAGAGCTGAGTTCGTTCGGCTTTTCGATCATCCAACGGTTTATAAAACGAAACTATTTCAAGCATTCTATAAAGAGAATGGAAAAAAAACTTCTCGCATTGGAATTACATTAAAAGGCAAAACAACTTCTGTGTGGAGAAATAAATTAAAACGCACAATTCGTGAATGGTTTCGTATTAGTAGGTTTGCTAGAGACGAAAAAACCCCACCGGTAGATATGAATTTAGTAATCCATATTCCAAAAGTAATGAACGACGAATATTTGAATAAATTTAAATTAAGTTTAGGTGACTGGAAGCTAACATGAAAATATTGTTTTCATTATATAGAATGCTCATTGCACCCGCGCTAGCTGTTTTATTTAATGCGCACTGCAGATTTGAAGAAACCTGTAGCCACTACACAGAAAGACAAATAAAAGAAAAAGGCATTCTAAAAGGAATCGGCCTGGGTATTAAGAGAATTGCAAGTTGTAACGCTTACAATTCAAGCACGATAAGGAGCAAGCAACATGGATCGTAATATGTTTTCCGCAATCGCACTTTGTGCTGCGATATATTTAGTATGGTTTCAAATGTACGGCAAAAAAATGCAAAACATTCAACCTCAACAAGCTGTTGTTGCAACACAAAGTGAATTACAGCCAAACCAAAACTCAGCAAATCAAAGCACGATTTCTAAAAATAGCGCAGACTCTTCAAAGACAATCAATTCAAAAGAAACCACAGTTGTTTTACAAGATGGTGATTTTAAATTCGAACTAACCAACAAGGGTGCGCAAATTATATCAAGCACTCTTCCCGACTATAAAGGCAAAAAAACAACAGACGTTTCAACGCTAATTAGTGGCAGCAATCAAATAAACTTAAACATTCCAAACCCAGAGTTTTCATATTTATCAAACGTAATTTATTCAATTTCAAAACAAGACAATATGTCGGCAACATTTGTTTATTCAGACGATAAAATTTCAATTGAAAGAATTTATAAATTAAACGCTTCTCAATTTTCATTAGATCACGATTTGATTGTTAATTTCAAAAAAACTACACCCAATTTTTTGTTTGTTGGATTAAAAGCCCCTAGGGTTTTACCAAAACGAGAAAACGAAAGAAGACAAATTTCTTTTAATAAAATTTCTGGTGGAGCAACTAGATGGGACGCAACGAGCAGTATTGATGAATTAAAGGAAGAGCTTGCGGAAGGCAAATGGGCTAGCATTGCTTCTAGATATTTTGTGAGTGCATTAATTGATAAAGATGCCCCACAACGTCCACAGTTTCAAATTAAACCAGAAACGAGTGAGTTAGATTTAAATTTGGTTTATAAACTTTCTGGCAACAGCATTCATATTCCTCAAATGTATTATTATGGACCAAAAGAAATCGATACGTTGAAAAAAGTTGGATATGGTTTAGATAATGTTATCGATTTTGGATGGTTTACTGTCATTGCTTATCCTTTGTTAACAACGCTTAAATGGCTGCATTTGTTTGTAAAAAACTATGGAATCGCGATTATTTTATTAACAATACTTTTAAAACTATTGTTGTATCCGCTCACATATAAATCAATGAAGGGCATGCAACAAATGCAAAAGTTTCAACCACAACTTCAAGCAATTCGTGAAAAATATAAAGATGACAAAGAACGTTTGAACCGAGAAATGATGGCAGCAATGAGATCACACGGTTATAATCCGATGAGCGGTTGCTTGCCGATTTTCGTTCAAATGCCAGTGTTTATAGCATTATATAATGTTCTATATGGTTCAATTGAACTTTACGGCCAACCATTTTTTGGTTGGATCACAGACCTTTCTTTAAAAGATCCTTTCTATGTTACACCAGTTTTATTGGGTGGAATTATGTTTGTTCAACAAAAAATAACTCCACAAACAGCAACAGATCCTGCGCAACAAAGAATGATGTTAATGATGCCAGTTATTTTTGGTGTAATGATGTTATGGCTTCCAGCCGGATTAACTTTATATATGCTCGTAAACAGCGTGGTAAGTATTTTACAACAAATGATCATCAATAAGCAGCTAGGAATTGTTAGAGCAAAACCTGCGGCAGCCTAAAAATGGCAAAAGCAGTAAGCACAAATTATTTTTCTGAAGACACGATAGCAGCAATAGCCACGTCCATTGCAGGAGATGCGGGCGTTGGAATAATAAGACTATCTGGTCCGAATGCCCTTGCGGTTTCACAAAAATATTCTCAAGGATTAGAAAAGCCAAATCCAAGATATGCGCACCGAGTTCGAATTGTTGATCCAAAAGAAAATGAAGAATTAGATGACGGATTGGCAATTTATTTTCCCAAAGGTGAATCGTTTACTGGAGAAGAAGTAGTCGAGCTTCAACTACATGGCGGCAGATTTTTGTTACAAAAAATACTGAGCCTACTTTGTTCCTCTGGTCAATGTCGTTTAGCAAAAGCGGGTGAGTTTAGCTTTAGAGCAGTTCAAAACGGAAAAATTAGCATCCATCAAGCAGAATCAATTCATCAGCTCGTAAAGGCAAAAAGTTTGTTTGAAGTAAAAATTGCACGAAATGGAATTGGTAAACGTCAGGTAGAATTATTTCGTACATTATTAGAAAGTACACATAACTTATTAGCTCAAAGTGAATTGTCGATCGATTTTTCAGATCAAGACATCGAAGTAATTTCTACAAAGAAAATGATCGAAATATTTAATCAAAATATTTTAAGCGCAACAAATATTAAAAACCAACTTTTAATGGCGCGCAAGATCGCAAAAGGGATTCAAATTACAATTATCGGAAAACCAAACGCAGGTAAATCTACTTTGTTTAATAAAATATTACTCGACGATAGAGCAATTGTGTCTGAAATTGCAGGAACTACAAGAGATGTAATAACCGAAGAGATTCATATAGGACCGTACGCCATACGGTTGGCAGATACCGCTGGCCTTCGCAAGACAAGTGAAAAAATTGAAAGCGAAGGAATTGTCCGAGCAAAAGAACTAATAGAACAGAGCGATTTGGTAATTTATTTGGTAGATATTACCAACTTAGAGTTTGATTCTGTAATTAATAATTCGAACTCTGTTTTGGTTTTAACTAAGGCTGATTTGTTTAATGTAGAAAAAAATGAAAAAATAAAACAAGAAACTCAAAAAAAGTTTCCACTAACTACCGTCATCACACATTCCAAAGACGAAAGCGTTGAAACCCTATTGAAGACAGTACAATTGAAGCTAGAAAAAGTTTACAATTTGGGACAAAACATCTTTTTAGCAAACGATACCCAGATCCAAATGCTTTCAAGTTTTATAGAACACAATACAAACGCTTTGGGCTTGGTTTCTAAAAACGGACTTCAAAATCCTGAGTTAATTTCTTCAGAACTACATAGTGCAGCAAACTCTTTGGCAGAATGTATGGGAGAAACGACTCCCGATCTAATTTTAAATAAAATATTTAGCGAATTTTGTATTGGGAAATAGAGCAATTTAGGCTTAAATTGTTCGGTATGAATATACAAAATATTGGTGTTTTAGGTTCTGGGCAAATGGGCTCAGGCATTGCTCAAGTTGCTGCAATGGCTGGCTTTAACGTTACGATGCAAGACATTTCAAACGAAAGTCTTCAAAAGGCGATGAAACGAATCGAGCAAAGCCTTTCTAAGCTTGTTGAAAAACAAAAGCTTACAGATGCTCAAGCAAAAACTGCGATATCAAAAATTAAATCGACACAAAGTGTTTCAGACTTTTCAAGCGCAGACCTAGTGATTGAGGCTGCAACAGAAAATCAAAACCTTAAGTTTGAATTATTTCGTAAGCTAGACGAAGTTTGTAAAAAAGGTGCAATCCTTGCAACCAATACTTCTTCAATTTCAATCACCACAATTGCTGCACAAACCAAAAGGCCAGAGTCTGTGGTTGGAATGCATTTTATGAACCCAGTTCCATTAATGAAGTTGGTAGAATTAATTCGTGGACTTCGCACAAGTGAAGAAGCGTTTTCTGCAGTTAAGGCAGCTGCTGAAAAAATGGAAAAAACTTGTGTTGTGTCTCGCGATTATTCTGGATTTATTGTGAACCGAATACTTATGCCAATGATCAACGAAGCCTGTTATGCATTGTACGAAGGACTTGCTTCAGTTGAAGATATAGACAACGCAATGAAATTAGGAACCAACCAACCAATGGGTCCACTTACTCTTGCGGACTTTATTGGGCTCGACACATGTTTGTCGATCATGAATGTATTGCACGAAGGTTTGGGTGATACAAAATACAGACCTTGTCCACTATTAAAACAATATGTAGCCGCAGGATTGTTAGGAAAAAAATCAGGAAAAGGTTTTTACACTTACAACCAAGCATAAGATTGGAAAAACGATGGACACACTTATTTTAACAGATCAGCAAAAATTAATACTAGAAGCAGCACGTGATTTTGCTAAAAAAGAAATTGCTCCCAAAGCACGCGAAATCGATGAAAAACATAGATTTCCAAAAGAAATAGTGTCTCAACTTGCTGAAATGGGTTTTTTAGGAATGGTTGTTCCTGAAAATTATGGAGGCTCTGGAGCCGACACGGTATCTTATTCTTTAGCAATGGAGGAAATATCTAAGGGATGCGCTTCAACAGGCGTAATTATGTCTGTTAACAATTCACTTGTATGCGCGCCGTTGTTGAAATTTGGAAACGAAGAACAAAAACAAAAATATTTAAAACCACTTGCCATGGGCAAAAAACTTGGCTGTTTTGCGTTGTCAGAACCTGGCAACGGGTCAGATGCGGCAGCGCTTAGAACAACTGCCAAAAAAGATGGCGACCATTATATTGTAAACGGTTCTAAGAATTTTATTACAAACGGAAACGAAGCAGATATTGCAATCGTGTTTGCGACAAACGACCCAACAAAAAAACACAAAGGTGTAAGCGCATATATAATAGACATGAAAGCTCCGGGCGTTACGATTGGAAAGCTTGAACACAAATTAGGAATCAACGGGTCATCTACGGCACAAATACATTTTGATAATATAAAAGTTCACAAGTCTGACATGCTCGGCGAAGAAGGCGCTGGATTTAAAATCGCAATGAGCACACTTGATGGCGGACGAATTGGAATCGCTTCACAAGCGTTAGGAATTGCAGCAGCTGCGCTGGAAGAATCTAAGAAATTCGCTAGAACGCGGGAAGCGTTTGGTGCTCCAATAGCCAAACTTCAAGGAATTCAATGGCACATTGCTGATATGGCAACGCGCTTAGAAGCTGCAAGATTATTAACTTGGAAAGCAGCACGAAAAAAGGACTCTGGCGAAAAGTTTACAAAAGAAGCTGCTATGGCAAAGCTGTATGCTTCTGAAGCTGCAATGTGGATTACTACCAAAGCAATTCAAGTTCATGGCGGCTATGGCTACACTAAAGAATACAATGTTGAACGTCATTTTCGGGACGCAAAGATTTGTGAAATTTACGAAGGCACTTCAGAAATCCAACGCATCGTTGTTGGATCTCTTGAGCTAGCAGAGGAAAACGCATGAGTAAAATTCAAGACTGGAAGAAAAAATTATCCGAGCACGAGAAAAAGCATCCACCACTGAAAAAAAGATATTCTACCTGGTCGGATCTAGAAGTTCCAACAATGTGTACTCCCGAAGATATGAAAGATTTTGATTATGATCGAGATCTAGGAGTTCCGGGCGAATTTCCATTCACTCGTGGTGTTCATACAAATATGTATCGCGGAAAAATGTGGACCATGAGACAGTTTTCAGGATTTGGTACCGCAGAAGATACAAACAAAAGATATAAAATGTTACTTAAGTCAGGACAAATGGGTTTGTCGGTCGCATTTCATATGCCCACCCTTATGGGATATGATTCGGATTCTCCTTTAGCAAAAGGTGAAGTTGGAAAGTGTGGAGTTGCTGTAGATACAATCGACGACATGCACACTTTATTTGACGAGCTCCCATTGGGTGAAATTACAACATCTATGACAGTAAATTGTTCAGCTCCAATTTTACAAAAGGTGTTCCTCGTGAAAAAATACGCGGAACTCTACAAAACGACATTTTAAAAGAATACATTGCTCAAAAAGAATGGATGTTTCCACCGCGTCCAAGCATGCGATTGGTTGCGGACACTTTAGAGTTTTGCACAAAAGAGCTTCCGAATTGGAATACAATTTCAATTTCCGGATATCACATTAGAGAAGCAGGAGCCACCGCAGTTCAAGAATTAGCGTTCACGATTGCTGACGGCATTGCATATGTTCAGGCAGGAATCGATCGAGGCTTAGACGTTGATTCATTTGCGCCAAGGCTTTCTTACTTCTGGGACGTTCATAATGATTTTTTTGAGGAAATTGCAAAATTTAGAGCGGGCAGAAGAATGTGGGCAAATATAATGAAAAATCGCTTCAAAGCAAAAGACCCGCGCTCTTGGATGTTGCGCACTCACGCTCAAACCGCAGGCGTTTCATTGACCGCACAACAACCGCTTAACAATATTTCTCGCGTTACAATGCAGGCCCTTGCTGCAGTTTTGGGTGGAACAAACTCACTTCACACAAATTCAATGGATGAAACATTAGCTCTTCCCACAGAGCAAGCGGTAATGGTTGCGCTACGAACACAGCAAATTATCGCAGAAGAATCTGGAGTGGCAAATACAATCGATCCGCTTGGAGGAAGTTACTTTGTAGAGTGGCTTACAAATAAAGTCGAAAAAGAAGCGTATGCATACATTAACAAAATAGACGAGCTCGGCGGAATGCTAGAAGCAATCGACAAAGGCTATCCGCAGTCTGAAATTGCAAACTCTGCATATCATTTTCAAAAGCAAATCGAGAAAAAAGAAAAAGTGATGGTTGGAGTAAATGGATATATTTCTCCAGACGAAAAACCAATCGACACACTTTATATTGATAAAACAGCAGAACAAAGACAGATCAAAAAACTAAATGATATTAAAAAGAAACGAAATGCTTCAAAAGTAGAAAGTTCTTTGGCAGCACTTAAAAAAGCATGTCAAGGAACTCAAAATACAATGCCATTTATAGTAGATTGTGTAAAAAACCACTGCACAGTTCAAGAAATTGGCGATGTTATGAGATCTGTTTTAGGAGTTTATAAAGATCCAGGAATGTATTAAGATACAGTCGGAGACTAAAATGGTAAAATCTAAGAACGATCAAAAAATCAGAGTACTAATTGCAAAGCCAGGATTAGATGGCCACGATAGAGGGGCAAAAGTAATTGCTAGAGCACTTATGGATGCAGGCTTTGAAGTTATTTACACTGGACTTCACCAAACTCCCGAAATGATTATTAATGCCGCAGTTCAAGAAGACGTTCATGTGGTTGGATTAAGTATTTTGTCTGGCGCACACAATGCTTTGGTTCCCGAAATTATTTCTGGAATTAAAAAAGCAGGTGGTGACGACATTCTTTATTTAGTTGGTGGAATTATTCCAGACGAAGATATTACGGCCCTTAAAAAACAAGGCGTACATATGGTTTTCACGCCAGGCGCAAGCATTGAGGCAGTAGTAGATTATATAAATAAAAATGTGAAAAAGAGAAAACTTACTTAGTTTTCTTCGATCGAATATACTACGTCAGAGTTTGGATTGTCTTTATTTACAAACGCTTTCACGTTTAATCTGTAAAAACTTTTATAGG
This sequence comes from uncultured Bacteriovoracaceae bacterium, assembly GCA_964572865.1. Taxonomy (GTDB): domain Bacteria; phylum Bdellovibrionota; class UBA1018; order UBA1018; family UBA923; genus CAZNGN01. Next base: position 16,953 of record CAZNGN010000006.1, on the reverse strand, counting down.
GTAAATATTTTGTAGCTACAACAGTGGAGAAGTCTGCTTCGATTGTTTTTCCATTAACCACGCATTTACCGCCACGAGCGGTTATTAAATAATTTTCTGTTGGAGCTTGAATTAAAAAATTTGGTCCTAGCACTAGTCGCGCCGTTCCTTGGTTGTCAGTGCTGGTTGTTTTTCCAGATACTTTAGGATTAACCCCTTTTTTTGCACCAACTTTACCAGATCTGGTTCGATAAACTTCAAGGATTGAACCCGACCATTTACAGGGAATGTATCCATCGTCTTGAACGTAATCAACGAGATCAGAGTCATCAAGAGTTCCAAACGAATCTAAGCTTAGTTTCGATTCACCCGTTCCCATGTCTTCTGATTTTTTAAGCATAGGTTTACCGGCACCAGGTCCCGTTTCGTAAGGGCCAGCAAAAGTTACTGTTGAAAATACAAATATTAAGATTAACGTTCTATGCATATTTAAGTTCCCTATATTTTATCGGAAAAGCACATAAAGTTTTTAGTAAAATAGGCAAAATATTCCTACTTAAAAAACAATAAAAAGAATTAGAATAAGAATATGATCACTCTTTGTCTTTTATTACTGCTTCAAAGTTTTGCACAAGAAAAATGCAATAATTGCGCTAATTCAAACGCGCCATTAAGCACACAAGATCAACTAGTTGAAATTAACAATAAAATGCCAAAGTGTGCTGATTTTAAAATAATATATAATCAAATGTCAAACACCACCAAGAGTATGTTCGACACAAAAGATCTTCAAAATATTCAAAATAAAATTTCAGAATTTGAAAGTTCGTCGGTATACAAAAACTGTAAATCACCAGGATTTAAAACATTGTTTTTTTCAGATTGTGATAGCGCTGTTACGAAGATTAATGAAATTATAAGTTTTCGTGAATGGCCGTATGAAGTGAAGTTTAGAAGTTTACAAGAAAAAGAATTTGAAGCAAAAACAATCGCAAACTACTGTGAGGACAAAGTTAAAAAGCAATATTTAAACAATTTGAACATTCTATGGAAAGAAATATTAAATAATTATAACCAAATCAATATGATGGTTGCAAACTATAATAGAAATTCAGGTTATTTTAATTATGGAATTAGTAAAAATGAATTTGCTAAACAACTTCTAAAAACAAAAGCTGAAATAAATAAGCTGATAAAATTACATGCGACTCATTGATAGCGCAACTTCTGTTCCATAATATTTTTTAATATTATTGAGGGCCTCTTGGGCAAGCATTTTATTATGGTTTTTCAATTCAAAATATTTAGCGGACAAATTTCTCAAACTTAGATCAGAAAATCGTTCAAAAAGTTCAGCTTTTTTAGAGATTGATTGTTTTGCCCAATAATTTCTAGGAACATGTGTATAAATACCAGGAGGTGACGTGATAATGTTGGTTTTATTTCTAATGTTATATTCTATGCTTTGAGTTAACCACTTTCCATAGCCTGTTTCGAAAAGCCTAGAAGATGTTTTAGTTTTTATTAGTTCACCTTTTGAATTGAGGGTGTATTTTTCATATAAGACTTTTTGTAACAGCTGAGAAGAGTTTGCGGTGTAGTCCCCTACTTTCATGGCACGCATCTCATTATAGTTTGTTGTATCTTTGGAGACCAAAGATACTATTTGTTGAAGCTCTTTTTTAGAGCTAGTTATTTTTACAATTTCAGATTTTTTTGTTGAAATAGGATTGTTTTGTAACGGCGCTTTTGATTCAAGGTTTGTGTTCGTTTTAGAAACAATGGTCGTTTGCTCTATCTGAGTAAATGATGAATAAACTTTACCTTTATATTTAAAAAACAATAAGCCAGAACTTCTGGCCAGCTTAAATGCTTTAGAAAAAGTATCTGCAGAGATTTCTTTTGTGTTTTTATCAGAGTTTGCAGCAAGAGCTTCTTTAGAAAATTTTGAAGAATCATAATTTTTAACGGCTTCTGTAATTTTAGACTCACCTGAGGTTGCTGACGGTGCAGCATCTGATACGCAGTCGTCATTTGAAAAGCCAAGTATTTGTATTCCATCATTTAATGAATTAAGCGTTTCAACAGAGTGAAATACGGGAGCTTCAATTGAGTCGTCCGAGCTTTGCTCTTGGGCAAAAGCTGAAATAGATAACGATAATAACAACAATGGAAATAACTTTAACTCTCTCATATTAATTATATAATGCTAAAACAATGCCAGAGCTAAATAGTTGAAATATAAGGGATATGTTTGTTGAAATGACTTAAAACGCTTTACAGCTGACTATATTATAGACGTCTTTTTTTGATATATAAAACAGCCAATTTGGCTAAAAAAATCGGGGCATTAACGACTTTAATAACAATATTTTTTCCATATAAAAACTGAGTAAAACTATGAAATAAGCTTCTTTGAAATTCTGAGTACGGAAACCACCACGGAGCTTTAATAAACTTTGAAAACCATCGTGGCTTATGAATATGTCTTACGTTCACAAACTCTAGCAGTCCAAGATCAGAATGAACTACACCGATTCCGCTGTTTTTAACCCCATGCCAGGGGGTTTCGCTCAAAGCATGAGTGTATAAAACTTCATTTATCAAAACGCTACCTGCCTGAATTTTTTTTGCTACCGTTTCACCAAACGCAATGTCTCCCGTAATTACAGAAGCTAATAATCCGTAGGCGCTTTTGTTTGCTTTTTCAATCGCCTCATCTGTTGATGAAAACTTTGTGACCGCAACCATAGGTCCAAACGTTTCTTCTGTATATAATTGCGTTCCTTCTAACGGATAAGTTGAGTTTTCTATTTGAGGATTAATAACCACGGATGGTGAAAGTTGTGTTTTTTCCTTATTAAAAGTTCCGCCGGTTAGTATTTTAGAATTATTTGAACTTAATTCTGAAAGCTGTGAGAGATAGGTGTTTTTTTGATTATCAAAAGTGATAGCTCCCAAGTCACCTTCCATACCAAATTTAGAAAACGAAAGCTTTTTAACCTTTTCGGTAAGCAACGAAACAAATCGATCGTGTACAGACTCGTGAACCAGAATTCGTTCGGTAGATGCACAAGCCTGACCCGAGTTACAGTAGCCGCCCCAAAGAGCAGCGCTTGTAGCATAGTCAAGGTTTGCGTCTTCAAAAACTATCATTGGATCTTTTCCGCCCAACTCAAGTACTACTGGAGTTAGTTTTTCTGAAGCTGCAGACATTACCTTTTTTCCAGTTGAGACACTTCCCGTGAAACATATTTTATTTACATTTGAACTAGCAAGCGCCGCACCTCTTGTTCCATCTCCTATTACAATTTGAAACAAGTTTTCTGGTAAAGATAAGTCTTTAAAAAGATCATGCAAGAGAAGACCAGAAGCGGTCGTTACTTCGCTTGGTTTAAGAACAACAGCATTTCCTGCGAGTAAGGCCATAAAAACTTCACCAAAAGGAATTGTGAACGGAAAATTCCATGGAGCAATTACAGCCACCACCCCTTTGGGCCAGTAATTTAAATAACTTTTTCTATGAACCGTCCATTCTAATTTTATTGGTTTATCTTTTAATAGTTTTGGAGCGCGCTTACAGTATGTGTTAATCATTCCGATGCAAGGAATTACTTCCATTGCAAGAGCTTCAAATGACGGCTTCCCTGTTTCGTCTGAAATCTTTTTAGCTAGAGAATCCATATTGTTAACTAGAACTTGTTGTAGTTTTTTTAAAATGAATACGCGCTCGTGAATTGTTTTTTTTGACCAATCAATCTGGGCAGAGGCTGCTCTTGAAATTATTTTAGGAATTTCATCAAGCGGAGTTTGTTCGATCTCCGATAAGACTTGTCCTGTTAATGGATTTTTTGAAATTATCGTTTCCATTTGTTTATGATCATAACATAATACTAAAAATGAAGCGAAAGCACCGGGCAATTATTTTATCAGACACAGCGTTGCGAATTCTTGAGGCGCGTTATTTGCTTCGAAATCGAAGGGGCAAAATAATTGAAACGCCAGCTGAACTTTTTGAACGAGTAGCTAAAAAGATTGCGTCTGTTGAACCTAAAAAACAAAATAAAATTATATTTGAAAATGAATTTTATAATCTTCTATCGGGTTTAAAATTTTTACCAAACTCCCCCACTCTAATGAATGCAGGATTAAAAAATGGTCAACTATCTGCATGCTTTGTTTTACCTGTCGAAGATCATTTAAGTAGTATTTTCGATACAATTAAAAATACCGCCCTGATTCACAAAACAGGTGGAGGAACTGGGTTTGATTTTTCTAAACTTCGTTCTAAGGGAGCAGAAGTTTCAACAGCAATCGGAGTAGCTGCTGGTCCCGTATCTTTTTTAAAACTATTCGATGCGACAACCGAAATAATTAAGCAAGGTGGAGTTAGGCGTGGCGCCAATATGGGGGTTTTACGAATCGATCATCCTGATATTCTTGAATTTATAAATGAAAAAAATAAAGGAACATTATCTAATTTTAATATTTCTGTAGCAGTAACGAATCGTTTTTTTAAAGCACTGAAAAAAAATAAAAAAATAAACTTAATTGATCCTTTTTCAAAAAAGATAAAGCAAAAAATTTCATCAAAGTATTTGTGGAATCAAATCATTGAAAGCGCGTGGAAAACAGGTGACCCCGGTCTTTTATTTATTGACGAGATTAATAAAAGCAACCCAACTCCAAATGTAGGTAAAATTGTTGCTACAAACCCATGCGGAGAACAACCGCTTTTACCGTATGAAAGCTGTAATCTAGGTAGTATCGATGTTTCAAAGTATGTTTTTTCTAAAAAATTAAATTGGAATGAGCTTGAAAAAGACATTCACACTTGCATTCGTTTTTTAGATAATGTGATCGACGCCAACCACTACCCTTTGAAAGAAGTAGATTACATTACAAAGCAAAACAGAAAAATAGGATTAGGTATAATGGGCTGGGCAGATCTCTTAACAAAGCTTGAGCTTTCGTACGAAAATCCATACACGATTCGATTTGCTGAAAAATTCATGAAAAGATTTCAGTCAGCTTGCACTCTTGCAAGTGAAAGACTTGCAAAAGAAAAAGGAATGTTTCCTAACTTTAAACAGTCTATATGGAAAAAAGGCATACCCAGAAGAAACGCTACCGTTACTACAATCGCACCCACCGGTACGATTAGCTTGATTGCTGATTGTAGCTCAGGAATTGAACCTTTATTCGCCCTTGCTTATGAGCGCACCTCCCTTGAAGGTAAAAAATTTATTTTCATAAACAAAGAAATTCTTCGCATCAACAATTTAAAACCCATTTTAAAAAATATTAAATTTATTAATAATGGAACATTAAGTGGTATTAAAAATATTCCCCAGAAATATAAAAATATATTTTCTACCTCATACGAAATATCGGCAGAGTCCCATTTAAGAATGCAGGCCGCATTTCAAAAATATTGTGAAAACGCAGTTTCAAAAACTGTAAATCTTGCAAATAAAGCTACGAAAGATGAAATTTCTAAAATTTATCATTTAGCGGCAAAATTAAAGTGTAAGGGAATTACGGTCTATAGAGATAGATCAAAGTCATCACAAGTTTTAAGAGCTGGCGTTGTTCGTTAGGCAAAACGCTTAGGCGATCAACGCCTAAAGCAATTTAATTAAACCGAACACCAACAGTAAGAGAAGGCGAAAAGCCTTTGATTTTATAATCAGTCGTTTTTGTTTCTCCGCCCAAGTATGTTTCTTTAATCGAGTAATCACCCGCTACATACGATGCTTCTGGACGAACATAAAAGTTCTGACCTAAACGTTTTTCAATGCCTAGATTTAGTTTTAATATTTTTCCTTTTTGAGCCATTTCGGTTGCTGGACTAGTTAATAGCGTCGTTCGTTTTAGATATAGACAATCATTTCCTTGAACGCGTGTATATGTTGTAACTTCTGTGGCGCTCGTAATATTTTGAGGACCATTGTATGGAACGCAGCCCCAGCCGCTATTCGGGTAATCTCTTACATCGATATAGCTTTCAGAGGTTTCAGATGCTGCTGCTCCAAATGCAAGTCCATCAATAATTCCAAACTCTGCTGATCCCGCGATAGAAAAGCCGCGTCCAATGTTTTTTTCTGCTAAATATTGTAATGACTGCACTCGGCCTTTTAATTTGCGATGTGAAAGATCTTTTGTTTTTTCGTTTTGATTATCAACAAACTCGCTACCAGGATTAATCATTAAATTTTGAATAGAGTATGGTTGCTTAATTGCAGCTCCCACAAATAGTTTTTTGTTTTCAGAAGTGTGTGGAGTAATATTTACTAAGTCCCCTCCTACAACTGGAAGGATTCTGGTTTTAGCATCTGATAGATGATTGATTGGATAAATCAATCCACCAAGCTTGCCTCCGGTAATATAGTTTTTTTTATTAATCACAGCGCTTCTGACCACCGAACCAGAAAGCTTTAACATGGGTTGGTTATTATTTTTTCCAATAGGATTTGAAACCGATTCGAGTTTAATCTCCGCACGAGCGCCCGCAAAATTAGCGCTTTGAGCCAAACCAAGAGTTGGTAGAATTAGCACAGAAATTAGTAGGATGGGTTTAATCATATGAATGCCTTCCAAATGTATGTTAATAATGTATGCAATACCCAATGCAATCTGTGGGCCACACAACGTCTAATGTGTTGATTTATAAAGAAAAACCATACGTAAAAATGTAAATGTTTTATACACATGAAAAAGCAAATTTTGCATTCTTAAAATCAACTAGCACCAACCATTTGTTTGTGCTATAAGCCATAACGCATAAGACATTGAAATTATTAACTTATTTATGGGGTTCCACGTGGAACAAGGCTACGACATAATTGTGATAGGCGCAGGACATGCGGGTATTGAAGCCGCTCTGTCGGCAGCTAGAATGGGATCTAAAGTTCTATTAACGACCTTAAATAACGATAGAGTCGGTTATATGTCTTGTAATCCTGCCATCGGAGGCCTCGCAAAAGGACAATTAGTTAAAGAAATCGATGCCTTAGGCGGTGAAATGGGAATAAACACAGATAAGTCCGGCATCCAGTTTAAAAGGCTAAATGCTTCAAGGGGACCTGCAGTTAGATCGTCTCGCGCCCAATGCGATAAATATGTTTATTCAGCAAATATTAAAGAAGTTGTAGAAAGCACTCCAAACCTAACCCTGCTTCAAAGAGAAATTTCAAAAGTAATTGTTGAGAACAATAAAATCACAGGAGTTGTAACCTCGTGGGGTGAAGAAATTTTTTGTAAAGCAGTTATTATTACCACCGGAACTTTTTTAGGTGGATTAATGCATGTTGGTTTTCAAAACCAAAAAGGTGGTCGCTTCGGAGATCAAGCAAGTTACACATTATCTGATTGGCTAAAATCTCAAGGCTTTAAAATGCAGAGATTAAAAACAGGAACACCAGCAAGACTTGAAAGAAACTCAATCGATTTTTCTAAAATGGAAATTCAAGCAGGCGACAATCCTCCCCTACCCTTTTCATTTTATTTTCGTCCAGAAAATTTTCCGACTCTTCCACAAGTTCATTGTTGGATTACGTACACAAACAAAACTACGCATGAGATTATAGCAGATAATTTTGACAGATCGCCCATGTTTACAGGCATAATTAAGGGCGCTGGTCCAAGATACTGTCCTTCCATCGAAGACAAAGTAAAACGTTTTGCAGATAAAGATCGACATCAAATTTTCTTAGAACCAGAAGGCCTTCAAACAAAAGAGATTTATGCAAACGGATTAAGCACAAGCCTTCCGCTTGATGTTCAGAAAGCTTTTTTACAAAGCATTTCTGGATTAGAAAATGTTCAGATTTCTCGTCCAGGTTATGCTGTTGAATATGATTGTCTTGATCCAACAGAATTAAAGAGAACAATGGAAACAAAAAATATTTCAGGACTTTTCTGTGCAGGACAAATCAACGGAACATCAGGATACGAAGAGGCTGGCGCACAAGGTTTGATTGCTGGAATAAATGCTTCACTTCAGGTCGGAGAGAAAGACGAATTTATTTTAAAGCGCACTGATGGGTACATTGGTGTATTGATTGATGACTTAATTACAAAAGGTGCTGATGAACCGTATAGAATGTTTACTTCCAGAGCGGAATACAGATTAATTTTACGAGAAGACAATGCAGACCTAAGACTGTCGCAACGCGCAAGAGACATTGGCTTATTGAACGACGCGGCATTTTCATTGTTTGAGAGAAAATTTAACGAGATTATTCAAGAGAGTAACCAGTTGAATACTACGTATTTAAATCCAACAGAAGAGAGCAACCAAAAGTTAATCAGTATCCAAACTGCTGAAATTAAAGACAGAATTAGCATGAAGCAACTATTAAAGCGCCCAGAGGTTACTTACAACTCTCTTAAATCCATTAATTATATTCCAGTTACAGATAGCTCAGAAGTATTAGAACAAGTTGAAATCCAAACTAAATACGAGGGATATATTAAACAAGACTTAGAAAATATTAAATCGTTTGAAAAAAATGAGAGTATGAATATACCAAAAGACTTTATTTATTCCGACATTAAAGGGCTTTCAAACGAAGCAATCGGGAAGCTTTCTAAGGTAAGACCAGAAACCTTAGGCCAAGCAATGAGAATTTCAGGCGTTACACCTGCGGCAGTTGTTTTAATTCTAATGCATTTAAAGTCTAAAAAATCAAATCAAAGACCTTATGAACAGCAACCAAGCCAATAAAACCGAGCTTAAATCACATTTTTTAGAGG
>CAZNGN010000006.1:0-8207 GCA_964572865.1 uncultured Bacteriovoracaceae bacterium | reverse complement strand
GATTCCGAAACCCCTACCGGTAGGGGTTTCGGAATCTCAGTTTGAGCTGCTAGAAAAGTACGCCTCTAAAGTAATCGAAATAAATCAAATCACCAATCTAACGGGCGCTAAAACGCCTGAAGATTTTTTATTTAAGCATATTTTAGATTCTGTTTTGGCGTTTAAAGTATCTAAGTCAAATCCCTCTATTATATATGACATTGGGTCTGGATGTGGAGTTCCTGGAATAGTAATTGCGATATTAAGCCCAAACACAAAGGCTTCGCTTGTTGAAATTAGAGTTAGAAAGTCAGAGTGTTTAAATGAAATCGTAAGCTTCTTGGGGCTAGATAAAAGGGTTTCTGTAATTAATTTAGGCTTTGAAAAGTTAGTTAAAATTACAAAAGACGCAGATATATGGTTTAAGGGCTTCATGCCGGGGGAGAAGCTTATTGAATTCTTAAGCAAGAATTTTTCTGAAGGACTATATAATAAGCTAGTATTAATGAAGGGCCCTAGATGGGAAGAAGAATTAAGCCAAGCGTTAAGTAGCAAAAAGGCAAAGGATATTTGGAAAAAACGTTTTCAAGAATCAAAAGAGACAAGTTATTCGCTTCCAAACAACGAAGGACAGAGGATTTTAGTAAAAATTTAAATGTTCCACGTGGAACATTGATGCGACTATCCAAAAGAATATTCAAAAGTATCCAAAAATAAAAAATTAAAAATAGTGAATTTTTTTCCTTGCAGAATATCTTGGTTGGGGTAGCCTGTATTTAGCGATGATTAATCTGGTTGTTCTACAGAGAATTTGCAACAAGTTAGAAGTAAAAACGAATAACCACAACCACTACTAAATACAATTGAGGGGGCTAACAAGCCCCCTTTTACGTAAAATGGGCAAGGTAATTGCGATAACAAATCAAAAAGGTGGAGTTGGAAAAACAACAACAGCTGTAAATTTGGCCGCAGCCCTTGCGTTAGCAGACAGAAAAATTTTATTAGTAGATTTAGACCCTCAAGGAAATGCATCTTCTGCGCTTGGAGTATCGTCAGAAAATATTTCTGAAAAAAATATTTATCACGCAATTACTGGAAGCGCGCCAATCGCAGGCTGTATATATCCAACTGAAGTTGATAATTTATTTGTAGCTCCAAGCAATCAAGACTTAAGCGGAGCTGAAATTGAGCTTGTATCAGCGTTTTCGAGAGAAAATAAATTAAAAGCAGCACTCATTGATGCAAAAAATAAATTTGATCTAATTATAATAGACTGCCCACCTTCGTTAGGACTTTTAACAATTAATGCTCTAACGGCAGCTGATAGTTATTTGATCCCACTTCAATGCGAATATTTAGCATTAATTGGTCTTACACAGTTATTGAATACTGTTGAATTAATTAGACAAAGTACGAATCCAAGACTTTCTGAAGAAGGCATTGTACTTACCATGTTTAATACGACCAACAAGCTTTCACATGAAGTTGTAAACGATGTTCGCACGCATTTTGGAAATAGGGTTTTTGAAACTGTAATTCCGCGAAATGTGAGATTAAGCGAATGTGCAAGCTTCGGTAAGCCAATCATGTTCTACGATGTAGAGTCAAAGGGTTGTAGCGCATATTTTAACTTAGCTAAAGAATTAATAGCTAAAGAGATAAACAGATTAAATGAAAACAAAACGACAGAGGTAAGTAGTAATGGACAAATCTAAAACCACAATTCCTGCAAGACCAGCTTTAGGAAAAGGATTAGCATCTTTATTTCCAAATATTTCAAATAATACTGTTAACCAAACAACGGCAACCGCTCAGATTGCTGGCGCACCAAAGGCAATTTCAGCTGAGGCAGATATATCAAAAGATAGAGTGATGGGAATTAGCGTTTGCAGTGTTGAAGATATTTTTCCGAACCCATACCAACCAAGAAGAGAGTTTACACAAAAAAACCTTGAAGAGCTTGCAGCCTCTATTAAAGAAAGTGGAATTATTCAGCCGCTCATCGTAAGAAAAAATGCAGAAAACAAGTTTCAATTAATCGCAGGCGAAAGAAGATTAAGAGCCGCAAAAATTGCTGGACTTAAACAAGTTCCTGTTGTTGTGAAACGAATTACAGACAGAGAAGCGTTAGAGTTAGCTATTGTTGAAAACATTCAGCGCGAAGATTTAAATTGCATTGATGAAGCGCTAGCTTATCAGCAATTAATGAAAGAATTTAATTTAACTCAAGAAGCAGTTGCTCAAAAAGTTGGAAAAGAAAGAGCTTCTGTTGCTAATCATTTACGTTTGTTGCACCTACCGGTGTTTGTTCAGAAAGCATTAAAAGATCAAACATTGTCTTTTGGTCATGGACGCGCGCTCGCAGCCCTTGAAGATAAAATATTATTAGAAAAAGTTGCAAAGCTTGTGATTGAAAACAGATGGTCTGTTCGTGAAACAGAGAGTCAAATTCAAAAAATAAAAGCTAATAAAGAAAGTTCAAGCGAAGTTCTCGTTCCCAACCGTGAAGAGGGGGCAATTGAAATGAGACTTAAGAATCTAAGCAAAGAATTAACAAAAAAATATGCAACAAAAGTGTCAATAAGTGGCAGCGAGTCAAAAGGAAAGCTTGTTATAGAATACTTTTCGGGACAAGATCTTAATCGAATACTTGATCAGTTGTTAAAATAATTTAAAGTAAATAACGTTATGGCAAAAAAAACAGACCTCAATGTTCCTGCAGAAAGTCACGATGTATGTGGTGTTCTTGAGCGTGGTTGCGAGTTTGAAGGAAAATTAGTTTTTGAAGGCACTTTTCGTATTGGTGGCGCATTCAAGGGTGAGATTTTTACAAACGACATTTTAATTGTGGGAGAGGGCGCAAAAGTTCAGGCAACAATTGAAGCGGGCACAGTCATTATTAATGGAGAAGTTTCTGGAAATGTTTCAGCGCACAACAGAGTAGAGATTCACCGCCCAGCAATATTTAGAGGAAACATTTCAACGCCAAGCTTAACGGTTGATGAAGGCGTTATCTTTGAAGGTAGTTCAAAGATGGGCCCACAAAACTAAAGTCCCAAATCTATATATTTGTTCTAATTTCTTGACACTTTTTCACTCTAAGTGCTACCCATATTGTCACTTAAAAAGAAAATCAAAAAATGGATCAACTTCAAGCCGTAGGCCAACAATTAGGTGTAGATCAGACGTTCATTCCAATGTTTGGAATCATGATCGTATTATATTTTGTTTTAAGTTCTGTATACTTAAAACCATTTCAAGAATTATTGATGAATCGCAAACAAAAAACTGCTGGTGCTAAAACTGAGGCAAACGAACTCAGTCAAACAGCTGATCAGAAAATGAATCAATATAGAGAAAGTATTAAAAAAATTAACGAACAAGCGCATAAGTCATTTTTGGTAATTGAAGAAGAAGCTAAAAAAGAAGAGGCAAAGTATTTGGCTGATGCCTCTCTAAAAGCAAGAAACTTAATTCAAGCAGCAAACAAAGAAATAGATGAACAGAAAAAAGCTGTTATTAAAGATTTAACAAACGAAATACCTGCGATTGCAAACGAGATTGCTACAATCGTATTGGGTAGAAAGGTATAGACGAGGAAGTAATAGATGAACGAGTTTATACTTCAAATCATTTATTTTACATTTCTAGTAGTTTTATTGGTTAAGTTTTTACGCAAACCAATTATAGACATGGTTTCAAGCAGACAAGAGTTGATTCGCAAAGAAGTTGAAGAAGCGCGTTTAATGAAACTTGAAGCAGAAAAGAAGTATAAAGAATTCGAATCTAAAATTAAAAACTTAGAAGCAGAAACAAAAGAAATTCTTGAGAGAACAAAGTCTGACGCAGAAATGTTAAAAAATAAAATCATTGAAGCTGCAAAATCCACTGCTGTACGCATTGTAAAAGACGCAGAAGATTCTTCTATGGCCGCATTTCTTGACACAAGAAATGAAATTAGAACAGAACTAGTAGAGCAAGCAATTGTTGCTGCTGAAAAGATTATTCGTGAACGATTAAGCAAAGACGATCATAAGCGCATGATTAACGAATATGTGGGCAAGGTAGAATAAAAATGAAAAAAACATCTAGCCCTGTAGCAAAAGTATACGCAAAAGCACTTTTTGAGTTAGCCAAAGAAAAGGGCGAACTTGAGAACGTGTTAAGTGAGATTAAAGAATTAAATTTGTTTTTTAAAAACAACAAAGAAATTTATAACGCACTTTCTTCAGACGCATTCTTGTTGGTAGAGAGGGTGAAGCTTGCAAATGAATTTTGTAAGCAAGTTGGCATGTCACCAGTAAACGCAAAACTTATCGACCTTTTGGTGTCAAAAGGAAGACTGGCAGTTTTGGTTTCAATAGAAAAGATGTTGTTAGATTTAATCGATCAAAGCCAAGACATAGTAAGAGGCACCGTGACCACAGTAGATCCGTTGGCAGATTCTGAAATCAGCGATCTTTCAAAGACATTTTCTAAAAAAATTGGAAAAAAAGTAATGCTCAATCAAGAGCTAGATAAAAACATTTTGGGCGGCCTCGTTGTTGATGTAGGCGGTCTTACGTTTGACGGTAGTCTTAAAACTTCAATTCGAAAAATTAAAGAAACTCTGGAAAGGCAATCAGTATGATGAATAATAAATTGAGAGCAGAAGAAATTACTCAGTTAATCAAAAAACAACTTTCTGATTATGAAAAGAAAATCGAAGTTGCTGAAACTGGCACTGTGATCGCAGTGGGTGACGGAGTTGCAAAGGTTCACGGATTAGAAAACGCAATGGCAGGGGAGCTTGTTGACTTCGGTCAAGGTGTTTCTGGAATGGTGTTAAACCTTGAAACAGAAACTGTAGGTATCGCAATCTTAGGTGATGACACGATTATTAAAGAAGGCTCAACAGTAAAAAGAACAAATAAAATTGTTCAAGTTCCAGTGGGCGAAGAACTTTTAGGAAGAGTTGTAAATGCATTAGGAATGCCAATCGACGGAAAAGGTGAATTGCGTTCTAAAAACTTCAGAAAAATTGAAATCAAAGCTCCTGGCATCGTTGGTCGTCAATCAGTAAAAGAGCCGTTGCAAACTGGCATTAAGGCGATCGACTCAATGATTCCAATTGGTCGTGGTCAACGGGAATTAATCATCGGCGACCGCCAAACAGGAAAAACAGCAATTGCAATCGACACAATTATAAACCAAAAAGGTAAAGGCGTTTATTGTTTCTATGTAGCGATTGGACAAAAACAATCTACAGTTGCTCAAGTGGTTGATAAATTAAAACAACATGGCGCTTTAGATTACACTACTATTATTTCTGCAACCGCTTCAGACCAAGCACCACTTCAGTTTATGTCTCCATATACTGGCGTAACAATGGCAGAATATTTTAGAGATACAGGCAAACATGCCTTAATTATTTATGATGACTTAACAAAACAAGCGCAAGCATATCGTCAGTTATCATTATTATTACGTCGTCCTCCAGGCCGTGAAGCGTATCCTGGTGACGTATTTTACTTGCACTCTCGTTTGCTTGAGCGTGCAGCTAAATTATCAGACAAATTGGGTGGCGGATCATTAACTGCTCTTCCAATCATTGAAACACAAGCTGGTGACGTTTCTGCGTATATTCCAACAAATGTGATTTCAATTACTGACGGACAAATTTTCTTAGAAACAGACTTGTTCTACTCAGGCGTTCGTCCTGCGGTAAACGTTGGTATTTCTGTTTCGCGCGTGGGCGGTTCTGCTCAAATTAAAGCGATGAGATCTGTGGCAGGAACATTACGTCTTGACCTAGCTCAATATCGTGAGAAAGCAGCTTTTGCTCAGTTCGGTTCAGACTTAGATGCTGCAACTCAAAAACAATTAAACAGAGGTTCACGACTTGTTGAAATTTTAAAACAAGGTCAGTACGAACCACAATCAGTTGAAAAACAAGTTGTGATCATTTTTGCAGGAACACACGGATACTTAGATAAGCATCCAGTAGATAAGTTGAAAAAGTATGAAGCGCAATTGTATCAATATATTGACAGCAAATATCCTGAAGTTTTTAAAGAAATTACAGCAAGTGGAAAATTAGACGATCAAATTAAGCCAAAACTTGAGAGAGCGTTGCAAGAATTTGATAACGTTTTTGCACATTAATAGGAAGTATAAATGGCATCTGTTAGAGACCTACGAAAACGAATAACGAGCGTAAAAAATACGCAGCAAATTACTAAAGCCATGAAAATGGTAGCTGCTGCTAAATTACGTCGCTCACAAGACGCAGTAGTTGCGATTCGTCCGTATGCAAACGAACTCAGCAAAATGATGGTGAAGGTTTCAGAAAGCTTAGGCGACGAACTTTCTCATCCACTTTTAGTTAAACGCGAAGTAGTTCAAAAAGTATTGTTAGTGGTTGTAACGTCTGATCGTGGTTTATGTGGAGCTTTTAACGGAAGCGTTATTAAGGCTGCAATTCGTTTTCACAAAACTAATGCACATAAGTATAAAAAGCTTGATATGGCATTTGTTGGTAAAAAGGGATTCGAGTTCTTCAAAACAAAACACCCTGGAAAATATTACAACGAAATGTTTGTGAAGCTTAATTTCAAAAAAGCTGCCGACTTTGCTCGCGAATTATCTGAACTTTATATTTCAGGCGAGTACGATGAAATTAAATTAGTTTACAATGAGTTCAAGTCAGCCATTTCTCAAAAAGTAAATTTAGAAAGCTTCTTGCCATTGGCAACCTCATTTGGTGAAGCCCAACCCGTTGAGCATGGCTTAACGATTTATGAACCATCTGCAAAGTCGATTATGGATCATTTGCTTCCAAAACATTTTGCAATCCAAGTTTATAGAATGCTTTTAGAAAGTTTAGCTTCTGAGCACGCCGCTCGTATGACTGCCATGGAAAGCGCTACGAAAAATGCGGGCCAGATGATTAAAAAATTAACATTGGTCTATAACAAAACCAGACAGGCCGGTATCACGAAAGAACTTCTTGAAATCACCGCTGGTTCTGAGGCCCAAAAGTAATTAGGTAATAAGGTAGAAATTAGGAGAAAAAATATGTCTGCATCTGCCCAAAACACAATGATCGGAAAAGTAAAGCAAGTGATCGGTCCAATCGTGGACGTTCAGTTTGATTCAGGAAAACTTCCTGAAATTTACAACTCAATCACAGTTACAAATCCTGCAATTTCAGACAAGCCAAACAATCTTGTTATGGAAGTTGCACAACACTTAGGTGAAAACACCGTTCGATGTGTTGCAATGGATACAACAGACGGTTTGGTTCGTGGAATGCCAGCAACCGATACTGGAAAACAAATCATGGTTCCGGTTGGTCGTGAAACATTAGGACGAATTTTAAATGTAATCGGCGAACCTGTGGACGAAATGGGTCCGGTGAATAATAAAAAATCATATCCAATTCACAGACCAGCTCCCACATTCAAAGAACAATCAGTGAACGTTACTCCGTTCTATACCGGCATTAAAGTTGTGGATCTTTTAGCTCCTTACGTGCGCGGTGGTAAAATCGGATTATTCGGTGGCGCCGGTGTGGGTAAAACAGTTTTGATTATGGAATTAATTAACAACGTAGCAACTCACCACGGTGGATTTTCAGTATTCGCTGGAGTGGGCGAGCGTACACGTGAAGGAAACGACCTTTGGATGGAAATGAAAGAGTCTGGAGTGTTGGGCAAAACCGCACTGGTGTACGGTCAGATGAATGAGCCACCAGGAGCACGTGCCCGTGTTGCTCTGTCTGCTCTTTCATGTGCAGAATATTTCCGCGACGAAGAAAACCAAGACGTGTTAATGTTCGTTGATAACATTTTCCGTTTTACACAAGCAGGTTCAGAAGTGTCAGCACTTTTAGGACGTATTCCATCAGCGGTGGGTTACCAACCATCACTTGCTACTGAGATGGGTGAATTGCAAGAGCGAATTACATCAACCAATAAAGGTTCGATTACTTCGATTCAAGCGATTTATGTTCCAGCGGACGATTACACTGACCCAGCTCCGGCAACAACATTTGCTCACTTAGATGCGACAACAAACTTGTCTCGTCAAATTGCTGAATTAGGAATTTATCCTGCAGTGGATCCTTTGGCATCAACTTCAAGAATTCTTGACCCACAAGTTGTGGGAGAAGATCACTACTCTGTAGCTCGTAAGGTTCAGTCAATCTTACAACGTTACAAAGACTTACAAGATATCATCGCGATCTT
>CAZNGN010000005.1:0-130937 GCA_964572865.1 uncultured Bacteriovoracaceae bacterium | reverse complement strand
GAGAGTCTGCAGCTGAAGTAAAATGGAAGGAAATGTATGAATAAGATTAAAATTAAAAAAGTTAACAAGGTGTATATTCTTCCAAACTTATTGACTACGGCTAATATGTTTTGTGGCTTTCAAGCAATTATTTCTGCGATACATGGACATTTTATTAATTCAGCATGGCTCATTTTTGTGGCGATGGTATTTGATTTATTAGACGGACGAATTGCAAGATTAACAAGAGCAACTTCAAAGTTCGGTGTTGAATATGACTCGTTTTCTGATTTAGTTTCATTTGGTATTACTCCAGCATTGGTTGTTTATTTGTGGTGTTTAGCTCCATTAGATAGAGCAGGATGGTTATCTGCATTTTTATTTATGGCCTGTGCTGCTTTACGCTTAGCGCGTTTTAATATTATGGTCGATGTAGTTTCTAAAAAACATTTTCAAGGAATTCCGTCTCCTGTTGCAGCTGCGGCGATTGCTACACTAATTATATTTTGGAATTATTATAAGCCAGGTGAAGTTCCAAGTGCTTCAATTGTATTTGGGGTTGTTTTAACAGTCGGTTCTTTGATGATCAGTACAATTCCGTATCCATCATTTAAAGAATTTAAAGTAAAACGAGAAAATGCGTTTGGTGTTTTATCTGTAACGGTGCTTGGGTTAATTCTCATAGCTGTTCGGCCTGAAGTTGGATTATTTATTTTAGTTTACTCGTATATTACAATTGGATTTTTAGTTGGTGTTTATAAAATTTTATTTGGAAAACCTGAAACAGCAAATATTTCTGCAAATGTAAATCACGGCACTACTAAAGAAATTAAATAGTTATGAAAATAAATAAAAATGCTAAAGTGATTGCCGTAGTGGGAGCAACGGGTGCTGTTGGTCGAGCTTTGATTGATATTTTAGAAGAAAGAAAATTTCCGGTTTCTGAATTGCGCTGTTTTTCTTCTAAAAAAGGTGCTGGAACCAGAATTAAATTCAATCGTAAAACAATTATAGTCAAAGAGCTTAAGAAAAAATCAAATCCATTTGAAAACTGCGATATTGTTTTTTTTACATCATCTTCTTCAGTGAGTAAAGAATACGTGCCAATGGCAGTGCAAGCTGGTGCATTTGTGATTGATAACTCGTCTCACTATCGTTTGCAGCAGGATGTCCCATTGGTTGTGCCAGAAATCAATTCGAACACAATTACAAAACAAACTAAAATCATTGCTAATCCAAATTGTACAACGGCACAGATGGTGATGGCTTTGAAACCAATTTCAGATGCATTTGGATTGAAGCGTGTTTTATTATCTTCGTATCAAGCAGTGTCAGGTCGTGGAAAAAAAGGTGTCGACGAATTTAAAGAACAGATTGTCAAAACAGTTAAAACTAAATTTAAAAAAGCAGAATCACGCTCATTTAAAGCTAAAGAATTTCCACACACAATCGCTTTTAATTGTATTCCCCAAGTGGATGTATTTTTAGCAGATGGATTTACAGGAGAAGAGCATAAGGTGATGGCAGAGACTCGCAAAATTTTAGGCTTGCCTAATTTACGAATTGCTGCGCACTGCGTAAGAGTACCGGTTCTCAATTCACATTCTGAAATGGTAAATATTGAAACTGAAAAAAAATGTTCGGTTGACGATATTAAAGCAGTTTTAAGCAAGTTTGAGGGTGTAATATTGCTAGATGATTTTGAGAGATCAACGTATCCACTTGCCACGTTAGCCTCTGGAAAAGACGAGGTTTTTGTTGGAAGAATTCGTAAAGACCCTTCCTTGACTGAACGCGATAGCGGCTTTATTCTCTGGGTTGTAGCAGACAACTTGAGAAAAGGAGCAGCATTAAATGCTGTGCAAATCGCCGAATGTCTAAAATGGGATTCTTCAGAGTAATTTACTTATCACTTTTCTTAATTCTGATATTTTCAAATCATACGTTTGCAATCACTGTAACAGCTGTAAATGCTGCCAACACTAATTCTTCTTCAACTCCTGTAACATTTTATTTTCCAATAGCTGCTACTGGAGGAGCAAATGCTGCTTGTGTTGGTGCAAAATTATATCCGGATACATTAACTGCATTAGACGGCACTTCAGGATATTTGTATTTTAATGTGACACCATCAAAAACTTTGTCTTATATCAAAACAGGAACGGATGGAAACACAATCAATACGACATCCGATAAGTTTTCGATTCGAGCAGAATTAACTTCTTCTACTACCGGTTTAGATTTGTACCCAGATACTAGTGGTACATATACTGATGCCAATAAAGATAGGATTAATTACGGTACTACGGATAGTGCGACTATAAAATTTGGAATAAGTTTAGCAGACATTGCTGGTTCATCTACTGATGGTTATTGTACAAATGATGGCAATGCTAATTGTCAATTAACTGCTGGTACAAGTTCAAGTCTTACCTTAAATATCGGAATTGTCTATTATACAGACTATATTTATGGAAATACAACAAAGGCAGATTATAGTTCGTATGTAGTAAGCTATACAAATTGTCCTGCAGGAGCTGGTGCAACTCCTACATTAAATTTAGCTTTAGAACCTGGTGATGGAAGAGTGAAGCTAACAAATAATTCAGATATTCCTACATTTGATGTTCCTGCTAAATCAGTGGCTTTGTACGCAGACTCAAGAACGTCATACCCCACTGTAGGCGCTGAAGTGAAGACGTCTTATGATGGAACTCCAACTACAGGCACGGTTTATGCTTTTGAAAATTTAACAAATGATACGAGATATTGTTTTTCATTGGGATTTGTAAATTATGCTGGCTTCATTACAAATTTACCTACGACTGGATCAACATTTTGCGCAACCCCCACACAAGTGGATGGGTTTTTGCAACGCAGTACTTGCTTCATAGCAACGTCGGCATACGGAGATGTAAATCATAAACATGTTAAATTATTTCGAGACTTTCGAGATCAGGTTTTGTTGAAAAATTACTTCGGCCGCATTTTTGTAAAATGGTACTACTCTTGGTCTGAACATGGAGCTGAATGGTTAGATCAGCACTCGTATTTGAAACCAGTTGTGAGAGCGGGATTTTATCCGATTTATTTATTTTCAGAATTTGTGCTTTGGTTGTTACATCATATTTGGATTGCGCTTTTAGTTGGAATTGCAGGATTAATTATTTTTAGAAGTAAATTAAAATTCTTAATTTCTTTAGTTATTGTTTTTGTATTAATTTTGCCAAATCATTCAAAAGCTGCAACCGAATATAAAACAAACGATCCGGCTTTCAAAGATGCGCAACACATGCAGCCATACATTGAGTCACTCAAAGCGGGACATGAATTAAAACCAAAATTTAGCAAAAAAGCTCGTAATGGTGCAGGTATCTCTGTAATGACTGGAAACACATTTAGTGTTTCGTCATCTAAAAACCAAGCAAACTGTTTTGATTGCGTTTATCACACCGCCGACAAATACAATTTAAGTTTAAAATTATTTTATGAAAAACAATTTTTAAGAGATCAAGGTTTTGGTTCGTTAGGACCACTTTTGACAGGCCAAATGATCGTCGTAAAAGGTAAAGGTGTTTTTACAAAAAATGGTACTACCAGCGATGATACCATTATGCAGATGACAATTGCCCCTCTATTTGCTGGAGCAAGTTATCGGTTTATTGCTATGAGATGGGTGGTACCGTTTGTTCAAGCTTCATATGGAATTGTACCAATGTACGAGCAACGAAGTGATAATAAAAATCCTAGAAAAGCGATGTCGACCGCTCACAATTTTACGTTAGGTGTTGCAATCAACTTAGATTGGCTTCATAGAGCGGCAGCTTGGAATCAATATATGGATAACGAAGTTCTCCATACGTATTTAACTTTTGAACGAGTAAACGTCCGCACTCATACTGGAACCATTGGGTTTAGTTATGATGCAACACTCGCAGGACTTACTTTTGAGTTTTAAGAAGTAAAAAATGAGTGAAAATTTACAGCGTATTCAAATCATTTTTACATACATGGGAACAAACTACCATGGTTGGCAAAGACAAAAAGACATTCGAGACACTGTTCAAGAAGTTTTTGAAAATACACTTTCACGTTTTGTAAGCAGAAAAACTACGATTACAGCTTCAGGCAGAACCGATACAGGAGTTCATGCAAGAGTTCAGGCTGCTCACGCAGATGTTCCTAAAGATTTTGTAGATCGAATGTTAAAGGCCAATCAAATTAAAAATTTAAATCATACCGATCGATTTGTGCATGGATTGAATTCTATTTTACCTAAAAATATTCGGGTTCTTACTATAAAACCAATGAGTAATTTTCATGCTCAAAATCAAGTGAAACGTAAAACATATGTATATTTTATTGATCCTAATCCAGTGCAATTGCCGATACATAAAAATATGAGTTGGCATTTGCGCTTGCCTTTAGATTTTGCAGAAATGCAAAAAGCGGCTCATCACTTTGTAGGTAAACACGATTTTGCAGCTTTCTCTGCTTTTGATCGAAATACAAAATCTACTGTACGTTCGATTTATGAATCGTTTTGGGAAAAGGTGGTCTTTCAGGACTTTTCAGGTAATGGACGTGAATTTTGGGTATATAGAGTGACTGGGAGTGGGTTTTTAAAGCAAATGGTGAGATCATTGGTCGGAACAATGGTACAGATTGGAACAGATAGTCAAAGAAGTCCAGCTTCAAAAATTCCCATGTTATTAGATACTTCGAAACAAGATGCAAGATCGTTGCGAGCTCAGACCGGAATGACCGCTCCACCACATGGATTATGGCTTTGGGACATTGAGTATTCAAAGCAAAATTCTTGATTCTTTGCGCATATTTGACTAAGTTTACGGCTTCATAAAAAACATAAAATGGAGCATTGCATGCAAATCGAAACTAAACTCGAATCAAAATCACCAATCTTAAAAGAAATCACAATCACTGTGAAACCAGAAACCATTCGTGATTACATTGAAAAACAATTTACTGATTTACAGAAAAAAGCTGCACTCAAAGGTTTTCGCAAAGGCAAAGTTCCGATGACACTTTTAAAACAACAATTCATGGGTGACGTGAAGTCAGATGTTTTCTCAAAAGTGATCCAAGATAGTTATTCGAAAGCATTAGACGAACACAATATAAATCCAGTGGGATATCCTAAAATTGAGCCACAATCTGGAATGAACATGAACGATGGTGAAACCCTTACGTTCGTAGCTAAAGTAGAAATTTATCCAGAAATTAAAGTTTCAGAGATCGCAAAATTAAAAGTAAGCAAACCATCTGCTGAAATTAAAAAAGATGAAATTGAAAAAACAATTGAACAACTTCAAAAGTCATACGCAGATGTAGAGCCAACTGACTATGCTGGCCCTGCAAAAGATGGTGATATGATGGAATTATCTTTTGAAGGAACGATCAATGGTAAATCTCACGACTCATTGATTGGAAAAAACCGCATGTTAAAAATGGGTGCTGGTCAATACATGGACGGCTTTGAAAATGGTGTATTTGGAATGAAAAAAGGTGAAACCAAAACCATTGAAGTAGAATTTCCAAAAGATTTTCAAGACAAAGAATTTGCAGGTAATAAAGCTATTTTTAACGTAACAGTTCATGAATTCAAAAAAGAATCATTACCAGAACTAAATGATGAATTTGCGAAAAAATTTAGAGCTGAAAATATGGCCGATTTACGTAAAAAAATTGAAGATGACATGAAAGCTTCTCAAGAACGTAAATCACGTAATACTTTGAAAGAGCGTTTAATTGATGCAATGATTGAAGCGAACAAATTTGAAGTTCCTTCTCATTTCGTATCTATGCAATTTGAACACTTATTAAAAGAAAATGCTCAAACACTTGCACAACAAGGTTTTACTGAGAAAATGGTTAAAGATTTCTTAGATAAAAATAAAAAAGAAATCGAAGCAAGAGCATTAAAACAAGTTCAGGCATCATTATTGTTAGATAAAGTTGCAATTGATCAAAATATAAAAGTAGAAGATGCAGACCTAGAAAAAGAGTACTCACGTATTTCTGAAGAACAAAAAGTAGAACTAGCTGAAGTTCAGAAGTTTTTTGAAAATGCTGATCAAAGACGTGAACTAAAGTTCAGATTAAAAGAAGAAAAAACATTTGAATACATCATTTCTCAGGCTAAAATCTCAGTAGAGAAATAAATCTCTACGGAGGCACTTTGGAAAATCTAAAAGCGAACTTTAAAAAAGGTGAAAAAATTTTTAAAGAAGGAGATCGATCACAAGACCTATTCATTATCCAAAAAGGAAAAGTTAAAATATATAAAGAAGTAGAAGGCGAGATGCTTCCTTTGGGTGTAGTTAAAGAAGGACAATTTATTGGTGAATTAGCTTTTTTTGATGGAAAACCAAGATCTGCAACAGCTGAAGCGATCAATGATGTAGAAGTGTTAAAGTTTGAAAAAACTTTATTAGAAAAAGAACTTTCAAAGCTACCCGGATGGTTAGTAACATTAATTAATTCAATTGCTTTTCGAATTAGAGAAGCAGACGAGTTAGTTAAACGTAATAAAATCATTGATAAAAAAGTAACTAAAGAATTTGATTCTTTTAAAGAAGATTAATTTAATTCGTTTAATTTATTAGTAATTTGATTTTTAATTCCTTCTAGTTCATCTAATTCAAGGTGTGATTTAATTTCAATTGGACTACCTAAATTTAACTTAAATGAATTAAAGGGTAATGGAATATAAACACGATTTCCATTGAGTGGAATTCGAATTCCCCAAAGAGACTTAATTCCTACAGGTATTATAGGAACTTTAGTTTCTTGTGAAATAATAAGTCCGATTGTTTTCATTTTCTTTTCAGGACCCCAGACACTATCAGCGCTTACTAAAACAGGATGATTATCTTTAATATGATCAATGAGATTTAACAGTGAGTGCCTACCGCCACTTTCCTGAGAACCAAGTGCCACAGGAATTCTGAGAAGCGATGCAAAAAAAGTAAATGTATCCCATTTATTTTGAGGTGTTAAATGAATGCAAGGTTTTGTAGAGTTAAAATACTTCAATACGACAAATATTTTTTCAAACCAGTAGCTGTATATTACTGGTTTTCTTTGTCGATATAATTGAATGGCTTCTTCGCTTTCAGAAGTGATTTGAAAACGAGATGTCAGTTTTACGATTAAAAAATAGATGTATAAGATAATACTTATCATCATAAAAATTGTATCATAAAAGGTTTCGAATGGCCAAAGTCACTGTAATTGCAGCACTTTTTAATCATGAGAAGTATCTCTCTCAAGCAATTGAGTCTGTAATAAATCAGACTTACAAAGATTGGGAATTAATCATCTGGGATGATGGTTCAACTGACCAAAGTTTAGAAATCGCTAAAAAATTTCAAAAAATGGATAGTCGAATTAAAGTGTTTACACATGAAAATAAAATGAATCTAGGACAAGAAAAAACAAGAAATTTAGCTATTGATAAGTCATCAGGTGAGTTTTTAAGTTTATTAGATACTGACGATTATTTTTTACCTTCTAAATTAGAACGTTTGGTTGACCGTATGAAAGACCCAACAGTGGGTTTAGTGTATGGTAGAACAGATTTTTATGATGAAAAAACACAAAAAATAATTAAATCTGGCATTCAAAATAACCCAAGTGGCAATGTATTGTCAGATTTGATATATGATAATTTTATTTGCGCATGTAGTGTTTTGATTCGAAAAAATATAATTAATGAAGGTATTCAATTTGATTCTAATTATAAAACGTGTGGAGAATACCCTCTATGGGTTGAGATAGCTAAAAAGTGGAAGGTTTCATTTGTAGATGAAGTAATAGCAGTTTGGCGAAAACATAATGAAAATACAGGTACTAAATATGAATTGCTTGCAAAAGAAGAATTAGTCTTATTAAAGAAAAAATGGATTGAAGACAAATCCCTTGGTGAAATTAAAGGTGAAATATACAAGTCGTATTATAAAAGCGTTTATGATTTAGCAGCAATGAATTATCAAAAACTAAATTTAGAAGTTTGTAAAAAATTGTGCAAAGAAATCTTATTAACCACAAATTCAGAAAAAAAGTATCAAATGAAGGCACAAATAATGTATTCACTCTGTTTGATTGGCAAATTGCCAAATCAGATGATTTCAAAATTTAAAACGTTTATTTGGGAAATGAGAAAATAATGGCAGATGTTAGATTAATCAAAAAAGATGGATCATTAAACATATCTAAAAAAAGAAAAAAAATACAAATCAATGATTTATACCATTCGCTTCTGAGTATGAAGTGGGGGACACTGTTAAAGTATATTGCAATATTGTACATTATAATTAATTTGATTTTTGGAATTCTGTATTTTTCAGCAGGAGATAATGCGGTTTTAAATGCTCATCATGAATCAAAAATTGCTTATTTTTTAGATTGTTTTTTCTTCAGTGTGACAACATTTGCAACGATTGGATATGGCAATTTAAGTCCGAATGGATTTCTTTCTAATGTAATTATGATGATTGAAGCTTTTTTTGGAATTGTAACTACTGCAATTTTAACAGGTATCTTTTTTGCTAAATTTTCAAAACCTACATCTAAAGTTTTATTTAGTAAGGTAGCATTAGTAACTAAGTTTGATGGTGAGAACTATTTTAATTTTCGTATTGCGAATCAAAGGGCTAATCAAATTGTAGAGGCAAAAGTTACGTTACTCCTTTCAAAAAACGAAACAACAAAAGAGGGAGATCTTTTTCGCAATCTGTACGATTTAAAATTAGAAAGAGACGTGTCACCACTGTTTGCTTTATCGTGGGTGGTAGAGCATAAATTAGATGAAAATAGCCCATTATTTAAAATGACTCAAAAAGAATTAATTGAGTCTGAAGCTGAAATACTGGTAACACTGACTGGATTTGATGAAACGTTTGGACAGACAATTCATGCAAGGCATTCTTATATTCCCAATGAAATTATTCCGAATAAGAGATTTGTAGATATTTTAAAACGAACTCCATCTGGCGTTTCTGTTTCTATAGAAAAATTACATGATTATGAAGAAATGAGAAGTTAAGATGCCAATAATGTCATTATTGTTGGCTGCTATTCTTTGGGGAACAATAGGACCGGTAGCTAAATATGCTTTTGTGAATGGAATGACTCCCATTGATGTGGCATTTTGGAGAGGTTTAATTGGAGGATTGTTTTTCTTATTTGAAGCTTTTTATAATCGATCCATTACTGTAGCCAAAAAAGATATATTTCCATTGATTTTGTTTTCTTTGATTGGGGTATTAGGTTTAGAAGCGACTAACTTGCTTTGTGTTCAATTAGGGGGAGCAGGTTTTGCTTCGATTTTACTATATAGCGCGCCGATTTGGGTTTTTATTTTTTCAGTAATATTTTTGAATGAAAAAATTACAAAGAAAAAAATAATTGCACTTATTTTAGCTTTAATTGGTGTAATCGGAATTTCTTTCACTCAGCTTACAAATAGTAACGTACAAATTGGATTTTGGGCTGTATTATGTGGTTTAGTGTCTGGAATCAGTTACGCTTCATTTTATTTATTTGGTAAAATTTATTTTCATAAATACAATGCATTTACTTTATATGGATATGCTTTTCCATTAGCGAGCATATTATTACTTCCTTATTCGAATATTAAAATACAAAATTCGCAATCGATTATTGTGATTCTATATATGGGAATACCTGCTACATATTTAGCATATCGATTTTATTCATGGGGATTGAAACGAATTGAGGCCACAAAAGCATCTGTAATTACCATGATAGAGCCATTGGTTGCTGTGATTTTAGGCACATTCATTTGGTCTGAAACTTTATCGCTCATGCAAATCGGATTCGGTTTCATTATTTTACTTGGTATCTATCTCATTCATTAATTATAATGCTGTACTTGTAAATGCAAATGGGTACTTAATTGTGATTGATCCACCTTTAGGAGATGGGAAAGCGATTTTTGACAATTCCGCACTCATACAACTGTGAACAGAAGCATTATTTAATTGTGAACGAATTACTTTTACATCGCTAGTATGACCAGATGTTTGAATTGTCCATTGCATTGTTAAATTACCAGAAAGTGTTGCGTTTGTTAAAAGAGCTTTTTCATAGCAATATTGAAATCTGCTTAAATATTTAGATAAAATTTTCATTAATTCAGACTCTGAAATGCTGCCAGCACCAGACATTTGTAAACCTTGGCCACCAAAAGATGAACTCATAGATTCACCTGCGTTTGGATCATATAATGTAGCAAGTGATACTTTGCCTTGCACATCATTTAAACCTTTACCATGAGCGCCCGATATACCTGCGTCTGCAGCAATACTTCGAGAAGAGCGTGTGTTAATGATAGAACCGTTGTCAGATACTTTGCCTGCCATTGCTACTAACGTTGAATTATTAGCTTTGCCATTTAATGCTGATGCTGCGTTCATTGCTTGATATTTGGCATTTGGATTTACATCTGCAGCAAATGCAGCTGGATTTTTAGAAGCTTTTGAAGTTGCTGCTGATAAGAATCCTAAGCTTTGTGCTACTTTTGCTTGTGCTTGAGCTTTTAACTGTGCAGCAGTTGGTTGTACCACTGCTGGTTTTGGAGCAGGAGGTGCACTCATAGGAAATGGGCGCATTGCAACCACAGGAGCTGGTTTAGCAGCAGATGGTTTTGGTGGCAATTTTACCACTTTAGGAGCCGGAGGTGCACTCATTGGTAATGGTGGCATTTTTTTAACGATTTTTTGCTCAACTTTTTTAATTGGTGTTGGAATTTTTGGCATCGGTGGAGCCGACTTTGGTAATGGTTTCATAACTAATTTTTTAGGTTCTGGTTTCTTCTTTTCAACTAATTTTTTTTCTATTTTCTTTTCGATTTTTTTCTCAGGTTTTACTGTTTCTTTTTTAACTTCAACAATTTTTGGTTCTTCTTTTTTAATTTCAGGTTTCTTTTCTTCTTTTTTAGGTTCTGGTTTTTTGATCTGTGCTTTTGCAATTTGCTTTAATTGAATTTTGGTAGCAATGTATTCTTGTTTAACTTCAGATTTTTTTACATTTATGATTCCTACAGCAGTTGCAAATATAAAAGCTACAGTAGATAAAAGAAGTCCATATGATAATTTTTTAAAGTAATTTGCTTCTTGATCTGTACTGAATATAGTGTGGTCAATTTCTTTTGTGTTAACATTTTTTAAGTAATTAAATTTCCACCAGTACTCATCATATTTAATTTTTAAATTGTTCAAATCATAATGGTCAATTTGAATTGCTTGGCCTTTTTCGAGATTTGCCTCTTCTTCATTGTCCACAAGTATAGACAATCCGCTTACTTTGGCTAATATTTTTGTATTATTATTTTCTCTATAAACTACAAAAAGTGTGTGGTTATTGATTGTGCCGATATAATCTTGCTCGATTGCATCGTATTCATTTAATAATTCACCAAAACCAAAAGCAGCATAAAGTGATGAGCTTTTTGAAATATTTTGTTCATAGTCGCTTGCAAGTTTAAGTTGATTAACTTTTTGAACGCTAATGCTAATACCATTGAATTTAAAGCTACTGCCTTCGTGCAATGCAGTTTCAGTAACTTTGTATACATCATCAGATATGGTAGATATTACTTTTAAACCAATGGCTGTATGAATTAAATATGTTGTAGCTGGATAATCTAATGCTAAAGCATGCTGTGTGCTCCAAATCGTTTTATTAGAACGTCCATTTTTGCTAGTAGTAATGATAAATCGACTGTTTCTTGCTGGTGTATGAATGATTTTCGACTTGTTTGTCGTTGTCATTTCAGTAGATTTTACAGTCATTGCATTATTAGACATTGTTAATCCTTTTAGTTATTTCCTAAAACTACTAATTGTAAATCTGAATACCCAGCGCTTGCAGCCGAAGCCATAATTGCTTTTATTGTTGCATATGGTGTTCTTTCATCTGCAAGAACCATAAGGTTTCCATCATGTTTGCCAGCATTTAAATCTTTTTGTTTCTCAATTAGAAGAGCTTCATAAACTGGTTTAAAAATAGCTCCATTTTCAACTGGCTGAGTCGAGTCTTGTAAGTTTTGTTGTAGTCCTTCTATTTCAAAGTTTTTTACATCAGCAATTTTCTTTTGATCGATTAAAATTGCATTTGAAAGTATTTCAATTTTAGTTGCATCTTTTAATTGATTTTGTACTGAAGTAGATACATTTGGTAATACCATACCTTGGGTAGGAGCAATGGTTGCCAATCCAGTTGAAAAACTTTTTAATAAAAATACTAGAATGATTACAAAAATGTCTGCCATTGATGTAATTTGAAGAGACATGTCTGTGCTTTGCTCTTCTGATTCTAAGTATTTCATTACCCCTGACTTCATATTTTCCCCTAATTTATTCACCCAAAGTTACTTTAGGCATTTCTGTTTTTATGTTCTCAATTAATCTAATTAAATATTTGTATTGTACTCCTGGCTCGGCTTTTACACTTACATCTGCGATTTCAGGCCACTTCGACTTAATTTTTTTAAGGGCAGATGTTAATTTACCAATATCAAAGTCACTTGTGTTGATTGCAGCCAATGTCATAGTATCCACTTTTTTACCGCTTAATCTTAAAACCAAATCAAACTTTTGAGTTAATTCGATTGAAAGAGACATGGGCGGTTCTTGTGGCTGTTGTTCTGCTGGTGCATCTGATGTTGTTGCCACACTTACATCTAACATATCGAGTGTTATGAAAGATGCGGATACAAGCATGTATGTAATCAAAACCGTAAAGCAGTCGATGATGGGCGCAAGATTGATTTCAAAATCTTGGCCTTCGCCGCCTTCGGCTGGAACTCCTGCGCTCATGCTGCTCTCCTTGGATGACCATCACGACCACGATCATTTAAGTCATCAGAAGAAATTACATCACGTTGTTTAATGATGTCCATTGTGCGAACGATTGCGCGATCTAAATCTGATTTCAATCTGTTTGAACGGTTCATTAAGAAACTGTATAAAACCATACAAGGAACTGCTACTGTTAATCCCCAAAGAGTGTGGTTCATAGCTACTGAAATACCTTGTGCAAGTAATGCTGATCTTTGAGCTGCGTTTGCAGATCCAACCGCTTCGAATGATTGAATTAGTCCTAAAATAGTTCCAATTAATCCTAAAAGAGTTGAAACGTTTGCAATCATTGATAAGTAACCAGTTCTTGCTTTAACTCTGTCAGAAGCATCACCCGCTGCTGCCACTAAGCCGTGCTCAATGATTTCGTGCGGTTGATTTGCTCTGATTAAACCTTCTTTTACAACTTGAGCTACTGGCTTCTTGTAATACTTTTCGCAAATTGCTACAGCATCAGAAATATTGTCAGCTAAAACAAGATTGCGAATTCGTTCAAAAAATGCTGCAGACGATATTGGATACACAACGTAAAGCGCCCGTAAACGCTCTACTATGATTGCGATCGCAAAAATACCCAGACCAATGATTGGTGCCATGTGGTCTAAATTGTTTAATAAAAAGTCTATCATATTGCCCCCTAAGTTTTGTTAAAAGTTTGTTTTCGAAATTTCGTAGTTGTAATTTTCTCTTATTTCGCCGAATTTAATTTTATCTTTTTCTTTTTTAAGCATTAACATCATTGATAAGTTTCTGCTTTGCCCTTGAACTTTGAGTGGTTTGTCCACTTCTTGCGATCCAGTGAGCAAACCTGCCGGTGCACGAGATGGGCTTTGCACAACCGACTTAGTAAGTTTGCTCACCGACATCGCTTGGGCTTTGTGACGGTCCCCCGTACGCCCAAATTTGGTGAACTTTGATTGCTGTTTTACCCCAACTTTTTTTAAGCTTGGTTTTTTCTTTGCTGCATGAGCCACGTTGATTGAAACTGTCATGAGCATTGATAATATAAATATAAAAAATTTTAACTTCATAACCCCATCTCGCGTTTGTTACGTTAGATGTAGTATAGTAAAGCAACTGGTCTGCCAGACACAGGGCTTGAAATCATTAGACTATTTGTTGAACAACTGTCTAAGGGCTAGACAGTGTAAACCAATTTGGCGACTTTTTTTGGGCAAAGCCTTCTATAAACGTTTTTATTTCAAATAAATAAATCTATTTAAATTATTATAACTCGATTGGAGGCACACCACCGCCACCACCGCCGCCGCCCACACAATCATCTGCATAATCATAATAGCAGAGTGCTGAGCCTTCTGTAATATTAACCTTTTTATTTGGGTCTATTAAGTCAGGTACGTTTTGACAACTGAACTTAACAGCAGCTTTAATTGTAAACTTAACACCATTTTGTACAGGACCGCTTGTACAAGGAGTTCCGACCACATTCATAGATGTAAGTTTAATTTGCTGAACTGAACAAGAAGATGCATTAAAGTCCAATACAGCTCCAGAGTCTGCTGAATAGTCTGTTTTATATCTAATTTTAGATACAAGTGGTGTTCCTGTATTTGGAAATAGTACTGTTGGAGTTGCAGTAGTTGCATCAATCGTTGCAGGAATATTTTTAAACGCAACAGTCATACCCTCAGACACTTTTTGTGGAGTACCATTTAAATCATTGTATCGATCTATATTGTATCTATGTGAACTAGTAATTGTAAATTCGCCCATTTGTGTAGTTTTATTATATGTAAAATTACAATTTACTGGTGCTGGTTGCAAAGTTGTTTGATTGTGAGAATAAAAACTTGCAGTAGCACGTGGGTCAGAGTTTAAAACCGCAGGTGCACCAGCTGAGGGTGCAACACTTGCTGCAATGTAAATTGGCTCATTTAAAATTGCATCTAATGTAAGAGCATATTGAGTTGTTGAATACTTAGGAGCTGCAAGACTTTTAGAAACAACCGCTTCTTTAAAAGAATTACAACCTTGATCAAATACACCAATTTTCATTTTAGATCTTGTTAAGACTAAGTCAGAAAAATCACTTACAGCAGTTGAACAACTAATTAAATTTGTATCATAAATACCATCTCCGTTGAAATCATAACGACATTGGTATGGACCAGTTCCGCCAGTAGCTGGAGAGCTTCCCATCGAATATGTATACCAATTTTGAGTTCCTGTAATAGTCAATGCAGCTGTATTTACTGCTAGCGAATTTGCATTTGAGCACGCTGATTCTAAAGTATAGCTTTTTGGACTACTTGTATTCATTCCGGGAGCTGATGCAGTGATTTCTATTTTATAAGAACCCGCGGATGGTGCTGTAAATGTATTATTTCCCATTGTTAAGTTAGAAGTAGAAACTACTACTGATGTAATGGCATTTGTTAACTTCATATATACTGTGTAACCAGAAGTGTTTGAATCTGGTGAAGTAATCTTAATTAAGTAGCTTGTTCCGTTCGTAACATACATTGATCCTACATTGGTGCCATTAAATATTTGAGTAGTAAGTGCTGAATTCCATAATTCCAAATTTACATTTGGAGATTGAAGTGCTTGTTGAGTTGGAATTGTAGATCCATTTGTAGAGCTAGCAGGCGTACCTTTCGATTCAGAGCTATAGTCTGATTCATTACATCCGATAGCTAATAAAACACTTGAAAGTGTTATTAATTTTAGAATTGATTTAATAATATACATATTGCCCCCTTAATTTTCGTTAATGAAAATCTCCATTGCTGAAAATAATTGTGCCAGTTGAGCTACCTTCTTGTACCTTTTCGGCTATTCGAGTGATATATTTTGTGTCATTCACTGCTGCGTGTTCTATCACTGTAACTTGTATTGTATTGTTCCAACCAATTGTAGCGATGTCATCTACTTTTAGTTGAAAGCAATCTTGTCCATTAAATTGTTCTTTTTGAACTAAATTTGTTTTTCTAGATTTAGTTAAAAGCATTCTACTGTTTGAAATTTTAGTTGGAGTACCTAATTTAATCTCATTATAATTAATAAATCCGTCAGCATCTGGATCAAATAAAGCTTGATTTTGTCCTGCAATAATAGTCATTTGATTTAAAAATTGTATGTAATCAGGAATCATACTTGAATTTGTACTAAATACGGAGCGATCTGATCTCAATACAAATTCTTCACAATCGTTTAACCCATCATGGTCTAGATCATTGAAGTAATTCGTACCGAAACCAGCTGCATTTACTCCATCGGGAGTGGGATTAGCCGCACCTGCAGGAGTTGTTGTGGGCATTAGGCCATTGCATGAAGCATAGTTATTTCTTGCGGTAACTAACTTTGAACAACGAGCATCTTTACAAGGTGACCCTTGAATTTGATATTCAATTCCGTCGCGTACACCATTTCCATCAGTATCAGGTACTTTAGGATCTGAACCTTTAGAAAGTTCAATTTCGTCCGGAAGTCCGTCACCATCAGAATCTAATAAGAGACGTCCATCATCCCACCATAAAGCAGATTTATTGCGTACCCAAACGTCAACCAATGAGTGTTTAATATTTTGAATCGGAGACACAAAAGATTTAAAATCAATATTTTGTCCAACTCCAAATTTATTGAATGTTCCACCACCATAGGCTGCCATTTGTGATAATAAACTTTCTGCACTTGAGTTTGCATTTGAATAATAGTAACCCGTATTTAATTTTATAGTTTGAATAAAATTTTTATAATTTGTATCAGTTAAAAGTCCAACGATTTGATCGATTTTACTCTTAATTTCAGGATCAAATTGTTGAGTATATAATCCAGTAGTTGATGTAGTGCTTGTCACTATTGGTTCGCCATCACTTACGAAGACAATGTTATAGTTACTTCGAATAATAGTTGGGTTAATTTGATTCTTCTCTAAAATTACATCAGCCTTAATCATATTAAATGCTTTATCAAGAGCTGCAAGATAATTTGTGTATCCGATGTCAATTGGATTTTGAGGACCACTTTTATTCCATTCGTTATTTACAACACTTATAAAGTTAGTTCGATTATCAGTAAAATCTTGTATTGTTTGAGCACTATCCGAAAAGTTAATTAAACCGTAGTAGGTGAAACCAATATTATCAGTCGCGTTCGTTAAAAAATCTTTCAAAGGAAAGTAACGTCTTACACCGGTAGGATCTGATATTTCTGGAGAGTCTTTATTTGAACTTGATTTGTCTATGATAAATAAGAATTTATCTTTTTCTTTAATTTCAGTTGGTGGTAACAAACAAAAATCAGCACTAATTGGTAAATAATCAATTGCATTTACTACATAAGGTTCTAAACGATCGAGCTTTTCGCTCGTACAAGCACTTAATAAAGTCGTTACTGTTAAGATAAATACAAGAAATTTCATCTTGGTGTGAAACCTCCGGTGCCCGTAAAGTTTTCTATCGTAAATGTTTTACCTGTTGAATTAGTAGGTAAAACCATAAAATTCGTCCATAGATGAGGAGTTGTTAAAGAGTCATTTTCAATAAAATTAAAAATAACTAAATTATTATTTCCACTATTTATTATTGGCAAATTAGTTACTTTAAAATTATAACATCCTGGATTTTGTAAGTCAGCAATTTGGCTATATTGAGTTTCGAATGCCTTCATTTGTATTGTGTTATTATTTTCATCAATAGGTGTGTTTTTTTTGCATTCATCAATATTGAGTATGCCATCACCGTCCGTATCAATTTGTGCATCACTTGGATCTAATGGATTTAAGCCACAACGTAATTCCATATAGTCAGGAATACCATCGCCATCAGTATCAAATTTATTAGGATCTGTGTGCGTTAAACGAGTTTCTTCACAATTTCGTAAACCAATGAACTTTTGAATATTTGTAGTTGGATCTAACCAAATAATTCCATCGCCATCATTATCATTTTGATCTGTGCAAGATAGATTTGCTTGTTGCGCAGTTGTAATGCCTTGCATAATCATAAGAAAGTCAGAAAACATATCGTTATTTGTGTCATATTGATTTTTAGAAATATTAAAGCCAGTTGAATTTGCATCTTCAATTTCGTCGATAATACCATCGTTATCAATATCTGATTTTAGTATGCCTTGATAGACTTTAACTGATACATTTTTAACAAAAATATTTTTAAAACTTCTACCTACTGCTGGGCAATATTTTTTAATTTCGATTGTAATGGTTTCTACTGGGCTTGGTGGTTTCATTTGTTCTAAAGGTACTAATGTTGTTCTTGGATCATCTAAATTTGTCTTAGAACAAGCATTCAAATATATGGCACCCAAAATAAAAAGAGGTATTAATTTTTTCATTGAAATACCCCCGAAGATTCAGAAATAGTTAATCTTTTGTTACCATTAGTAAATGATTTTGAACCTACATATAGGACCGGTTTAATACTGAGTAAGCTAGGACTTTGTATAATTTGTACTTTAACAGTATCGGAACCACTTACCACTGGAAAATTATTTGCAATTAGTTGATAGCATTTTTGTGTTGAACTTTGGCTTACCAATCTTAAGTCTGTAGTCATTTTAGTTAAGCTTAATATTTGCTGGTTTGGAAAACTGATTGGTAATATCCCTCTGATTTCATCAATATTTAAAATCGAATCTAAATCATTGTCGCCATTGGCTTCATTTACTCCTGCTTTAAAATTCAAACCATTTTTATATTCAAGCCAATCAGGAATACTATTATTATTTGAGTCAAAATATTTAATACCAGCTGAATTACCTAAAACCATTTCTTCGCAGTCGTTTAGTCCATCTAGATCAGTATCTGAAAATCGAATCGCACCCGCAGCATTCGAAATAGGCGTAATAGAAGAACAACCACCAGATGCTCCTGAAATTCCCAAATAATTGATTGCACCACTAGAAGTGCATGAAGAAGAATTACATGGTTTATGATTTGCTGTCGTATTGTATTCTACAAAATCTGAAACACCATTATGATCAGAATCCGCATCGGTTGGCGATGAACCAAGAGTAGTTTCTACTGTATCAGGCAAACCATCTCCATCACTATCCTGAACAAATTTACCGTTCCACCAAACGGCCGATTCATTGGTAAGATATATTTGATTTAAATTATAATTTAAAACTTTAGGTGAGACCTGAAAAATACTAAAATCAACCGATACACCAGTACCAAAAGTATAGGCAACGCCGCCACCTGTATTTGCCATATTTTGTAAAAGTGTTTTAGCGTTGGGATCTTCATTTCCGGTTACATAGTAATATCCAGTGAATAAACTTACACCATCTACATATTGAGGATAAGTAGTTTCTAGAGATTTGATATCACTCACTTTTTGTAAAATGTCAGAAGGTTGTTGAATCGTAAATGGTGAAATACTCATCACTGGAAATCCATCTGTAATAAAATATATATAGTAAGTTGACGATTTAATTTCTGTTGGGTTGTTAACATTCGTTTGAATATCTGCGTAAATCAATTGATAAGCTTTATTCAAAGAGTCCAAATAATTGGTAGATCCTTGGTCAGTTAGATTTGTATATTGAGTTTGAACAACTGATGTAAATGCTGCTGCATCAGAAGTAAAACCTGTGGATCCGTTGACAGGAATGTTGGTGCCTACAGAACTTAAATTAATAAGTGCATAATAATGATTAGGGTCTTGTACTTGGTTACTTAAGTAATTTATAAAATCAGAATATCGACGAATTCCATTTGGATCCGTAGCAAGTGTTGTTAAAATTGTAAGTGGTTGTTGAATGGAGCCGTCAGGATTAAGTTTATAATTTTGTTGATTCGAACCTGATTTATCAATGATATATATTTCTTTCACAACAGGCATTATCGTTTGAGATGGTTTGGTACAAAAATTGACTTCTACTGATTGATCTTGTTCTTTAGCGATATTGAATTGATCAAGTTCACGTAATTCTTCGGTTTTTGAACACGCAGAGCCACTGAGTGCCAATAATGTGCACACAAGTATGAAAATCCAATCCATGTAATTGGTTTTATGCCCCGTCATTATAAAAAACCCCTAACTTTTTATTATAAGTGCAATATGTCAGCCAAACACGGCTTTGAAATAATTCAGGTTTTTCAAATTTAATTGAATATGGTTTAAACACTGTAAACCTTTTAATCAATTAATTTTCGAGTAATTATTGCAATCGTTTTTCAAGGTCTGGCATAATTTTTTTACAAATTTCTCGATTTTGTTTACAAAACTGAATCCAGTTCGAAGTCATTTGTGCTATTTCGAAAGTGTTTTCTGGAGTAAAATCTATTTCAGATAAATAAGATTCATCACCATCTCCATTTTTATCACCCTTCCATTTATCATAATAAAAGTTATATTTGTTTTTATTATTAGGATCAGGTTCTCCACGAATAAATTGCTTCACTTTTTTTGCAGGCAAACTAATTTCTTTTATCCAAATTTTAGAATTACCAGATTCATCTAATTCAATTTTAAAAACATTCACGATATGTATTGACTTAGTGCCCGGTTCATCTTTGCTGGTAAAGCTTGCATTTTTCGAAGTAAAAAATATTTTAGGAGTAAAACCCATATTTAATTGTCTTTGCATTTCATCAAATAGTTCATTAGCTTCTTTTGTGTGCATGATAAATTTATTGCTAAATAAGATTGGTATATTTCTAAATCTCATCGCTTTCTTTGCCCACATTTCAACTACTGTTTTTTTAAAATAGGGTAGAAGTTCAGGTTGATTTGATAATTCATGTAAATTTTTAAATCCGGGAATGATTGTAGGTTTTAGTGATTGAATATGATTTATTTTTTCTAAATAAAATAAAATCCACTTTTTATTATTAAGTTTTCGATCTGGAACGATTTGATTGAATTCATTTAATTGGTCGTAAATTGCTAATTGTGTAAAGTTTCGTGTTGTTGTTGTATGTCCCCAGCAATAATGAAATGTGCCAGGGCAAATCTCAGCATACTCTTCTTCTAGATTTGCAAATGCAATCGAATTCTCAACAGTCGGTTCAATATATTTTGAACGTGCATTTTGAATTGCTTGAAAAAATTCAATATTGTGGTCTACAATTTTTTTAAACTGTGTTTTACCATTTAATAAATAATATGCACATTTTTGAGCAGTTACTTTTAACTCATCAGGTATGTTTGTTAAAAATTTCTTTTTAGATAATTGGATTTGGTTTTTTGCTACTTTCAGATTTAAATCATCTTCATTAGCAAAACTATTAATAGAAATTATAATGAATAGTATTAAATATTTAGTCATAATAATTCATCGACAATTACGAGCATCAAATAAAGAAAAGACTTATATTATATTAATATGACGGTAATTTATTCCTACCAATCAGCGTATAAACGTATATGGATGAGATTGTAGAAAAATAAGAACGACGATACTTGCACCAAAATAACTAAATAAATTCGAAGCGCCTTGGAAGTCATTTGAAATTCTAAGTCCAAATCCTAATAGCGAAAAGGTAAGCGCTGCCACAGAAATGCCTAGTGGAAGCCAAAATAGGTGGGCTTTAGTTAAAGTCCACTCACCATTGAATAATGCTAAAATTAAAAAAATAGATACGGATGTTTCTAAAATTGTAATGAACCAAAAACCAAATTTTGCGCCACCTGGAAGCTTTTCAATAATTGTTCCATTGAATTGTTTTAAAAACCAATCCTGTGGACCACTTTTGATTTTTTGTATAGACACAGTTAAAAATGTTGAAAGATAAATAAAATATATTGCAGCAAAAATAACTGTTTGAATAATAAATTTCATAAAATCTCCTTAAAATAAAAAAGAAATATCCATTAGAAATACAATACCGGGAGCAATAGGTTTTTGACTTTTGTTTAATGAATCATCACTTGTATAATAATATTTCCAGCCATTAGTGGTACCGTCTGTTTTATACATTTGACGATATGCCATTTGATTAACTTTGATCAAATGTTTATCACCCGCCTTAAATGTTTCTGACAAAACTAGTCCATACAATGGTCCTTTGGTAGAAAAAGATTCTTCAGGTGTGAATAACACATCTTTATAAATTCTACTTTTGATTAATGGAAAGCTTACAAATTCTTCACCAAATACACCACCGATACTTACATTTTCAGTAATTCTAATTTTGGGAGCAGTTTTAAATGTAAATAGATTAATTTGCGAAACAGGTTCTCCCGAAACTGTTGAAGAATATGAAATTCCTAAAATTTCCCAATCAAGTAGTGAATGAATCCAATGCATTTGAATAATATTAAAGCCTAAACCAGCTTTGTTTTTCATAAATTGTACTGGAATTAATCCGAACCCAAAACGCATATGATTATCTGGTTCCTCAAAAAGATGTTTTTTCATATGAGGAAATTCATCTAAAAAAGCAGTAGATTGATTCATTGATTGTGCATGAGTAAATTGTGAAAAGAGTAGAAATAAAAAAATGAAAATAGTTTTCATTGGATATCTCCACGTATTGCATTTAAATTAGCAAGACAATTTGTCTTTAAACCGTCCATCATAGCCCCGCTATTTAAATGAAACTTTGCTTCGTTAATTAGTCCTATTCGTATTAATGAACAACCCATCAAAGTGTGATATTCACCGTTTGCATCTTTATTTGAAGAAAGACCTTGTGCTGACATTGCAGCAGCATGATGATGATATCCTTGATCATAAAAAAGTTTAGTCAAACTGAGCGCTGACAATGAGGAATCCTTAGATGCGAAAATTGTTTTTTGTAATTCATTGATTTGTGCATTGGTAGGATCAGATGTTGGCATTGAACTAGGATTGAGCAAACTAATACTTTTTGATTCAAAGAGCTCATTTACTGTAGGAGATTTACTTTGTCCGCAAATTTTTAGCGCAAAGCGAGCCGTAATGCTTTTTTCAGCAATCGTCTTACATTTGGATGAATATACATTTGCAGTTCCCATAGTTTCTTTTGATTTTTGTAATAATACTTGCTGCAAGTCAGGAGAAGAATTAGAGGCTTTGTATAAAAAACTTGCGAAAATAGTATATGCTTCATAATTTTTTTGTGAAACGGCGAGTTCAAACAATGACTCGCCACTGCCTTCAAAAATTTGTAAATAAGTTGTTAAATTTAAAAATAGTTTTGCGCAGCGATCGATACCTTCGATGGTATTAGGGCAATCATTTACATTACTACGAAAAGTATTTAATTGAAGATCAGCTCTTTTTAGGTTTTCCCATTTACATACAGATTGTTTGCTTTGAGTTCCACATCGTGCTGAAATCTCTCTTGCGATCATAGACTGTAAATTTGGACTTAACTTGTGTTGTGATTTATAAAGTGATAGCAACACTTCATCATTCACACCCATTCGTACTAAATGTTGTGTTAAATTGTCTGAAATCGAAATCGGTGAGTCAATTAAGTCTGAAAGTTGATTTTGAAGTTTAGTTTTAACGGCGCTATCAATATTGTTAGATAGTTGATTAGATGTAAATTCTTCAAGCTTTGCCCAATCTCGAAGCATTAAACTGATTTGTATTCCTTCTTCAACGGCGCTCAATTGTTCTTTTGGTGTTAAGGTTTCATCGTTCATCATTTGAGAGTCAATTTTTAAAGATGAATAAAAATTACCATGCTTTGCATGTTCAAGAGAAATTGAATGTAGAATGTTTGATTTTTTCTTAGGGTCGCTTTCTTTCTTTGCCAGTATATTTGCAGCTTCTAAAAAAGTTTGAATATCACGTTCCGCTTTACTTTTGGCAAGTGCTTGCTTTAAAACTTCGTTACCAAATGAGGAGTCGCCTGTGGCTAATGCTGCTGCCAGATAACTTTTTCCTTGAGCAAATTCATCATAACCAGCAATGGTTTTTACCTTTTCTTTTAAGACTTTACTTTTAGCTTGGTTTCTCATTGAAATGAGTTTTGAATTAAAAGATGCATTTGAAAATTTAAGATTTAAAAAACGATTGATCCAATTATCAAGAGCAACAAATTCGTTTCGGGTGTTAAAGTAATCTAATACTAAATCAGCGGCTTCATATGATTGTGGTGTATTTTTGAATTTTCTAGAGAATTCAAAAAGTTTTTCTAATACATCAGGAAAAAATCCTTGTTCATATTCAGCTTTATATAAAGCCAATGTTAACTTTGGGTCATTCTTTTTTCTGGCATCATATTGAAAATAAGTTTCGATTGCTTTGATTAAATATCCTCTCATTCGAACATTTTCATAAAATGTAAATTCTTTTCCTGGAGATTTCTTTTGTAAACTTAAGATCGCATTTTCAAGTAACACACGAGAATCTTTTGTTCGACCATATTCTCCAAAATAAATGCGTAAGTAATATTCTCCACTATGTAAGTAATCACCAATTAGATAATAAACATCAGCAAGATTGATTGCCATTTTAAGTGTAAATTGAGTTTTATCAAAAAAACCAATATATAGTTGGTAAAAGTCACGTGCTCTTTTTAATAACTTTGCTTTACTTTCAAGGTTGCGTTCAATTTTTGCATAGTCGTGAGCAGTAGTGCCTAAGTCTCTTACTTGCTTTTCGAAGAAGCCATATGCATTATTCAAAACAGCTTTTGGAATATCAAAGTAACTAGACCAAATATTAAATTTATCTAAAACAAATCTAATTTCTGATACAGGTACATTGATCCTATCCTTGATCGGAATCATTACCAGAACTTGTTGGTAGATTGATATAATTTTTTGTGGATCTGCAGTACGTTCTGATGTTGCACGCAAAAGTTTAATTGCTTCATCATATTTTTTCATATTGATATAACGAACAGATAGCTTCTCCATAACTTCTTGAAAATGCACTTCGCTAGGTGCAAGTTTAGAATAATATCCAATCGGATCAGGATTTTTTTCATATACTTTTGTATAAGCCCGAATTGAATCAATTAATGCTTCACGTTTTAAATCAGTTTTAGATGATTTGGTTTTAAATGAAATATTATATGGATTGTCTTGCTCTTTTAATTCTGGATCCAAAATTACTTGTTCAAATTGGATTAAAGCATCTTTGAATTTGTCTTTGGCAATATAGATTAAACCTAATCGATATTTAGCTAAGTTTTTTTCGTAAACAAACTTTACTTGTGTTACAGGAATTAAAAATTTCATAGCAGCATCGAATTCCATATTTTCGAAATGATGTTGGCCACGAAGTAGGCGAACTTTCATTGCTTCTTCACCATTTGGATAACTGGAAAGTAGTCGATTGCTAATGTCAATGAATTCAGGAATTTCATCAATCGACTTACAGGCAAGTGCAAGTCTAAAAAGCGCTTGGTCTCTAGATTTAAAGTTTGGAAAATCTTGAAGTACTCGGTGATAGATTGAAATCGCTTCTTTTTGCGTTTGAACAACAGGAGAAAAAGCTTTATCGCCACTAACCATAGAGTCTTGCTTTTTCATTTTCTCCATTTGCAGATAATAGAGAGCATTTGATTTCTGAGTTAATAGTTCGGCGAGCTGCATATATAATTCAGGTAAAAAAGGTGCGTTTTGACTTTCAACAATTTGATCTCGAACTAACTTGATTGACTTTTCAGTTCGATCAAACATGTTTTTAAGTTTTTCTTCAAAATTTCCTTCTTGAAGCGGGTCTTCTTGAGCGTGAACAAAAGAAGTAAATAAAAATAAAATAAATATAATTATTCGGAACATCGGTTTGGCAATATTCCTTTCATTAAAAGGCGTTCATCTCTCCAGAAATCGCCATATTGATTCCAATGAATTAAATAATTATCAGATTTAGTTTCTAATACAGGTTGATTTAAATCATTTTCAAATATTGGTTTAAATACTAAGTCAGGATTATATTTTTCTCTTTGAACATCGAATTTTAAAAATCTTAGGTTTTCATCCATCATTATCAATTTTTTTGATCCTACTTCAAATGCACGGTCTCTAATACCTTTAATTTTTTGATCTATCATTCGTACTTCTGTTTCAAAAAGATAATTTGCAAGCGAGTGGAGCTCTTCTGGTAAAATTTTATACATTGTAGATTCGGCTTTTAATTGTGCCAATGTTCTGCTGAGTTGTTTGTACTCTTGGTTTTCAATTACATCTAAATCAATTAACTCAGAATATTTTGAAGCTGGCTCTCCTCGTTTAATGCCATTAATGATTAAACCAAAGTCTTTTTGAAATGTATCAATTAATGTTTCTGCATTTTGAACGGCACATAAATTACGGTAAATTAAAGCACGTAAAGTATATTTTTCTAGGTTCATAAAATTACGCAAAGAACTTGTAGATTCTAAGTTATAGACCATTCCTAAAGCTTCTTGATATTTTTTTAAATAATATAAATTCCACGCAGCTTCGAGCCAGTCATTAGGAAGTATAGGATTTAATTTTAATAAATAATTGCTGTAAATGTCATAGCTTTCAGCGTATTTTTCTTGATCAAAATATGATCTTGCAAGTGTACGAGTTACTTTTTTAACAAAGCTAAAGTTTTTTGGTTCATAATCTTGTTTTAAGATTGCTTTTAATTTTTCATCTGCTTCTTGATATTTTTTTTGAGACAAAAGATCAATTGCTAAATAAAATTGATACTTTGGAAATTCTTCTTTTTTAGTAATGCTATCTAAGTAGTTTTGTGCCCATTTAGACATTCCACGATCTTTATTTAAAATAGATTTATATAAGCTGTATGAATTATTAAAATCTAGATCACTAGTAGAGGATAAGTCTCCAGATAAAAATAAGTTTTGAAGCGGAAAAGGGTATCCCATATCGATGATAGAAATAATTGATCGGTACGCCTTTTCTTTTACATTCAGTTCATTAAATAGAACCAACATTCTTGAAGCTGCCGCAAGTAAACTAAATTGCATTTTCTTTTCTTCAAGTTGGTCTAAAAGCTGTACCCAAGATTTAGGTTCTTTTGCTTGATTTGGTATAGTTCCTGCCCATTTAGTAGTATTATTTACACTGGTTGTGGCAGCTAAAACAGGATTCAAAAATATGCTCAGTAAGAACAGTGTAAGAACAAATTTAGTTCTCATTTACAAACTAATCCCTAAACCTAAAGTTAAAGTAATGTAATTATTTCCATTGGTAACAGTCATTGCGTCT
This sequence comes from uncultured Bacteriovoracaceae bacterium, assembly GCA_964572865.1. Lineage (GTDB taxonomy): Bacteria > Bdellovibrionota > UBA1018 > UBA1018 > UBA923 > CAZNGN01. The sequence continues at coordinate 103,978 of CAZNGN010000005.1, read as the reverse complement.
CGAATATCAAAGCGCCAAGAGAAATTGCCATGTGTTAAAATTTCAAATCGTAATCCAGCAAGACCTGCAATGTCACTTGATAAATTCGAATTTACAAGACCTATACCACCCAAAGCATCAATTTTAAAATATCGTATGAATTCTTTAGCTAATACGAATTTTCCATTTACAATATTATATAAAAAATCAGATGAAAGTAAGAACTCAAGTCTTTTAATTTTTTTCGGATTCACATTATATTTTTCTGCAAGTTCCGTAGTTAAACTATTTTGAACAGAATATGCGTAACTTACATTTGCTACTTCCCATGAAAGAATTGGGTTAAAGTGATAGGTGTAGTTTGCGCTAATCAATAAACCTGTGTAGTAAGGATCGTTTGGATATAATCCAATCCCAATTCCAAATTGATGAGTTTGTGGGTTTGGATAAGTTTCAACCGATTCAATCATCACACCATCTAACGGTTTTGGTTTAAAATCTTCTGACTCAGATGTGGAAGCAGAAGCCTGATTCAATATAAAAAAATTACAAATTAAAATACTGAAAATAAAGTAGTAACGTGTTGTTCTCATTCATAAAAATTCTATGTATTTCGCTTTGTGCTGTCGAGTTAATTTATTCAAATATAATTGAGTACTCAGTTGAAGTTTTTATCAATTATTTTAACTATTTCAGAACTATCAAACACTACAGAATCAGAAGCTTGAATGATTTGTTTTGCAGAACGTTTTAATAGAGTTTTAAACTTCATTTGATCTGAAAAATTTGAAAATAATTGTGTAACATTTAAATTTAACTCTTCAATCAATTGTTCAAATATTAAATTGATTAATTTTTCATTAATATCTTCATGTATTACTGATTCCGCAATCAATTGACCGTATACAATGGTACTTAACATTTTACCTAACTGTATATAGTACGCCGCATTATCTAGCTTTTTGCTTTTTTTACTATTAAATTTTTCAGTAAAATTTGAAATGAGTAAGTAATTTTTAAATGATCGAATTTGTTTTACAAAAATAGAAACATTTTCAATATGTAATAGTTTTTCGAAACTTTCTGTATATTTTGAAAAAATAACGTCTTTTGTACCACCTGCTTCTGCATTAAATAAATAATCATTTTCAATTTTATCATCGATTCTACTTGGATTTTTACAATATCCGTTTTTAAAAAAATAATTTTTCAAAAATGAAGCAATGATCCCATAATTTATATGTGTAGATCCTTCTAGACCAGGAATTAAAATAATGTCTCGTAATGCAGTTTCAAAATGAGTTGTTGATTCAAACCCTTTTGCTCCCATGCATTCAGAGAGTTGTTGAATCACCTGTACTCCGTTGGTACTCACTTTTGCTTTTTGGACTGAATTAAAAAGTAAATAACGTTTATCATTTGGCGAAGCAATGCTTAGATAGTCAGCAGCGCGATATGAAAATAGTTTCATTCCCAGTATTTTAACAAAAGAATGAATTACAGCTTTTTGAATGTGAGGCATACTAAAGACAGAATTTCCATATAGAATTCTATTTTTAACATGAGTGTAAGCTTCTTGAAATGCATGCTCACAGATACCAATTGAACCAAAACCTAAATAAAATTTTCCTAAATTTACAGTACCGAAAATAGCATTCCATGCATTTTTTTCTTTAGATATGATATCGTTTTCAGTAAAAACATGATCTTTAATTTCGAATTCGCCAACAAAAGCTGTTTTTACCCCCAATGTACGAATTTTTTTTACATTTTGAAATGCAGAAGTTTCTTTGGGTCTGAGGGCAAAGAACATAAACTCGTTTTTTAAGTCGGATTGTTGCATCGAACTTTGTTTTTCGTTTACAGCAAGAACTGAAATCAAGTCAGCGCAATTTGAATTGCCAATATAATATTTTTTGCCTGAAGCTTTAAGTGCACCACTTGCATCTTTTTGTACTTTGGTTTCAGAAGAATAGATATCAGATCCATGGTCTTTTTCAGAAAGGCCAAATGCAAAAAGTTTTCCTTTTTGTAAGGTTTGGACTGCTTCTTTTTTGATGTAAGCATTCTTACTCATTAAAAACGGAAAAATTCCTAAAAAGGTAACTTGTAAACTATAAGCATGAGATGGTGAGAGATATGCAAAAAGTTCCATGAATTTACAAATTGATTTAATGTCAAAGCATCCACCATTTTTACTAAATTCTCGTGGAGTTAACAAATCAGCATACAGTTTGGTTTTATTTACATACTGTTCAAAATCAGTATAAAATTCTTCAGATTTATCTTCTTTTTGTAAAATATCTGGTGTTTTGTTTTTAAAAAACTGAATGAGTAAACTTTCAGGTGAGTTTGTATCATATTTCGAATTTGTTAATTTTTTAGGAAATAAATCGTAGTGATTGGCCATTTGAAAACGATAGCGAAGTTCGAATAAAAATCAACTGTTTCTATTATTTAGTTTGAATGAATTCGTTTAATGTCGAAATGAAATCTTCGATATAATCGATGTTTGAAGTAGAGGTTTCGATAAACGGATTCATAATGGTCATGCGAATTAATATCAATTCATCTGAGTCAATGGTTCCGTGCCATTTTTCAACATGATTGTGTATTAATTCTGAATATACATTCGTTTTAACTGTAGTTCTAGAGACAATATAGTCAGGCATTTTGAAATGACTACTAAAACGTTCAATCACTTTTAACGTTTTTTGATTTGAAACACTTAATGACTCACGTTCTTTTGCAATCGAAAAGCACACAATATTTGAATCAGTAGATTCTAATACTCGTATCGATGGATTAGCCAAATATAGGTTACGTGCAAGCTTTTGTGCCATTAAGATTGTTCGTGAAAGTATTAATCCATAACCATCTTCATCCATTCCGATCGTCATTGCCGATAAATAGGTAGCCACAGCCCCTGCTGCTGAACGTGAGCCTTCGATGGTCACACCGCCCTTATCTTTATGTGAACTAAATCGTAGGTAAGGGGCGTCGAGCTTGCCAACGGTATAGTTTTTTAAATTTTGAACTAAAATGCTGCCAGATGAATAAGGTACGTAACCTAGTTTATGAGCGTCAACAGTTAAAGAGGTAGCGCTCGCAATTGTATTTAAATCTTTTTTGATTTCTGCTCCTCTTTTATGACAGTTCAAAAAATCAACTGTGCAAAAATATCCACCATAAGCTGCATCTATGTGAAACCAAGTTTGAGGAGAGTTTGAGTTTTCAAATTCGCAAATTGTTTTAAAAATATTTGCGATCGGATCGATTGCGCCCATTTCAGTTGTGCCAGCAACTGCAACCACCATCAAAATATTTCGATTTTCAGATTTCGATTTATTTAATAATTCTTTTAAATGATTTACTTTTGCATGCCCATTTCGATCTAGTTCAATTTCCCAAACCGAATCGTTTGAAAGACCAATTAGGGAGGCACCTTTTGTCCAAGAATAATGTCGATGTCCAGGAACAATAATAAGGGGATGTTTATAATTAATTTTAAATATTTTCTCATAATTTTTGACAACATTAAAGTAATCACCAAAAAGTAAATGATATGATTCAATCGAAATGTTCTTCTTCTTGCATTTTTCTAATAAAGTCTCATATCGATCCCAACCTAAAAATGAGATTGAATGAAAATCAAATAACTCAATTTGATGATCTTGAGATGCTGCCGCTACCGCAAGCCAATGATAGTATCTGTTGCGTGCACGTAAAATTGCTTCTGTGTTGGCAATCGTTCCGCCAGAAGTAAAATGTCCGAAAGAATTTTCTGCATTAAATCCAACCATTTGTGAAAGCTCTTGAATTGCTTTTTCTTCAATCAGTGCGCCTGCCTTAGAGGTTTCACCAGTTATATTATTAGGATTATGAAGTAGAGTAACTAAATGTCCTAGCAGCGCAGGTATAGAAGTTTCAGAAAACATATGTGCCATATATCGTGGCGAGTGGTTTGGTATTTCTTCAGAAAACATTTCTAAAACCTGAAATAGTTTTTCTCTCATTTTATTTTGTTTTTTAACAAATTCTAAATTTAACTGATCAGACCTTGATATTGAAATTCCATCTTTAGAGTAAAGAGATTTTCTCCACTGAAACCAATCATTTAAAATATCAGATACAAGTAATTGAAATAAACTTGCGTTCTCAGATTGAGGACCAAGAAAAAAACTTTTTAATGATATTTCTTTTGGATCGCATTCGTTCATAATAGTCTTTAGTTAATAATGTTAGAATAACTTATATCTTATGGTGAAGCACCAAAATATTGATTCACAGTATTAACTTGAGACAAATTGTCGTAAAATAATTTAATTTTCTATTGAAGCGCCATAATCAAATGCAGTTCCAAAGGAGTCATAAAATTGACCTGTATGGTTAGCTCTTATAAAGTTATAAAAAATACTTCCACTTGTACTTCCAGAGCCGCCGAAGTTTTCAATATGGTAACTACCATCTTCGTTTTTATTCATTATGCGAAGGGGAGTGTCGAAGTTAAAATCATTCAATGAAGTAGGTAGATATAAACGTCGTGTAGTTCCGCCAATTATTTGATCGTTATAATCAAACATCAATAATATATTTCCACTCGCAGTATCGGGTGCGTTCATTGGATTATAAATAGAATAACTTTCTAATCTAGGAGTAATATCTCCAACATAAGGAGTTACATCAGGATACGCCATACATACGCTCATTGTATTTGCTTGATTATGTTTGCATCCAGATGGAATCGGGTTAGGTCCTAAATCAGCCCAAGCAATATTTTTTACTGGAATAAACAAGCTCACATCTAGCGTTCCACCATTAGAAACAGTTACCTCTTGAGGAAGATCGTAATTTCGTTGGCAACCGCTATAAGTAAGTGTGACGTAATCTAAATCTGATTCATTTGTTGAAAGCGGATCATCACCTGAGCTTGTATAATAAGTAACATTATTCAAAGTTACGATCCCTTTGACTTTCGCCTGATATGTTCCTTCCATTTTACAAGTTTGCACTGTGAGATATTTATAAGTACCAGGTTTAATAGATGATGTAACATTGAATGCTTCTTGTAATTTTTTAGGATCCACTACATCGATCATACAATCATCATTTGCAGAAGGAGTGCAATCTCTAAAGCCACTAGTATTCATGTTGTTATCATTTGAAATAAAAACACCTCTTAATGGAACTCGAATGCTTATGGGAGTAAAACTTTGAGCTGCAAAAATAGATTTTAAAATGATTAAGTTAATTATAAACCATGCAAACAAAAGTGGGCGTAACATATTAATTTACCCCCAATACTTTTAAGTGACCTGTGGCTGAGCCGTCATCTGAGTCGTTTTTCTTTTTTCCACAAGCACTACTAAAAATTACAAATGTTAAAATTATAACTATAATTGAGAGTCTTCTCATAACACCACATCCTCGCTTATTTATAGAGCAAATCCAGTGCCTGATATGAAAGCGATCTATATCAATATAACGAATTAGGATGAATTGCTGTGTCCTCACCACACAGGTTTATTTCGCCGATCTATATTAAGTACTTAATGCATTGTACCGAAAAGTTAGTATGGAAAAGAAGAAAAAGCGTTTTAACGTTGAACCTCAAGGCTCAAAAGAAAAGGGCGTTGCAGGCTTATTTGAAACCATACTTCGAAAATTGAGCACAGTTGCACATGCAATTTTGTTAATTCCAATGTACGCATTTGCAAGTTTTTCTGCAGGAATTGCTCTGATGCCAGGAATAGCACTATTCAATTGGGTTCACGAGAACACACATAATTCAGGAACTGTTTTTCGTTATGGAGCCATGGGAGTTTCGATTGGATCAGGTTACTTTCTTTACGGATTTTCACTTTTGATAATTCTTCCCACTTTAAATTTCATTATGCGAGCAAATTTAAAACCATGGCGTGGAACCTACTATTCACTTGGAACTGTAAATTGGTACATTCACAACAGTATGACTTATTTAATGCGATATACATTTCTAGAATTTTTAACGCCCACTCCGTTTAATATTATATTTTATCAATTAATGGGAATGAAAGTAGGGCGTGGAACACAAATTAATTCTTCACACATCACAGATCCATCACTCATTGAACTTGGAAAGAAAGTTACGATCGGCGGATCAGCAACTATTTGCGCGCATTATGGAATGTCAGGTTTTCTCATCATTGCACCCGTAAAAATTGGTGACGGAGCAGTGATTGGTTTGAGAGCCATCATCATGGGTGGAGTTACAATTGGCGAAAATGCAAAAGTGCTTCCAAATTCTGTGGTTCTTCCAAAAACAGTCATTCCAGCGGGCGAAACTTGGGCTGGAGTTCCTGCTAAAAAAATCGATTTAGCCGCTGAACAAAAGACAGCGTAAATTAATTATTTTTAAAAACTAACAACAACTTTTATTTTCATCTAAACTGGGAACACAACAATCAGACTTTGATTCTTTTTCTTCTTTATAAACTTCAACGTCGGCCATGTTTTGATAAGTTTCCCAAGGCACACCTGACGGATCGGCTACCCAAGCTTTATTCGATTTAGAATAACAACAGGTTGTTTCACCTTCATCGTAAACGCTTAGGTCAGCATTTTTGAGACGTTCTGTAATTTCACTGAGCTCTTCATTGTTTTCAACTTGAAAACCCAGGTGGTTTACACCATTTTCATTACTGTGAGTTGAAATTGCAAAGTTCAATTGAGGATCATCTAAAAGCCATTTTGCATAATCTGTTTTTAATTTAACTGGCTTTTGACCAAATAAAGTGGAATAGAATTGAACTGACTTTTCTAGGTCCTTAACTCCAATGTGTATGTGAAAACGTTTCATATTAGCATCTCCTTTTTGATTTTGAACAGCAGTTCTCTTGAAGATAATCAATGATGGTTTCTATTAAATCTGTATTTGCGAAATACGATATCGAACGACCTGATCTTTTTGAATGTACTAGATTTGCCCGACTCATATGAGATAAATGGAATGATAGAGTATTGTCTGGAAGTTTTAATTTAGCGGCAATTTTACCTGGTACAAGTCCATCTGAACCATATTCAATGAGAAGTTTAAAAACACGCAATCGTGTTTCTTGAGAAAGTGATGAGAAGGCTTCTAGTATGTTAAACATTTCCATATTTCTAGAATAATGGAAATAATAAAAATATGCAATATAATTCAATTTATCTAATAAGTTATAGATAAACACTTGATTTAAATGCGTTTTAAAACATTGTATTTGAATTGGCTGACTTTTCAGGAACAGGTTGAACCGAATCCCAGTGCTCTACAATTTTACCGTTTTCTAATCTAAAAATATCGATAGCAGCATAACCTCTGTCGTTTGGATTTGCTTTTGAATGTGCGTGAACAACTACATAATTATCTTCAGCAATCATTCGCTTTATTTCAGTGGTTGCATTTGGATTTTTTTTAAAAAACTCAGTGAAATAGCTAATAAACGGTTCTGGTCCATTCTGAACATGAGGATTGTGTTGAATGTATTGGCTACCTACAAAGTTCTTCATAGCATCAGCAGGTTTATGCTTTATAAATGCAGTTTCATAAAAACTTCTCACTACTTGTTTGTTATCGGCGTGAGCGAATGAAGTAATTAAAATAAAAGATAAAATTAAAATTTTCAATTTACTCATTATTATTTTTTCTCAATCACGTTTTTGAGATTTGCAATTCCTTTATCAAAATCTGTAGTCATCATTTTTTCACAGTCGATAAGCACGTTCATGAGTTTTCCCATAAAACCGCCATCGCCATACATAGCCCATGTGAACTTTGTACCTGATCCTTCAGGGGTTAATGTGTATAAAATATTGTTTTCTGCATGTATTGGCTTGGTCATTGTTAACTTAATTTCGACAGACTGATTCGGAACTACTTTTAAAATTTCTAAGTTACCAGTGCCGGCTTCTTTATTGCCATCAAATTCCATAATTGATCCAACTTGTCCTGTGGTTCCTTTAAAGGCAACTTTCATATTTGGGTCTTTCATTGCATATGGGTTCCATTGATTGCCTAATTTGAAATCACTTATAAATGCAAATATTTTCTCAGGAGTACTATTGATTACGCCACTTCGCTCATAATGAAATTTTCCATCACGTGTAGAAACATATCCAAGAAAAGCTATGATGATTGCTAGTATTGCTAAACTTATTTTTTTAAACATTATATTCTCCTAAATTATGCGTTATTAAATGCAGTTTTTAATTTTTTAATATTTAGTTTTTTCATTGTCCACATCTCACGCATCATAGCTTCTTTTTTCTTTTCATTCAATGATGTGTTCCATGTATCAAATTGAGCAGGTGCGATTTGCCAACGAACTCCAAATTTGTCGATTAGCCACCCACATTCTACTGGCTGGCCCCCGCCAGATGTTAATTTTTTCCAGTAGTAATCAATTTCTCGTTGATTTTTGCAAGGAACAATTATGGATATTGATTCATTAAAAGGCATTTTCATAAATCCATTCAGAAGCATAATCTTTTGACCTAAAATAGTAATGTGCGTAGTAAGTACAGAACCTTTCTTCACTCCCATTGGATTTTTACCCCAATAAGCAGTCTTACCAACCTTTGCACCTTTAAATACAGATTTATAAAACTTCACCATCTCATCGGCACTTTGGTCTGACCAAATACAAATGTATGCTTTTGACATATTTTTCACTCCTAATTTTAGTAAATATTATTCAATTCAACTCGTCTGTTAAACATTATAAATGTGTTAATGTCTGGTGGCTACTATGTTAACTCGCGTCCAGCTCCCTCCGCATCGCAATCCTTTTCTTCCAATAAAGTTTGCGGATCACTTCTTTTTCTAGAGATTTTTTTCTTAGACGAGGAAGTCGAAATAAAAATGAGGAAACGTACAGATAGTACGATGACGAATTTTTATGAGGCTGACGAAGTATAAGGAAAAAAGATCAGAAAAAGTCTGGCGATCCCGGCAAGATTCGAACTTGCGACCCTCTGCTTAGAAGGCAGATGCTCTATCCAACTGAGCTACGGGATCGTGATTTTGAAAGTCCTCAAATGTATACTGCAAAAAATAAAAAAGCCGAAGAGTCATTTGAGGTGAACACTTCGGCTTGAATATAAATTCCTAAACTACAGGAATCTAAAAATTAAATGTGCGACGCGCTCACTGGCAATAAAGCAAGTTGTCTTGCTCTTTTGATTGCTTGAGTAAGTTGTCTTTGTTGTTTGTAACTGATTTTAGAAATACGAGCTGGAACAATTTTGCCATCTTCAGCAACGAATTGTTTCAAGGTGTCTAAATCTTTATAATCAAAAACTTGGTCAGCAGCTGGACGTGCTCTTCTTTTACGAAATCCACGATCTCCACCATCATCGTATCCGCCATCGCGATCGCGATCTCTGCCGTGGTGTTTTTCTGAATGATCTTTTTTATAACGCTTTTCCATTTTTTAATTCTCCAAAAATTATTTTAATTCTGTTCCGCTATCTTTTGCGTAACGAGTGATTGTGTTTTTGCCAGTTTTTTTATCTGTAGAAACTTTGCTTCCAATTCTTGTTGGTTTGCCAGATTTTGGATCAAGCAACATCAAATTAGAGATGTGCAATGTTCCTTCTTCAGTGGTTTTTCCACCTTGAGGATTTTTTTGAGTTGGTTTTGTATGACGTGTAATCATATTTAAACCTTCAACAGTTGCTCTGTTTTTCTTTTTCAAAATTTCTTTGATTTTACCTTGTTTGCCTTTTTCACGGCCTGCGATGATGACAACCATATCGCCTTTTTTAAGCTTCGTTTTCACGGCTCCGCTCAAGTTCATATGTAGACTCCTTAAAAATTTATAGAGGTATGTTTTTATTCAAGATGGCGCGCAATTGCAACGTTTTTGTTGGCTTATTTTGTAGGGGAGTCGATTTTTGGTCGCGGCATACCAAAAACCTCGCGGGCGGGTATATAATTAAACCCAGCAACTCGAGCTACGGGCGTTAAGAGAGCCGTGTCTATATTGTCATCTTTCATGACTGACTCATTAACGTGCATATAAACGACTTTACCTAAAACGATGGTAGCACTACCTAAAGATCCGTCTCCAATTGGTATAATTCTATCTAAAACGCATTCCATATGAACGTTTGAGACTTTAATTCGGGGAGGTTTTACAAGTTTTGAAGGTAGAGTTTCAATTTTAAGAGCTTCAATCTCGCTTACGGTTTTGGGGTAATCGCCCGAAGTCGAGTTCATTAGTTGAGTGTTTTTCTCGTCTACTACGTGAACTACGAATTCTTTTGTGTCTTTAATATTTCGTAAAGTGTCTTTCTCAGAAAGATCAGGTTGAACCGTTACACTAAACATCAGAGTCGGTGGATTCGAACAAACGGCATTGAAAAAACTAAAAGGTGCAAGGTTTGTGAGTCCGTTCGAAGAAATTGTAGAAACCCAAGCAATGGGTCGTGGTACCACTGCTCCTAATAAAAGTTTGTAGGCGTTTTGAAAAGGCAACGCTCTAAAATCAAACTCTTTCATCGATTATTTGCCCTCGTTGTAACCTTTCCAAGATGTTTTGTAGTCTGCAATTTCAGAGGCAGGCGCTACATCTACAGGTTTCAACATATTTACGGTATCAATCATCACAGCATACTCTTGTGCAAATTCTTTTGTGAATTGATTGGCATGTGCTTTTGGATGTGGTCCGTGGTGAATTCCAATCGGATGAAAGGTAACCATTCCTTCGCCAATGATTCCAGAGCGAGAGAAAAAATCTCCTTCGTGATAAAAAATCACTTCATCGTAGTCAATATTGCGATGAAAAAACGGAACACGTTGCGCTTTTGGATCGCCTGTTTCAGTAGGGCGAGGTGCAAATGTGCACACCACAAAATTTTTCGCTAAAAAAGTTGAATGAACGCTTGGTGGTAAGTGAAAACGCGGGCTAATAATAGGTCTAATGTCTTCAACGTTCAATCGATATGCAAATAAATCGCCTTTCCAGCCAACAGTGTCGATTGGATTAAACGGATAAAATACTTTTGTAAATTCGCCTGAGCGTTTTACAACTACTTCCCATTCTTTGCCATTGGTAGCAGGTGCGGTACTTACTTTTGCTTGTGGAATTTCTAAAACACCTGGATCAAAAAATGCGTGACGTCCTAATGGGCCGTGATCTGGAATTTCATATTCTGAAAAAGATTCTATCAATAAATAGTATTGTTTTTTTCCTTCTTCTGGAAAAAATCGGTAAGTGGTTCCGCGAGGTAATATAATGTAATCACCTTTGCGATATTTTAACGGACCAAAATCAGTTTCGATTTCGCCAGAACCCTGATGAATAAACCAACACTCATCTGCATCACCATTTCTAAAATAATGTGGCATTGTTTTGTTCGGAGCATACACATGTAAGCAAACATCATTGTTTGCTAGAAATGCTCGCGGGCGATCAACCGCTTGAGAAATAATTTTATTTAAATCATACGCGTGAGGAAGACAGTTGCCCTCAATTTTTGTCCACGCAGTCGGCGCGTGCTTATGATAAAGGTGAGTGGCTTTTCCGAAAAACCCATTACGTGCGTGTTCGTCTTCGTAGGTTCCTTCGGGAACATCGACGTGCGCTTGTTTTGAAAAAATGCCTGATTTTTGCGGAATTTGTGGTGGTAAGTGTGCCATAGTACTTTTTTTGTAAGCAATGTGGAGTGTACTGGCAAGTAAAAATCTAACTTACGGGTCAGAACAATCTCTAGATGCTCCACATTTGGGACAAATTAACTTGCAATGGTTTTCGATGGTTGTATGCCCACAGTTTTCACAAACATTTTTTACCATTTTCACGATTGATTTTTGTTTTTGAGTAGTCTTTTTCTTTGTTTTTTTCTTTTTCTTTGGGGACATGAAAACATTTTACCTATTTTTTGAAAAAAATACTTGCAGGATTTTTGATCTTTAATAGGCTTGTATTGCGATATGACAAAAAAATCAATTCAAGGGAATGAGTTGTTTAAAGAAGTTGCAGCACTTTCAGGGCTCCCCAAGGACGAGGCAGCTCTGGAACTTGCAAGAAAACTTAAAGAAGTGGGATCAAATCCGAAAGAGGCTACTCTAGAAGATATCCGCACTGCAATGGCTGCCTACTTAGAAGAAGTAATGTCAGAGCTCAAATGAAAAGAGCTTGAAACAAGTCACTCTCAGGCACAAAATTAAATTCATATGAACAAAAAACAAGCACTCGATGTGATGGCAAATTATATTCCTAATCCTATTGTCGTTGAGCAAACTGCTCGCGGAGAAAGATCGTACGACATATATTCACGACTTCTCATAGATCGCATTGTCTTTTTAGGCACTGAGGTGAACGACACGGTCACAAATTTAATTGTGGCTCAGATGTTTTTTCTTGAAAGCCAAGATCCAGATAAAGACATTCATTTTTATATAAATTCTCCTGGAGGATCTGTTTACGCAGGTCTAGCAATTTACGACGTCATGCAATTTATCAAATGCGACGTCTCTACATATTGTCTGGGAATGGCAGCTTCAATGGGATCTCTATTATTAACTGCGGGTGCTAAGGGTAAGCGTTATTCATTGCCGCATAGCAGAATTATGATTCACCAACCTTTGGGGGGCGCTCGAGGTCAGGCATCTGATATTGAGATTCAAGCTCGCGAAATTCTTTATCTTAAAGACAAGCTCAATGGCATTTACTCAAAGCACACAGGTCACGATGTAAACAAAATTAAACAAGACACAGATCGCGATAACTACCTTTCAGCAGAAGAGGCTGCAAAGTACGGTTTGATCGATAAAGTTTTGACGAGTCGCGACACGCTTTAAACGAATTAAAGTTAATAAACTTTACGCTTTTTGCCGAAGAGAAGATTGAACTACAATAGAATTTGAAGAAGTAAGACCTTATAGAGAGTGGAATTCAAATGGATAAAAACAAAAACGATGGCTTCGGAAACTTATGTTGTTCTTTTTGCGGAAAAAACCAACGCGAAGTAAAAAAACTGATCGCAGGTCCAACCGTTTACATTTGTGATGAATGTATTGAACTTTGTAACGACATCATTGCCGAAGAAGGACAAAAAGAAACTCAAAAAGCTCCTTCAGAGAAAATTCCAAAACCTTCTGAAATTAAAACGCATCTTGATGAGTACATCATTGGCCAAGACCAAGCTAAAAAAGTTTTGTCAGTAGCCGTGTACAACCACTACAAACGAATTCAAAACAAAGCAGCAAAAGATAAAGATGGAATTGAAATTTCTAAATCAAATATTTTGCTTGTGGGACCAACCGGATCTGGAAAAACCTTACTTGCGCAAACACTAGCTAAGATTTTAAATGTTCCATTTGCAATGTCAGATGCGACCACTTTGACCGAAGCAGGTTATGTGGGTGAAGACGTTGAGAATATTATTTTAAATCTTTTACAAAACTGTGACTTCAATGTTGAGCGTGCACAAAAAGGCATCGTGTATGTAGACGAAGTTGATAAAATTTCTCGTAAAGGCGACAACCCTTCGATTACTCGCGATGTTTCGGGTGAAGGCGTGCAACAAGCTTTATTAAAAATTCTTGAAGGCACGATGGCAGCTGTTCCTCCGAAAGGCGGACGTAAACATCCTCAACAAGAATACATTCAAGTGGATACAACAAATATCTTGTTCATCGTTGGGGGAGCTTTCGTAGGTCTTGATAAAGTAATTAACTCACGTCAAGGAAAGCGCGCACTTGGGTTGGGCGCAAAAATTGAAAGCCGTGAAAAAGAATCTTTTTCAAAGACGTTAGCAAAAGTGGAGCCTGAAGATTTGGTTAAGTTCGGATTAATTCCTGAATTCATCGGTCGTCTTCCTGTGATTGCTACGTTAGAAGAACTTTCAGAAGATGCATTGGTAGATATTTTAACCAAACCTCGCAACGCTTTGGTGAAACAATATCAAAAGTTATTTAAGTACGACAATGTTGAGCTTGAGTTTGAAGATGATGCAATTAAAGAAATCGCAAAAGAAGCAATCAAGCGTGGTACTGGTGCCAGAGGTCTTCGTGCGATCATGGAACAAACAATGCTTGATGTAATGTTTGAAGTTCCAAACAAAGAGAACGTGAAGAAAGTTGTTGTAACAAAGAACTGCGTATCTCGCCAAGAAAAACCAATCGTCGTCATGTCTGATAAAGCTGAGACGGCTTAAGGTTTTATTAATAAATGTATAAATTGATAAACTTAATTCCTATTTATTAAGGTATTATTCAAGACTACTTTCAAAAATTACTATGCAATCTCTTGGATTATCAATTTTACAACTTTTAATGGTGTCATGAGGACCATCAGTGCATTTACGAGTTTGTTTCTCCGTTTCATTATTAGAACTAGAATAAATTATTTTTATATCAGGATTTTCTTTACTAATGATTTCTTGAATTTGTATTTTAGATTCATCTGATATTTTTTGTAAACCGATAAAATAAGCGTTATCTGCAGCGCATGTTTGAGAAATTATAGAAATAATGATAATTATTAATATTTTATTCATTAATCCTCCTTGAATTAATAGTTATACTTTTTTTATGTTTAAAATTTATATTATAAGTAGATGTTTATTTGTATACAACGTGTCTAAAGGACCTATCTCGATTAAAATTTATAAAAAAACTCTACGTATTTAATATTTAACTGAAAAAATCTTATACATTGATTAAAAAATTAACAATTTGTCACAAAGACACACATTGAAATCATAGCAAAATTTCTGGCTTTTAAATTGCACCAGTTAGTCATAGGCGGGGGTGATATATGGTTCGTTTGATTCAAATATTGTTTTTATTTTTAGTAATTCAAGTTAACAGTTTTGCATTTGATGTCTATAAAACCGATGAAAATTCTATTATATATAATGAAAAAGGTCAGATTTCTGAAATAACTTTTATTAAAGATAAAGAAGAAACTAAACCAATTGAATTTGCTGAAAATGCAAAAATAATTATAATGGGTGATGACAATGAGCCACCTGCTCTTGCAGTAAAATGTGTTTATTTAAATGCAGCACATACACAAAGGGCGTGTTGTGATGAAAACGGTCGAGGTTGGGTAGGAACATATACTTCATCTCGAGGTTGGGATATGGTACCTTCATTAAACGTTTCGTGTTCAAAAGCTAACGACCCTACGATTTAAAAATTTTTATAAACTAAATTTAAAATAACGATTGTTGTTGAATGTTTTTTTAAAAATGAAAAGTATGTTTTATATTCAATAAGTTTAAATCTGATATTTATAATTTATAGAGGCAGTAAATAAACATGATACCTTTTTTATTTCATAATTTATTTTACTATCAAAAATCCCTGCCGACTAAACTCATAAATTTTAAATCCATCTTTTAAATATTTTCTCACAGGTACGCCAACTGATTCCCACAAATTTTTCGAAATATAGTCGGTAGCAACAGTAAACTCTCTTCCAAATTGCACAATTCTTGTGAAAACCAAATGATCCCAGAATTTACCAGCAATACCTTTACGAGCATTGGTGACGATCACAGCGATGGCGCCTGTTAGTTCGCGAATGAAGTTTTGCCAGTCTCTTTTGTTGCGAGCGCGAATCAATAAGTGAATATGATTACCTACGTTTGCAAAGTGATAGACTTGAATATTCCACTTCTTTTTTACGCGGTTTAGTAAGAGTTCGATATGCTTGCGGTTTTTTTGAGTAAGCATTGAGTTTTTGCCAATTGCCTTCGAAGAACGCAATACAACATGAAGGGCTTGTTTTCGATCAAAGGGTCGAGCGGTCTTTCTTTTTCCAATTGAGAGGCTACCGCCGTGACTGAGTGCTTTTGATTTTTGTGTAAATCCTGGTAGTGAAAATTGGAATTTGTTTTTTCTCACAAAATAAAATTATCTTTGGGGCAATGGTATTTCAAGTAAATAAATAACATTATCTAATATATTGTTTTGGTTAAAGTATCGATGGTTTAAAGAATTTTTTAAATAAATGAATGAACGTATGTTAAATAGTCTTAAAAGACTATTCATAACGCGCGTTACATCGAGCTAAATTTGAAATGATGCTAAAACATCTGAATACGATACAAAATTTGCCTACTAAAAATAAAACCAAATTTTAAGATGCTCACCTCTGAAATTGACTAAAATTTAGCCCCATGGTGTAGTTTAGGTAAGGTAAGGGGGTCGAAAGACTATGTCGAAAGAATCATCGAAGGAATCGAAAAAAAGCAACAGAATGCAAGTACCACTTCTCCCATTAAGGGACGTGATTATATTCCCTCACATGGTAGTGCCATTGTTCGTAGGTCGTGAAAAATCGATCAACGCACTTGAAGAGGCAGTCAATAAAAAGACTGAGCTTTTTTTGGTGGCGCAAAAGCAAGCAGGAACCGTAAATCCTTCTGAAAAAGATATTTATACAGTTGGAACCATCGGAACCATTTTGCAAATTCTAAAACTACCAGACAATACCGTAAAAGTTTTAGTTGAAGGAAAAAAACGAGCTGAGATCAAATCGTTCATTCCAAATGATCGTTATATGAAGGTGGAAATTGAAGAGCTTCAAGACCACATTACAATGACTGTGGAATTAGAAGCATTGATCAGATCTTTAAAAACAACCTTCGAAAGCTACGTGAAACTCAATAAACGCATTCCACCAGAAATGCTTATGAGTATCCAAACAGTAGAAGAGCCTTCTCGTTTGGCTGACATCATCGTTGCGCATTTAAATCTAAAACTAGAAGACAAGCAGGCTACTCTTGAACTTACCGATACTGGTAAACGCTTAGAGAGATTGCTTGCTCTTATGCAAGGTGAGATCGAAATTCTTCAAGTTGAAAAACGAATTCGTACTCGCGTGAAGAAGCAAATGGAGAAATCTCAAAAAGAATACTATTTGAACGAGCAAATGTCTGCGATTCAAAAAGAGCTTGGCGAGAAAGATGAGTTCAAAGCAGAACTCATGAATTTAGAAAAACAAATTCGCGCTAAGAAAATGAATAAAGAAGCTACTGAAAAAGCGATGAAAGAGCTTAAGAAACTCAAAATGATGTCGCCAATGTCAGCAGAAGCAACTGTGGTTCGAAACTATATCGATTGGTTGGTATCGATTCCATGGTCTGAAATGACTGAAGATAAGTTAGATCTAGGTCTTGCTGAAAAAGTACTTGAAGAAGATCATTACGGTCTTGATGATGTAAAAGAAAGAATTTTAGAATATCTTTCTGTTAGATCGTTAAATAAAAACTTAAAAGGTTCGATCTTATGTTTTGCGGGACCTCCAGGGGTTGGTAAAACATCTTTAGCAAAATCTATTTCAAAAGCATTGGGACGTAAATTCGTACGTTGCTCTTTGGGCGGAGTAAGAGACGAAGCAGAGATCAGAGGCCATCGTAGAACTTACGTTGGAGCGCTCCCTGGTAAAATCATTCAATCAATGAAAAAAGCCGGAACTGCAAACCCTGTGTTTTTGTTAGACGAAGTTGATAAAATGTCGATGGACTTCAGAGGCGACCCTTCTGCTGCATTGTTAGAAGTGTTAGATCCTGAACAAAACAAAGACTTCGGCGATCATTACTTAGAAGTAGATTATGATCTTTCTAAAGTAATGTTCGTATTGACTGCAAACTCATTGCATTCAATTCCAAAACCATTGCTTGATCGTATGGAGATCATTTCAATTTCTGGTTACACAGAGCTTGAAAAGTTCAACATCGCAAAAAAATATTTGTTACCAAAACAAATTGCTGAAAACGGTTTAACTGATAAGCAAATCGAAATCACTGAAAAAGCGTTGCACACAATGATTCGTAACTATGTACGCGAATCAGGTGTTCGTAACCTTGAGCGATTGGTAGCAACAGTTTGTAGAAAAGTGGCAAGACAAGTAATTGTTCGTCGTGAAAAGAAAAAAGCAGACAAGAAAATTGTTGTTACGTCTCAAATGATTGAAAAATTATTGGGGCCAGCACGTTATCTTTCTACAATGACCGAAGAGAAAAACGAAATCGGTCTTGTGAACGGTCTTGCTTGGACTGAAGTGGGCGGCGATATGTTACAAATCGAAACCACGCTATTTCCGGGTAAAGGTAAAGTTACTATTACTGGTAAATTGGGTGAGGTAATGCAAGAGTCTGCACAAGCTGCATTGTCTTTTGTTCGCTCTCGTTCAGATAGATTGGGATTAGATCGCGATTTCTTTGAAAAAATCGATTTACACATTCACGTGCCAGAAGGTGCTACTCCAAAAGATGGACCATCGGCAGGTGTGACAATGGCAACTTCAATTGCTTCAGCAGTATTGAAAGTGCCAGTGAAGAAAAATGTGGCGATGACTGGTGAAATCACCCTTCGCGGACGTGTACTTCAAATCGGTGGATTAAAAGAGAAATTGCTTGCAGCAAAAATTGCTGGAGTTGATACAGTATTGATTCCAAAGCAAAATGCTCCTGATCTTAAGAAAATTCCAAAAGAGATCACTAAAGGTATGACAATCATTCCAGTAGATAATGCTGACGATGTATTGCGTACAGCTTTAGATGTGAAAAATCCTGAGGAATTCTTAAAAAAGAAAGTAATCTCAGATGAGATTATTCCGACATCAAAGGCGGGCGAGTCAGATAGTTCGACTCAAACTCCGACGCATTAATCGGATCAGGTGAACTTTAAATCCAATTTCATATTTATAGTCTGTCAGGCGGGTGCTGAATCCGCCTTAAAGACTGAAATTTCAAAAACAAACCCAGAGCTAAAGTTTTCATACTCACGGCCTGGGTTTGTTACGTTTAAGAGTGAAAAAGAACTAACAGTCGATTTTGAATTAAAATCAATTTTTACATTTGCGTATGGCCTGAATATAAGTCGCTTCAAAAAAAATCAATTGAGTGAGCTTTTTAAGCTAATAAATACTGAATCTGTTCACGTAATCGAGCGTGAGTTTCATGCGTCCGACACAGAACCAAAAGAATATTCATTTGGATTAATGAGAGATCAGTTTCTATCTGACCATAAAAAAGAATTATCCAAATTTAAAGTTAATCAAATTCCAAACGAAAATGAAATGATAACTGACATTATCATCATCGATGATAATGAATTTTGGTTAGGTGTTCATAAGCACAACTATACACATCGAGCTTTTGTGGGAGGAAGACCAGAAATTCGTCTACCTCAAAATGCTCCTTCAAGGGCGTATTTAAAACTTGAAGAGGCGTGTTTGGTACATGAAATTAAATTCAATCCAAATGAAACTGCCGTTGAAATTGGAAGTGCTCCTGGTGGAGCAAGTCTTGCACTTTTAAATCATGGATTAAAAGTTGTAGGCATCGATTCAGCACAAATGTCAGATGTTGTTTTGAAAAATAAAAATTTCACCCATTTACGAAAATCAATTGTAGATGTTCAACCTAAAGAGCTACCACCTAAAGCAGAATGGATTTTAATTGATATTAACCAAAAATCAGAAGTTGCGTTAAAAGCAATAGAACTGATGGTTAAAAAATATAAAAATACAATAAAGGGAATGATATTAACGTTTAAAATTTCTGATTTAAAATCATTTTCAAAAGTAGTCTCGACCATTCAAAAAGAGCTGAAGCGTTTACAATTTAAGAAAATCAGAATAAAACATTTAACAAATAATAAAAACGAATTAAATGTAACGGTTTTAAAATAGCATTCGTGCACACATTAATTTTTCATCTGATACGTTCTGAGTGGTGGAGGACCTTCGCTAAAATGAATCAATTCAATCTCAGGAATTTCAATTTCTTCTGCCGTTCTTTCAAATGTTAAACGAACGATGTTATCTTTCTGCACTTCAGATGGTATGATTTGATTGATTCGTTTGATTCCTTTGATTGAATCTAGCCATTCAATTGTTGAGAGAAATTTTCCATTTTTGTTTTTAATAATCAACGAATCGATAAAATAAAATAAAGGGGATGCAGGGTTACTACCATTTACTGTTCCATGTAAAAAAGTAAATAATTTTCCACCTGTATTTAAAATCTCCAGATATTTTTGAAGTACTAAATCTGGTCTATCACTGTATGAAAGTGCCGCATAAGAATCAGTAATGATGTCCACTTTTTGGAATCCATTTGTGTCTAAGTCTTCTAACTTTTGTCCATACATATTTTTAAATGTCAGTTTATTTTGCAATTCTAGGACGTCTATAAATTTAGAATCTTTCGGTTTTGAAATTCCAGTCGCGATGAGTTCGAGTTTTGGTGATCTACCGTGCGAATAGGAAATATAATAGTCATAAAAAAAATGAGATTTTCCAGATCCACCATCAAACCATCGTGAATTTGGTTTTAATTCAGCGATTGTTTTGTCTAAATTTTGAAATAAATAATAATAAGACTGCAAAGTTCTTCCAATATTAAAATTATTAGACTCTAAGTTATGTTGATTTTTCTGTAGTGCTACATGAAGAAAATCAGTGCAAGTAGCGTAAGCAAATTGAGTGGAGCTTAAAAGTAGTAAAAACAAAAAATGCACTTTTGATCGCATTACAACTAATCGGAATAATTCAATTTTTTGTTGAATGCAAAGTTTGCCTAGTATTAAATATTTGAAATTACGATAAAATAAGATTTGATGAATATTATATTGTTACTTTTAATTGCCTTCAATGTATTTGCCTCTGATAATTGTAGTGAAAATCTTAAGCAATTATCTAATCATTTGAAATCATCATTATTAGATTCATATCAATTGCCCGTTGAATACACATCGCAGTATTACGCTAGAAGAATTGAACCAAAATTATCTAAACCCCAATTTTTAGAAGTAAAAAATCCTAAAAAACTATATCGGGGAATGTTTTTATCAGTCGATGAATTAGAAAATATTCTTCAAATCGGATTGAAACTAGCAGATGTGAATTGGACTGCTGGAACTGGTAAAGCTATTTCATTTTCTTCGGATATCAATGAAGCAGCTACTTATATTTTTCAGAATGCAAATGAACGTAAAATAGGAATTGGTGTTGTCTTTGAAGTCAAGAATGATTCCCGGTTTAAGTTTCTAGATAATATAACTTTGAATTCAACCAAAACAATCTTTTCGATTGATCGAAATATTAATGCCGATGAAATTAATAATATTTATATTTGGGGAGAGTACGGATTAGAAAACTTTTCAGATATAAAACAAAAGGTGTTAAATAATAGTTTAAAACCACACACTACTTGGACTAATCTATTTAAGTAAAATCTGATGAAGTATTGGAAAGTGTATTGGAAGAAATGGACTGGTGAGACCGGACGGATTCGACCTACTTCGTTTTTTCGCCTCCCGCTCAAAAACTGCGTAGGCTCGCCTTCGGTTTCTAAAATGCACATCACGTGCATTTTGCTGCTCGAAATACTCGCAGCCGAAACCTTCGCGTTCGAATCCGTCAGCCATCTTCACTCATTTCATCCAATATACTTCGCATAGAATTATTCATTTCTTTCAAGATACGAGCAGGTCGAGGAAAAATAAAAAATACGACTAAATTGTACGAATGGTACTATGTGGGAGTATTTTTTATTTTGACGATGAGATGCGAAGTATATTGGAAGAAATGACTGGTGAGACCGGACGGATTCGAACCGTCGACCCTCTCATTAAAAGTGAGATGCTCTACCGACTGAGCTACGGTCTCAAGGGCCAGTTTTCAACTAGAAAAGTTGAGCTAAAATCTATAGCAAGCTGATCGTGTATTCGTCAATTGCTTAAAGCTTATTAAAGTTTGATTTTTGAGAATGTTTGTTCGCGACCTGGTCCCATAGACAAGGTCACAACTGGAATTCCTACAAACTTCTCAACATATTGAATATAATTGATAAATTCTTTAGGAAAATCGCTTAGACTCGCTGCAGTATCAGGGAGTTTTTTCCAGCCTGGCATTGCTTCATAAATTGGTTTCACAGAATCTAGTTCTCTAATGTTTGCAGGGATATGTGTAATTCGTTTTCCATTTAGTTCATAAGCTACACAAACTTTAACTGTTTCAAGGCCAGATAAAACGTCCGCTTTCATGAAAGCAAGTCCTGTTAGGCCGTTCACTTCCACAGCATATTTTAAAACAACTAAGTCAAGCCAGCCGCATCTGCGAGGTCTACCAGTGGTTGCACCAAATTCACTACCTTGTTTTCGAATCCATTCACCTAAATCGTCATGTAGTTCAGTTGGAAAAGGGCCTGTTCCCACTCGAGTAGTATATGCTTTTGTAATTCCCACAATATGTTCTAAAGCTTTTGGACCAACTCCACAGCCTGTGAAAATTCCACCAGTGATTGTGTTGGATGATGTTACATAAGGATAAGTGCCATGCTCTACATCAAGCATTGTTCCTTGCGCGCCCTCGAATAAGATTTTTTTCTTTGAAGCCAACGCTTCTTGGATGAGAATTCTTGTGTCACAAACAAATGGTTTCATTTTTGTAGCAATTGTTTTGGCCCATGAAAATAATTCTTCTGTGTTTAATTGAGATTGTGAGTACAAGTTTTTAAGAATGACGTTTTTTTCACGAATTGCAGTTTCAATTTTTGAACGTAACAATTCATCATCGAATAAATCGCCAACCATAACTCCACGTCGAGCTACTTTATCTTCATAACAGGGGCCAATTCCGCGATTCGTAGTGCCGATTTTAGATTTACCTGCAGACTCTTCGCGCGCTTTGTCCATAATTTTATGGTACGGCATAATAACTTGTGTGCGATCGCTTACAAAAAGTTTGGTACCTCTTGCATCGCTAATTAAACCACGAGCTTTAAGTTGTTCTACTTCATGTAAAAAAACTTCAGGATCTAAAACCACGCCAGAAGTGATGATACATGTTTTGTTTTTATGTAATATTCCTGAGGGGATTAAGTGAAGAACTGTTTTTTCGCCATTTACCACTAAAGTGTGGCCAGCATTATTTCCACCTTGATAGCGAACAATTAAATCGGCAGGTTCTGAATAAATGTCTACGACTTTACCTTTGCCTTCGTCGCCCCACTGGGCACCAATGACAGCAATATTCGACATGATTTACTCCCTCTTTAAAACATCTCGCAAACTAAGATTGTGATGCGAACGTTTCAAGAACTGCGGTACTTCCTGCACCAAGTTTAAATTTCTTGTAACCTAAATCTTGTAATGTGAGCTCAAGGGCTCCGATGCCAACTAAAATATCGAATTTGTCGACAAAGCCAATGTGGGTAAGTCTAAAAATTTTTCCTTCGAGTTCGTCTTGGCCGCCTACAATGGTTACACCATATTTATCACTCAACGTTTTAATGATTTTCTTACCATCTGTAATTTCTGAAGGAACTTTTACAGCGGTCACTGCTTCTGAGGGAGAGTCAGGTGTTAACATTTCTAATCCTAAGGCTTTGATCGCGTTGCGTGTTGCACGAGCAAGTAAAGAATGTCGTTTATGAACGTTTTCCAGTTTCTCTTCTTGAATCATTTTTAAGGATTCAGCTAAATTTAAAATTAAACCAATTGCTGGTGTCCATGAAGTTTGATTTTTTTGTAATAACTCAGCTTCCTTCTTCAATTGAAAATAAAATTTTGGAAGATTTGATTTCGAATTCATTCCCCAAGCTTTTTGAGAAAGTGCGATAAATGCCAAACCTGGCGGAATCATCAATGCTTTTTGAGATCCTGTGATTAAAACATCGATTTTCCAAGCATCCATTGGAAGTTCAACCACACCCAATGCTGTAATCGCGTCTACAACAGTTATGCAATTTGAATTTTTGCTAACAACTTCACATATTTCTTTTACAGGCATCTTCACACCTGTTGAAGTATCAGAAGCTTGAAATAAAACTCCTTTTGCGTCAGTGTTTGCACTTAATGTTTTTGAAACTTCGGCAGCTGAAATGCTTTTTCCGGCTTCTGCTTTAATCTCAATTACGTTGAGACCATAGGCTTTGCTAATTTTTGCAAAACGTTCTCCAAATTTACCGGCATTTAAAACGATTACTTTATCGCCAGTAGAAAATAAATTGGTAATGGCAGCATCCATGGCACCTGTGCCTGAGCTTGTTAAAAGTAAAACATCTTCTTTGGTTTGGAAGAGGTATTTTAATCCACTTCTTACTTCTTCCATCAATTTCATGAACTCTGGAGTTCGGTGATGGATGATGGGCTTTGCCGATGAAGCTAATATGCTTTCAGGAATTTGTGTTGGCCCAGGAGTCAGTAAGTAGGTTTTTTTCATCTGCCTCGAGTTACTGCATTATTGTACAGCGCTAGGAGCATCTGCAATTTTTTTGCGTTTGCGTCCACCAGCTGCTTGTCTTTCAATCAACATCTCATCAATGATTTGAAGAGCTTCTAAACGAAGATCATGTTCATAGATGAAACGATAAAAGTTTTCCATATCAGGATGATTTCTGAAATTTTTTGATAAATTACCAGTAGCGTTCATGTCTTCTGGTTTAGGAGCATTGTTTGCTGAAGAAATTTGTGGAATCAATTCTTCTTCTTCATCTTCATCAGTAGCGGCAGCAGCAACTGCTTGTTCCATTTCAGGGTTTACTTTAGCAGACTTTTTATTTGCCTTTGTTTCTACTTTTGTTGCTTTCATACTCATTTTTGACTCCTTATACGTTGTTAACACTAACCAAAACTTTTCAATGCCGCAATTACTATTGAGGCATTATTCCACCAGATTCTTGCAATAACCCATAACGATGTAGCTTGTTATAGAGGGTTTTGATGGTGATTCCTAGTGAACTTGCAGTTTTTGTCTTATTTCCCTGATGGAATGACAGTATGCGTAAAATATGTTGTTTCTCTAATTCTTCTAAAGAAAGATCCACATTAAAATCTAAACCAGATGCATGCTGAGAGGTTTCTTGGTTTGGATTTTTAGGCATACGAATATTAAACGGGACATCTTCAAGTGTGAGTTCGTTTGTTTCAGATAATATTTTAATACGTTCAATTGTATTTTGAAGTTCACGAATATTACCTGGCCAATCATATTTTTCTAATGCTTCGTACACTTTAGGATCTACTCGTTTAATTTGAATCGGTCCGCCGAATTTTGAACTATGTAAGAAAAAATCAACTAATGGTTTTATGTCTTCGCGGCGTTTTCGTAACGGAGGCATACGAAGTGTAATTGTATTTAAACGGTAAAATAAGTCTTCTCTGAATCGTCCTTCTTTTACTTCTTTTTCAAGATCGCGGTTTGTTGCACTTACGATTCGCACATCAACTTTGATCGGACGCTTACCACCCACACGAACAATTTCACCTTCTTGTAAAAAGCGAAGTAATTTGGCTTGAATGGCAAGTGAAAGCTCACCAATTTCATCCATAAATAAAGTTCCACCGTCTGCGGTTTCTGCTAATCCCATTTTTTGAGCAACAGCTCCTGTGAAAGAACCTTTTTCATGTCCGAATAATTCTGATTCAAGTAATGTTTCTTGAAGTGCACCGCAGTTAATTGTGACGTATGGTTTTTGAGTTCGTTCGGATTTGAAATGTAGTCTTCTTGCAATTAATTCTTTACCAGTACCAGATTCACCTTGGATGAGAACCGTAGCGGTGGTGGGTGCGATTTTATCAACCATTTGAATGATACTTTTTAATGCAGGACTTTCACCAATCATTTGTCCTTCGTCTTTATTTTCATGACTTACTAAGCTTTTTAATTGGCGATTTTCTTTTTGTAACATTCTTTGTTGCTCTAAAATTCGATCTTGAGCATCTCGCAATTCGGAAGTTTTATCATCTACCGATTGTTGTAAGCGTTTATTAAAAGATTTAATTTCTGAGTACAGCTTCATGTTTGTAAACGTAACAGAAAGTTGCGCTCCAATGGCTTCAAAGGTCATCACATCTTCTTCATCAAATGCACTAAGTTGATTGCTTTCAACTGTTAAAACTGCAATGACTAAGTTCTCATTTAAAATGGGAATACTAATTTGTGATTTTGAATCTACTGGAAAAGAAAGGGTAGTGAAGTTTGGATCACTCGATACATCATTTGAAACATATGTTTTTTTATTTTTTACAACGGTGCTTATGATTCCTTCATTTTTTAATGTGTGTCCCACTTGAATGTATTTATTATACGCACCGGATTGAGCTCGAAGTGTAGCTGAACCATCGATACCTACAGACCAGAATGTAAAAGAATGATAATGAAATTTATTTTGAACAATTGTTACGATTTCTTCGTAAATATTATCGGTGTTCAATAAAGATTGAAGTTTGGCGCTTAGTTCACTCAAAAGGCGAAATTGTGCCTGAGATTTATTCAATGTTTTTTGAGAAACATTTGAAGAGCTTAAAATATTTGTGGAGTTTTCAGTGATTTGCATTTTGTAAGATCGATCCTTTCGTAACTTCCACTCTATTTATTTACTTTGTAAACTTTTCATGGGAATTTTTACATGTCCCACAAGCCGGGCACATTATATAAAATTTACACGGTGTTGCAACAAAAAAATGATGCAATGTATAAAAGTTAATAAAAACAGGTACTTATGGACAATCTCACTCACGCATTAATTGGGATTTCGGCAGCTGAAGTAGCTTTGGCGGTAAAAAGGGATCATTCTGAAAATAAGCATTTTAGAAAAGCGGTGTGGTTTTCTTCGATTGCAGCTAATAATTTTCCTGATTTAGATTTTATTTATACTCCCATTACAGAAGGTAGAATCGGAAATTTACTTCATCACAGAGGTCATACACACACAATATTCTTTGGAATATTTGAAGCATTGCTCGTTTATTTAATTACGAAAAGTATTTATTTAAAAAATGATAAGAGCAAAAATCGAAGTGTAATTTTATTGATGAGTTTTTTTGGAGTGTTGCTTCATATATTTGCAGATAGTTGGAATAGTTATGGAGTACATCCTTTTTGGCCTATCATCAATCGATGGTTTTATGGTGATTTTATTTTCATCATTGAACCTTGGATTTGGGTAACGCTACTTCCGCTTGCTTTTTATTCGGTGCATACAAAGGGTTGGAAAATATTTTTTACAATCGTTACGTTCGTTGCTGTTTTTATTTTTGAACGTTCAGGCATGTTATCGACGCCACTATTACTTGGTTTATGCATTATTTTAATTTTGAATTATTTTTTAGGAAAAAAACTTACACATAAAAAGCATTTGTTTTTACAGATTTCGTTTTTAGTAACAATTTTGATTTCATTTAAAATTGTTTCTTTGAAAGTACATAATCAAGTGAATCAAAATTTAGTTCTTCAGAATGATGCTAACAATAATTGGGTTACCAAAGATATCGTATTATCGCCGCTACCTGCAAATCCAATTTGTTGGATGGTTCAGGCAGTTGAAGTTCAAAATCAATCTCAATACGTAATTAAGCAAGGTGTAGTATCGGCATTTGATTCATCTATTTCTGCTCAAAAATGTTTAGATAAAATGTTGCAGGCGCGAGTTAACTTTGAACCAACAATTTCAGACGGTAAAAAACAATTAAAAATTGGTGCTGATCTAGTTTGGTATAATGAATGGAAAGCTAGTTTATCAGAATTTGAATTGCTTAAGAAAAATTGCGTATTTAATGCACTATTACGGTTTTATCGCATCCCTTTTTGGATAAAGAATCAGAATGGTTATTATGTGGGAGATGCAAGATATGATCGAGAAAAAGGTACTGGATTTACTGAAATGCAAATAACTGAAAGTATGAGCTGTCCTAAAATGATTCCAAATTGGACGATCATTCGAAACGATTTATCAGATTAAATTTGATTACAGCCTGAACCTTTAGGAGGTGCAGGTTGCGCAATACAACGAGTGCTTTTTTCAGGGCAAACCAAACGAACATGCATGTGATCATCATGATTAGGATAAGGTCTTAGTACACGCAATACTTCGATGCTTTCTTTAAATTCATTTGTACGTTTAGTATAATTACAAAATGTTTTCTTAATTACTGGGTCTATAAATATACGATTGATTCTACCGCTAGATACTAAGAGTTTTATAAATCTAAAATTTCGATTCACATCAAAGTTAGGTGATAGTTTTTTCTTAATTACAAAACTTTCTTCAAAGCCAGCTTCAAAATCAGGGCTTTGTTCTGTTTTGTTTTTTCTAAAATAAATTAAATCTACATCTAGGCCATTTTGGTGGCTGTCATGATGACCAATTTTGCCACCATTTTGTTGAGACATATCACCGATTTGTAAACGCTCGCCGTAAGGATATGCTTCTGCAAATGTTCGTGCAGCGATTGATAGCAACTCAACTAAATCTGTTGCACCATAGTTACGGTTTCTTTTTTGAAACATTTTAATGAAGCCCAAACCTTGATCATTGAGTGAAGCTGCATTCACAAGTGAGCCGTCTGCGTAAAATCCAATTGATTGTTCATCAGGATTTATTGTATTCAGTTCATTTCTATTCATCAGCTCTGCTGTTGTATCAACCATTTCGTCATTTAGAACTGAAGAGTCGCTAGCAAATATAGAATGAGTTAATAAATTAAATAATAAAAATGAAGTAGTGAACAATCCCTTAAATCCCATGGTGTAATCATTACCAAAACTCAGAGATTGAGCAAGGGGGGGTCAAAAATATTTATTATAAACCAATAGGTGTTTTTGAAGCGTTAGACCAACGAGGAGCTGTACAATTGCCTAAACCAAACGAAATTCGTTTAGTATATAAGCCATCTACACTTATTATATAGACATTTTTCTGACCAGATCGGTTTGAACTAAATGTGATAAAATTTGAATCTGGCGAAAAACGAGGGTCTTCGTTATTGCCCTCATTTTTAGTTAAGCGTTCAAGTGCAGTTCCATCTGGATTCATTAAAAATAAATCAAAATGAGATTCTAAATATCCAGCAAACACAATCTTTTCTCCAGAGGGAGCCCAATCAGGAGTTGCGTTGTATTTTCCAGCAAATGTTAAACGGTTGGAATTGCCTGACGATAAATCTTGTAAATATACATGAGGTTGTCCGGAACGTGATGAAACATAAGCTAATTTTTTTCCATCGGGAGAAAAGGAAGGGTCAACATCAAAGCCCAATGATTTGGTAAGTCTTGTGACTTCAAGTGATTCTGAATTTAAGCTAAAAATTTCTGGGTTTCCTAAAAAGCTCATTGTGAGAGCAAGTGTATTATCTACAGGAGAGTAAACAGCACCTGAATTGATTCCTTTTCGGTTTGAAAGTAGTCGTGATTTACGTGATGAGAGGTCTAATTCATACAAATCGATATTTTTAATATTTTTAGCATTTCGCATGTAAACAGAATAAGCAATTTTACGGTTGTCTTTATTCCATGCTGGAGCAAATGCTAATGTTTTGTGATTGGTAAGCTGTTTTGGATTTGATCCATCAAATTCTGTAACCCATATTTCTTTTTGGCCAGATTTTTCACAAACCATTGCGATTTTAGTGAAAAAGATTCCAGGTTTTCCGGTAAGTGCTTCAACAATGTCGTTGGCAACTGTGTGAGCTAAAATTTTTGGTTCGCTCATTTTTGCAATGTAGCGTTTTCCTAAAACTTGTTTTGCAAGAGCTACGTTATATACACGAACTTCAAAAGCCAAACTATCAGCATTTAATGATAAACCAGATTTAACTAAAAATTCAGTTCCAATAGAACTCCAATCCGAAAGTTTAAATGTTTCTAACGTTAATCCTGCATCAGATGATTTTTCAATAAATGCGGCAGTAGATTGTAATGTAAATAAATTTGTAAAGTTTAAGTCAGAGTTGATGATTTCTTTTACATTTCGAGAAAATGCTTTTCCTTCGCCGGCCTCAAAACCAGGAGTTAGGTTTTTGAAGTCAGCGATCGCAACTACGCTTTTTTTAATTTTAGCTTCACCGACTTTAATGTAAATTTTGTCTTGTGTGAATGCGATGTTAGATAAAAGAAAAACTCCAGAAATTAACAACAAAAATTTGGTTTTCATTTTTATAATTTTAACTCAATCAAAGAGGGAATCCAAGTATCACGCCACCTGCGTTTAAAATTTCTGACGGGGGTGGTCCAAACGGTTGCGATACTTTTATTGTTTTCATTACATATTCATCGAATTGCTTATTGTTTGATGATTTTGTTATGACTGCACTTAAAACATTGCCCATTTTATCTAGGTAAATTACGACCTGTGCTGATAATTTCATTTTAGATAGCCAAACAGGTAAGTCCCAATTGTTTGAGAGTCTGGTTCTCATTCGATCGGCGTATTCATTAAATACATCGCCTTGTGTTCCAGTCAGTGAACTACCTTGAGATAATATATTTCCCTTAGCCTGAACTTGTTTTTTGTTCGATTTTTGTTTGTTTTCTGATTCTTCCATGTCTTGTATTGATTTAATGCGATCAAGAGCATTTTTCATGGATTTTTTACGAGATTCATCTTCTTTCTTTTTGATTCCCATCTCGTCGGTAGATTTTTTGGGATTAAATTTTTTCATTTTTTCAAGAGCTTTGCTTAAGGACTTATCTTCGTCAGCCTCTTTAGATTGCGAGACGGGATCGGGTGTGCTTTCAGCTAAATCTTTTTTAGTTACATCTGGTAATCCAACCAAATCAACTTTTACAGCTGTGTTCAACATGATTGGTTTTGACGGAGAAATGATTTTTACTACAAAAACAGATGAGAAAATTGCTAAATGCATTATGATTGAAAACTTTAAGCTTTTTTGAAGCTGTTTTTTTTGCCAGTGAATTTGTTCTACTGGGTGTTGAAGTTTGTTTTCAGCCATAGTGTTTAGTCACGAATTCCACTGGGGTCTGTTACAAGTCCTACTTTTGTGATTCCGGATCGTTTTACTTCTGCCATTACTTTTGCAACAAAACCGTAGCTCACATTTTGATCTGCTTGAATAAAGATTTCTTTTGCAGTTTTGGTTTCATAAATGGCAGCTAGTTTTGTTTTTAAATTTGAAAATGGAATTTCATTTTTGTTAATCATTATTTTTTTATCTTTTGTTACTACAAGTACCGTTGGCTCTTTTTGTTCATCCAGCGCTTGTCCAGATGCTTTCGGTAAATCTACTTGCACGCCTTGTTGCATGAGTGGAGCAGAGACCATGAAAATAATGAGTAGCACTAACATTACGTCTACGAGTGGTGTTACGTTGATTTCAGACAATGTAGTTTGCGTTGATCTTCGGTTGTATTGTGATCCGCCTGAAGATCCACCTGTGCTCATTGCCATGTTACACCATTTGATTCGGAGGAGTAGGTTGATGAGTTTTTAAGAGTGATCTCTGGATGATATTTAAAAAATCTTGGCTAAACGTATCCATCTCAGATGTAAGTGCTTTGATTTTTCCGACAAAAATATTGTAACCGATTACGGCAGGAATCGCAGCTGCTAATCCAAACGCAGTAGCAATCAATGCTTCTGAAATTCCAGGAGCTACCACTGCTAAATTTGCATTTCCGGTTGCACCAATTCCTTGAAATGAGTCCATAATTCCCCAAACAGTTCCGAATAATCCAACGAATGGTGAAGTACTACCTACCGTTGCTAAAACACTTACGTATTTTTCAAGTAAGGCGATTTCAGCTGTTGTAGATCTTTGTAATGAACGCGAAATATTTTCAATTCCACTCGTTAAGATTGGAAATTGTTTATTTGAAGAAGTTTCAAGTTGGGATATTTTTTTAAGTTCCTTGAAACCAGCTTTAAAAACAGAAGCAACTGGTGATTTAGTAAATTGATCTGATTTGTGAAAAATTTCTTCTAAATCTTGACCATACCAAAACATATTTAAAAAACTTTGAGTTTCAGTGGCAGCAGCTTTAAGTGTTTTTCGTTTCATGAAAATAATTGCCCATGAAAAAAGAGAAGCACCAAGCAGTAAGAGTAAAACTGCTTTACCCACCAAACTTGCGTGTAAAATTAAATCAAATGTACTTGCAGAACCAGGATTCATTGTAATTGCAGCAGCGAATATCATTGGCTCATTCTAGCAGAGGGGGTTTATATTTTAAATGGAGCTTGTAAAGTTTGTGATCTCTTTTTAGAAATTTGAGTACGCATCCAAGGAAGAGATAAGTAAACACCCAAAAGGATAGTCAAAATAAAGCTGTTTTCAGGGCCTCTGATTCCACCTGAAAGAAAAGTTCCTAAATGAGAGCTTTGAGCGATTGCGTTAGAATCGCCTTCAATGGCTCTTAATACAAAAATTCCAGGCATATCTTGTCCTAAAAAGGGAAGGCTGAAAATCGAATGCAATGTAATGATAAAAGTGGAAGCAAAGATTGCAGAAGACATATGCGATCGTTCGTTTCTGGCGATTCCGAAAAACACTAAGTTTAAAAGTATGAAATTGATTCCTTCAATGAAAGTAAGATCAAATTGAAAATATTTTATAAAAACATAAATTAAGCAGGACGCAATTTGGATTGCAATTGTTCCGCCAAACCTACGAAAATGAGGTTCAAGGGTTTTTCTCATCAAAAACTCTTCAAAAGTGATCATCGCAAAAATACCCACACTAAAGATAAGTGAGGTTGCAAAAGAGAGTGCTACTTCATCAAATCGCATAAATAAACCAAGCCAAGAAAAATGTCCGGCTACTAAACCTCCTGCAATTAAAACAGAAGCTAATACAATTCCTTGCATTGCATGAAATAGAAAATGAAAGTTTAAATTGGATGTATTTTCAAATCTAAAGATTGTAAAAATTCTAGTTTTTGAAAGCGGATGAAGCGAATGTAAAAAAATGACAAACAAAATTGCTGCCACACTACAAGTAGGTAGTTTGTTAGCCATCATAAAATCTGCAATTCTGGGAATAGATGCTTTT
This sequence comes from uncultured Bacteriovoracaceae bacterium, assembly GCA_964572865.1. Lineage (GTDB taxonomy): Bacteria > Bdellovibrionota > UBA1018 > UBA1018 > UBA923 > CAZNGN01. Next base: position 71,223 of record CAZNGN010000005.1, on the reverse strand, counting down.
GATCTCATATAGAAAAAGCTAACAATAGTTAGAAGGACTAAATTAATAATCCAAATCGAAATTAGATATCCAGCGAGCATGATAAAGGAGCGCTGCATTGAATCTAGTTTATGTGGTGATTTCATTGTTCTTAGAATAGACATAGTTTTTGTTAGAAATCAATTGGTGGCTTTATTGCGTATTATGCGCAGATCAGAGAGAATATCAATGACATGATAGAGTTAAAGTCTGTTTCAAAAACCTTTAATCAAACAATATTAGAAAATGTGAATCTTACGATTCCCAAAGGAGATTTTCTTTATCTAGTTGGTGAAAGTGGTGCAGGTAAAACTACTTTAATACGTTTACTTTCTGGGGAATTAAAGCCTACCAAAGGGAGCGTCTCCGTTTTGGGGCAAGATCTTGCACACATTGATTTCACCAAATTGCAAATGTTAAGAAGAAAAATGGGAATCATTTTTCAAGATCTTAAATTAATAGATGACTTAAATGTGTTTGATAATATTTTGTTATCTTTAGATCTTGCATACGAAAATGCACCCAAAGGATCGGCAGCAATACGCAAAACGATTGACGAAGTTTTATTAATGGTCGGTATGTCAAAAATGGCCTCCAAAAAAGTTAAGGTTCTATCTGGAGGAGAAAAACAGCGGGTAGCGATTGCTAGGGCCATCGTAAGAAAGCCTGAAATTTTATTGGCTGATGAACCAACGGCAGGATTAGAACGAGAACAAACTTGGGCATTAATGGATTTATTGCAAAAATTTCATGCTAAAGGAATGACGGTTGTGTTTGCAACACATGATCGAGAGATTGTTAGAAGAATTAGAAGAAGATCTTGTGTGTTGAAATCTGGCAAAATTGCATTGGAAGAAGGAATTAGTTTGTTATGATACTTACTGTTTCAAGTAAACTTGCAATCCAATCTTTTGTAAACAAACCATTTTCAAGACTCATTGTATTGTCATCAGCTGCATTTACTATTTTTATCTCTGCAATGTTAATGGTTATGTATATTTCATTTTCAAAGGCATTAACAGAAATTAAGGAATCCTATTCATTAATTGCATTTATTGAAAATAATCAAGCGCCAGAAAAAGACAAAGACATTGCAACAGAAGTGAGTAAAATTGCTGGGGTTAAAGAAGTAAGTGTTGTAACCAGAGAAAATTTTATGTCCCAATTTTCAAAATTTTTTCCAAGACTATCAAAAGATATAAGTAGTTTAGACTCTGAAGTAATTCCCAGATATATTAAAATTCGAGCAAACTCTGATGCTGTCGATGAGATTAAAAGGCAATTAGAAAATTTAAAAACCATTCAATCTGTTGAAACAAATCCGGAACGATTTAAAAACTTAATGTCTGCAATTCATACACTAAAAAATTATATAATTTTACTTTTATTCGGCGCACTTTCTGCTGTCGCTAGTATTTATTTAAATCACTTTAAATTAGATCAAATTCATCGATTTCAAATTATTCAAACAATGAAATTATTGGGCGCAAGATTGAGTCAGATGTTGTTGCCGTTTGCAATTGAAGGAATTTTAGAGGGTCTCATTGCAGGAATACTAGCAAGTTTGTTTATAGCTTTCACAGGGCATTTATTTGAAGAACAGTTATCAAAATTATTTTTTACATTAGGATACCCTTTTTCATCTTTTCCTTCTTCAAAGGTAATCGTTTTTTCAATCTGTATTTCAATGCTCATTAGTTTTTTATCTAGTCTTTGGTCAATTGGATTATCGGTAATCAAAAAATGAATTATTTAATATGTATTTTATTTTTGTGTTCACAAGTTGTCTTAGCTGAAGACACGGATGTAAAATTAAATTTAATTCGTAAAGAAATCAATACAGTTGAAAATGAGTTGCTCTCGTCCACAAGTAGAAATAATTCTGCAAATCAGCAGTTAGGTAAAATTAAAAAATTAATTTCATTGCAACAAAAAGAAATACACTTTTCTGAAATACGCATCAAAGAATTGACTCGAAGTTTGAATGCATTGTCAGAACAAAAACAAAATTTAATGAACACAATTCAATTACAAAAAAAAGAGATACATTCTCGATTGGTAGAGTTGAATGAATTTACTGAAGTTGATCCGATTGATGCAAATTGGAGAGACCGTATTGAAATGATCATTGCAAGAGAAAAAGTTTTATCTGAAATCACGCAAAGAGACATTCAAAATATGAAAAAGCTAAAGGTAAGCGCAGAAGAAGCTACCGCATTAGAAATGAGAATTATTGAAGAAAAAAGTAGAATGGATTTTTATCTTCAAGAATTAAAAGAACAAAGTTCATTAATGTTCGCAAATGAACAGGTACAAAAAAATATTTTATTAACCAACCGGGCGTCACGTCTCGAAACTTTAAAGAATTTAAAAGAATTAAAAGAAGCAGAAAAAGAACTCACAAATTTAATTGGTAAGAATGCAACTAAGAAAAGTAAAGGTACTGGATTTGCTTTATTAAAAGGAAAAATTCCTTCTCCCATTCATGCAGAAATACTTTCTGGTTTTGGCAGGTCGTATAACAAAAAAACAAGTTTATTTACTTTTCAAAAAGGCCTTGTTTTTAAATCATCTGAGAACCAAGAAATCAAATCAGTAGCAGAGGGAATTGTTGCGTATTCTGGTCCACTTAAAAATTATGGATCTATTGTAATCATTGAACATCCTGGGCAATATTTTACGCTCTACGGACAAATGGGAATTGTGAATGTCCAATCTGGCGCTGATGTTAAAATTGGTGATGTAATAGGCAAATCTAGCACGGAACCATTTTATTTTGAAATACGGAACAAAAATATAGCAATTAACCCAACCCATTGGTTGGCAAATGAAGTGACATTATCTAAACTGAATAAATAGTAAGGAAGGTTTTCAATGTTTAATCCAAAATTATTTTCAATTGTACTTACTTTGTCGCTATTATTAGCAAATCCTATTTTGGCAGCTAAAAAGAAAGAAGAAGTGAAGGTTCCTGAAATCACTACCAATCCCAATCGATCAAATGAAAAATATGAAAATTTAGCGCTATTTCAAAAAGTTTTACATTTTATTGAGCAAAATTATGTCGAAGAAGTTAAAAACAAGGAATTAATTTATGGTGCGATCAAAGGCATGATGGAGACATTAGACCCACATTCAAATTTTTTACCACCTGAAATTTTTAAAGACATGAAAGCAGATACATCAGGACAATTTGGTGGTGTCGGAATTGAGATTGGGATGAAAGATTCAATTCTAACTGTAGTGAGTCCAATTGAAGATACTCCCGCATTTAAAGCAGGAATTAAACCTGGTGATAAATTAATTAAAATTAATGGTGAAAGCACGAAAGGATTAAGCTTAGCTGAAGCAGTTTCAAAAATGAGAGGAAAGAAAGGATCGTCAGTAATTGTTACGATTTTTCGAAAAGAATTTAGTTCTCCAAAAGATATTTCATTAACTAGAGAAAATATTAAGATAGCTACTGTAAAATCTGAAGAATTAGATAATGGATACTTGTATTTACGTCTTACTAATTTTAACGAATATTCTTTTACTGATTTAAAAAATGCGATTGATAAATATGAACGAGGAATGAAAAAAGGAAAATTAAAAGGTTTGGTGTTTGATTTAAGAAATAATCCAGGGGGGTTGCTTGATCAAGCTGTAGACATTGCAAGTATGTTTATAGATGACGGTGTGATTGTTTCTACAATGGGACGAAATAAAGACAGTAAAGAAATTCGATATGCTAAAAAAGGGTATTCCCGAAAAGATTATCAAGTGGCAGTTTTAGTTAACGGTAATTCTGCTTCAGCTTCTGAAATCGTTGCCGGTGCTTTACAAGATCATAAAAGAGCAGTGATTATGGGGCAGCCAACTTTTGGAAAAGGCTCAGTTCAAACCGTAGTTGAGTTATTGCCCGAAGTTGGTTTGAAATTAACGATTGCGCGCTATTACACTCCCAGTGGAAGATCCATTCAACTAAAAGGAATTCAACCGGATGTAGTATTAGATGAGATTGATTATAAAGCATTGCAAGCTGCTACTAAAAAATCAGATTCAATTCGAGAAAAAGATTTAAAAAGACATATGAATTATGAAGGAGAAGATTCTTCAGAGTATCAAGCAGAAGAATTGGCTTCAATCAAATCAGATGCTTCTGATAAATCTGATTCCAAAAAAGATGAAGCAAATAAACCTTACGTGGCTAAAGAAGATTACCAAGTTAGAGAAGCGTTAAATTATATTAAAAGCTATCAAGTGTTTAGGGCCGCAGAAATTGCACCACAAGAGATTAAAAATATATCAACAGCACTCCCAACAGAAACGGTTCAAAAGGCAGATGGAAAACAACCAGACTGATTTTTTATTTTCAAATCAAGTCAGTGCACCAAAACCACTATCAGTTAGCCAACTTACTTCGAAAATCAAAGGTTTACTAGAGATGGAAGTGGGTGAAGTTTGGGTTAAAGGCGAAATTTCTGGATATAAATCTTCAGCAGTAGGCCACTCCTATTTTAGTTTAAAAGATGAATTTGCGGTGGTATCTTGCGCATATTTCAAAGGCAGTCAGAGACAAATTAAAAAATTCAATATCGAAGACGGTTTAGAAGTATTAGTCCACGGTAAAATTTCTGTATATGCTCCCAGAGGAAATTACCAACTCATAGTTGATCATGTAGAACCAGTGGGTGCAGGTGCATTGCAACTTGCGTTTGAACAATTAAAAGTAAAGTTACAAAAAGAAGGACTTTTTGATGCTATAAGAAAAAAACAACTTCCAACGCATCCTTCGAAAATTACAATTATTACTTCCCCTACTGCCGCGGCACTTCAAGATATTTTAAATGTATTAAGCCGTAGAAATGTATCATTAAATATTTTAGTGATACCAACCTTAGTGCAAGGAGAAGATGCTCCTGATCAAATTGTCAAAGCATTGAGTATTGCGAACGAACATCAAACAGGTGAAGTAATTATTTTAGCTAGAGGTGGTGGCTCCATTGAAGATCTTTGGTCGTTCAATGATGAAAAAGTGGTTCGAGCAGTTGCAGAAAGTAAAATTCCAATTATATCAGCAATCGGGCATGAAGTAGACTTTACACTTTGTGATTTTGCAGCAGATTTACGTGCGCCCACACCTTCGGCCGCGGCTGAATTAGTTTCAAAAAGCTCTACCGAACTTTTTGATCAATTTAGTCACTTAAAAAATAAATTGGTATTAGCTATGAGTTCGCAAATTGCGAAACTGAAATCAAAAGTGCTTCAAATTGAAAATCGAATGATTTCACCCGCAGATAAAGTTCATCAAAAGCGAAAATTATTTTTACAACTTGAAATGAGAATGCTTCATGCGATGGAAGGGGTAGTTCCACAGTACCGTCAAATGATTGACGACATTGAAATGCGTATCCAAATTTTATTAGAAAGAGCAGTTACTAAGAAAAAAAATCAATTAAATACTCTTTCTTCACAATTAGAAGCATTGTCCCCTTTAAAAGTTTTAGGTAGGGGGTATACTTTGATAGAGGAAGTCAAATCTAGAAAAGTGATTAAATCTCTGCAACAAGTCAAAAAAAATGCAGAGATTGAAATTAGGTTTGTGGATGGAAAAGCTAAAGCTAAATTTATTGATTCATAATTTATTTTTTTTATGTTTACTTACAACATTTGTGGGTTGTGGTGCGCACGCAACACGTGAACCTGAATCAGAAAAAACTGTAATTCAATCTGAAAATTTTGATATTAAAATTTCGTATCCTAAAGAAGGAGTAATCGAAGGTGCCGTTTTTTTAATGACAGTTGAATCTTCTAAAAAAATTGATGAAATATCAGCAAAATTTAAAGAAAAATCAATCGCATTTTTTGAAGAAAAAACAGATGCAGGCCATAAATATTCATCCTATGTAGGAACTGAATTTGGCACTAGCATTGGGACTTCTGATTTCACTTTAAAAACTTGTATTGATAAAAATTGTACTGATCAAAAGTTAAGTTTAAATGTATTAAAGGGAAAATTTCCATCTGAAAAACTGACTGTACCACCTCGTTCTGTTGAACCAACAAAGGCAGATTTAAAAATCATTGCTGAAGATAATAAGTTTTTAGCCAAAGCTTATGCGAATAGTGTGAATGAAAAGCTTTGGGATAAACCAATTATTCTGCCAGTCGAAAAAGAGATTACGTCGGTATATGGATCAAACCGAGTTTATAATGGCAAAATGGCAAGCTCACACTTAGGAACAGATTTTAGAGCTCCCACTGGAACCCCAATCTATGCCCCCTTAGCTGGAAAAGTTGTTTGTGCACATAAATTATTTTTCACAGGATATACTGTAATCATCGATCATGGATTTAATTTTTTTACAATTTATGGTCACATGTCGAAGTTAAAAGTAAAAGAAGGCCAAACCGTTTCTAAAAAAGATGAATTAGGATTGAGTGGTGCAACAGGAAGAGCTAGTGGTCCACATTTACATTGGGGAGTAAAACTACATGGGATGAAAGTTGATCCCATGTCATTCGTGAGTTTACTAAAATGAAAAAAATAAATTTAATTTTAATAATCCTAATGTTGTTCGTGTCAAGCATAGTAATGGCAGCTCAAGATGCCACTGTCACTACGAATAATGCTACGATTAAATCTGATCCGAGAGAAAATGCAAATACATTAGAGTTTTTACCCTTAGGATCTGAAGTAAGAATTTCTTCTCAACCCTTTGAAGGAGGGTGGTTTAAAATACGATCTAAGTCAGGGGCGTACGGTTGGATACACGAATCGTTTCTGTCGGTAGGTAAAGCAAATAAATTAAGAGAACAAGCTCAAGATCAGTTGCCAAATGAGCCTTCACCGATAGCTCAGTATAAAGAAAGAGCTAAAACAAATGTTGCGAACAAACGAATTTTTACCAGAGTATTTTATGGAATGCAGTTTCAAAATGCTACAGATATTAACGATATTTTTAGTTTTACTGAATTCAAATCAATCAGTGATGTAGGCGGAGAAGTGGGAATTTACTTAAACAATCCACGATGGGCAATCTTAATGAGAGTAGAAATGTTATATAAAGATGTTGTCGCAAAAGAAACTGCGTCAGGCATTACCTATAACATTGGATTACGATCTTATCCGATTATGGGTGGAATTGAATATACATTAACGAAAGATTCACCAATTGTATTTTCTGCTGCAGCAATGGTTGGATTTGCTCCTAAAACTTCTCTCAATGTACAGGCTATTAGCCTTACAGCACCGAATTCATTGATTATGACCGATACCCCAATGACTACGTTATTAAGAGGAAATTTAACAAAACCTGTTGGCAAAATGTTTTCTGTATTTGCAGAAACCAGTTACCGATATTTAGTTTCAAAAGAACTATCTACTGCTGAAGCTGCATCGATGCGTGGTGGACAAGTATTTATTAAAAACAATCGTTATCAAAATAGAATTATTGACTTAACCGGTATTGAAGTTGGTATCGGAGTTGGTTTTACATTTTAAGTAAGTTTTTTCCAGACTTCTTCCATTTTCATTCCGCGTGAACCTTTAATTAAAACAGTGTCATTTACTTTTAATGATTTTTTTAAGTGCTCTGCAATCTCTGAATGAGTTTCATGGTGAGAGTACTTTCCAGAAAACGTTGATGATTTAAATTTATCAAATAATGATTTCATTCGAGGGCCATATAAGTAAACTTCGGCACATCCAGTGGCTTGAATGTCATTGTATAAATCTGAATGTAGTTCTAACTCTTTTGGACCTAACTCAAGCATGTCAGCAAGAACAGCAATAAGCCTGCCATTAGATTTTGCAGAATATGTTTTGAGTAATGCAAGAGCTGCTTTCATCGAAGAAGGGTTTGCGTTGTAATAATCGCATATATAGGTGAGATTTTTCTGTGGAATATCTTTTTTGTGAATTTCTGTTCTGCCGGTTGCTGCCGTGAATGTAGTAAGACCTTTTTTGATTTCATCGAAAGTCATTCCTAGTGTTGAGCAAATTGCGATTGCATTGAGTTGGTTCGAAACATTATGTAAGCCAGGTAAAACCAGATCAAATTTTTGGTTTTGTTTGAGAAGTACTAACTGTTCATTTTGTATTGATCCTGAAAAATGTGCATTTGAGTTATCGAGTCCTAGAGTGATCAGTTTTGCGTTGGGTTTGAATTTAATTTTTGAAATCCACTCATCATCTAATTTTTGAAAAACAGTGCCACCCTGTTGTGCAATCCAAGTGAGGGCAACCGACTCTTCGCGAGCTACAGTTGGTACATCAATTAATTTTTCTAAATGTTCAGGTCCTATGGCAGATAAAATTCCATGAGTGGGATGAACAATTTCCATATGGTCTGTCATTGTATTGATGTCATCTATTCCTATTTCAATGACAGCAACTTGATGGTGAGAACGAAGCTCAAATAATGTGATAGGTATTCCTACAAATCCGTTAAACGAACCTTGTGTTTTTAGTAAAGAAGAAAATTTTCCTGTGAGTGCAGCTGCGAGCATTTCTTTGGTTGTTGTTTTACCTACAGATCCGGCAACACATATGACTGGAATTTGAAATTTCATTCTCCAGTGATGCGCTAATGTTCGAAATGATTTGAGAGAATCTTTAACTACGTAAAAATTAGCTTTTGGATATTTTAATTTTAAATCAGAAAGTCCGCTATAAGACTCTGAGCAAAGCACCCCTGTCGCTCCGGATAGTAAGGTGTTTTTAATAAAATCATGGCCATCAAATTTTTCACCTGGAATGGCAACAAAAAAAGAATTTGCTGAGATTTTTCTAGAATCAGTAGTAATTTGAGAATATTGAGCACTTATGTGTCCAAATGAAGATTGAGTAAGTTCTGCTTTTAATGATTCTTTTACCCAGTCGTGTGAAAATAATTTTTCCATTTTAAATGAACTCTACTTTATTCTTCTTTTTTCCAAGTTGTTTCTGATGTATTGAGTTTAAAATTTGCAAACCTAGCCATTGTGAAAAAATAATCACTTAGGCGATTGATAAAAGGTATTGATTGTGGCGGAATTTCATCTGAAAGTTCGATCATGAGTCTTTCGGCTCTTCTTGTAATGGTTCGGCAAAGATGAAAACGTACAGCAAGTTCAGATCCAGAAGGTAAAATAAATTCTTTTAACGGTGGTAGAATTGAAGTCGCTTCATCGATCGCTTCTTCAAGCATTTTTATTTCTTTATCGGTGATTTCACGCAAATTAAATTTTACACGATCATCTGGATGGGCGGCGAGAAGTGATCCCAAATTAAAAAGCCAATGTTGAATTTTTTCTAATAAATAATCTAATTTTCCGAATGATTCAATTGAATGAAAATTGGGAGCTTTCACTAACCGACTGAGTTCAGTGCGGGCAGAACCGATAAAAGAGTTCAATTCATCTACGGTGCCATATGCTTGAATTTTAACGTTATTTTTAAGCACCTTTTGTCCGCCTAAAAGAGAGGTGCTGCCTTTATCGCCCACTTTTGTGTAGATTTTCGCCATAAGAACACTTTAATTGGCCTTTTAGGTTAGTGCAATGACCAAGAAGGGGGCAATTTGGGGGTAAAATGGTTGGATATTCACCTTCTTTTTGCTATAAAACATCCATTATGGAAAACACAAATTCAATGCCTTATGGCGCAAAACTAATTGAAGATGCTCATCTAGAGCGTTTTGAAAACCGCACACGTCACAGAAAGTATACTGTTGAGTTTAGCTGTCCTGAGTTTACATGTATTTGTCCAAAATCGGGTTTTCCTGATTTTGCTACTATTAATATTAAATATATTCCTGATCAATACTGTGTGGAATTAAAAAGTTTAAAACTTTATATAAACAAATTTCGCAATCAGGGAATTTTTCACGAAGATGTATCAAACGTTATTCTGGATGATTTAATTAAATTATTAGATCCGCACTATATTGAAGTAGTTGGTGATTTTAACGTTCGTGGAAATATTAAAACTATCATTCGCGCTGAACATCACAAAAATAAATAATTTAATTTTGGGAGTCTACTTTGCATAATTTAAATTTGTGGGAAGAAAAATTTCGCACCCATTGCAAGTCTTTGTGCGAAGGTGCAGATTCTGCGCACGACGTGTCTCATTATTATCGAGTAGTTAAAACAGCAAAACAATTGGCAGAAGTTGAAAAAGCTCGTTTGGAAGTAGTAGTGCCTGCGGTTTGGTTACACGATTACGTTTATATAGCAAAAAATGATCCGCGACGATCGCAAGCATCACGCATTTCAGCTGAGGCTGCAATCAAATGGTTAGATTCTATTGGATATGAAAAAAGTTTATTTGCGGACATTGCTCACGCAATTGAAGCCCATAGTTTTTCAGCAGGAATCACAGCGCGCACAATCGAAGCAAAAGTAGTACAAGATGCTGACAGGCTAGATGGCGTAGGCGCAATAGGCATCGCTCGTTGTTTTATGGTTGGAGGCATGTTCAATCGAAGAATATACGATCCTGAAGATGCGTTTGCAGAAAAGCGTAAGCTAGATGATATGGTAAATACTATCGATCATTTTTATACGAAATTATTTTGCACAATTGAGATGATGCAAACAGAAGCGGGTCGCACAGAAGGTGTGCGAAGAGCTGAAGTGATGCGTATGTATCTAGAAAACTTAAAAACTGAAATCGTTTAATATGAGAAAATTTAAAGGATTTGCCATTCACGGTGTAGAAGCCAAAGGAGAAGGAATCGTTCATCCTGAGGCAGGAGAATCACTTGATGGAATGTGTGGAAACTTTAAATTATTCCAATTAGAAAATGGAAATAAATTTTCGACAGATGATTTGCTAGTCGCGTGGTATGGAACTTCGTTTTCTCCGTCAGTCCATACCGTTTTAGATTTAGGTTCAGGACTTGGTTCTGTAGCAACAATTGTTGCTTGGAGATTGCCAGCAGCTCGTATTGTTACGATTGAAGCACAAGAAGTAAGTTTTCGTTTAGCAAAAAAGTCGGTCGCTTATAATGGATTAAACGATCGAATGGAATTGCGTTTAGGTGATTTTAGAGAACCTAAACTACTAGATGAAAATGAAAAATTTGATTTAATATTAGGAAGTCCCCCATATTTTCCAATCGAAAAAGGAATTCAATCAGAACATGATCAAAAGATCGCCTGTAGATTTGAACTTCGTGGAGATGTATCAGATTATATTCGAGTTGCTTCGCAACACGTAACGGTGGGGGGCGTATTTGCGTTGGTGTTTCCGATAGCTCCACAATTTCAAGAAGATCGCGTTTTAAAAGCTGCTGCTCAAAACGGATTTACAATATTACGTAGAAGAAATGTAGTTTTAAAAGAAGGTGATGCCCCACTTTTGGGATTATTTTTAATGATTCGCTCAGAACATTTACCAGAAAAACATCGTGAAATAACGTTTCAAGAACCAAATCTAACGATTCGATGTAAAGATGGATCGATTCATCCAGAATATTCTGCGATTAAAGTGTCGATTGGCTTTCCGCCGTAGGATTATATTCCCAAATTCGTGAGCAAGTGATTTAAATATAATTTTTTGATTGTATTTGTTTTACCTAAATTTTTTGCGTCGTCCATGAAATGAAATTCACGTAGTAATGTTTTTTGACATTGATTTACTAAGTACAAATAACGAAATTCAGGCCAAGGTGGCATTGTTAATGAGGTGTTGGTTGCTAGTGATAAGAGAGTTCCCCATTTGTCTTGATATGAGTCAGTGTCTGTTGCAGTAGGAAGTTGGATGATATTGCTTTCTTTGGTTTTTCCATCTTCTTCGAGAACAAAAACAGTGTGTTTACATCCTTCATCATAACAAGAAAAATATAATTTTGTACTTGGAGTTTTCTTGAGTTGTAGCACTCCGCCGATTGGCTTGAATTCAGTTGCATTTAATTGAGAAGCAAATGAGATTGAACTGATACAAAAAGCTAAAATATGAATTATATGTTTTTTCATATTACAATTGAAATCAATTATAAGTACTCTGTCAAAGAAAAATTAATTTTGAATTAAGGCAAATTCTTTTTTGCCGCTTCGAACTCACTCAATAGGTTGTCAATAATTGTACGAACAGGAAGTACATCTTCGATCAGACCCACGCCTTGGCCAGCAGACCAGAGTTGTTTCCAAGTAGTAGAAGAGGCAGCTTTGTTGAGTATTCGTGCGCCCAAAAGATTTCGCATTAGTTTCATGTATTTTTTGGTTGAAGGGTTTTTGTGAAGAAAGTTTTCAATAAAATTAAGTTCTGTTCCTTCATTTTCTACATACGGAGTTTTAATCACTGATGCAGGTGTTCCAGAGATTTTCTTCGTTAAAACAATGTCTTCTGGTTTTGCACCTAAAATAGCTTGTTTATATTCGTCTGAAACTTTTGCTTCGTTCGATGCAATAAATCGAGTTCCAATTTGAACGGCAGAAGCGCCTAACACTAATGCTGCGAGCATTTGATTGCCTTTTGCAATTCCTCCAGCAGCTACAACTGGTATGCGTAAATTTTCAACTAAATACGGAACCAGAACTAACGGAGAAACGGGGCCTGCGTGTCCTCCAGCGCCAGCAGAAACTGCAATCACGCCATCGGCGCCAAGGTCTTCAACTTTTTTTGCATACTCTAATGTTGTAACGTCACAAAATACTTTTGAACCGATTGCATGCATTTTTTCGATCACTGTTTTTGGGTTACCAAGTGAAGTAATGATCATCGGCACTTTTTCTTCAACACAAATTTCTAAATCTCGATCTACTCTTGGATTTGCTTTATTTACAATGATATTCACTGCAAATGGTTTGTCGGTTGCAGCTCGAACTGCACGCACGGCCGCTCTAAACTCATCAGATGAGCGCCAGTTAAGAGAGGGCATGGCACCGATACCTCCGGCAGAAGAAACGGCAGAAACCAATGTTTCATTGCTTACCAAAAACATTGGGCCAGCGATTATCGGAAGATCTACTCCCATCATTTCTGTAAATTTAGTTTTAATTTTTGTGCCCACGAGTAGTCCTAACTTTATTCTTTTTTATAATTTTGAATTATATTTTCTAAATCTTTCACATCAAATTTAAATTCGCTTGAACAAAAATCACAATGAACTTTTGCTCCGCCTTCTTTTGCGATCATGTCTTGTAATTCTGAAATGCCAAATAAATGAAGTGCTTCTTTTACTCGTTCACGACTGCATGAACATTCAAATCGCAAAGGACGTTCTTCTAGCAATGTAAACGTCATATCGTTAAAAACTTGGCCTAATATTGCAGTTGGGTTTTCGTTCACTGCAATTTGGCGCGCAAGTTTTTCCATTGTGTTGATATTTTTTTCAACCATTTTAATTTCTTCTAAAGTAGCTCCCGGCATGATTTGAACTAAAAATGCTCCTGCCGATTGTACCGCACCTGTTGAGTCAGTATTCACTACCAAACCTACTGCAGAAGGAATTTGTTCTGACTGCGAAAGGTAATAGGTTATGTCTTTTGCCAAATGTCCTGTAACGTTGGGTACAACTCCAATATACGGATCTTTTTGTTCAGGCTTTACGCGCATGACGTATAATAATCCATTTTGCCATGGACCTTTTGAATCATCGAGTGGGGGATGTTCTTTGCGAGTATCTATGAATCCGCGCACAATGCCAGATGGATAGGCATCGACAATTACTTGCTTTAAATAATGATCGCCTTTTACGGATAGGTTTATTCGCTCACCTTGTTTGCAGGTTGAAGCTAAAAGCAGTCCTGCGAGCATTGCTTCACCCAAAGGTTTTATTTCAACAGCGCCCAAAGAATGTTTCTGTTGAGCGGTTTCAATCAAGCTTTTTGCTGTGATAGCTGTAGCTTGGATATTCCCACCTTTTGCAATGCATTTAATCCACTTATCCATACATTTATGATATCTTTTTTTTGGGAGAAACCGAAGTGAAATACAACGCTAAAACTCTTTTAGTTGATTTAGATGGCACGCTGCTCGGTGCGTATAATTTTTTAGCGCACGCTCGATTCATACGCAAAACACTTTGGCACCTTCGAAAACAAAATGGTTGGTCGAATTCTTTGAAAGCAATGAATGCTCTTCAAAAAACATTTTCGATGAAAAAATTTACGGTCGATAAAACAAATGCGGATAAAGCAACGAATGCAATTGCTCAAGCATTAAAAATGCCTTTCGAACAATCAGAAAAAGTTTTAGTTGATATGATGTCTGTGGTTTTTCCATCACTTAAACTTTATTTTTATCCCATTAAAGGTGCGCGCGAATTTTTAGATTGGGCACATAAGCGCTATCCGCTCATTTTAGCGACCAATCCTGTATGGCCTCAAGAAATCATTGAAATGCGAGTGCGTTGGGCAGGAATTGATCCAGCCATTTTTAAATCTATTACTCATGCTAAAAAAATGCATTCATGTAAGCCAGACCTTCAGTACTATCAAGAAATTTTATCGCAAGAAGGTATGCAACCTCAAGATTGCTTGTTGATTGGTAACGATATGAAAAACGATTACCCTGCAGTGAAAGCAGGAATTGCAGTATATATTGTTGGAAAAAAATCTGGAATTCATCCAATCCAAGTTGAAAATGGATCGGCACCTGCGTGGCATGGTGATTTCAAATCTTTGCAGGAGTTACTCTCTACATGAAAAAACGCGCAGGACAAATCAGTGTTCTTGTCGTTTTTAGTTTATTACCCTTGTTTATTTTATTCACGTTTGTAGTGAATATGGGAATGCTTGTGAACGCAAAAATTGCACTACAAAATGCTGCCGATCTTGCAGCATATGCAGGTGCCGCCACACAAGCTCGTCAAATGACAACAATTTCACACATTAACTATCAAATGAGACAGGCGTATAAAAAATTTATCGCTCGACAGTATGTGGGTGGAAATTATTCTTTAAAATGTTTTCCACACCCAAATGCAGGTGGTAACTCAGGGTCTGGATGTAATCCTTTTAGTGATCAAGATGCATTTGATTTTAAAAACGCAAACTCTAACTTTGCGGGAGCTCCGGTTGTATGTATTAATCTTTCTCAGTCTTCTAATGCTTGTCAGTTAGCTCAGTCAGTTCGGTTAGTGACACCACCCACTGGTTGTTTTCCGATTGATCCAATTTGTGGAATTGTAACTCAGGCAGCAACACAAATTCAACAAATACAAAAAGATGTATGTGGAGCTGGTACATATCTCAATGTCGAAGTGGCACTGAATTGGCTATATGCAACAGAAGAAGATGGAAAGTTAAACACAAATGCAGATGTAAGCGGAATGATCAAAGGATATGGATTGGTCGTTGAAAATTTATTAAATTATAATCGAATCGAAACAATGAGAAGCTTTATCAATGAACAAGCTAAAGATGTGAATGCAAATACACTTAATAATTTAGAAACAGTACCAGATGTAGCAAAAACAGAACGCACGGTTCTAGCTTTCAAAACTTTGCAAGGTAATTTAAATTCAAAAGTTTTTGATCAAATTCAAATGAAAGAATTAATGCCACCCGCAATGCTATTTATAAATAAGATAGAGCCACAAATAACAGTTCCAGCAACTTTATTTAATGTGAATGGTACAACTTGTGATTTAACAATGTATTTAATCAATGCAAGACCAATAGTGGGAGTGTATGTTCAAGAAAATTCGCCTCAGCAAGTTTTTTATTCTATCAAAGCTCAAGCGAAAGCAAGGTTGCTTTTCAATCCTTTTCCAAAAGGTTCACCTGATCCAGAAGGAATTACATTAACAGCGTATGCTGCGGCAAGGCCTTTTGGTTCACGAATTGGTCCTGTTTTAAAAGACGAAGATGTTACCAAACGTAGAAGTATTTTAATAAATGGTTCATCGCAAAATATTAATGTCGCATACTTAAGACTTGATGAAGATTATGCGTATGACAGCTGGGGAGTATTAGAAAGTTTTTCAAAAATTTTAGCTCCGGGCCAAAACCAACAGTTCATTGATTATAAAACATTTCAGTTAATGGAATTAGCCGCAAAATTTCCGGATGAATATGAAGTAGGAAAATATAATATTCCTGTAGATGTTGAATCGGATACGCCAGATAAGGGAATGATTCGTTATTTTAGTTCTGCAAATAGAAATGATGTTTATACTGCTTGGGCGCCTATGATATCATCAACTGCATCTGTGGCAGATTTGAAAGATAAAATTAAAGAAGAAATCCAAAATAACATTAGCTTCTCACAAGCAGGAACTACAGGTAATGCTGTCGATCAATTAAAGGTAGACGTGTCAAAGTACTTGCTTGATAAATTAGATGGCCTTGTAGGCACTTTGCGTCAAAAAAATAATTATACTGTTGCACAAATTGAAGACCCGTTTCATCGAAAAGTTTTTGAAACATCTTCAATTTCAAGACCAAATGTGAAGGGTAAAATCATTGACCCATCGCAATCTAGAAAGCTTGCAACCTCATTTTCGACAATTTACGACAAAAATTACTATGAAGCAGGCCGTGATGGTTATTCAGTAAAGCTAATTCCAATGTCTGCGGTGCTTAAAATTTCAAATGGATTTGATTTACGCGGTGAAAAAGCGGAAGCGTCAAAAGTTCAACACTAAAAATTCCTCTATTTTTTCGCTAAAAATATCGCAGTTTTTAATTGCAAAGAATGAGCATGTATGTGAATTTTTCTAATACAGTTTTTAAATGTATATCAATCTCATTCACCGATTTTAAAGGAGTCTGGTCATGGCAAAAAAGAAAGCAAAAAAAGCAGCTAAAAAACCTGCAAAAAAAGTAGCAAAGAAAAAAGCAGCACCTAAAAAGAAAGCTGCAGCAAAAAGAAAACCAACTAAAAAAGCTGCAAAAAAATCAGCTCCAAAGAAAAAAGCCGCAGCTAAAAAACCTGCTACTAAAAAAGCTTCTACTAAATCGGTTTCTAAAACTGCTAAATACGGTACAGCAGCATTAGCTGGACTAGCAGGTGGAATTGCAGGAGCAGCAATCGGATCTTCTTATTCATACGGCGGTGGCGGTTCAAGCTACTCTGATTACGGAACAGAAGAGTAATTTAAACTTTCATTCAACGAATGAATGAAATCAATTTCGGCCGGCGTTTGAGAAGAACTCAAGCGCCGGTTTTTTTTTAAGCATTGATTAAACGAGGAATAAATTGGAAATACGTGACGTCATTCATGGAACAATCGAAGTAAGCGATGAAGAAGTTCGTATTATTGATTCCCCATTTTTTCAAAGATTGCGAAACATTAAACAACTTGGATTTAGTGAAAATTCATATCCAGGTGCTACTCACAATCGATATATACATTCATTAGGTGCGCTTCATACTGCCTCTCGTGTTTTCGATCAAATATTTTCAAATCCTGAAAGAGTATCTAAGAATTTTAACAAAATAGCTGCAAGACTAAAAGCATCGGTTCGATTAGCAGCAATGCTTCACGATGTAGGGCACGGGCCATTATCGCACACTACTGAATTTGCAATGCCATTGATAGAAAGATTAGGTTTGCAATCTATCGCCTGCGAACCAAATAGTTATTGTGCATTTGCTGAACCAAGACAAGCCAACCATGAAGATTATACGTTAAAAATTATCCTACAATCATCAATGAGCCCAGTGATTGAAAAATCATTTCAGAGTTTAGGAATTAAGCCGATTCACATTGCATGCATCATCAATGAATCTGTGTATTGCCCCGATGATTTTTTTAAAGTAGACGGAATTGATTTTAGACCTATTTTACACCAAATGGTTTCTTCAGAAATTGATGTTGACCGTATGGATTATCTCATTCGTGATTCTTTTTATTGTGGAGTGAGCTACGGTAAATTTGACCACGATTGGCTAATTTCAAATCTTACGTACCATATTGATCAAAATAAAACGTATTTAGCTTTAAAGCACAGAGCTTTATATACGTTTGATGATTTTTTGATTTCTCGTTTTCACATGTTCTCAATGGTTTATTTTCATCACAAAGCAGTCATTTATGATGAAATGCTTGCTAAGTATTTGCGAGATAAAGAATGTAATTATGAAATTCCATCTGATATTGAAAAATATATTTATTATGATGACTATCATTTATATACACATTTAGCTTCTTCTAAAAATGAATGGGCAAAGCGTGTGTATCATAAGAATGCATATAAAATGTTAGTTGAATTTCATTCAGCAATTCCGTTAGGAAAGGCACACGCTGAAAAACAAAAAAAACAACTTGAAGAAATTACGGCACAATTAAAACAAAAAAATACTGATTTTATTTTTAAAACGACCACTAGTGAGCTTTCTCGTTATGTTAAAAAAGAAGAGAAAATGCCTATTTTTGTTCGGTATGACGATAAATATAATCCCATTCAGTATATTCCATTAGAACAATGTACTGATTTGTTTAATCGGTATTCAGAAAATCGTTCGATTACTCGAATATACGTTTCCAATGAGTAGTTAAAAACTGCCTAGTAGTGCTCTGAAATCAAATCTTATAACATAGATAGAGCATGAATCAGTCGATTATAAATCGAATTTCGTTTTTAATTGCAGTTGTATTTTTAATTCAAACCAGTCTTTTATATGCAGATGACGGTTGCGAATTAAATTTGCATTCAGATGAACAATTAAGTTATTTTATTCAAGCACGAGTAGATGAAGAAATTCATAACGCTGATCAATGGTTAAAACAGAAGGCTTTTCAATTTTATCAAAAACGCGTTAAAAAAAATGTTTTCAAATATTGCAAATCAAAAAATATTTGTAGGGCTGAAGAAGTAACTCAAATTGTTCAAAAAAGTTTAGAAGAAACAACTCCAGAAATATTTAAACGTGTACCAGCAAAAGCAGATAAATTTGTTAAGGCTGTAATCGGTAATACCTATATCGTATCGGCTGCATTGGCATCTTTAATGGCAGGTTATGGACTTTCAAATATTCATGGAATTCCAAAATATGTGCCTTATATTTTAACTCCTGTAACTTGGACTTTGTTTGTTGCAATTACAGCTCCTTTTCAAGATTATCTTTCATCTAAATTTCGCATGATTGGATATCGAGTTCGTGAAGGAAAAAGTTTAATTCGTAAAGACGATCAATTAAAAGTTTTAGATGATATTTATAAAGGTATGCAAACGAAGTTTACAATCAATCAAACGACTGCTCGTGGTTCTGTTAACAATGTGGTAGCTGGAATGCGGGTTGTAATGAAAGATAGTTACGATATTATTATGAATCGGTTTGATGATTCAAAGCAGTTGCAGCGTGCTGCCGATCGTTTGGCTGAGTACATTATGTTTATCCAAAAAAATTATCCTGAAGTTCCTTATAATAATGAAGACGTTTTAACTGCGGTTAAATTAATTTTTACGAAGCATATAGATATAGATACTAAGAAAAAATTAAAACCAATGATATTAGATAGTATTAAAGAAGTATCGCACAAACCAGATTCTGCCTATCTTCAACATTGTGAAAAAATAATTGATAAGTGGTTTGAAATTTAAACTCTAAAAAACCAAAAAGCGGCTGTGTAATGTTACACAACCGCTCTTTCGGGCATAAAGCGACAAATCATAAGAATTGCGTAAATCCGTCACGCTAGAGAGAGAGAGAGGAGTAGACTTGCAATTTGCCGCTTCTGTGGTGTCAAACTCTGCTGCTATAAGCTTTCTAATTTTGAATCAGCATTTCTTCGTGATTCAATTTTAGTTTTTAAAGATTTACTCGGCTTATAAGGGCTTTTCATTACTCGTTCCATTGGCGCAGAAACTCGTAATGGTAATGCTCTTCTGTGTGATTTTTCTTGAGCAGATAATCTTTCAATGTCTTTATCGAAATCAATAGATGATTCTTTGCTAATTCTTAATTCTTGTAAGTTTTGATAAAGAGCTGCATCGTTCTTGGTTGTAGATTTAGGTACACTTGCTACAACCGCAGGTAATCCTGCAATCATTGTGAAGATAACCGCTCTAACTAGGTTCTGTTTTCGCTTGATTCGCTTTTTCATAATAATATCCTCCCAATAAGGGATGTTAATAATTCACCACAAGCACGATGATCCTTCATTTATGCTTACCTTTCTCACAAAAGGCAAACACCCTATGAGCAAGGTTAATGCCAAGTGTTGTTAATTGGTTAGATATGTAAAATTATACTATAAATACAGATACTTGGTTGAATTTGAAAATATTAATCACCTAATATCGTATACTTTTTGCTCAAAATTGTCTGTGTATATTTTGTACATATGCTTAAAATATAAATGACCATTGTAAATGGTCATAATTTTGATATACTGAATTTATGAAGAACTCACGTAAATTTCAGGTAACAGAATTTAAGAGAAAATGCTTAGAACTCATTCGTAGTGAGCAATTGCAGTCATCCCCAATAGAGCTCATGAAACATGGCAAAGTGGTTGCGATCGTATGCACCCCCGAATATATGGAAAAATCAAAACCGCTAAAGGGAAGTGTAACTTATAAGCTGAAAGACATTATTTCTATTAACCAGTCTAAAGATTGGGAATTAGCTTAAAGTCCATGAATATTGTATTAGATACTCATGTTTTCTTATGGCTCAGTAATGGTGATGAAATCCCTAAAAATATTGAAAATGAATTTAAAAATTCAAAAATAAAATTATTCATTTCAGCAATAACAGCTTGGGAAATATTCATGCTCATAAAGAAAGATTTTATACTGTTGGATAGGCCAGCTCAAGTATGGATTGAAGATTCATTAAAACAGAACGAAATTGAGTGTATCGATGTGAATATACCAATTTCTTATAGCGCAACCGTTTTAAAATGGGAGCATAAAGATCCTGCGGATCGTATAATCGTAGCAACGGCTAATCACATTGATGCTAAACTGGCCACATGTGATAAACAAATCATTAAATCTAAACTAGTAAATACAATTTAACGGGAAGTTTTTATCCGGAAAAATTTTCCGTGTCAAAAGAGACATAGGTTGTGCCGATAGGTTCATGAGATGAAAGGAAACGCTCATGAAAAATGACAGCTCAGCTAAGTCACAAACTGCAAATACAGCCGCAAAATCATCTGCTAATTTAACTGTTGTACCAAAAGGATTTAATACATTACTCACAAAGCTCAATGATATTCCCACACTTCCGGTTGTGGCGACAAAAGTAAATGAGCTCATTAATAATCCAAATTCTAGTTCAGCAGATATTGCTGAGGTTTTGAAAAAAGACCAAGTATTAACTGCAAAAGTTTTGAAGTTAATTAATTCTCCTTATTATGGAATTCCAGGAGAAGTAACAGATGTAAAAAGAGCATTGGCGTATTTGGGTTTTAATACCCTTGCGCAATTGGTTTTGGGAATGAGTGTTTTTTCACTTTTTCCATCTGATCAAAATGAAGAGTTTCCATTGGTTTCGTTTTGGAAACACGCATTAGGTACTGCCGTATATTGTGAAGTCATCGCAAAATACACAAAGTATCCTAAACCAGAAGAAGTTTTTACGTGCGGTTTATTGCACGATATTGGCAAAATCGTAATGTATACGATTGCACAAGATATGCTTTTTACAGTTGTGAAAAAAGCAAGATCTGAAAATAAAAGTTTTGTAGATGTTGAACGTGAATTAGATGTGCCTGGACATGCGTTTTTAGGGGAGCACATTGCTACCAAATGGGCATTACCTTTGGTGATTAGACACGCCATTCGTTACCACCATCATGACGTGAGAGAAATGAGTTCAATTCTTCCGTCAGAAAAGCCAGCCATTCAAATGGTGACTTTGGCAAATGCATTAATTTTAACAGAAAAATTTGGAAATTCGGGGGATTACTCAAACGGTGGACTACAAAAGTATATGTATGAAGTTTTAAATCTCACCGAAAAAGATCTAGAAGAAATAAAAACAAAGGCTCAAGGTGAAATGAAAAAAGCTACGAGTCTATTAGCGGTGTATATGTAGGAGAAACTGTTTTGAAATTGCGCGCTGTGAAAATCAAAGATGTTTTACTTAGAAAGCCTGAAAATAAGCTTGCAGAGCTATTTCAGTTTGAAGAACTTTTTGAAAACGCAATTGATGCCATCATTGTAGTAGATGTCGAAAAAGGTGAAGTAACTCGTGCAAATCGTGCATTTGAAGAGTTAACAGGCTTTATGAAACCTGAAATTGAACATCAGCCAATTGCAGCACTGTATCCTGATCCAAAAGTAGTTCCGATGAGAGGCCATGCTTTTTCACATGAGCAATTAGAAATTTCAGGATTTTTTGAAGATGTAGTGATCGTTCGTAAAGATCAATATCCTCGTTTTGTAAGTATGTCTGTTAAAACAATTGAACGTAAAAAATCAAAAATAGCAATGTGCATATTGAGAGACGTAACAGAGAAAAAGAATATGGAACGTGACTTGATCACGAAGCACACTGAATTGCGTGAAGCGTATGTTCAACTTGAAAAAGCAAATGCTGAATTAAAGTCAATGCAAGATACATTAGTTCAATCAGGAAAACTCGCAGCTCTTGGCGAATTAGCCGCTGGCATCGCACACGAATTAAATCAGCCACTCACAGCGATTAAAGGTTTTGCGCAAGAAACGATCGCAATTTTAAAAGATCAAAATAGTTATGAAATGAATCGTGCAAATGCCAATTCATACTTGCAAGAAGTCGTAACGGGCGCTGATAAAATGGAAAAAATCATTTCTCATTTACGAAATTTTACTAGAAAAAGTACTGAAGATTTTCAGACTGTAGACATTCATACAATCATTGAAGAGTCACTCTATATGCTAGATAAGCAATTAAAGAGTCGCGGAATTAAAATTGAAAAAGAATTTACAAGAGACTTGCCGAGTATTTATTGTAATCCATTTCAATTTGAACAAGTTTTTATCAATTTGGCTACCAATGCACGTGATGCCATTGAGATGAAAAAAGAACAAGAGGGAAAAATCATAATTCGTACGAAAAAACTTTCAGATCACATGATCGAAGTTCAATACGAAGACAATGGTTGTGGAATTCCTGAACATGTACGTTCTAAAATATTTAATCCATTTTTTACTACTAAAGAAGTTGGTAAAGGAATGGGATTGGGTTTGTCGATTTCATATGGAATCTTATCGCGAGTCAACGCATCGATTCTAGTGGAATCAACGCAAGGTAAAGGCACAATATTCACAATTAAAATACCGGTAGATTACCGACAACACTAAATAGGAGCAAAAAAATGAGTCAAGCACGCATTCTAGTTGTAGATGATGAAGAAACGATCAGAAAATTACTTGTGACTAGATTTTCACGAGAAGGTTGGATTGCGGATTCGGCTGAAGATGCCAAAATGGGTATTGAAAAAGCAATCAAATCAGATCCAACTGTGATCATTTCAGATATTAAAATGCCGGGTATGGATGGTTTTCAGTTTATGGAAGCACTTCGTGAAAAAGGAGTAACTTGTCCCGTTGTGATTGTTACAGGGCACGGTGAAAAAGAATGCGCGATCGAAGCAGTTCATAAAGGAGCATTTGATTATCTAGAAAAGCCATTTGATATGGATGAAATTGCACAAGTAGTTAAACGTGCGCATGAACGTGAAATGTTACGTCGTTCAAATACTAAACTCATGAAAGATTTAGAAGAAGCCAATAAAAAACTAAATGTTCAGTTAGAAGTTAAAACTGAATTATTAGACCGTGTTGAAAAAGAGTCAGGTGGTAGTGATGATATTCTTTTAGGTAAATCAGAACATATTAAAGGCTTAAAAGAAATGATCGGAACCATTGCCGGAAGTTTTTCAGGTGATCATGACCCTGTGATTTTAGTAACAGGTGAGTCAGGTGTTGGTAAAGAAGTGGTAGCACGATATATTCATCATGTTTTATTTACCAAAGATTCAAAAAATAAATCTTTTGTAGCAATTAACTGTGCTGCATTTCCAGAACATTTATTAGAGTCTGAATTATTTGGATATGAAAAAGGAGCTTTCACAGGTGCTGTAACTCGTAAGCTAGGCTTATTTGAATTAGCTAATGGAGGCACACTATTCTTAGATGAAATTGGTGAAATGGATCTGAAAATGCAAGCCAAATTACTACGTGCTATTCAAGAACGTGTAATTCGTAGACTTGGTGGAACAGCTGATATTTCCGTTCGCCCACATATCATTGCAGCTACGAACCGCGATTTATCCAAAATGGTTGGAGAAAAAACCTTTAGAGAAGATTTGTATTATCGATTAAATACTATTCCTATTTCGGTTGCACCTCTTCGTTCAAGACCTGAGGATATTGAATTGTTAGCAGGTTCTTTTTTAAAGAAATTTTCAAGCGGAAAGAACAAACGATTCAATGGATTTTCAAATTCTGCAATCAAAGCATTAATGGCATATTCTTGGCCAGGAAATGTGCGTGAGTTGAGAAGTGTAATTGAACGCGCTGTGATTCTTGAGAAAGGACCACATGTTGAATTATCACATTTACGCCAAGAACATTTACAGGCAGTGAAAGCAGATGTTGGTAAATCAGCATCGTATCCTGTGAATGATGCAAATGGATCAAAAGAAGGCTCTGTATTGCAATTTCCACAAGGAAATTCTACAACCACAAATTCATCTGGCGGTGGTACTTCGATTACGGATCAATTGTTAGATAAAGGTTTAACCAATTTACGTAAAGAAATGGATGATGGATTCGTAAAACAAGTATTGCTTGAATGCTTAACTGTTGACCAAGGTAACGTTTCATCTGTGGCACGTAAATTAAAATTAGATCGAGCTAATCTATTGAGAATGTTAAAACGTTTTGCAATTCAGCCTGAATTATTCCGTCAAAAGAAAGCGGGATAAGTTGTTTTTTAAATCAATTGGTGTAAATCAATGATTTAACAACCACTGATTTTTGATAAGGTAGAATCACGATATCATCGTTTAGAGCTTTATCTATTGTTTTTCCGTTCAATGCAGTGAGTTTGTAAGGTTGCAAAGACAATTCATCGCCTTCGGGTGTAACCACTTTATAGTTTTGTCCGGTTGATAAAGTAGATTTTTTACCATTTACTTGCACACTAATATAGTTGTTCTTACTAACTTCGATGACTTCGCCAACATATCCAGAGTCTTTTCTTTGAATGTTCATGTTTTTTAGTTTTTTAAATAAAACATCAGTAGCATTTGCGCGATAAAAACAATGAGTCACTTTATATTCGTAATTTTCGATGTATTGGGTTGCATCTGTTAATGAAAAATTTTCTATTAATTCTGCTAAAGGTTTTATTGAAGTAGATTTTTTATTTTGTCTTAAATCGATTCGCAAGCCATGAAGTCCGATTTGTTTTAATTCAACAATTTTTTCGATTAGAGAATAATCTTTATGATGAATGACAAACGTTCCATTTAAATTTTCTATGATTCTAAAGCCTGAGTGTGCATTTTCATTTGAATCTGCTAAAGCTTGCAAGTGGTGCTCGGTCGCATTTTGATCATTTTCTAGCCAATCCAAATGATTGCGTTCTAAAGACAATAAAAGTCTTGGAGTATATAATAATAAAATTGGACCTAGTCCTAAAACTTCGACTGATGCTTGAGTTGTTTGAATGATTTCAGCTAATTTTTCAGCAGTTAGCTCTATTGAAACTATGATTTTATCAAGCCTTCTACCTACGAGAGCACACCAACGTTTCATTCCAATCAAATTGTGATTGCCAGTTTCAAGGTTGAGTTGAATTGGTAAAGTTGTGTGGTGGAGGGCATAATTCAGCGCTCCCGCATCTTGCACTCGGATCGCATCAAATAAAGTTAGATCAATTGATTTCATTACATTGACTGCGCGTTTTAGTTTGGGTTCTGTCATTAAAATGTCCCACTCTAAAACACACTTCATGTTTAATTTTTTAGCTTCAAGTGCCAATTCAATGAGTTGGGTTCTAGTTAATTTTCCAAATCTTGATAATTCAATCGTTGAAAAAATTACTTCTCGAACGTTTGCTTTTGCTATTTCATGCAATTGATCGATTGAAGTTGCGTAGGTTACGATTTGAAGTGAATTCATTGCAGCACACTCTTTCGTAAAATTTGACCTACATTTGCATTTTGAAAATAAGGTAGGCGAATCATTGTACTTGTTTTAGCAATTTCCTGCGATTCACCTTTAATCGATCGAATATTATTCACGTTTAACTTGAGTGGAGCACCCGAAAATGGCATGATTTCAATTTCGTCACCTGTCTTAAATTGAGAACGCACTTCAACCAATACGCTTTCTTGATCTATGATTTTAGAAATTTGACCTAAGAATAGATATTCTTGTCTTTTTTCTTCACGACGGTCTTTTGTATAAACAGAACCTAGGTTGGCAGGGTCAGCAAGAGAGCCTTGTGCATATTCACGATGAGGAATCATTTCAAGCTCAACAGATAATTCATTTATCAAAGTCTCAAATTCAGATTGTGATCTGTGATACGCATCAATGGCAGCACGGTAAATTTTTGCAGTTGATCCCGCATACAAAGGACTTCTCATTCTTCCTTCAATTTTGAGTGAATCAATTTGAGATGCAAAAAACTGTGGAATGAGTTGTAATCCATTTAAATCTTTTGAGCTTAAAAAGAATGTATTATTAGAATCAACTCCGTCATCATATTTTAAATTGTAATTAAAACGACAGCTCTGAGAACAGCCACCACGATTAGAGTCACGACCTTGTGTGAAATTTGAAATTACACAATTTCCAGAGTAGGCCATGCACATGGAGCCGTGAATGAAGAGCTCCACTTCTAATCCAGTTTCACGTTTGATCATCGCAGCGTCTTCAATGCTGGTCTCACGACCTAAAATGAGTCGTTTAACTCCAATTTTTTTCCAAAATAGTGAAGCTTCTAAATTATTACAACTTGCTTGAGTTGAAAGATGAACAGGAATATCAGATACACTTTGTACTGCCGTGATCACTCCTAAATCTGAAACGATCACAGCGTCGGCTTTTAAATTTGTGATTAAGCGAACAAATTGCGGTAGCTCTTCTAAATCGCGATCATGTAAAAAGCCATTCAAGACAACATAAGCTTTCGTGCCATGTTTGTGCGCAAACTCAATACCGATTTCTAATTCTTCTTCTGTAAAATTATCAGAGGCAGCTCGTAATCCAAATTTTTGTCCTGCAAGATAAACGGCATCTGCCCCATAGAGAGTAGCAGCTTTGAGTTTTTCTAAGCTTCCGGCAGGAACCAAAACTTCTGGCTTAAATGGTTGATTTTGCATAAAGATTTAAGGGTATCTAGCATCTTTGGCACCCGATGTCACGACAAGCATTGGGAATACGTTAAAAAGTAAAAAAAACATTTTAATTCCAACTAGTTACAATTACAATATTTCAATATGTCGATCCGATTTCTAACCGCAGGAGAGTCTCACGGTAAAGCATTACTTGGAATTCTAGATGGAATTCCTTCAGGATTAACAATCATTGAAAGTGAGATCCAAAAAGAGTTGATTCGCCGAAAACAAGGTTATGGCAGAGGTGCTCGCCAAAAAATTGAATCAGACAAAGTTGAATTTTTAACAGGAATCAGACATGGCAAATCGATGGGTTCTCCCATTGGATTTATGATTCAAAATCAAGATTGGTCTGCTTGGCAAGAAATTATGCAAGCCGAACCATTCAAAGGAAATGTACGAAGAGTTTTAGAAGTACCTCGTCCTGGCCACGCAGATTACATCGGTGGTTTGAAATACAATCATCAAGATATGCGAAATGTATTAGAGCGTGCAAGTGCTAGAGAAACTGCAATGCGAGTTGCATTAGGTTCAGTAGCACGAATCTTTTTACAAGAACTTGGAATTTACATTGGTTCACGAGTCATACAAATTGGTTCTGCAAAAGATGAATCAGAATGTAAATTGAATGCTAAAAATATAAATCAAAAATCAGATCGAAGTGAAGTGCGATGTTTGAATGCAAAAGCCGAAAAACAAATGATTCGCGTGATTGAGTCAGCTAAAAAAACAGGCAATACCTGTGGCGGAGTATTTGAAGTGATGGTCGAAGGTGCGCCGTTAGGATTAGGTAGCTATACTCAATGGGATCGAAGACTGGAAGGCGATCTTTCTAAAGCAATTGTAAGTTTAAATGCAATCAAAGGTGTAGAAATAGGATTGGGATTTGGTTTAGCAAAAACATTAGGTACAGAAGCACACGATGAATTTTTTCCTGCTAAGAAAAAAGGTAGAATCGCATATAAAACAAATCGTTCTGGTGGAATTGATGGTGGAATGACGACCGGTCAAACCATTGTTGTACGAGCGGTTATGAAACCAATTTCTACTTTGATGAAACCATTGCGTTCGGTGAAATTAAAAACCGGAAAAGCTGAAAAAGCTCACATTGAACGATCAGATACTTGTGCGGTTCCAGCGGCAGCTGTAATCGCAGAATCATGTGTAGCATTGGTAATTGCAAATGCTGTTCTTGAAAAATTTGGTGGCGACTCAATGCCTGAAATCAAAGAACGAGTAAAACGTTGGAATGAAAAAACAAAGTAAAATCATTTTCATTTGTGGATTCATGACGTCTGGAAAGACAAGCGTCTCTAAATTTTTAAAATCGAAATATAAAATTAAAATTTCAGATTTAGATCATGAAATATCTAAAAAATACAAAATGCCAATCACACAAATTTTTGAAAAATATGGAGAAACTAAATTTCGTACGATTGAATCTGCAATGATTAAAAAGATTATTCAGCAAAAACCTGCAATCGTTTCATTGGGTGGCGGAAGCATGTTGAAAGATTCAAATGTTAAACTAATGAAGCGCTATGGCGTAATCGTATGGTTAAAAATTAAACCAAAAACAGTAATTTCTAGGCTATCACAAAAAGAGATCGATCAAAGACCACTTTTAAGACAAATGAATAGGCAAAATCGAATTAAATTAATTACTCGTCTAATTAAAGCCAGAGAAGTAAATTATAAACAGGCAGATTTTAAAATTTTAGCAGATCAAAAAAAATCTGAAGAGTGTGCAAAAATTATTTATGAAAAGTATCAACGTCAATTTAAGAAATAATAATTATCAAATTAAAATAGGTAATTTTTTTGAGAAATCGCAAAATGATTTTCAAAGTTCTTTGAGTGCATTAAAGGGCTTCGAGAAAAATGCGTTTATTCTATTTGACGGCTCACAAAGAAAAGTTGCGCAAGCACTTTGTACAAAACTTAAAAAATTAAAATGGAAATGTGAAACAATTTCAATTCGTGCAGGTGAATCACTTAAAGATTTAAATTCATTGATTCCCATTTATGAGAAATTACTTTCCAAAAAAGCAAATCGGCGTTCAGTATTATTTGCAGTAGGTGGGGGAACCGTGGGTGACTCTATGGGTTTTGTTGCAGGTACGTACATGAGGGGAATGGGACTTGTTTATATTCCCACAACTTTATTGTCTCAAGTAGATAGTTCGCTAGGTGGCAAATGTGGTGTGAATTTAAAGTCTGGTAAAAATTTAGTAGGAATTTTCAATCAACCTAATTTAGTATTATGTGATTTGAATTTATTAAGAACATTAAGTCAACGCGATGTTATTTCAGGAGTAGGTGAGTTAATCAAAATGGCACTGTTGTTTGATGAGAAAATGTTTTTAAACCTGCAAAAAAATAAAAAACAGATCTTACAAATGAACGCAAATGTTATTTCTGAATTACTTAAAAAATCTCTTGAGTTAAAGGCTAAAGTAGTTCAAAAAGACGAACGTGATATGACTGGGCAAAGAGAATTATTAAACTTTGGACATACATTTGCCCACGCAATTGAGAAAACAACTCGTTTTTCACAATATCGTCACGGTGAAGCTGTCATTTTAGGAATGAGAGCTGAGCTAAAAATTGCTGTTATCAAAAAATTAATCAGCAAAAATGATTTTGCAAAAATCGATTCATTTTTAAAATCGATTTCAGTTCCCAGATTAAGTAAAAAAATTAGTTTTAAAGAATTTTTAGATTGTATTCAAAAAGATAAAAAACAAATCAAAGGTCAAACTCGATTTGTACTATTAAAAAAAATAGGAAAACCCGTTTTAGTTACCAATGTAAAACCTGTTGAAATCAAAGCCGCACTAGATTGGATTCAAAAATGAAAAACATATTAGTCATTCATGGACCTAATTTAAACTTACTGGGTGAGCGTGAAACAAAAGTGTATGGCAAGCAAACGCTAAAAGATTTAAACAATAAAATTAAATCTCGTGCAAAACTAAATAAGCAAAACGTAAAAATATTTCAAACGAATCATGAAGGTAAAATGATTGATATTTTGCATTTAAATCGTAAGTGGGCAGACGCAGTAGTTTTGAATCCTGGTGCGTATACACATTATTCGTATGCTATTCGCGACGCAGTGGCGGGCATTCATGTTCCTACCATTGAAGTTCATTTGAGTGATATTCAAAAACGCGAACCATTTCGTAGAATTTCAGTAATTAAAGATGTTTGTAAAAAACAAATATCTGGATTTGGTTTTGACTCATATCTAAAGGCTTTGGATACTTTTAAATGAAAAAAGATCGAATTTTATTGGGTTATAGAAATCAGATCGACCTTTTAGACCGAAAAATCATTTCCTTAATTCAGAAACGTACAAAAGTTGTAGAAAAGGTGGGAGAGTATAAAAAAGAACAAAATTTACCTATTACAAATCCTAAACGTGAAAGTGAAATTTACGAGAAAATAGAAAAAAATAATTACGGACCACTTTCGAGTAAAGCACTGATTCACATTTATCAAAACATTATTTATCAATGTCGTATGCATGAAGCATTTCATTCAAATTCGAAATCAATGAAAAAATTTAAAAAAGTTTCGATTGTTGGAGTAGGCCTAATGGGTGGCTCTCTTGCGTTGGCGTTAAAAGATAAATATAAAGTAATCGGTTATGACCAAAAACCAAATAAAAATTTAAAAATTCCATTTGAATCTAAACCAAATCAAATATTTCAATCGGATTGCATTATTTTGTGTATGTCTATTGATGAAAATTTAAAATTCATTGAGAAATATCATTCGCATTTTAAAAAGAATACAGTGGTGATTGATATCGCTAGTACAAAATTCGAATTCCAAAACAAAGTAAAAGTTCTCAAAAACAAATATCCAATACTTAATCAAATTCAATTTGTTTTTGGTCATCCAATAGCAGGTAAATCTGTTAAAGGTTCTCAGAATGCAGAAAAAGAAATATTTTATGATCGACCTTTTATTATTACTCAAAAGCCAAAACATCATCAAAATGAAATTAAAGCTTTGATTGATGATCTATGCATGAAGTTAGTAATAATCGACGCCCAAATGCATGATTGTACACTTGCTTACACGAGTCACTTAAGTCAGATCATTTCGACTACTCTAGCCAATGTGGTTTCAAAACAATTTAAAAAGCCAATTCATGGTCCTGCATTTGAAAGTATGACAAGACTTGCCCAGTCAGATGCCTCCGTTTGGTATCCAATTATAAAGAGCAATGAAAAATTTGTACAAAAAGCTATAATAGAAATGATAGCTGAACTTAAAAAAATGAGGGCTGCAACTTCTAATAAACGTACTTTTGAAAAGTCATTTAAAACGGCTCAAAAGTTTATGAAAAGGTAGAACGTATGTTAATCGTATTAAAACCAGATATCTCACAAAAAAACTTAGATGAAATCGTAAAACGAATTGAGTCGATCGGTTGTAAGGCGCATATCTTAAAAGGACAATTTCGTTCAACCATCAACGTATTGGGCGATGATGTAAAAGTTGATCCAGATGATTATAAAAAATTAGAAGGTGTTCTTGAAGTTTTAACGGTAATGAAGCCGTTCAGACTCGTAAGTCGTGAATTTAAAAAAGAAGACACAATCGTTGATGTAAATGGTGTAAAGATCGGTGGAGAAAATTTTACAATCATCGGTGGTCCTTGCGCCGTTGAAAGCAAAGAACAAGCATTGCGAATTGCAAAAGCAGTAAAAAAATCAGGCGCACACATTATTCGTGGAGGTGCGTACAAACCGCGTTCATCACCTTATAGTTTTCAAGGAATGGGCGAAGAAGGTTTAAAAATTCTTCAAGACATCAGCAAAGAAGTTGGACTTCCGATCATTACCGAAGCTCTCGACTCAAAAAGCTTAGAAGCAGTTTATAAATATGCAGATATCATTCAAATTGGTACACGCAATATGCAAAACTTTTCACTTTTAAAAGAAGCAGGAAAGTTAGACAAACCAGTAATGTTAAAACGTGGAATGTCTGCAACAATTGATGAATGGTTGATGGCAGCAGAATATATTATGAGTGGTGGTAATCACAATGTAATGCTTTGTGAACGTGGTATTCGTTCATTTGATGATACATATACTCGCAATGTGGTAGATCTAGGTTGTATTCCTGCGGTTAGGTCACTTTCACACTTGCCAATTGTAATTGATCCAAGTCATGGAACTGGTAGACGTGATGCAATTGCTCCGATGACGTTTGCAAGTATCGCTGTAGGTGCTCATGCGGTAATGATCGACGTGCATGATGATCCGGCAAATGCAAAATGTGACGGTGCTCAAGCTATCTCTCCTGAAGCATTTGAATCAATTGTTGGAAAAGTTAAAAAAATATCTCCGGTTCTTGAGAGAAAAGTAAAATAATTAAAACTCATGA
The DNA here is from genome assembly GCA_964572865.1 of uncultured Bacteriovoracaceae bacterium. Taxonomy (GTDB): domain Bacteria; phylum Bdellovibrionota; class UBA1018; order UBA1018; family UBA923; genus CAZNGN01. The sequence goes on along the minus strand of CAZNGN010000005.1, from coordinate 38,590 downwards.
ATAAAATTGTACAACCTGTAAAAAAAATTCAAGGTTCGGTTAGAGTTCCTGGAGATAAATCTATATCTCATAGGGCCTTGTTCTTCGGCGCCTTAAGTGTTGGCGAATCTAAAGTTTATGATATTTTAAACAGTGCCGACGTACGTTCCACTGCAGGTTGCTTAAAGGCAATGGGAGTACAAATTCGCGAAGAAAAAAACATTACATTTGTAAAAGGTGTTGGTCTACATGGTTTTCAAAAACCTACTCAAATTTTAGATTGTGGAAATTCTGGAACTACCATGAGAACCATTATGAGTATTTTGGCTGCTCAAAAGTTTGAATCCACTCTATCGGGAGATGAATCTCTCAATAAACGCCCGATGAAAAGAGTGACTGAACCACTCACTCAGATGGGTGCTCAATTTGAACTTACAAATGGAAACTTTGCCCCAATCAAAGTAATTCCATCAGAATTAAAAGGAATTAACTACGATTTAAAAATTGCGAGTGCACAAGTTAAAACGGCAATATTACTCGCAGGATTACTTGCCAAAGGAAAAACCACAATTACAGGTCAAATCCACAGTCGCGACCATACTGAAAGAATGCTTCCATTTTATGGTGTAAAATTAGAATCCAAAAAAGACTCAGTATCTATTGAGGGCGGACAAAAAATGACAGCACAAGATATCACGGTGCCCGGCGATCCATCGTCTGCCGCATTTATGGCAGCTGCAGTAGCATTAGTCGGTAATGGTAAAGTTATCATTGAAAACGTTATGTTGAACCCTTCTCGTACTGGATTTTTTGAGGTTTTAAAACGCATGGGAGTTTCAATTCAATTTGAAACAAAAATTGAAAATCCAGAACCGATTGGAAATATCATTGTGGAACGTAAAGGTAATTTACAAGCCACAACCGTGAAAGAAGATGAAGTTCCATCGATGATCGATGAAATCATGCTCGTAGGAATTTGTGCAACTCAAGCAAAAGGTGAAACCATCGTTCACGGTGCCGAAGAGTTGCGTGTAAAAGAAAGCGATCGAATCGAAGCGCTTGCCTCGAATTTACGAAGAATGGGAATAGAAATGAATACTTTTAAAGATGGTTTTTCAATAGTGGGACCTCAAAAGTTAAAAGGTGCTACCATCGAAACATTCTTAGACCATAGAATTGCGATGGGATTTTCTTGTGCAGCCCTAGTCGCAGAAGGTGATACAACAATTTTAAATGCAGAATGCGTTGATGTATCGTTTCCGACTTTTTATAAAGAATTAGAAAGGCTTTCGTAACGTGAAGGCAGCAGTGATTGGTTTTCCGATACACCACTCATTGTCTCCAACGATTTATCAATATTTAGCTAAGCGTTTTAAAAAAAAATTAACTTATCAAAAAATAGAAGTTGCACCTAAAAATCTTAATAATTTTATTCAAGAATCTATAAAAAATAATTTTATAGGCTTTAATGTAACCATTCCTCATAAATCTAAAATCATGAAACTAATAAATTACATTGATTCAGATGCAAACAAGATAAGTGCAGTCAATGTAGTGCAGATTAAAAATAAAAAAACGGTAGGTTATAATACTGACGTAATGGGTGTTATTTATTCTCTCAAATCAAAAAAAGTAATTCTTAAAAATAAAACAGTTTTCATATACGGTGCAGGCGGAGCCGCACGAGCGGTTGCGATTGCTTCAGCCAAAATGCAAGCTAAAATAATATATGTTTATAATCGAGATTATAATAAAGCACGCAAACTATGCTCAGATATATCTAGGTCATTTAGTAAAATAAAAATGATTCCAACCAAAAAAATCGAAGAGAAATGTTATATTTATATTAATTCTACTTCGTTAGGAATGAAATCAACGAATATAATTTTTCCTCTCGGTTTACCAAGACCACAGCAAAAATCGTATGCATTTGATTGTGTTTATAATCCTCCGAATACTGATTTTTTAAAAAAAATGAACAAAAGAAAATACCAAACGATAAATGGTGTTCAAATGTTTGTGTGGCAAGCTCTATTTACATGGAACATTTGGTACAAAACTCCAATGTTAAAGTTAAAAAAGGAATTTAAACCCATTCAAAAACTCATTTTACAAGAACTAAGCAGCTTTAAATAATTTCTTTTGAAAATATATAATCAGAATTATGTCTGTAGATATTGAGGCAATGAGATCAATCCAGTTCTTTACGGTTTGTTCGTCTACCGCAAAGTTATAAAAACTTAAAATCATAGATAAAACCATGTTCGCATAAAAGAGCCATTTAAATAAATCTTGTTTTTTATAAAAAGCCCAAATCATAACAGGAGCAAATGCAAGAGTAAGCATTGTTTCATTCATTTTAATTATGGCGTAAATTTCAGGTGGAAATATCTTAGCCCCCGAAACATTGTCGATCACTATTATAAGTGATTCTATAAAGCTTAATCCCCAAATATAGGGAAGCCATCGAATGAGTCTTGGTTTTTCGCCATCTCCCGGAAAATAAATTAAAACGGTAACCAATGCTAATGGAATGATTGCCTCAGAAACGCTCACAAGTGGAGCTACCACTATTGAAAGTATAATGATGAATAATACAAATTTCCAAATTCTCATATATTAATAGAGTACCATGTAAAAAACACATTCTGTGTCTTAACGACACATTCCAAAACTACCTGATTATGCCCCCATCAGTCTAGTAAATTCAAATGCTTAGCTTTGGCACGTACTGTGAAATATCTGAAGGCGTGACGTTGGAAGTTTTAATCCACGTAGAAAGCTCAAAGGAGGACGTATGTTGAATGCTAAAGTACAAATGAATGAAAGTGCAGTACAAGTTAAATCTGATTTAGAAGTGGTTATTACTGAATTGCAGAAAAGTTTAACAATGATGGAAGCGAATTATCAAAAAGCAGTAAGTAATTTGAATTTGCTTCGCGACCAAGTAGAAAAAGACGACTTAACTAGATTGTTAAGAAAAAATTCGTTCTTACAAAGATTACATAAACTTCTAATGGAATCATATATCGAAGGAAAAGAAGTTCATGTTGTGATGATCGATTTAGATCATTTCAAAAAAGTGAATGATACGTACGGACACCAAACTGGTGACGTAGTATTAGAAAGAGTTAGCGAATTGATTCGCGCTTATCTTCGCCCATCTGACATCGCAGGACGCTTTGGGGGCGAAGAAATCATCGTGGCCATGCAGTCTACATATGCAGAAGCAGTAGGAGTAGCAGAAAATATTAGACAAGCAGTGCGAGAGAACAGAATGAAGTCTGTTGGCCACGAAAATGATCACTTTCATGTGACATTGAGTATCGGAATTGCCTCTTCTCATCGATTTGGTTTTGATGGAAGAACATTGATCGAACGTGCAGATGAAGCCCTTTACACTTCAAAAGCTCAAGGCCGTGATTGTATTACGGTTGGTTGATCGGTTCTTTATATTTCAAAAAGCGGAATATTCTCAAACGTGAAAGCCCTGAGAATATTCCGTTTTCATTTATCCAAAGAGCATATTGAACATACGTTGGATCTTTTGAAAGATGACGTTCTTCCGTTCTAGCTCTAAAAAAGTAAATCGAATTTAAAAGTAGTAATAAAATGCAATGTCTAAATGCCTCAAGAGGACCTTCTGTTGATAAAAATGGTAAAGAGATCATCCACCAAGATAAATTTTTACTTACATACGCTGGATGTTTTGTGAATCTATATGGACCAGCTGTTATGATTCCACGATTTGTAAGATTTGAAAATCGAGTACCAAAAAACATTGTTGATAATACATAAATTAATACTGTAAATAATATGATAGAACCCCAAATCATCATGAATACAGGTTCGCCTTGCATCCATCCCATAAAGTTTTTGGGTGACTCATATGAAAGATACATTTTTCCAATTAAACTCCAGAAGGGCTCGTAACACATCAATGCTATTGCCCAACCAAAAAAAGTTGGCTCAGCTGTACGAATATGCGAATTGATTAATTTTAGTGAAAATATATATCCAATCACTGCAAAAATTAAATCGACTTTATATAAAACCAAATGTGCAATGTCGTAAAATCTTTCAAAAGAATTTAATTCCAACAAGTTTGCTTTTTGAAATTGAATGATATCTCGTATTCCCCATGTAAACATGAGTGGCAAAAAGTACGCTTTAATCAACCATCCTAAAAAGTGATTTTTAAAGATTGCACCATCAAAAAATTGAAATTGACCTAAAAAAACTTTTCCTACTAAGTAATAAGAATCTTCCTTGGGATCTTTTTGGTGTGCGTCTACAAAAAAGATATATATGAATGAAAGAACGAACCAAGCAGGTAAAAATGTTTTCAGCATTTTATAAAAATCATCATAAAAACTTCCAGAATATTCTGGAAAGGTTCTGTACATTAAGTACACCAGAAAAAAACTAATCATTAGTCCATAAAATTTTATGATGGTTCTTTTTATAGAGTAATTACTTTTAGTAAATTGTAGTCCTGTGTCTGGATGTTTATGAGAATGATCGATAAAAACTTCATAAAGCATCATGACCAATGCAGGAATTGCCACACAAGAGGCTAATGCAAATATGGGCGCCTCAATCATGAATGCTGAATTTTTAATAAAAAACAAAGAGCAAAGAATAGAGACAAGGCCTGCAAGCATTGCACCGTTTGAAGTAATTGATTTAGGAAGTTGAACCGCTTTTAGTCTTTGTTCCATCAATGAAGAGACGATTGAAGTTTATTAAGTAAATCTACCGCAGGAGCAAAAGTGGCATTGCTTTTTAAAGCAGCGTTTAATTCTTCGATTGCACGAATGAGCATTCCTTTTTGCATATATAATCTTGCTAAGTTGTAGTGAGGAATTTCTTTTGAAAGACCATCACGTATTTTAACAGATTTTTGTAAACATTTTTCAGCATCAGCTACTTTTCTTTTTTCTAAATAGTAAGCTCCTAAGTCATTCCACGCGTCTGAATTTTTTGGATCTAAATCGACAGCTATTTTTGATTCTTCAATGGCAGCTTCAATCTCTCCCATTTGAAATAAAACTTTTCCTAAGTAATTGTGAGCTTCAGCCGTTGGATGTGTTTCGATTGATCGAATATAATACTGAGCGGCATTTTCAAAATCACCATTAACGTGGTGCATATAACCTTTTTTGAAATATTCGTCGTGGGCATGTGCAAGACTTGGTTTTTTATTCATATTCGCTCCAACCCCTCATTACTAGTATTGTTTGTTACTCAGTAAGATGTCAATTGAAGTTATAATGTCAAACCCCAGAACTGCTTCCATTGCGCTGATTTTAGCTCTTTTCCAAGTTTTGGGCCTTCTTTAATGCCTTTTTTCATTAAAACTTGTGCTGTTACAAACTCTTTTTCAATGTTCTTTTTTTGAGTCCATCGATGACATTGATCGATGAATTTGATCGCTTGCTCTTTATGATCGGCATCAACACCACGTGCTCGGCGAATGAAACGTTTCATTAAATCAATGATGAGCTTTTCTTTTTGAGCAAATTCAATCCAATCAATGGGAGATTTATGGGGAGTAATTTTTTCATTTTCTAAGCAATCATGAAATATAGATAAAGCAACGTGCAGTACTTTCTTTTCTTCTTTTGAAAGCTTTAATAATTCAGTTAAACGACTTTCCATCTCTTCTGAATCTTTTAATGGATCGCCAAACATTCCAGTGATTGCAAGCGATACGATCCACGCAAGGGCAGTCGGCTTTTCATTGAATTTAATCGATCTAAAATCAGCAGGGATTGCTGATTTTTTATTTCCAAAAATAATTTCCCAAACGCCTGCCTTAGTAAAAAGTTCAAGACCGATCACAGGACGATCCGAGTTTAATGTTTTAAATAGTTCGTCTCGAATTCTTTCTCGCGAAATTTCTTTTAATAATGTTGCACACTCTTTCAGTGCTGTCTGAGTAGTAGCTTCAATTTTAAAACCAAGTTGTGCGCTAAAGCGAATCGCACGCATGATTCGTAGTGCATCTTCATCAAATCGATCTTTTGCTTTTCCTACCGTACGAATGATTTTGGCATTTAAATCTTTCATACCATCTACGTAATCGAGGACTTCTTTTTCTTTGTAATTTAAGTAAAGTGCATTGATAGTGAAATCTCTTCGTTGAGTATCGGTGATTTCATCTCCAATTTCAATCGAGTCAGGGTGTCTTCGATCTGAATATTGTGATTCTTTTCTGAAAATTGCGATATCAATTCCGTCAGTGAGCTTGATGACGCCAAAACTTGCTCCCACATCTAAGTGTTTTGGAAATAGTTCTTTTATTTTTTCGATGGGAGCATTGGTCACAATGTCATGATCTTTTGCTTTTACATTTATTAACAAATCGCGAACACATCCACCCGCTAGATAGGCTTTAAATCCTTCTTTAGACAGAAGATCACACGCTTGTTTGACGGAATTTGGAATTGAAATTGGATCTTTAATCGAGATCGACTTCAAGTTTGTCTGCATCGGGATGTCTTTTCGTTTTTCGTACCACTTGAGGTTGATTAGGGTCTTCGTATTTTTGAGCTTTTGCTTTTTTTTCTGTTTCTTCTTTTTGTTTTTGAATTCGATCGCGTTCACGATCTGATTGCGCAGCTAGTGTCAGGTTAGTCAAAATGATTGCGAGAATGATCGTATAAATTAAGATTTGTGCTTTGCTAATCATCAGAAAAAAACTACCATTATTAACTATGTTCCTCAAGGGAGTGGTTAAACTTAAAAAAGGCCGTGCTAAAATTCATCAATTTGGATATCCGTGGGTCTATTCAAATGAATTAGCTAAAATCGACAAAGAAATTCCAGCCGGTTCATGGGTTGCGTTAGAAGATTCTGGTGGAACTCCCATTGCATATGGACATTTTAATCCACATTCACTCATTGCTTTCAGGGCTTTCGAACATAAAGCGTTTCAATCGGAAGAACAAACAATAAAAGAATTTAATGTACGACTCGATTCCGCCTTACAATCTAGAATTTTATATTTAGCTGAATGGATTCAAAAAAAAGAAGTAGGGAAGAATAGTTTTAGACTTTGCTTTGGTGAAAGCGATGGATTGCCTGGCTTCATTATTGATTTATATGATTCCGATTCGGGCGAGCCAGTTGCTGTTTTACAATGTCACTCAGCAGGTGCTGATCAATTCATCTCTTGGGCACAGATTTGGCTTGAGCAAAAATGTAAAATCAAATCAGGTGTAATTCGCAATGACTTAGATGTACGTGATCGAGAACAAGTGAAAAAAGAAATGCATTCTTGGGGAAAACTCCCCAACCACATTCACGCCCTCGAAGGGGGAGTTCGATTTTATATTGATCCCTGGGAAGGCCAAAAAACTGGTTATTTTTATGACCTACGACAAAACCGGATTGAATTAACAAAGCGTTCTGTTCATTTCGATAAACCAAATGTAATCGATTTCTTTAGTTATGTAGGCGGTTGGAGTTTACAAATTGCAAAAAAAAATAAGAATGCAATTATTTACGCAGTAGATTCTTCTCAAAAATCACTCGATACCCTTGTAGAAACTGCAAAAGCTAATCAAATCAATAATCAAATCATTCCTATAAAATCAGATATTTTTGAGAACATAGAAAAACTAAAATCTGATCTTCAAATTCGCAATTCGAATAAATATGAAATTGTCATTATGGATCCGCCGGCTACTACAACAAGTGCCAAACAAAAAAACCAAGGCGTTCGAGTACATGAAAACTGCTTCACACTGGCTGCTGATTTACTTCACGCAAAAGGTGTATTGGCATTAGCGGCGTGTAGTTTTCATCTTCATTGGGATGACTTTATGCATGCAGTACTAGTAGCATCAGACAGATCTCGTTCGCAATTTAGACTCACACATTTTGGATCACAAGCGCCTGATCATCCAGTAAACGCAATGTTACCAGAATCTCGGTATATCAAATGTGTATTTGCAGAAAAAATTGGTAAGTTTTAAAATCCGCGATCAGGCATGCGATGAAGTGATTTTTCCCAAATCGCTTTACTTTCCATACATAAATAAGTGTAGGCTTTCGGAGAAAACTCTCCGATGACTTTGTTAACGTATTCATACATTTCTGAGCGTTGCTTTCTTAAGTAACGATACTTTCCATCATCACCTAGTACCGTATCTTCAAAAAATATCTTCGAATCTGGGTAACGTTGAAGAGCAATTGCTTTTAAGTTTGAATGATAGCGCAAACTTCCCATGCTGATCCATCGAATTGATTCTTCAGGAACAGATCGCAATAAAAATTCGACTGCATTTTTGTATTCTTCCTGCCAATTCTCAAAATGGATAATTGGATCAAAATGAAACGCTACTCCAAAACCTGCTTGAGCTGTAATGGCTGCCGCACGAATGCGCTCATAAAAACTTGCAGTTCCATGTTCTTCAGCAGCAACAATTACTTGAGGATTAACAGAGAATGCAATTACCACGTGGTCTTTTCTTTTTAAATCGAGCAAATGTTCGATGTTTTTTGACTTGGTTTTAAGCTCTAATCTCACATTGGGATATCTTGATACCACTTCAGCTAAATTGCGTGAAAACTCAGTGATGGGGTCTAAAGCCAATGAATCTGCAATTTCACCAGTGCCAATTCGAAGTGGAAGTTTTTTAGATCCACCCATTTTTCCGCTTGAGAACGCATTTTCATAGTGTTCACACAATTTGTGAATTTGTGCATGAACTTCTTCTTCGTTCGTATAAATCGTTGTCATGGGTTGATTGAGATATGTTTGTAAATAGCAATAAGAGCAATCAAACGGACAATTCGAAATCATATTTATAACATGATACTGACAGCAAAGCATTTGATTGGTGCCGGGGCATTGTTTCGTGAAGGCTCCTTCAAATTCAGCGAAGTGTAAAACTTCTTTGCCGTAAGCTACGGGATGATTTAGAGGTTTTGGTTGTGATAGCGATTCAAAAGAAATTTTTCGGGCTTCTTCTTTTGTATCAACAATTTCAGGAATTAAATCGTCTTCTATTAAATTATATTTTTTTAAATTACGTAAAACTCTTTGAGCGACGGCACTTTGTAAAACTTGATGAGAACTTGCCGTAATGCGCTTGTACTTCTTCATGTTAAGAGCCCTATTGTTGGTAAAATTCAAAAATTGATTTAAATTTTTCCATAATTTCGTCGTTATCAATCCATGATTTGAATAATTCTAAATCTTGTAAGTTTCGAGGAGTGTGAGTGATTCGAATTCCATCACTTTCAAAACTTGGATCACCAAATACAACGGTGCGAGCCGGTGCTTTTAACCCTCGCAGCTTTTGAATTCGTTCTTCTGACATTGAATACAATTCAGGTTGAGCAGTTCTAAAAAGTGAAGTGCGAATATCATCAATATTTTGTTTGGGAGATTGCAATAAAGTCAACGCTGCCTTGAGGCTTAATTTGCGTGTAATGGTTAAACTATGATTTGCAAATTCTTTCGTGAGTTGCGCACTCATTGAATCGTGATGCGCGATTTGAAAGAGTGCTGATCGCAATTCTGCAGGCATTGTTTCAAAGAGTTCAAACGATGTTGGATCCCATTTTTTCTCAATGAGAAAGTGTAATTCTTCAAAGCTTAAAAATTGAAATCGTGCTTTGTTGGTGAGCACGCCTAAGTGTGGCTCTAATCCGCATTGTCTCAATGTTGTTAATAGGTGAGGTGGAATTCCATCTTTTGATAGATCTAAATTAAAATGCTCTTTATATATTTTTAATATTTTTGCCCACTCAGCCTCAAGCGGTACTTTAGGAGTTTGAAATGTATATTTTAAAAACATTCCAAAGGCATCGATTTCAGTTTGATTGGTATCGATTAAAAGAACATTTATTTTTTGAGGAAGCTCTTTGTAAGATTGTCCAAGTCTTCCGAAAGTGAAGATTTGATTTTCTGTTTTACATCCTATGAGAAAATCGGAATCTTTTTCACTGAAAGTAGATTGAAATAATGAAGTATTAAAATGCCAACGTGAGTGTGGAAATGTAATTTGATTTGCTGAAACTTCCAGCAGTTGCATACTTATTGTTTTTTAGCAGGAGCTACTGCTTTTTTAGTTTCTGTTTTAGCAGCCTCTGCTTTTGGAGCTTCAGCCGGTTTAGGAGCTTCAGCAGTTTTTGCAGCAGATGTAGTAGCTGGAGTTGTTGCAGGCGCATTAATTGGTGCGGCAGGCGCCGTTGCTTGCACAGGTGCATTTTCAAATACAGAAGTGCGTTTACCTGCTTTTACAACAGTTAATAAGATTGAAGTGATCATAAATACAGCTGCAGTTGCAGATGTAAATTTTGTGAAAAAGTTTGCTCCACCAGAGCTGCCGAAAACGGTCTGAGAAGATCCACCGCCAGCCATTCCTAAGCCGCCATCTTTACCAGCTTGGAGAAGAACAACGATTACTAAAACAACGCATGTAAAAACGTGTAAAACGATCAATAATGTATTCATTTGAAGGTTAATACCTTTTTAGGCTTAAAGATTCAAGGTTTCTTATCGCATATATTCGATTTTATGGCGTTTAAATGTGTTATGCGGACACAGTGGTAAAAAATGGCCCATAGCGTAAAATAGATTTATTCATCTAATTCGAACGTTGGTGGAGGAATGATGAAATACAGAACTGTTATTTTTGGTATTCTTATTTTTAGTATTCAATTTTCTAATTCAACTTTAGCCACTACATCTACGAACAATACTCAAAACCAAACTTCAAACTCGATTGCAGGTACTAGTACAGCGCAAACATCTAGTACGAATACAAATAAAATGAGCTCATTTTTTACTTCTGCAAAAGGGGCAATTTCAAGTATATTTAGCAATTTAAAAACGAATAAAGGAAATTTAAAAAATGCTGATGAATACGGATTAATTCGAGTAGATGATCCATATTCAAATCAAGCAACATTTGGATTAAATAATTATGTTATGCAAAGTAATGATGGTAACAAATTCCCCATTATTGCTTATGGAACTAATATGGGGAATCAGAACAGCTCTAGTTCATCAGGATCATCTAATTCGTCAAGTTCGTCGTCTTCAAGTAGTTCAAGTTCGGGATCAGGTTTTTCATCCTCAAGTTCATCCAGTTCTTCATCTGGGGGAACAAGTTCAGGGTCAGGTATTTCTTCTAGTTCTTCATCTAGTTCATCTTCATCTAGTTCTTCTTCATCATCAGGATCTAGCAATACAGGGTCATCTTCTGGAACTTCTTCTGGGTCAACTTCAGGTACTACTTCTTCCAGTTCATCTTCTGGGGTATCTTCTTCTGGTTCAAGCTCCGGTATTTCAACGGATGTTTGTGTGATCAGTCCTAATTCAGAAGCATGTTTAGGTCATGCAACATATTGTAAACTGTATCCTTATGCAGTTGAATGTGTGTCCATAGATACAAATTCTGACACTTGTTTTAAAGACCCTGGAAATGAAGCTTGTTTGCTTCCAGGAGTATGTAATATGAATAGTATTAAAAACTATTTCTCAACAAACTCAAGAAATTTAACGGCAACTCAATCTGATTCATTTTCAGTTTGTTTTAAAATGGCAACGGCAGCATCATGTTCTGAAGTATGTAATATTTTAGATCAAGGAAATACAAATAATGATACTGGAAAAGTAACTGTAGACGCAATTCGAAACTATTTATCTTCCCATTCGGTTGTCCAAGATGCAGATTTAAAAGTGTTATTACAATGCAGTGATTCGCTTAGTAATTTAGGTTATTTAGCACCAGAAATGAATACACTTTGTTCAGCAATTATATTTGGAAACAGTCAAGGAGCTAGTAGCTATACCGATGAATATATAAAGAACTTTATGAATACGAATAAATTATCCGATATTCAAATAAATCTTTTAAATGAATATTTACAAATGAAAAGATTAAATAATGCTATTCCCACAGATTTAATGAATATGGTGGATGGCATTTTGTCAGGACAAGATCTTGCACCAGCTCCAACTCCAACTCCTTCAAGTAGTTATGTATATTGATTTATGAACAAATGCTTGAAAAAGATTCAACTTTTAGACTTGCACCACCAACAAGAGTTCCATTGATTTCAGTTTGTGCTAGTAGCTCTTTCACGTTTTCAGCTGTGACAGAACCGCCATATAAAATAGATAATGATTTAGAAATTTCAGAGCCTAATTTTTCAGAGGCAATTTTTCGAATAAATGCATGTGCCTCAACGGCTTGTGCAGTGGTTGCGGTTTTGCCTGTTCCAATCGCCCAAACGGGTTCGTAGGCAATTGAGAATATTTGATCACTTGATGGTTTTTGATCACTCAATACAGAAAGTGCTGCTATGGTTTGTCTTTTTAAAACGTCAAACATTTTACCAGATTCACGCTCACTTAATGTTTCACCAATGCAAAATATTACATTCATTCCAGACTTAAGGGCTGCCTTCAAACGTTTGGCAGCAGTTTCGTCTGTTTCTCCAAAGTACTGTCTACGCTCAGAGTGGGCAATCAGGGTCCAATTGAATCCGATTTTGCGTAAAACTGTGGCAGAGTTTTCTGCGGTGAAAGCTCCTTTTTCTTCCCAGTGAACATTTTGAGAGCCTAATTCGAAGCCAGCAGTTTCAGCAACGTTTTTTACTTCTGAATTTAAACAATATGTCGGAGGAAAGATCACTTGTTTTTGGTTTTGATTTTTCCCGCTAACAAGAGGGGCGATTTGTTGAAAATATTCAATCGCCTCTGAAGGACTTGAATTCATTTTCCAATTTCCAGCAATGATTCGAATTGGTTTGGTCATAATTAAACCTTTAGCGTAGGACTTACAGCTTTTTTACCGTACGTATTTAAAATATCAATTCCAGGCAGGCCTCGGCCTTCTAAGAATTCTAACGTAGCGCCACCACCGGTAGAGATGTGGTCCATTTTGACAGCATAACCAGACTCATGAACCGCAGACACAGTATCTCCGCCACCAATTACTTTCATGCCAGTGGTTTCAGACATTGCTTTGGCAATGGCAAAACTTCCTTTTGCATATTGTTCTTTTTCAAACATTCCGACAGGTCCATTCCAAAAAACAGTTTGAGCGCCCGATAATTTTTTGCAAAATAAATCGATCGTTTTGGGACCAATATCAAAAGAATCTACGTCATCAACAGGTAGAACTAAATCTACTTCAGAGGTTTTAGCTTTTTGTATGAGAATTTTAGCAAAGTCTACATCTTCTGGTTTTGGCTTTTTAGCATTTGCAGGCAGTTCGTAACCACCTTGTGCAAGCCTAAACGCATTTGCCATTGCACCACCGATGAGCATGCAATCTACTTTTTGATATAGGTTTTCAATCGTTTTGATTTTGTCTGTGACTTTTGATCCACCTAAAATAGCTACAAACGGAGATTTTGGATTTTCTAAAAGCGCATTTAAATATTTTAATTCTTTTTGAATTAAATATCCGCATCCGCGCTCTTGCATGATCGTAGCAACTCCATAGGTAGTTGCGTGTTTTCGGTGAGCTGTGCCAAACGCGTCATTAATATAAATTTCACCTAAATGAGCAAGCTTTTGTGCAAACTCTAGGTCATTTGCTTCTTCTTCTTTGTAGTAACGAACGTTTTCAAGCAATATAACTTGTGAGCCTTTTAAGTGTTTCACAATCATTTCGATTCCATCGCCAACACAGTCGTCTGTGAATAGAACTTCGCCGCCTAATTTGCCTTGGTGACCGAGCAATTCAGATAATTTAATAGCCACAGGTTCAAGACTTAGTTTCGGATCACGACCATCGGGACGACCTAAGTGTGAAGCTAGAATTACTTTTGCTCCTTTTTCAATGAGATATTGAATCGTAGGCAGAGCTTCGCGAATTCTTGTGTCATCAGAAACGGTAACTTCATTGCCATCTGTTTTTAATGGTACATTGAAATCAACGCGAACGAATACACGTTTTCCAGATACATTAAAGTCTTCAACCGTTTTAATCATACCATTTTGCTCGCAATGAATTTTGCTAAATCTAGCATGCGAACAGAAAAGCCAGTTTCATTGTCGTACCAAGAAACGGCTTTTACCATATTGCCTTCATTCACCATTGTGAGTTCAGCATCGATACAACTTGAAAGTGGGTTGCCATTGTAATCTTTTGAAACAAGAGGTTCATTTGAAAAACCTAAAATGCCTTTTAATTTTCCATTTGCAGCTTCTTTAAGTTTAGCATTCACTTCGTCACGAGTTGTGTTTTTGCTTACTTCAAAAGTCACATCCACTAATGAAACGTTTGGAGTAGGTACGCGAACAGAATATCCATCTAACTTACCTTTTAAATGTGGAAGTACAAGACCGATTGCTTTGGCTGCTCCCGTAGTTGTTGGAATCATCGAAAGTGCCCCTGCACGTGCTCTACGTAAATCTTTATGAGGAAGATCCAAAATATTTTGATCGTTTGTGTATGAATGAATGGTAACCATTAATCCACGTTTCACGCCAAATGCTTCATCGATTACTTTTACAACCGGTGCTAGACAGTTTGTGGTGCAAGATGCGTTTGAAATTACATTGTGAACTTTTGGATCAAATGAGTTTTCATTAATTCCCATACAAACTGTTAAGTCTGCATCTTTTGAGGGAGCAGAGATGATTACTTTTTTAGCTCCCGCTTTCAAATGTAACGAAGCTTTGTCTTTGTCTGTAAAAATTCCTGTACATTCCATTACGATGTCGACGCCTAAATCTTTCCAAGGTAAATTTGCAGGATCTTTTTCTGCAAGTAGTTTTACGTTTTGTTTTCCGGCTTTAAGAATATTTCCATCTAAAGTTACGGGAACATCAACGGTGCCATGTACTGAATCGTACTTAAATAAATGAGTCGTTGCTTCGGGCTTTGTTAAGTCATTGATTGCAACAATTTGAATTTGATCGTTGTTAAGAGCGTGTCTTAATACACAGCGGCCGATACGACCGAAACCATTGATGGCGACTTTAATAGGCATATTTGCTCCTTCACTTAAGTTGAATAACTAGTAATGATTGCATTATTTATAGACCAATCTTTGCAAGACTTCAAAGCTTGAGCTAATCTTATTTTAATGATTCAGAGTGTTGTTAATTTTTTCTCGCAATTTGCATCTACGTTTTGGTCTTCGACTCGTGAAACAGCCCCTTTTTTGGTTTTTGGGCTTGTTTTAGCAGGAATTTTACACGTTTTAGTTTCAGTAAAAATTATTTCTTGGGCTTTGGGAGGCGAGGGGTTCTTCAGTGCTCTAAAAGGTGCAGTTTTAGGCGCTCCGCTTCCATTGTGTTCTTGTAGTGTTCTTCCAACGGCACTCACTTTACGAAAAAATGGCGCATCGCTTTCAGCGACAACTTCATTCTTAATTTCAACTCCAGAAACAAGCATAGACGCGATTGCGATTACGTTAGCCATGATGCCGCTGGCTTTTTTTGGCTTAAGACCATTGTCCGCAATTGTTTTGTCAATTGCAGTAGGTTTAATTGTCGAGAAAGTATTACGAAAAAAATCTGATAAATTCAGCAGTAATATTAAAAAATTAAATGAAAAAAATTCAAAGAATAAAAATTGGGAAGAAATTTGTAGAGTTTGCGGATTAGCTACCAGTCGTAAAGTACATCAACATACAATAGTGAATAAAATAAAAGCCATTTTTCGTTATGCATTTCAAGAGTCATTTGAAGATATTGGCTTGTGGATATTTTTTGGACTTATTTTAGGAGCATTATTACAGAACAGCATCCCCACCGATCTTTTGAAAAATGAATTTTGGTCAAAGCATGAAAATTTACAAATCTTTTTAGCAATTTTATTTGGAATACCATTGTACTCATGTGCAACCGCATCTACTCCGATTGCAGCTGCACTTTTGATGAAGGGATTATCCCCAGGGGCTGCACTTGTTTTATTGTTAACCGGACCTGCCACAAATATCGGAAGTTTAATTGCATTAAGAAAAGAGTTTGGCACAAAATTCATTTTTGTTTATTTAAGCTCGATGACCGCAGTTTGTTGGATGTTGGGGTATTTTTTAAATGTAATTTACCCTCGCTTACCGAAACATTGGACAACATTTCAATCAGATTCAAATTCTCATTTACGATCTTATTTCGATCACATCATTCCAGGTTGGGTTGAAGTACTTGCTTCTTGGCTTATTTTATTTTTGATTTTAAAAATTATATTTAAAAAACTCAGATCAAAGCATCATTCTCATCAGCATGAAGGGCATGAACATTAAGAAGAGGGTGAATTAAACGTCTCACCTGAATTTGAAATTTTTAATTTTTTATATAATTCAGTGGCCGAATCAGGAGTTTCTCCAAATAAAAATCCTTTGATAGTAAAGTCACGATCTTGGCCGTTAAACGAAATGTCTACGCCATATGAATATAAATGATCTAAAATTTGATTATACAATTGCGCATATTGTTCCGGAATATTCATAGCCGAATTCATTTGTCCTAAAGCTCGAATTGCTTTGTAGGCATGATTCATACGTGTAAGTAAGCCAAAATTCTGAGATTGAAATGATTGAAAAAGTTTTTTGTGAGCATTTTTATAAAAATTTTCAGCTATCTTTTTACTTTCTAAGTACGGTGTATTTGCTTTTTGAATGACCTCATCAATCATATTTTGTTTTAATTTTTTCGAAACTTTTAATGTTTTATGCCAAAAACTATATCGATCATTTTTCGGAAGTACAATTTGCCAAACGGTTTCTTTTCCAATTCGGAGTGGAATTAAATTCACAACGTTTAAAAGCTTGTCATTGCTTGCAACGGTGGCGAGTCCACCGATCATTGAACCGTCTTTGAGAGCGGAATCTAGATTTGACCACTGTCCTTGATCTACCCCTACTAAAAATCCAAATCTTTTACCTAAATTATATAAATCAAGGACAGCGGTTATTTGTTGTGTTCGTAATTCTCTAAATTTTTTACCAATTAAAGTAGATTCTTCTTGTATCTGTGAGATCGCATTTGCAATGCCATCTTCAGTTTTTGAGTTTCTTCGATTTTTTATAATCAACTCAATCATTTGAAGGTCATAGGTCATTGCTTGCAGTTCTTTAATGAGAGGTGCTTCAGGGTTAGACTGATCTGAATGAAATAAGGAGAGTTCACTTTGATCAATGCCATTACTTAAAGCTACGTTTGATAGAAACCAAACCATTAAGAATGCTGTTGATGACTTCAGAATTTGCATAGTGCATAGGGGGTATCAAAACTTATCGCAGAGCGCAACAAGTGAGTTTAGATATTAAAAAGTGTTTCAGTGTTTTGAACGGTAGCTTTTGATAGAGTGGCTAAATCGATATTTTTAACCTTTGCTACGACAGAAGCGGTTTCAACTAAGTATGCGGATTGATTCTGTTTTCCTCGATATGGCTGTGGCGCTAAAAAGGGAGAGTCTGTTTCGATTAAAATTCGATCGAGTGGTACTTTTTCGAGTACCTGACGAATATCGTCCGCTTTTTTGAAGGTTACTATCCCAGAAAATGAAATGTAAAAGCCCAAATCTAGGCATTCAAGAGCAAAGGATAGGGTTCCGGTAAAGCAATGAATGACTCCAGGTAAGGTTTTAGATTTTCGTTTAGCTATGAATAATTTGAGGGCCTCAACTTGAGGAGTTTCTGCGTCTTGTGGTTGCGTTCTACCGTCACCACTTCGGTTATGAATCACAATCGGTTTATTCACCTTTAGAGCATAGTCTAATTGAAGATTTAAGGCGTTTAATTGTTCGGCCTCTGTAGAATGCATATAATGATAGTCGAGACCAATTTCTCCAATCGCTACACACTTGGGATGATTCACATATTGATCGAATGATTTTAAAGTATTTATGTTTATGTGTTTTGCTTCGTGAGGGTGAACTCCCACTGTGAAAAATACATTTGGATATTTATCTGCAATTTGTAACATTTGATCTTCACGACCTGGTTCTGCACCAATGGTAATGAGCTTTGTGACGCCATTTTTTTTTGCGTTTTCAATATATTCAGAAACACTGAACGGATATTCGTAATTTAAATGTGCGTGCGAATCGATCCAATGCAAATTTGATTGAGTCATTTGTTTAATCTAAATTCAATTCTTTCAAAATTGTTTTTAATCTTTTTTCGTCGATCATTCCCATTACTTTTTTGCCATTAGCAAAAAAAGTGGGAGTACCTTCGATGCCAAGCTGATTGCCATGTTCAAGATCGAGTCTTAATTCTTCTCGTACTTGAGCTGAATTCATACACTCTTCGTATTGTGATTCTGTAGCACCTAAGCTTAGTA
This sequence comes from uncultured Bacteriovoracaceae bacterium, assembly GCA_964572865.1. Taxonomy (GTDB): domain Bacteria; phylum Bdellovibrionota; class UBA1018; order UBA1018; family UBA923; genus CAZNGN01. The sequence goes on along the minus strand of CAZNGN010000005.1, from coordinate 20,337 downwards.
AAGTGTTTTTAATAAAAGCTGAGTTGATCTCAGTCTGTTTTTTGAAAACGATGTCATAGTACTTTTCAAATTGATTGAATTTGCGAGCACAAATTGAGCCGCGAGCTGCCTCACACGCAAAGTCATGCATTCGATGCTTTACTTCTGGATTGCACGCCTGATCGAATGGATAGTTTTTAAACACCAATTGAAATTTACCAGCATTGGTTTTTAGTAAACGGTGAATGATTTTCGAAGCTGTAGCACAATGTGGACACTGAAAATCTGCAAATTCAACAATGGTGAGTTTTGCATTTGGATCGCCCAAACGTGCTGAATCGCCAGGAACAACATTTTTTACAGGATTGCTTTGAAATTCAGCAATAAAAGTTGCCTTATCAAATGGAATATCAGGCTCTTGTGATAACATTCCAGCAGAAGCTAGATGAAACACGATGAGAATACCAAGTGCAGAACCAAAGTATTGTCCGATTCGTTTGCGATTGATCAATTTTAATTCTTGAAAAAATGGATTTGGAAATTGGGCTTTTTTCCATGCGATGAGTGCCGTGAAAAAAGTAGCGATGTCGACAGCGTAAAGTGACATACACATGATACATAAGGTTTTTAATTGAGTGAGCGAAATGATGAATAATAAAACAGAAGTGAATACAGTAAAACCACCAAGAGTGGTTAAAAGTAAAAGCACATCTTTTGCTACATACATGCTGTTCATTGCAAAAATCGAAACGATGATCGCCATTAAATGATAGGTCAGTGCGTACACAGAAAGTGGAATGCCTAAAAACTCTGAAAACCGAGAAGTATTTACAACATCGCAGTCAACTTTTCCTGAGATAGAACAAAAGCTCTGTGTGTCTCCACCGAATTGATATGCATAATGGTGATAAATTAAATATAAAGAAACCAAAATTCCAATGACATGAATAATAGCATTTAATTTAAGTGTTTTTTGATAATTCATTTAAGTGTGCCTGCCTTGTAAATGTAGTACTGAGCAATTGCTAGAATCAGTAAACCTGAAAAAAGTTTTATATTTTGCATCCATTTGCCAGATTTTGGCATTACTTTTACAGCTCCCGCAAATGATCCAATGAAAACTAATATAGTTCCCAAACCACATGCAAATGTGAACATTAAAAATCCACCCATCACGATTGATCTTGTGGTTGCAATGTATGAAAGAATTGTGGTGAGGACTGGAGTGGTGCAAGGTGCGGCGATGAAGCCGCTAGAAAATCCAAATAAAAATGCGCTGATTTCTTTTGATCGTTCTGATGGTGGGTGATGGTGAGCGCGATGCCCTTTGAATTTTTGAATCCATACTTGAGGATCAAATTGAATGACGTCCATCATCCAAAGGCTTGAGAGTAACATAATTACGCCAAGACCTATGTACCATCCCGCTGAATTGGTAACGGTGCCAAAGATTCTTCCCGACATGGCTGCGAATATTCCCAATGCTGTATAAATAGTAGCCATTCCTAAAACGTAGAGTGAGCTTAAGATCCATCCTGATTTAATTGATTTGTCTGAAGTGCCACCAATGAATCCGATCGTAATTGGAATCATGGGATAAATGCAGGGAGTGAAGCTTGAAAGAACTCCTCCAATATAACAAAGTAAAACTGCAAATAATGTAGAAGTCAGTGAGCCTGTAAGCAGGGCATGCTTTAACTGTTCAAAAATATGTTCCATATTTGAGTTGAAGATAGCATAGTTAATTCAATATGAAATCACTGAATATGACTCAAAGCGCGATTAAATGTATTATTTTGGGGCTTGTTTTTTTTGCTCTGAGTTGTAATCAGGCTAAAGTTCAATCAAACACATTAGCTATTCAATTAACCAGTGAGCCGGTGAGTTTAGATTTTTCGACTTCAGAAGATGGGTTGTCGTTACGTTTATTCGGATTTCTCATGAGTGGAATGATGAGGGTAAACGGTAAAGGTGAACTTGTGCATGAAATGGCTGAACGAATAGAAAGTTTAAACTCTGGCAGTCGTTACATCATTCATTTAAAAAAATGGAAATGGAGTGATGGAGTCGACGTAAAGGCTTCTCATTTTGTGTATGCGATCAAACGAACATTAGATCCAAAAATTTCTTCAAAACTCATCGATTTATTATTTTTTATTAAAAATGCAGTTCTATATAAGCATTCTAAACTAACTGATTTTTCAAAAGTGGGAATTAAAGCAATTGATGATAGTAAAATTCAAATAGATCTTGAATCGAATTTTACTTTTTTTCCGCAATTATTGTCTTTGGCAATATTTTTTCCGCAACGGCAAGATCTGATTGAAAAAATGGGATCAAAATGGACTGAGAAAATGATAACCACGGGCCCATATACTATCGAGCGATGGAATCATCAGCGAGAATTGGTTTTTGTAAAGAACCAATTTTATCCTGAAAATATTTCGCATCTTCCAAACCGAATTTCATTTCCCATTATTACGGATGAAATGACATCACTTAATTTATTCGATTCAGAAAAACTAGATTTAGTAAGCAGGGTTCCTGTTTTAGAAATGGATCGCTTTAAAAAAACGAATCAAGTTTTAGACTTTCCGTTTTATGCGACTTATTATGTTGGATTTAATCAAAAAATTTCACCTTGGAATCAAAAGAAAGCACGTCTTGCATTTGCGCAGTCGATTGATCGAAATGGAATTCTTAAAATTATTAATAGTGGAGAAACCGAGGCCACAAGTTGGATTCCCAAAGGAATACCAGGTGCAAATGAATCAATTGGTGTTCATTTTAATCCACAAAAAGTAAAAGATGGTTTTAAAAATTTTGAAAATGTAAATAAAGAAGGTTTGGTTTTAGGATTTGATTCTGGTGCGAGAAACCAGATGATTGTAGAAAAAATTAAACAAGATATAAAAAATAATTTAAATTTAGATTTAGAATTAAAAGCACGCGATTGGAAAACGTACGTTCGCGAATTGACTTCTAATACTCCCGCATTATTTCGATTTGGTTTTCTTTCGTTATTTTCTGATCCGTATGCTCATTTGTTTTTGTTTCAATCGGATAATCCCAATAATTATACAGGTTGGAAATCTACTCGTTATGATGAGCTTTTATCAAAAATAGCGAAAACGGATCCCGTTAAAGATGCATCGAAACGTCAAAAGCTTGTAAATGAAGCGCAAAAAATAATTACAGAAGAAGAAGTTGTAGTTGTTCCCATATATCATTATATTCAACGAGTGCTTGTCTCTAAAAAAGTTCAAAATATTGAAATCAACGGGTTAGGCTTGATTGATTTAAAAACGTTAAAGGTCACATTATAAATGTTTAAGTTAGTATCACAATTCAAACCCACAGGTGATCAGCCGCAAGCAATTGAAAAATTAGTTTCAGGCTCAAAAGCAGATAATCGTCACCAAGTTTTATTAGGTGTAACGGGATCTGGTAAAACTTTTACAATGGCCAATGTCATTCAACAGTTAAGTAAGCCAACATTGGTTTTGGCGCCAAACAAAACATTGGCTGCCCAATTGTATTCTGAGTTTAAACAGTTTTTTCCAGAAAATGCCGTAGAATATTTTGTATCATATTATGATTATTACCAACCTGAAGCGTATATTCCCTCATCGGATACGTATATTGAAAAAGATTCAGCAATTAACGAAGAAATTGATAAATTACGCCACTCAGCTACGCGTTCTCTATTAGACCGTGATGATGTCATCATTGTATCTTCTGTTTCTTGTATTTATGGTTTGGGTTCTCCTGAAGCATATGAAGGAATGATTTTGTATGTTGAAGAAGGAAAAGAATTTAAACGAGATTTATTACTTAAAAAATTAGTTGAAATGCTTTACCAACGAAATGACATCGACTTTCATCGCGGAACATTTCGTGTTCGCGGAGATATCATTGATATCATTCCTGCATACGAAGAAGAGCGCGCAGTTCGTATTGAATTATTTGGAGATACAGTTGATGCAATTTATGAGCTCGATCCCTTGAGAGGAGTAAAAGGTAGAAAACTTTCACGAGTAACAGTGTATCCTGCATCTCACTATGTAACGACGGCTGAGCAAAGAAAATCTTCAATTGAAGAAATTCGAAAAGAATTACAACTTCGTTTATCTGAATATGCCAAAGAAGGAAAAATTGTAGAAGCTAAACGATTAGAGCAACGTACACTTTTTGATATCGAAATGATGGAATCAATTGGTTATTGCAATGGAATTGAAAACTATTCAAGGCATTTAACGGGTCGCAAATCTGGAGAAGCGCCCCCGACATTGTTTGAATATTTTCCCAAAGATTTTTTGCTCATAGTGGATGAGTCACACGTAACCATTCCACAAGTGGGGGGAATGTTTAGAGGAGATCGCGCACGCAAAATGACTTTAGTTGAGCACGGATTTCGTCTTCCTTCAGCATTAGATAATCGACCGCTACATTTTGAAGAGTTTGAAAAAGCAGAAGGATATCGCTTTTATGTTTCAGCGACTCCTGGTGAATATGAATTGAAAAAATCAGGTGGCGAAATCGTAGAACAAATCATACGTCCCACCGGATTACTAGATCCACCGATTGAGATACGGCCTGCAACCAATCAGGTTGATAATTTGCTTAGTGAAATTCGCGGTGTAATTAAATCTGGATTTAGAGTTTTGGTTACTACACTTACAAAAAAATTAGCAGAAGATTTAACAAATCACTATTTGCATAGTGGAATCAAAGTTAAATATTTACACTCCGATATTGACACGATTGAGCGTGTAGAGATTTTACGTGACTTACGAGACGGAGTTTTTGATGTTTTGGTTGGAATTAACTTATTACGCGAAGGTTTAGACTTACCTGAAGTAGCTTTGGTTGCAATTCTAGATGCAGACAAAGAAGGTTTTTTACGTTCTGAACGTTCACTCATTCAAACCATCGGTCGGGCTGCTCGAAATAGTGAAGGCAGAGTTCTGATGTATGCTGATAAAGTAACTGACAGCATGAAGAAAGCAATTTCTGAGACCAATCGCCGTAGAGCCATTCAAGAAAAATATAATAAAGATCACGGCATCACTCCGAAAACGGTTGTGAAAGCTAAACAACTTAAAATTGGTGAGGCAAGTCCTGCGTCTGAATCTATATATTTTGGACGTTCTCAACAACAGCCAGAACAATTTGACCTAGTTGATTTTGACTTAAAGCTTGCTGAGAATATCGAGAAAGTTATGGGAGGCAAAGAAATGCCAAAAGATCTTCGTGAAATTCAGAAAATGATTTCATACTGCACCAAAGAAATGAAGACCGCCGCTCAAAATCTGGAGTTTGAAAAAGCTGCTGCCTTAAGAGATAAAATTCGATTACTAAAACAAGTTGAACTTGAATTGCATTAGTTCTTAAGAAACTTTAACTGGCAAAATTTCAACCGATAATTGAACATTGTCACCAAGACCGTAATAATAATATCCGGGACGAGAAATTTGTCGTAACAAAGAAAAAAGTCTTAAACGCAAATGATTCCACTTTCCAATTTTTGGTGAAGGTAAAACATTTTCTTGTGAAACATGGATTGTCCATTCACGTGGGTCATTTTCAAGATCAATTAAATGATGCGATTTAAGTGATAGCAAAGCTTTTTCAACATTTGGATCTTCCATAAATCCAAAGTAAATAGTTACACTTGCAACCATTCCAAATTGTTCATCATCATCAAATACAGTAATTTCGTATCGATCTTCTTCAGACACATAAGGAGTTTTTTTGTGAATGACTTCTACAAAAAATAAATTATGTGGAATTAATCCGTGCCGACTAATTACGATTTGCATGAGTGCAGGAGTATTGTCTTCAAATGATTTCAATGGTTTTGGCACCATTAAAATGACATTTCGATCGAGTCGAGTGGCTGCTTCTTTTTTGAAACGAATTAATTCAGAAATTGTAAATGTTTGTATTCCAGAATATGCCGCAAAAGTAGCTTTTCTGCCCCAACGCCAAGTCATCATGATTGTGAAAATCGAAATACCAATTGAAAATGGTACATACCCTCCAATTAAAAATTTCATTGAATTGCCAAATAAAAGCGTAATGTCGAGAATAAAGAATAAAAATAAAATGCTGATTGATTTTAGAATGTTCCATTTCCAAATAATTTGGGAAATCATAAATATTGAAATTGTTGTGAGTAACATGTTTACGTTCATAACAAGTCCATAAATAGAAGCTAGATTCGAACTGTTATGAAAAGAGAACACCATGATTGTGGCTCCCAAAAATAGCATCCAATTTACAAACGGTGAATATATTTGGCCAGAATGTTCTTTGTGAGTATGTATAAAGTGAATTCTAGGAAATAATCCTAAAGCCACTGCTTGAGCGGTTAAAGAAAATGCACCAGAAATTAATGCTTGAGACGCAATGATCGTTGCTAATGTTGCAAGAATGACCATTGGATATATAAAAGCTTTAGGAACTAAGCTGTAAAATAAATTATTTTGAATGATTTCTTTTCCTGATAGTAGGTAGGCACCTTGTCCTAAGTAATTTAATAATAGAGCAGGAAAAACGATCAAAAACCAGCCTAATCGAATTGGTTTTTTACCGAAATGACCCATGTCTGCAAATAGTGCTTCACCACCAGTTATTGAAAGTGTAACTCCTCCTAAAACAATTAAAGCCAAATGGGTTGGAATTTGTAATAGAAAATGAATTCCTCTTAAAGGGTTAAACGCTTTAAAAATTTCTGGAAATTCTATAATTGAGCGAATGCCAAGAAAACCAATTGTTAGAAACCAAATAAAGATAATTACACCAAAAATTCTACCAATTTTGGCAGTACCTTTTGATTGAATACTGTATAGAAAAATTAAAATTCCAATCACAATGGGAATGATAAATGGTTCAAATGTTGGTGTGGCAACTTTTAGACCTTCAACTGCAGATAAAACACTGATTGCAGGAGTGATTACACCATCTCCGTATAACATTCCGGCAGCAAAAAGCATTAATAACAAAAATTTATTATGTTCTTTTAAATAACGATGTAAATGAGAATAAAGTGCAAAAATTCCACCTTCACCATTATTGTCAGCACGTAAAACAATCATAAGATATTTTATAGAGATGACTAATGTAATGGCCCAAATGATTAATGAAACGCAACCTAATACGGTGTCTTGATTGTTAGCAAATCTGTGATGTGTTCCAAAAAAAATTTGATTAATTGCATATAGGGGAGAAGTACCTATATCACCAAAAACAACTCCCAATGCAGCTAATGTCATCGGAAGAGTTTTGGTTGATTTGTTTTTCATTCTTATCAATTTTCCTTATTTAGGGAGTGACTCAAAAAATCGATGTACTGCATCTGTGGTTGCTTCTTCTAATAAATGCATTTTACCCATGTTTTTAGCGTCACGTGAATCAATTCGTAACGAAGAAGTTCCTGTACCTGTAAATTGCACTTCACCTGTTTGAACATTTACAAACGAAAAATATAGTTTTACCAAGGCATCGGAAGCTTTTACTTTGTAATAGTGATTTGTTTTGACATTGGATTCATGCATTTCTTCAGCAAGAACAGAGTCTTCTTCTTCCACTTTGTCGTATCCTTGGCGATCAACCACTTTATAGTCATCAATGTGAACGCTTAAGACATAATCTGCGCCTAGTTTTTTACCTAATTTTTGTCGATCGTTTAATGCGGGGTAATCGACCATTGCTTCTTGGGTAGCGGTTCTATCTACAACCGAAAATCTACCGGCTGCGATCACTTCATTTACAATGGCAATTTCTACAAAATGTCTTGCTTCTTTCGGGCCATCAATGTGTGCAATGGCAACATTTTTTCCGGTTAAAGAACGAGCATTAAATTCATCGGTGTGTTTTTTAGCGCAACCAATTCCTAACATATAAACTGCGATTGAAATAAGAAATAATTTTTTCATTGTTTTGAATGTAGTAAAAGTTTGATGTCATTTTCAAACATGATTTCAGCTTTATTGGGATGTAGCACTTTCATTACAATTCCATCTCCAAAGTTTGGGTGAGCAATGATATCGCCCGGTTTAAATGTAGTTTTAATATTATAAGTAATTTTAGGTTTTCCTTTATTTTCACTCATTGCATTTTCCCAAGCGGCAGAAACAGAAATTGTTTTGATTTCTCGAGTTTCAGTAGGAGTAGACCTGCGTTTTACTAAAGTGGGAGTAGCTCCCGGATCTTTGACGCCTTTGGGAGAACTATAAGAGCGCTCTTTTTTGCACGTTCTGCACATGACGCGTGCTATTTTTGCGCCTTCCATTGCAACAATATTTGCTCTTAAATCCATTTTACATGATCCACAATATGCTAACACTTCATCGCCAGTTTTATATGCCATTTTTAATATCCTTCGTGCTAAGATCATAACATCAAAATGAAAAGTTTAGAATTTGAAACCAAAATAAAATCACTCACAGAAGAGCCAGGCGTCTATCAAATGAAGGATGCGTCAGGTGAAATTTTATATGTGGGAAAAGCAAAAAACTTAAAAAAAAGAGTACTCAGTTATTTTCAACATCTTTTCGCACAAGATCAAGTAAGCGCATCGCGCCACTCTCCTAGAATTGAGCTCATGGTTCAAAAAGTTGCTGATGTTGAAGTGATCATTACCGACAACGAAGTCGAAGCTTTAATATTAGAATTTAACTTAATTAAAAAAAATAAACCAAGATTCAATGTCATGCTCAAAGATGACAAATCGTTTCCGTATGTGAGGCTTGATCTAGAGCACCCGTATCCAAAATTAGAATATGTTCGCAGGGTTCAAAAAGGTTCTCGAAATGTTCGTTATTTTGGTCCCTATGTTTCTGCGTTTGAAATCAAAGATGTATTACGATGGGCGCATAAAACTTTTAGGCTTCGCGATTGCTCAGACAATGAATTTCGAAATAGATCACGTGCCTGCATATTATATCAAATGGGACAATGTTCTGGTCCTTGTGTCGGAAAAATTTCTGAAAAAGAATATGGAGAAAACATTGACCGAGTTCTTAAAATTTTAGATGGAAAAACCAAAGATGTGGTTTCTGATTTAAAAACACAAATGAATGAGGCGTCAGAAAAAGAAGAGTTTGAAAAAGCAGCAGAAATCAGAGATCGAATTCAAAATATTGAAAATATAAATTCAGAACAAAAAATGATCGACCCTGAATCAAGTAAAGATATGGATTTGGTTCATTTGGCGCGATTAGATTCAATGGCAGTGATTGTAGTTATGTCGAATCGAGATGGACGTACTGTGGGAGTACAACAGTTTCCATTTACGGACATTGATACTGGAGCATCTGATGCCGAATTTTTATTTATGTTCTTAACTCAGTATTATTTAAAACGTCATGAGCAAGCACCACAAATTTTACCTTCTGAAATCGGCTTGCCACTTTTTATGGAAGAAATTTCTGAACAGCTTAAAACCTTAGAATCAGCTTTAGGAAAACGTCATCACTTTCATGTCATTAAAAAAGGTAATTCGAATGACCTTCTTTTAATGTTAAAGAAAACCGCTGATTTTCATTTGACCGAACTTACAAGTAAAACAACCAATAAAACTCTCGATCTTTTAGACGTGCAGAAAAAATTACATTTACGAAATTTTCCTCATCGAATGGAATGTTTTGATATTTCGCATTTTCAAGGCGAGGGAACCGTTGCTTCTCGCGTGGTTTTTATAGATGGCGCACCAGAGAAATCATTTTATCGACACTATCATGTGCAAACAGTTGGTGACATAGACGACTTTAAAAGTATGCGTGAAATCATTGAACGTAGGTTTCAATCAACAGATCTATCGCAAGGCCTTCCTGATCTAGTTTTAATCGACGGTGGAAAAGGGCAATTAGCTCAAGCCGAAGCCGTTTTTAAAGAACTAGGAATTATAGGAGTAGAACTAGCTTCGATTGCTAAGGCAAGAACGGAACGTGATTTTGAATCACAAGAAATTAAAATGAGTTCTGAGAGAATCTTTAAACCCAATCAAAAAAATTATATTTTACTCAAACCTGGAACAGGTGCGTTTCGCCAACTTACATCCTTACGAGATGAAGCACATCGATTTGCCATCGAATTTCACCGAAAAATTCGAGATAAACGTGTATTGGGTAAATAGTTACTGTAATTTATGCAATCGTTGTCTCAAACGAATCGAGCAGTCTGGGCAACGAGCAGTTTCTTGAATCATTCCATTTGAAAAATCTGCCAAATGAGAGAAGTGAAGATGACCGCCACACAAAGTACAAAGTAGATGCTTTTTCATAACATCCGTAGTGTCGCCAAAACAATCTAAGTATTCTTCAAAACAAAGAGCAGCAGGATTTGCGTTTTGCTCTTGTTCCATTCCTTCTAGAATTTCATTTTCATCATCAAAGTTATCAAACTCGTCTCTCATATGCCCTCCATGGTGAAATGACTTGTTACATACCACTTATCGGAAGCCCCTCTGTCGAATTAACACGGTAAAATGTTCCTGTTAGAATTGACCTATTTGCGGGCAAATATACGAATTATCAAAAGAATTTTCGTTGAGTAGTCGATGAATGATATATGAATATCCTTCGTTTTATTCTGCTTTTATTTGCATTTTTAGTTTCAACTGCAAAAGCAGATGATGCTTTGAAGTTTGGTCCAGAGTTTACATTTACTAATACAAGAATTTTAGCAAATTTAGTGAGAACGAAAGAAGTAAATACAGTTAACTCTGAGTTTTTAAAGCCATACATAGATGCGCTTGAAAAAACTTTGATTCAATATTGTAAAAAAAACAAAGAATGTACACTGTATCGATTTTCAGATTTTAAATTGATTATTGAATCTAAAGATTTTTATATTAATTATTCTACTGATCCCGGTGCAGTTGAAATTACCATGAGTCCTATGTCAGTTGAAACATTCAAAAAGAATAAAGATTTATTTCAAAAACTCATTTTTGATTCTTGTCAAGAAGCGCATTTATATCCTAGCCAGTGGATAGGATCGGGTCATATAAGCATTGGTTATGAGTATTTTTTGAAACGTAAACAACTCATGAAAGATTTTATGTTTGATTACTTTAATCACAATGAATTGGCGACTGTCATTTTTGAAAATGACATTTACAATGCTCCGGTTGTTACAAAACTTCCAAATGAAAATATGGAAAATTTAATGAAAATTGCAAAAGAATTTTCTAATCAAAATCCACTGGATATTGAAGAATTTTTAAACCGAATTGATGAAGATGTTTATTTAGAACGTAAATACAATGCATTCAATTTATCTACTTTATATGATGAAAAAGATGAAACACGAAAACGCATTGAGATAAGAGGTCATAGATCGCAAAAAGATTTTGGAGAATTCATTGATATCATTGCGATGTATGAAGCAAGACTTAACTATCTTGAAAAGAACCCAAATGTGAAATTAGCGATCAAAGATTATGATTCATTAGATATGCGGGTGGGCTCAATTCAATTTAAAAAATACATTCAAGATTCAGGTTTACTATGGAGAGATTATCGAAAATTTGTTCCAACCAAAAAAGAAAGTATCATTCGTAAATCAAAAAATTACTTTTTAATTAAATTTAATGACGTATTTAATTGTAGTATAGATTTACACCAACCCAAAAACTTTGATGAATGGGTTCAAGAATAAGAAGATAAAACTAAAATAATGTCGCTGCTTGTCCGTGAGCTACAAGAGCTAATGCGATAACGCCTAATACAAGCCAAAATAAGGTATTCTTAACCATTTTGCGACCTCCATGTCACTATTCGGCAATCTCTACCTAAAAGTTTAGTCTTTTCTTTGCAAAATCTAAAGTTTTTTTTAATGTATATAAAAATTGGAGCACCGAATGAAGGAAAAAACAGTCCTATTTAAAGAATACATCGAGAAAACATACGGAAAGAATGCGTTTTTTACCAAAAAACAATTAGACCAAGAGTGGATACGGTTTACGAAAGCAAAAACTTCGAAAACAAAATCAAAAAGCATATCCAAAACTGTGTCATATGTACCTACCATTCCATTGAGTGATGAACTTAAAAAAATTCAAAAAAATATAGGCGACTGCTCTCGTTGTAAGCTCGCAAAAACCAGAACACACATCGTTTTTGGAGAAGGTAACCCTAAATCAAAACTAATGTTTGTAGGAGAAGGCCCCGGTGAATCAGAAGATCTGCATGGCAGGCCTTTTGTTGGTCGTGCTGGTCAATTATTAGACAAAATCATTGAAGCGATGGGTATGAAGAGAGAAGACGTTTATATTGCAAATGTGGTGAAATGTAGACCTCCTGAAAATCGCAGACCACAAGAGGATGAGATTGAAGCATGCGAAGGTTTTTTGCATAAACAAATTGAAAGTGTGAATCCAGAAGTCATCGTCGCATTGGGAGCAACTGCGCTTGAAACGTTAACCAAGCAAGAACATAAAATTTCAGAAGTGCGTGGAACTTTTTTAGAGTTTCGCGGAAAAAAACTGCTTCCCACGTATCACCCTGCATATTTATTACGAAATCCCCCTGCTAAAAAATTCGTATGGGACGACATGAGAGTAGTGATGAAAGCATTAAAGAAATAAACTGCATTGAGTAGGCAAAATATACGTGATTTTAAACGGTTAGAAGAAAAATCGTCACAAAATAACGCATCATGTCTTGTTCGAAATCGCTTTCGAATTTCTAATAGAATTTCAGGAGGCAACTCACGGTGGAGTGGCAAAATCCCAAGGACGGGAACCTTCGGCTCTTTGTAGTCCTTTTACTATTTTTAATTTCACAATCGCTGTTCGCAAACATTGCTACAGTTCCTACTGTTCGTGTGATGGTTGAACGTGAAAAAGGAATTCGTGTTGAAGGCTTTGATATTGTGATTTCAGAAGCTTCTGCTGATCGCACGATCCTGCGAAACAGCACGCGCGCTTCGATTCCGATGAAATGTTCTTTAGGTTCAGGAATTCAAATTTTCAATCAAGCTAAACAAAATCAAAAACCTGAAATTGTGCGCGCAAAAGGTCCCATCAAAGTTGAATCATTAGGTGGATTTTTACGAATCGACGGTAAACAGTTTCGTGATGCTTTATACATTTACTCATTCAACGGTGATTGTGTAGTTGTTAACCATTTAGACATCGAAAAATATGTGGCAGGTTTGCTTCACTCTGAAATGAATGCAAGTTGGAATCTTGAAACATTAAAAGCACAAGCAGTGGCAGCACGAACGTATGCAATTTATCAAATGAAAGAAGCTGGATCTACTCAATTTAAAAATGCACGTCCTCCATTTGACTTAGATTCTTCAGTCAAAGATCAAGTGTATGAAGGAGCAAATCAAGAGAGATACAAAGCAATTCAAGCAGTCAATGATACCAAAGGTATGATTTTGACGTATGACAATGAACCAATCAAAGCGTTTTATCATTCTACTTGTGGCGGAAAAACCGAGCGCGCAGAAAAAGTGTGGGGTAAGAAAATTCCGTACATTTCATCGGTCACTTGTGGATTTTGTAATTCATCTCCTCGATATAAATGGTCTTTTGAAATTTCAGCAGCTGAACTAAGTGCTAAATTACAAAAACGAAAACTGATTGAAGGCGAAATTCAATCGTTCGGTGATGTCAAAAAAAATAGCATCGGTCGTATCGATCAAATTAATGTCCACACTAACAAAGGAGATTATAAAATCAGCGGAGTAAAACTTCGCGACTCACTGGGTGCAACCAATTTAATGAGTACAGATTTTAAAATTGCTTCGACAAATGGAACTGTAGTATTCGCAGGCCACGGCTCCGGCCACGGAGTGGGCATGTGCCAATGGGGTGCAAAATCAATGGGCGAAAAAGGCAAATCTTTTAAAGAAATTTTGGGTCATTATTATCCCAAAGCTAATTTAACTAAATTATTCTAAATTATTGATTCTCAGAGCACTCAACTTTTTTACAATGCATCTCGTTTGTGTCATCCGCACAGGCCTTTTTAGCAGTTAACTGTGCTTCTAACTTTGTGGGAGCGAAAGCTTCGAAACTTCTGCCAAAAGCATTCGTGGCAACACAATAAAACGCTTTTGGATTGGGAGTGTTGTTCTGTGTTGGAGATCCTCCAACAGTTTGATTTCCCCCAATATTAATGTTGATAGTTTTTGAGTTCACGGGTTGAGTTTGCGGCATCACAACTTTAGGTTCAGCGTTAACCACTTTGTCTTCTTGCATTTCTTTGAATACTTTTAATTCTTCTTTGTATTCAACTTGGCCCTCTTTGTATCCCGCTGTGTACCCTTTTACTGCTAATGCCTTTAAATCTTCGCGACATCGACTGGCAAAACTAGAATTCATCACGAGATTCTTTTTACCGTCTTGTAAACCAAGTTCGTAACCAGCTTGTTCATTACATAGTTCAGGATCAAATCCACCAGGTTTTGGACGCTCACGGTGTGGGCCATCACTTGCGCAGCCTATTATTATAAATTGAATCAATATTATAGTAGAAAAAAATAACCGCTTCATTGTAATTATCTCTCCTTGTCAATTAATGTGCGCCTAAGTGCCCATGTTTACTAACGTAATAATCGAAATTGCCTTCAAAGATTCGCATTTCACCGTGATCGATTTCAAAAACGCGATTAGCAACAGATCTGTGAAAGTGACGATCGTGTGATACGCAGATTACGGTGCCATCAAATGCTTTGATTGCGTTTAATAAAACTTCGCGCGATTTAATGTCCAAATGGTTAGTAGGCTCGTCTAATACAAGAAAATTTACGGGAGATGCTAAAATCGTAGCAAGTACCACTCGCGATTTTTCTCCGCCAGATAAAACAGAAACTTTTTTATGAACTTCATCGCCAGAGAAAAGAAATGCGCCCAAAAGATTTCTGGCAGCGCCGATTGAAACGTCAGGCATGCGTCCCATCACTTCTTCTAAAACAGTTCGATTTGAGCTTAAAACATCTAAAGAATATTGGCTGAAATATCCTACTTTAACTGAAGCACCAATATTGGCGGTTCCTGTAGTTGCAGGAGTTTGACCAATGATTACTTTTAATAAGGTTGATTTACCCGCTCCGTTGACTCCGACTAATGCAATTTTGTCTAGCCTGCGAATGACACCATTGATTCCTGAAAATACTTTCTTATCTGTTCCGTCGTCTTTTTTATACACCTTAGAAAGATTTTCAATTCGAACTACATCATTGCCTGAACGAGGAGGAGGGGGAAAAACAAAATTAATGGCAGCATCTTCTGCAGGAATTTCTACTCGCTCAATTTTTTCGATTTTCTTAACACGCGATTGCACTTGAGCTGCGTGCGAGGCACGAGCTTTAAATCGAGCAATGAATTCTTCTTCTTTTGCAAGCATGGCTTGCTGTTTTTCATGTTCTGCAATCAATTGTTCACGGCGAATGGAACGTTCACGCTCATAAAAATCATAATCGCCTGAATAAACGGTCATTGTTTTGTTAGCAATCTCAACAATGCGATTCACTACACGATTCATGAACTCACGATCGTGGCTTGTCATAACGATTGCACCTTTATAATTTTGTAGCCATTCTTCAAGCCAAACTATCGATTCCATGTCCAAATAGTTTGTGGGCTCGTCCATTAAAAGAACGTCAGGATTGAGTGCTAAAATTTTTGCCAGAGCAATTCGCATTTTCCAACCACCAGAAAATGTTTCTGATGGACGATCGTAATCGTCTGGGCCTATTCCTAAACCTGTGAGAATTGCTTTGGCTCTTGTATCAAGTTCGTATCCACCACGTTGTTCAAATTCAAGTTGAACTTCGCCGTATTTTTCTACAATTTTTTGCATTTCATCGTCTGAGACGGGGTTTACTGCCATGTCATTTAATGCTTTTTCTAATTTTTCTAAATCTTGAGCTAATTTTGATATTCTTCCTGCGCCCGATTTCACTTCTTCTAAAGCTGATTTTCCGCGCATTTCACCAACCGATTGAGAGAAATATCCAACGATTGTTTTATCAGGAACAGAAACCGACCCACCATCTAAGCCTTCTTCTCCCATGATGATTCGAAAAATAGTGGTTTTACCGGCACCATTTGGTCCTACTAAACCAATACGATCGGTAGGCCTAATTAAAAAGCCTGCGTCTCGATATAAGATTTTATCGCCATATTGTTTGGTGACATTATTAATGCTGATCATGCGTGGGCTCACATTACACGATTTAGGCATTGAAAACATGAAAAATTTTTATGATTATGCCGGCACCCATGAAAGCTCAAGAATTTGATTTTTTCTTGCCCCAAACGCTGATTGCTCAGGCCCCTGTGAGTCCTAGAGATCGTTCTAAGTTATTGATATGTAAGTCAAAAGGGGGGCTTTCAAACTTTTCTCAAGACTTCAAATTTTCTGACCATACGTTTTTTGAAATAGAAAATGAACTTTCTAGTAATGATTTATTAATCGTAAATGAAGCCAAAGTTCTTCCGGTAAGACTTCTTGGTACTAGGGCTGACACCGGAGGGGCAGTAGAACTTCTCATTACAAGGTTTATAACTTCCGAAAAAGTTTCAGCGATTTTGCATCTTTCTTCTAAGGTTAAAATTGGAATGAAACTTACATTTGAGCCAGGTCTAACAGCAACGCTTTTAACCTCACACGAAGACAGGCTTGCTCGAAACGGAGAAGTTGAAGTTGAATTTTCAGGTACTGAATTTAATAGATTGGGATTAGAAAAATGGCTTGAAACACACGGCCATGTTCCACTCCCGCCTTACATTGAACGCGATGACGGGGGAGAAGACAAAAAAAACTATCAAACAGTTTATGCAAGTATAACAGGCTCTGCAGCAGCTCCGACCGCGGGATTTCACTTTACCGATGAGTTATTAAAAAAAATACAAGCCAAAGGTGTAGAGTTTGGAAAATTGCATTTAAATATCGGAATCGGTACGTTTCGTCCGATTAAAACAGAAAATATTGATGAACACCCAATGCATGAAGAGACGTACACAATTGATGAAACATTAGCTCAACAAATTCAACACGCGCAAAAAATGGGCAAACGAATTGTAGCTGTAGGAACCACTTCCGTTCGCGCGCTTGAGAGTTGGGCGCATGAACAAGATTGTAAGTTAGGAACTTTTTCTACTAAAATTTATATCAAACCAGGTTTTAAATTTAAAATTGTTCAAGATTTGATTACTAACTTTCATCTGCCTAAATCTACATTGTTAGTATTAATTGCAGCAGCAATGGGAATAGAATGGCAGAAAAAAGCGTATGCACATGCAATTAAAAACAACTACCGATTTTTTAGTTATGGCGATAGTATGTTTATAAGAGGAACTGGCAACTAAAAATGAGTGAAACATTAAAACGATTAAGTTTTCCTGTGGGTGATTTGCAATGCAATTGCTCACTTGTTTATGATGAGCTTACAAAAGAAGCGATTGTTGTTGATCCAGGCGATGAATTTGATGTTATCAATCAACACATAAGACACTTAGGTCTTAAATTAAAATACGCAATTCAAACACACGCTCATTTTGATCATATTGGTGCCACAAGAGAGTTAAAAGAAAATCATGCATCGATGAAAATTGCACTTCATAAAGCAGACGAGCAGATTTATCAAATGCTCCCCATGCAAGGGCAAATGTTTGGCTTTCAATTTGATGAACCCAAACCAATTGATCATTTTTTGCAAGACAATGAAGAATTAAAAATTGGCTCACATTCTTTTCAAGTATTACATACTCCCGGTCATTCACCGGGTGGGGTATGCGTACATTTTAAAGAAGGAGTTTTAACTAATACTCCATTTTTATTTAGTGGTGATTCACTTTTCCTAGGCTCTATTGGAAGAACAGATTTGTGGGGAGCTGATTTCAAAACGCTTTCAAAATCAATTAAGGACAGAATTTATACATTAGACGATGAAACTTTAGTTTTGCCTGGACATGGTCCCGAGACAAAAGTGGGATTTGAAGCAAAGCGAAATCCATTTGTGACTCGTTAATATTGCACTCGATTTACTGCAACAATTCAAATAAGATATTTGCATGTCTGAAAATATAAAACCTCCAATGCTCATCGGATGTGTCACAGCTTGTGTCATTGCTCGAAATGAAGAAAAAACAATTGAAAGAGCATTAAAAAGTCTAACTTGGGCTGATGAAATTGTTGTTGTAGATGCATATTCTACAGATCGAACTGTTGAGATTGCTAAAAAATATGCAAAGTTCGTTTTTCAAAATGAGTGGAAAGGTTTCACTAACCAAAGAAATTTTGCATTAGAGCATTGTAATGCAGATTGGGTTTTCTTTTTAGATTCTGATGAAGAAGCCTCAACTGATCTTGGCAAAAAACTATTGGCAATTGCTCAAGATGATCCGAAACGGCATCCCAATTGTTACTCAATTAAACGTGTGGAATTTTTCTTAGGCAAAGAATTACATTTTGGACCCGGCAATCCATCGCATCAGTGGAGATTTTTTAAGAAAAACGCAGTTCGCTTTGAAGGCGAAGTACACGAGTTTCCAAAATTTGAAGGTGGAGTGGGAAAAATAGAATCTCCCATTTATCACAACCCAGATCTTGGTATTGATCGGTTTTTATCTAAATTAAATCATTATACCACTCTTGAAGCACTTGATCGATTCGGACAAGGCCAAAGAACTTCTCTCATGCACGCATTTGGAACTTTTTTTACAACATTTTTTAAAAACGGAATTCGTTATAAAGGTTTTTTAAACGGAAAAGAAGGTGTTGTTCTCACCGTGCTTGAATCTGTTTCTCGAGTAGTGCGACATTTAAAGCTTTGGCTTTTTTGGCAGGTTCACGAAGGTAAAATCAAAATGGATTTAGGAATAAAACTTCCAACACCAGGCTCTGTCACTCCTCCCAAGCTTGAAGATATAAATAAATGAATAAAAAAATAATTCATTCGTGTACATCACTTAGTTTTTCAGGGCTTGAGCGATATGTTCTAGAATTGGCTCAGTGGCAAAATCAAAATGGACAAGATGTTTTGCTTCTATGTCGTGATGAAAGTGAAATTTATTACGAAGCAACTAAGTTAAAGATTCCTACACTAACGATTCCCAAAAATTGTAAAAAAGGGTTTGAGTCTTGGTTATATTTAAGAAAACCATTTTCAGCACTGATTAAAAAAGCAGAGTCAGAATCTAAAAAAATTGTAATTCACATGCACGCAGGTGGGGAGCCAATGTTTATTCTTCCTTGGCTTTTGATGTGTTCTGAAGTTATTGAAAAAGTAATATTGCAGTTTCATTTATGGATTACAAAAAAGAAACTCAACCCATGGCATACGTTTTTATATTCAAGAATTGATGATATTTGGTGCTCTTCTTTAGCAGCACGGGATATGTTAAATTCAATCCTTCCAGTATCTAAAAGTAAATTTAAAGTTATCCCATATGGAAGAAAAGTTTCTGAAATTCAAAAACTAAACAAAGAAAAATTTCGTACTGAACTTCGTTCAAAGTACAACGTGCCTCAAAACGCATTTCTATATGTTTCGGTGAACCGAATTGAAAAAATAAAAGGTACACGCGAAATGTATGAGGCTTTTATTAAGCGTGCAGAACAAAATCCAAATATTTATTTATGGATTATTGGAAACGCTTCCCCGCAGAACCAAGAAGCCGAAAATTACGAAAAATCATTACATCAAGATTATGAAAAACTTACTGCCAACATTAAATCGCGCATCCACTTTTTTGGATATGTTAGTAACTCATTAGAATTGATGGCAGCTGCTGATGTATTCATCTTGCCTTCTTATGAAGAATGTATGTCGCTTGCGATGCTCGATAGTTTTGCGCTTTCGTTACCTGTGCTTGGTACGAACGCCGGAGGCACACCGTCTGTTGTTCTAGAAAATAAAACAGGTTGGATTTTTGAACCAATATCAGTAGATTCATTAATACAAAAAATGAAGTCAATTGAAGAAAGTTTACCTCAAAAATCTAATGAAATTCAATTTTATATAAATACTTTTGCGACACAATTTGAACAAAATAAAATATTTGAAAAAATAGTTCATAATTATTCGTATTAAAATGTAGCATTTTGACTGTGTCTTTCGAGCTACATTAATGAATTAAAATTGATATAACGTATTAAATCAGGCATTAGCTTTGCTATAAATATCTGTAAATTTGGTATGATACCAAATTCATGGGTTTAGTAATTTGAAGCAGTTCATGCGACTTATTTTAATTTTATTTTTATCTCATTTTTTAGTTGGTTGTTTTGAGAAAAATACGAATCCTTCTACAGGAGGAACCAAAGTTACTGATCCAACGCCAACGCCAACGCCAACGCCAACGCCAACGCCAACGCCAACGCCAACGCC
>CAZNGN010000004.1:20641-136330 GCA_964572865.1 uncultured Bacteriovoracaceae bacterium | reverse complement strand
TCTTTTAATTTAGCACAGTCGACATTGACTGGCCCTAATTTTGGGGAGCAGGCCACATGGATAATTCTATAAGGAGAAAATAAAACATGAAATCTTTATTTCTGATTATAACAATATTTACATGCTATAGCGCATCATCGTTTGCTGCTAAAACGACTGCATCTGGATATCCAAAAACGACGCCTGATAATTTTCGATGTGAAAAAATGGATGCAAATCTTTCAAGTTTGAAAGACAAGCTACTGGTTACATGTGATTTAGATAGGCCATATTCAATAGCAGCAACAGACAATATTAGCTCACGCACATATGTTTATTGCTGTCATATGATTAAATCTGACGAATAAAAAATAAACATAAGAATTTCAAAACCCATCCAAGAAGTAGTAAGTTCATTATTTCTTTTTCGAAGTTCGAATAAGATGAAATACTCTAAGTGTTGCATATGCATCTGGCAATCCACTACCGATTTCGGCACCATCTTTTGGATTTGGTAAATTGTATCTAGCTCGATTAAATAGACTACCCAATGGTTGTCTGAATTCAGAATGAATTGTCCAATTTTTATATTTTAATTCTAATCCGAGAACAGGTCTAAACTCTATTCCTTTAGAGTGGAATAGAGTTTCATTTGCAGTAAATAATTTAGGACTAATATTTTTTCTTTTCCATGCGATAGATGCTTCAGGTTTTAGTTCTATTATTGAACCATTTCGAAGAGATGTGAACTCACTGTCAAACCAAGTATTGAATTCAATTTTTTTATTTTGTGTCTCCATTATTGCTTTAGAGTATTTCAAACCAATATTTAATATAGGACTAATTTTAGTTTTTTCACCATCCCATACATAATTGTATCGATGATTCTGTGAAGTATTCACATTAGAATGAAATAAGATTTGATGACTCGTAGCCTGGGGTGCGTTTGTATTCTTAGAGTCTTGATGTAATACTCCAGCACCATAATGAATTGAAAATGATTTATTTAAAAGTTTTTCAAAAATAATTTTCAGTGAATTTTCATTTACGAAATTCAAATCTGCTAAAGGGACATCTTTTGTTCCAACTTGTTTGGTATATAAATCAGTACCAGCTTCAATTTTTATAGAAGACATTGTAGTTAAATTTTTTAGATTGTATTCAATATGGAGTGAATGGGTAAATCCTAAATCATCATTTGGTCTATCTGATTTACTTTCAGGGCGATAGGATAAAACAATAATCGAAAAGGGACAGTCCCCTAAAAAATCATTCGAAAATATAAATCCAATTTGAGAAATTTTTTCCCCAGGTGCAAATGTTTTGGCAATTAATTTAGAAAAATTCGAATTAGTATTTTTAAGTGTTTCTGGTTTTACAATTACAATTGAAAACTTATCTACTTCGGATGATGTTTTTTTATTAGGTAAAGAATCACATTCAGCACATTTGGTGGAATTTAATTGTAACTCTTTTGTCGATGTTTCAATTTGCTGAATAACTGGTTTGATTTCTTTGGTAGATACGTTTTCATTAATTGTTTGTCCGTTTGTAAATTTGATATTGATTATGAAGAACACAAATAAATTAATTATGTAAAATTTATGAAATCGACTCATAATCTTTTAATTTTACATTACAAAGACAATTAAAGCAGTAAAAGATTGTTAAATTTAGTGTCAAATTAGATGCACAAAGGGCAAAAATTGGTGGATGTTACCCTAAAGTGGTTAAACACCCTGTGATTGTTAAAAGATCGTACTTTAATAAAAAGATCTGAAAAAATGATCTCAGTGTTGTTATTTCCCCAATGTGAAGATTTGGCACGTGATAATAGAAACTCAAGTGCTTTTTTGCAATCAAAAATGCTTGCAACACTTAGACATGCTAATTCAAGTTTATTGTAGTTTTTTTCTAAGTTTAGACCGCTACCTTTGTGTAATTGTTGATGCAAATCAATTGAGAATTGAGCAGGAGTATCTGTTTTTTTCTTAACAACTTCTATTGCCTGAATAGTTTCTTCAAGAGATTTAATTTCTGTATTTGCCAACATTTCAAGCTGTCTAATGAAAATCTGATTGTGATAAAAAAGAATTTTTTGAAAAACGATTTTCTACTTGAATACTAAGAGATGATGTCTTTTTTCCTACATTTAGGCAGATGTTTTGAAGAGTTTCAGCGTATGCACTCCCGTAAATTAGTATGAATGAAATGAGAGTGATTAGGCACTTCATTTACGGCAACCTTTCATTAAAATCTACTCTTATAGTTTCTCCAACCTAATTGTATACCAATAAGAGCAATTGATGTGCCATGAAGTATTAAATAAAAGCCAATAATATCAGTAGTATATAAGGGGACGTGAAATCAATACTGTATATTTTCATTATAAGTAGTCAATAATATATACAGTATTATAAACTCCATTGCAAAAGTACCGGCTCCTCGTTCCGCTAGTAGAATAGATTCGTTGGATTTAATTTAAACTGTAAACGTTGACTAATCTTTAGTCATGTTGAGATTTATTTATACATTAATAGATTCGAATGAATTGTAACTATGTATTATTACATACGCATTTTTGGCATTTGAATTGCTTATTCTTTAATTGAAATGAACCTAACATTTAATCAAGAGAGAGTGATATGAAGAAATCAAAATTATTTTCATTAACATTAATTTTATTATTAGCGCCATTATTAGTGAAAGCTGATCCAAATCATAGAAATGACATTGATTTAAATAATGTTAGTTTTCAAATATTTCAAGAACAAGCACGAGATTTATATCAGGGTATGACCGGACAAAATGTTACAATAGCAGTTCAAGCTGGACATATAATAAAATCAGGACGAAATGCAACTTGTACATATATTACAGCAGACTTGGGCAGTGGTTTACCAACTGAGCCAGATCCGAATGACCCTGCACTTTTTTACTGTGATATACATATAACTAAAATGTCACTCAATAAAAACGCTAGGATCATTCGCTTAGATCCATGATCTGTAATTGAATAAAATCAGTAGAACTATTCTTTAGATTCTTTTTCTTCGTGGTCTTTGTGATGCATTTTCATTTTCATTTTTTGACCATGCATTTTATGCATTGGGCAGCCGTCTTTTCCCATTTTTTCTTCACATGATTTCATCATTTCTTTGTGACATTCATCAATTGCTTTGTCTGATTTTAAACATTCTGCCATTTTCAAATGTGTTTCAGCCATTTTCTCACGCATTTCTTTTGTGATTTTGGGAGCTTTCATTTCTTTTTCATCCTCAGCAAATGCTGAAATTTGAGATAAGATGAATAAGTTTAAAGTAATTAATAATAATTTTTTCAGTTTCATTGTAGTTCCTTTCAGGATTTGAATATCCAAACTGTTGATTTGACTTTTATTTTTTTACCAATAAATTATCTCCTTTAAAAGGAGAAACCTATGGCTAAGTATGTCGATATTTGTGTAATTCCCGTTCCTAAGAAAAATATGAAAAAATATAAAGATATGAGTGCACGTCTTGCGAAAGTGTGGATGAAATGTGGCGCTATAGAATATATTGATTCAATTGCAGATGATGTACCAATGGGAGAGAAAACTTCTTTTCCTCGTTCTGTGAAAAGAAAACCAAGTGAAACATTGGCATTTTCTTATGTTGTTTATAAATCGAAAAAAGATCGCAATAAAACAATGGATAAATTATATAAAGATAAAGAATTCATGGCTTGTTGGGATGAAATGCCATTCGATGGAATGCGAATGATCTTTGGTGGATTCGAGCAAATCTTAAATAAGAAAAAATAAGTATTCCTGTGTAGTTTGAACACAGTTTGAAAGCCTCATGATGAATGAAAAGCATCATGAGGCTTTTTTTATTGCATTTTATGCTGGCATAAATGCTGCTTTGTACTTGTGAAGGTGGTTTATGCACAAATGATTTGTGCATATTGATTTAGAGGTACAGCAGTATGAAAAAATATCCATATTATTTATTTCTTTTTATATATTTATTTGTTGCAGTTTCAGGTTGTAAAATCATCAATCAAATTCGTGGTAAAAATGACTCTTCCACTTCTAGCGGAGGAGGGGCCACAACCGACTCAGGAACTCCTGCAGCGACCCCAACAGTTGCGGCTACCAGTAATCCAAAAATATATTATATCGGGGGCTATGATGGGTTCGGAACCAATTATAATAATGTGTGGTCGTTAGGTTCGACAGATACATCTTGGACAGAAGAATATACTTTTCCTGCAAGTTGCGGAAATTCTGCAGGTGCAAGTTTTAACAATGCAATTTTAGTTGTCGGTGGAATTTGTGATGTTCAAGATAAAGTTTGGAGTGGAACGAGTTCTACTGTATGGAATCAAATTGCGAATCTTTCCACCACATTTCAAAGACATTCAATCGTTTCGTACAACAATATGCTTTGGGCTGCTGGTGGTTTTAATGGTTCAGTTCAAAATAAAGTGTATTCAAGTAGCGATGGAATTACGTGGACACAAGTAGGAACTCTTCCTGCGTTTCGAATATCGGGAGGAATGGTCGTTTATAATAGTAAAATGTGGTATATCGGCGGACAAGATGACAACATGAACCCAACCAAAACGGTTTGGTGGAGTACAGATGGAATCACATGGAACGCTTCAGGAGGGCTTCTTCCACAAGAGCGAGGTGCTTTAAGTGCCACCGTATTTGACAATAAAATGTGGGTTGTAGGGGGTTTCAATTTAACATTTAATAACCAAACAACAGTTTGGTATAGCACAGATGGAATTACTTGGAATTCATCGGGAGGCAATCTGCCACAAGCGAGAGGTAATGGAGGATTGGTTTCATACAATAGCAAATTATATTATGCTGGCGGATATAATAGCGGACCAAAATCAAATGTATGGTCGAGTGCTGATGGAATAACATGGTCAAATGAACCATCACTTCCGTTTGGATTATATAACTCAGTAATGCTTGTATATTAGTTTGTAGGTTGTGTTTGAGAGATAGCAATCTTATCAATTTCAAGCTGATTGTTTGATGGTAGAATTGTGATCGTATGATCGGCAACCGAATTGAATGCTGGAACTGCAACCTGAACCCAAGACCAGTTGTTTGAACTCAAACCAGAGATTGATGATGAAGTTCCATTATCTACATTTAGACTAAAGCCTGTACTAACACCCGCAGTTCTAGAGCGAACTTTAACAAATATAAATCGATTTGTTGTATCAGTTGGACGATAAATATATTTTAATCCAGTTCCAAAAGTGGTTTGAGTATTTGGAAAACTAATAAATGAAGTGTAGTTTGTAAAATTTCCCCACGTAATTACTTCTGTTTTTAATTCTGGAGTAGAATCTGTGATTCCAGAGTCAGCAGTTTCAGCTTCAATGATTGATTCTTGACTCCAGAAGTAGGGATGTTTAAATTCGTGCCACTGATCTAATTGGTAGAATATTTTATTAGAAGAATTACGCTCATCTAGAACGTAAATACTACCTTGTCGTCTTGTTTCAAAAGTGTATTGTGAACCATTCATTGTGATTGTAATCATTTTTGATTTTTCAGAGTCTGCAACTTGCGCATTTGTCATTGGTTGTAAAGTTGTAAAAATCAAATATCGATTTGCACCATTTTGTTTACGTACAATTGTTTTCACGCGTACATCGGATGACCAAAACTCATAGCCCTTACGTATTGCTTGAGAATCTGTTGAGTTCATCGGTAAATCCCCGTCGATTAATTGCGAATTCATAAAAAGTGAATCTACTTTACTGATTGCTGCTTGTGCATAAATAGGTGTTGCCACTTGATGAATGTAAGCTTCAGCGCGCGGCCATGGAGCACTTTCAATGTAATATCCTGGAAAAGTGTAAAGTGCGCCTAATCCGTAAATGATTTTATTCAAACCAAGCCATTGAGCTGATAATATATTATTATCTTCATCTGCATCATATCCGGCTGCAGTGTAGGGTGAATAAAAAGCATCACCATTGTCAATTTGATATCGTCGATTTTTCATCATGTAACTTAAACCATGCCAAGGTCCCCAGCCATCACGCCAGTTGTGTGGCCAACGAGGATAAAAATCTACTGTAGCAAGTTTATAGCCTTGCACAGATGAAAAAGATTGTTTGAACTGAGTCCATTCCCAATAATAACCAGAATCATCGCCTACTTGATACGATTGAAAAATCGCATTTGATAATCTTGCGTTTGAAGCATTTACTAAATTTCGAAATCTAGCATCCAGTCTTCCAAAATGATTCGATTGATATTTTAAATAAGAACTTTGACCGGAGAGAGCATAATCAGATGCAATCGTAGGATCAGCTGAAAGTGTTGCAGTGGGCATTGGATATAAAAATTCATTATTATCTGAATAACCTGCAAAAACTACATTTGAATTAAAACCACTAGCACCTAACATTGTATTAAAACCATTTGAAACATACGTTGCATCTTGATCATAGTTTGAATCGGGACATCCTGCAGCTGTTGCTTCTGACGAACTAGAAAATGGTCTGATGACTTTTTCATTAAATACAGCACCACCATAGGTAACAATGTGAGTGAGAGGAACTCCATTTGCATCTTTAATATAACAAGCAGCAGGTAAATCTTGTCTTCTTTGATATCGACCATTTTGTACTCTTAATGTAAGTGCCCATACAGGCCATTCAGGATGAGCATTTGCTACTTGTCTAATATAATAGCAATGATTGTTTGCAGCACCTAAATATCCTGAGTTACAAAGATCTAATCTTGCAGTTAAATAATAGTTCCAACGATCGGCCATTTCAGAATAAATATCTGCACCTACTTGATTAGCAACATTATCATTTTCATATTGTAGGTTTCCTAAGTAATCCCAACTAAAATGTGAAGGATTTCGTGGTAATGACGTATTTAATTTTAATCGAGGAGTTGGGAAATGCTTCAATTGATCAAGTGCTGATACAGTCACACCTTGTGCTACATTGATAGAATTTGAAGGTAAATTAAATCCTGGTGCAAATTCATTTGAATCATAACTTTCTGTTAAGTTTGGAGCTGACGGAACAATGGGAGGTGTAGTTAATAAAAAGGTGTACGCAGATCCGTTCTGAAAATCTAAAAAATGTTGATAAATAAATTCATCGGGTAAAATTTTGTCATAAAAAGCTAATTCGTCAATATATCCACGAAACATATCGTAATGTACTGTGTGACCTGATTCAATTAATGAGGTGGTACTAAAAAGAGCAGTAACGGTGGGAGCTGTT
Source organism: uncultured Bacteriovoracaceae bacterium (assembly GCA_964572865.1). GTDB lineage: Bacteria > Bdellovibrionota > UBA1018 > UBA1018 > UBA923 > CAZNGN01. Next base: position 129,091 of record CAZNGN010000004.1, on the reverse strand, counting down.
TTTTGCCAAATTAAAAATCCGTCTACAAATATTTCTTTTGTTCCCGTAGACCCATCATATTGAAATAAAAAGTGATGAAAGTTACCATCTAAATAATATCCTACAGATTTTGGGCCGATACCTTTTAAGTCAATTGTCCAACTATCATTGGGTGTTTTAAAAAGCCAAGATTCTGGGGCCATTGTAACTTCAACATTTTCTATATAAAACATTCGATCTTGGCGAAAGCGGTTGAAATCGGCAGATGGTTTAAATAGAAACTCAATCGCAATTGATTTATTACCTGAACCTGTTGCAGGTAAGGTTGCAGGCCCATTTAGTTTTCCACCTTTAAATTCTGCATATTTTCCTACTGGACCAGAAGTTTTTTGCGCAAAGCTAGTTGTAGATGACATACTTAAGTTCATATTTCCAATTGTAGCGATGCCTAAATTTGTAGTTGATTCAAACCGGTAATAGTAGACAGGTTGAATGTTAATTTCTTGGGTTTGGTTATTGGGTACAGTCGAAGTTGGATTAGGTATTGTGGAACTGTTAGACGTACCTTCCATTACAGCAACATCTGCATTTTTCGCACATGCATTTAAAAAAAGTAAACCAATTATAAATAGACATGCATTCCACTTCATAAATTCTTATCGGGTTAATGCGTAAATATTTACACAATGGATGTGTAAGAGTTTTTACATGAGGCAAAAAATGATCAGTTAATAAACGTATATTAAACTTATAAAATAATATGTAGCATCCATTATTACATAGTCTTCTGAATATTTTCCAGAGGATGTTGTTCTTGAAAATGAAATGGAACGTTGGTCATAAAAGCCTCCGAATGCTAGTCCAAGTTTTTTGTATAACCAATACGATAATTGTAATCCAATACTTAGATTACGATTGTTTTTTGTTCCTAATAAACTTTGACCGGAGGTAGGTGATACAATTGAAAGCGGACTAAAGTAATTAAGCTTCATTCCTAAACTGAATTTTTTTGTCATTTGTTTTCGTAAATCAAAACCAACTTGCGCACCTATTGTTCTAATTTTATATGCTGTGGTTGAATTTACTTGCAGGGTATTCGTAGTTAAATCAACTGTTGGAACAAGTTCTACATTGGATCTAGATTCAAAACCTACTTTAGGATAAAAGTACCAAGGTAGGGCTTGATCTCCAAATTTCTTACGATATCGTCCAGTTAATTCAAAGTCCATATTATCATATTGTTTTGTTTTAATTTGAAATGATGTATTTTGAACAGCAGCTCCAATTCCATAATTAGAATAAGGAAAATATTCTTTACTAATACGCAATGAGTTGGCTTTTGAACTAAAAGACCCTTTCACACTATCAGCTGAACTATATATTTCATATGTATAAGGTGAGTAAAGAGAGGATAGAGCAATATAGCCTGATTTTTCAGGAAATTCAGCGCTTGTGTCAATTGAAAATTCAGCAGTTGATTTAGCTCCAGGTTCTCCATTATTTACTGCGTGTACATCGTAAGAATAATTTTTTGAAGGATCTACGGGTACATCAATAGAGGTATCTTTCGATTCAAATTGAAGAGTTTTTTCTGTATAGTTGGCAATACTTCTACCTGAAGTAAGTTTAATGACGTATTTTTCAGCACCATCTACTTTTTTCCACTTTAATGTAATTGTTTTTTTACCAGGGTTGAAAACTTTTCCTTTTGGATAAGTTATTTCGGGAGCTTTTAATTCTTTCAGTTCAACATTGAATTCAAATGGCGTGCTTGAGCCTGACCATTGCTTATTTGCAGAAGCTAATTTACGTGCAGATTTATTTTTTAAAATGGGTGAAACTTGAAAAACATATTTTCCATTAGAAGTAGCAGGGTATTCATATTTAGTTCCGCTGACTTCTGTTTTAAGAATTTGTTTGCCATCTTTATTGATTGTAACTTCATATTCAGAAACACCAGGTTGGCTACTCCATTCAAATGGAATTTTATAGTTTTTAGAATAAGCTGTAATTTCATCGTTAGTTGGTTTTAATATGTCAGGTTTTAATGCCATAACAACTAGAGGTCTTGACTCAGACCAAACACCCTCACGATTGACAGAATCGATACCTCTAATTTGATACGTATATACTCCAAATTTTAAATTTCCATCCCATTCTGTTTCTTCTAAAATTTTTGAAAGTATTTTTTTATCTTCTTTTTCGATTAAGATTTCATACTTTGAGGCACCTTCAATGGGTTTCCATTTGATCGATACTTTTTTGGCAAATGCAGTATTCGATAGAAGTACAATTAAAAAGACAAATAGAGTGAAAACTGGATTTTTCACTATTGAACCTCCGGAGAGAGAACTTCAGGAGGAGCAAGTATTTGTCCATATGTAATATTCAAATTATTTGGAATAGAATATTCACCATTACGATTTAATTCATCAATTGCACGTACGGACCATTGTAAATTGCCAGATTTTAATTTTCGAATTTCTTCATTACTAAGTTGAATTTTAGTATCTGAAGTCGATTTCTTATATAAAACGGTTTTGGTTTCTAAGCTTGCTAAACTTCTTGATTTATTCTCATAAATAATAAATTCATATTTCTTGGCATTTTCAATTTCATTCCATGTAAACTCTATATCTGCTTTATCAATGAGAGGGTTGACACTAAAATCATTTTTGGGAGTAATTAATTTTGATGCCGTTAAGATCGGATGCATTCCATATTGGAAAGTATAGATTGCTGATTTTCTTAATACGTTATTACTTGGGTCAACTTCCGAAATTCTCCAAAAATATTGACCAGGCATTAATGATTCTAATTCCTGATCTGTGTTATCATTTTTAAATTGTTTTAATATCGTTTTAAAATCTTTTTGAGTTGAAACTTCAATAAGATATTGTGATGAGCTAGTAACTGACTTCCATTCTAAAGTAACCAATGTTGGCTTATTCCAATAAAAAATATTTTCATTGTCTTTTGGTTTAACCAGTTCAATTGGTTTAGAATCTAAAATTTTTAATGATCTAGTTTCAGACTCAGTAATCGTTTGATTGTTATTTTTAACGAATACTTTCCATGTTAAATTTGCTGGTTTATCAAAAGTAACAGCATGACCTAAAGATTTTACTATTTTTGAATAAATTTCAGTCGATCGTTCGTAAACTTTTAATTCATATTCGGCGCTATCTGAAACTTTGCTCCATGTAAAATAAATTTGTTTTTTCTCAAGAGCCTGAAAATTATTTTGTGGACTTTCAAGTGTTAACTGTACCTTGTTGTTAGTAGTAACTTGAAAACTTTCAACATTACTATCTAATGTTAATTCTGAAATTTTAGTAACTAATTTCCAAAAGTAGAAACCATTTGTAAGACCTGTAATTGAGGCATTGCCGCTATCATGGTTTACATCAACTGTCTTAATGATTTGCTTAAATTGATTGTCTTTTGAGATAATAATTTTAGAAATCATTTCGTTTTGTATAGATTCATTGTCAAAATGATTGATTTGAGTGTTCCATCGAAAATTAATATTTGAATCAAAAACAGTATTAATAATATTTTGATTTTGAGCTGGTGAGATTACTTTTGGACTACTTACTTTTGTAAGTGTAAATTTTGAAACAGTAGAGATAGGCTCATTTTTAGATACGATTCGCCAAAAATATGAACCAACTGCCACATCAATATTGGCTGATCCGTTAGATACATCTTGTGAGGTGATTACGTTTTTAAATAATTTATCTTTTGAAATTTGTAATTGATTCGGAATATTCTCTTTGATTCCCCAATTAAATTCAATTTTATATAAATTCTGAGTTGTAAATAAATTGCGAAATGATTCAGGTTTAATTAGTTTAACACTTAAATTCTGAACTTTTTGATTTCCTTTTTCATCAACTGTAATTTTCTGGTCACCCGTATTTGATTTTAATATGATCGAACCTTTTAAGAAATTAAGTGATAAATCCCTTGAGTCATCAATTACGACAAGAGAGTTTTCTGATAACTCGATAACATTATTATTTTTTAATTCAATGACAGCTGTTGAGTTTGAGCCAGTATGTACAGAATCTTTTTTGTAGAGTGGTTCTTTTATATTTAAATTTGACCAAATTAAACTGTTTGAAGATTTTCTTCGCACGGTTGATTGTTTGTTTTTCAACGTTGCTAGCGTTTGACCATTTTGTGATTGTGAACTTGAATTTAAATCAAAATAAAGCAATGCAGATCCAGAAAATGCACAGATCAGGCATAAGCTAAAAACAAGAATGAATTTCAAGTCAAACTTACTTTGGTTCATATCACTAACTATTCGGATTGATTAGATTTCATTTTAATGTAGGTAAGTATTTCTAGGTAAATATAGTACAATATAATTTTACATAAAAGTTGCTGAATAAAGACCGATAAATATATGAATTATTATGAAAAACGGAAAAACTACAAATCATAAAAAAATCAAAGTTTCTATCAGTACCAAAATCATTGGTATGATAGCTTTATTACTTTGTATTTCTATTATTTCTATCGTTTTCACTTCTTCAGATTTATTCGTGAAAGACAACACAGCTCTTATTCAACAAATTAACTCAGACACTGCTAATAATTTAGCATCACAAGTTCGCGAAATATTTCAAAATTTAACTGAAAAAACACATGTTTTGGGAACTTATCTTTATGGTGGACAAAGGGTAGAGTCACAAGAACGGGCATTTCAAGAGTTGTTTAAAGCAGACAAAGATTTTATTGGTGTAGAATTATTTGAAATTACTCAAAACCAAATTAAACCAATTGCTCATTTATTTAACGAGGATTATAAATCTCTTTCAACTGTAATTAGTGATACAAACGAAATTCAAACAAATAGTGTATTGTCAGGCGAAGTTCAAATTATCAATAAAAAACTATCTGACGATACTCCTGTTTTATATTACATTATTCCTCTGGTTCAAAATTCTGAAGGTAAGTTCATTAATGCTGCTTTGTCAGTTGTAAAACTTACAAAAGTATTAAAAATATTTTCAGGATCAGATTTAGTTACAAGTTATTTGGTTGATCATAAAGGAAGGTTAATTGCACATCCTGAAGCAGAACGCGCAATTGCTTCAGAGTCTTTTTCAAATAATGAAGTAGTTAAAAAACTTCATGAAGGCAAATTCAATAACGGTCAAACACGATTCACAGATATTCAAACAAAAGAAGCAAAATTAGGTGCTTTTAAAGTTGTGGGCCTTGCAGGAATGGGTGTTGTGTCTGAAGTGTTAGAAGAAAAAGCATTTGAGGCAGCGAAAGTAGTCGTAAAACGATCCGCATTTATTGGCTTGATTGTTATGAGTATTGCTTTTTTCATTGGTTTTATGAATTCAAGAGCAATCACAAATCCAATACTAAAGTTAGTGGAAGCATCTAAACAAATCGCTGAAGGTAATTTTAATATCAATCTATCTACAAAAGGTTCGGACGAAGTTGCGCATTTGTCACAGTCATTTAATGAAATGGCCACAGGACTTGAAGAGCGCGATCGTGTGAAAGAGACTTTTAGCAAATTTCACAGTAAAGAAATCGCAGAAAAACTATTAAGCGGTGAAGTAAAATTAGGCGGAGAGCGTAGAAAAGCAATCATTTTCTTCAGTGACGTGCGCGGATTCACTGGTATGAGCGAAAAAATGCAACCTGAAGAAGTAGTAGAAATGCTCAATGAGTATATGACAAAAATGGTGTCCGTCATTACGAAATACAAAGGTATCGTTGATAAGTATGTAGGTGATGCGATTATGGCACTTTGGGGTGTTCCTTTATCAAATCCTAATGATTATTCAAATGCAGTCATGGCATGTTTAGAAATGCGTTTGGCTTTAAATGAACTCAATCAATTGCGTATTTCACGAGGTCAAACTCCCTTAAAAATAGGTATGGGATTAAACACTGGTGAAGTCATTGCGGGTAACATTGGATCAAATGAGAAAATGGAATATACGGTGATCGGTGATTCTGTGAATCTTGCATCTCGTATTGAATCGATGACGAAAGAATATGGTACTGACTTACTGATTTCAAATTACTTATATGAGCATGTGAAAGAGCAGTTTATTTTTGAAGAATGTGAAAAAATGAAAGTAAAAGGAAAGTCTGATGCCATTTCTGTTTATAAAGTAAACGGGTACATTGATCACATTGGTAAGCAAATTCAAATTAAAACCCCATATTCTTCTTATGAAGCTGAAAAAAGTGATAAGGTTGTGCATGACAAAAAACAAGAAGATGCGCCTAAGTTGGAATTGGTTGAAGATATTGCAGAGTCTCAATGGTATATTTCATTTGAAAATGAACAATATGGCCCTTTTTCTAAATCTGAGTTAATCGAGGGCATTTCAAAAGGTGAAATTAATCCTCAAATGATGGTTAGCACTACAATCGAGGGAAATTGGATTCAAATTTCTGAACATTTAGAATTTGTAAGTTATATTCCAAAAGCAGCGTAGTTATTTATTTTTATTCTCGTTGAAGTTTTTGCCAAATTGAGAGGCTTTTCGAACAGTTGATTTTAATTGTTCATAATTAATTGGTTTATCAAGAAAATCAAATGCACCATTATCCCAAGCTGTTTTAATTTTTTGTTTATCACCAAATGCAGTAATAATAATGACAGGAATCGTAGAGCCAGCTTTTTTAAGCTCTTTTAACATGGTTAAGCCATCCATTTCAGGCATGTGGATGTCAGAAATAATTACATCTGGTTTATCATTAAGTGCACGTTCGAGGCCCGCTTTTCCATTAGAAGAAGAAATCACATTATATTCTGACAAATGGTCGGTCAAAATTTCCACTAAATCAGGTTCATCGTCGATAATTAAAACGGTTTTTTGTTTTGAAGTACTCACATGAATTATTTTACACAAAGAAATGCAATTTACTTAATATTTTTTTAATTAATTCCGAATATTAAATGTAGTTCGTTTATATAGGAATTTATTACTTAGTAAAACTGGATGGCGATATGCAACAAAGCGATAAAGAATCATATTTCGGAATAGAAGAGTTCTTCGTATCAGTTACAGATAAAAAGGGAATCATTCAAACCGGTAATGATGTGTTTGTTAGAGTGTCTGGCTACTCAAGAGATCAATTAATTGGTAGCCCTCATAATGTAATTAGACATCCTGATATGCCAAAATCAGTTTTTAAACTTTTGTGGGACACAATTAAGCAAAATAAAAATATTACAGCTTACGTAAAAAACAGAAGTGTCGATGGTGCTTACTATTGGGTGTTAGCAACCGTCATTCCAACTGAAACACAATATTTATCTTTACGCTTGAAACCAACTTCTCCGATTTTAAAGATTGTTGAAGATCTTTATAAAGTAGTTTTAAGAGAAGAAAAAACAATAGGAATGGACAAGGGCATTGAACTTATTTTAGCTGAACTGAAAAAACTTGGTTTTGATTCGTATGAAAGTTTTATGAGCCATGCACTCATAACAGAATTAAAAGCAAGAGATGAAGCAATGTCATCCGCAAAATTTAAAAACAATTCAAATGTATTAAAATTTCTAAAAAATGACAGTTATGCAGAAAGCTATGATATTATGAATAAAGTATGTAGCAACTCTGCAAAAGATTTTGCGACTGCTTTTGAAAAATTAACTCAGTTTAGTAATGTAAAGAAAGATTTTTCAGAACAAACAGATATCATTTTAAATTCTTGTCAAAAATTATCTAATTTATCTTTAAATATGTCTGTTACTGCAAACAAACTTGGCAAAGAAGGTGCTTCTTTGACAATGGTTTCAACCGCATTTCAAAGAGCAGCAAAAGACATCGTAGATCGGTTTGAAACATTTGGAAAAAAAGTAAATGAAATTGCACAGTGTGTATTTGACCAAAGACTTGCATTGGCAGTCGCAAGAAAACAAACTGAAATGCTTTCGTTTTACACAACTGAAATTTTACAAAATGTAAATGTAAAAAATAATTCTAACTTTGAAAAAAGAAATTTAATGTTTCACGATTCACAAATGCTACTAGATTTAATCAAAAAACAATTCTTTCATTTGCAAACCCAACAAAGATTAATTTTACAAGAAATGATTAAATTTGAATCTCAATCGGTAGCTCTTCGCAATAATGTGGTAAGCCTAGATTTGATTCGACTAGGTGGTAAGTTAGAAGGTTCCCGTACAAATCAAGCGGAAGAAGCATTTTTTCCGTATATTCAACAAATGATTCGTTTCATCGATTCAGTCGATCAGCCAATTGATAAAATTTCAAAACTAACAAAAAATTTAATTACCGTATTTAGTGATTTATCTCTGCAATTAGAAACGATTAGTAGTCAACTAGTGTTTATTGAAATGGTTAAATATAGAATTAAAAATCTAAAAGAAGAACAAAACAATCAATCACCAAGTGAGGCAGCGGTTTAATATGAGTGAAATTGATCAAGAGTTATTAAATTGTTTTTGTGATGAAGCTTCAGACCTACTTGTTAAGTGGGAAGGCATTTGCATTAAAATGGAAAAGGCTTCTGATGAAGAGAAAAAACCTATTTTTGATGAACTCTTTAGAGCCGCTCATAATTTAAAAGGCTCATCTCGTGCAGTTGGTCTTGATGCATTTGGTGATTTTGTACATAAAATTGAAGATGGTATATCATTATTAAAATCGGGAGAATCAAAAGCTACTCCAGATGTTATTGCAGCATTGTTTTCAGCACAAAGTATGTTGTTAGAGTGGATTACATCCTATAAAAGTGGACAAGAGTTTAGTAAAGACTACAAAGCATTTATTGTTGAATATTCTGCAAAGTTTAAGGGTGAGAAGACAACTACCAAGACCGAACCTCAAGCACCTAAAGTTGAAGCTATAAGTGAAAGCGCACCTAAAGATGATCATAAAGTTGAACAACCTAAAGTAGTAGCGACACCAAAACAAGCAACTCAAGAAAAAACTACTAAACAAGCACAGCCCAAATCAAATCCTGATGAAACAGTTCGAGTTGCAGCTAGAAAATTAGACCAAATTTTAGAGATGGTTGGCGAGTTATCGATTCACCAATCTGTAATTTGGCATTCTCGTCAATTGTTTGAAGGTAAAAATGCATTGGTTTCTCACTCTGCTTATTTAGCAAGAAAATTAACTCGAGAATTGTATGAAAAAGCATTGAGCTTACGTATGTATCCAGTGCAACCAGTATTTCAACGTCTTGATCGTAATATCAGAGATATTGCTAGATCACTGAATAAAGAAGTTGAAGTTGAAGTATTGGGTGGTGAAGTTGAATTAGATAAAACAGTTTGTGAAAAAATTGTAGAACCACTTACTCATATGGTTCGTAACTCAGTTGACCATGGAATTGAAAAACCTGAAGATCGAAAGGCTGCTGGAAAAAATCCACACGGTAAAGTTCGATTGATTGCAACGCAAGAAACAGGAGCAGTATTATTAATCATCGAAGATGATGGTAAAGGTTTGAATGAAGAACGTATTTTAAAGAAAGCATTAGAAAATGGAATCATTCAAGCTGATACAAAATTATCAAAGCAAGAAATATATGCATTAATTTTCTTACCTGGTTTTTCAACGGCAGAAAAAGTTACAGATGTATCTGGTCGTGGAGTTGGAATGGACGTTGTAATGCGCACGATTGAAGAACTTCAAGGAAAAGTAACCATAGCAAGTGAAGCAGGTAAAGGAACTAGATTCACAATTTCATTACCAACAACTTTGAGTATCATTGATGCATTAATTATTTCAATGGACGGACTTGATTATGCCGTACCAGTAAGTGCAGTCGATGAAATCGTTGATCTTGAAGAATATAATATTCAAACAAACGACCAAATGTTTAAGTTGAGAGATAAAGTTATACCATTACAAAATATTTCAGATTATTTGACCGTTGGAAATAAGAGTCAGTCAGCTAAAACAGAATGCAAATCAGCCTTAGTTGCAAAAGTAGGAAAACAAAAAGTTGCATTTAGAGTTCAACGTGTAATTGATCAACAACAAATTGTTGTTCGTCCGCTCAATGATGGAATGGCAAATGTATTTGGATTTTCAGGTTCCACAATTCTTGCTGACGGACAGCCAGGATTGATCATCGATCTTGCTACGATTTTAAAAACATATATTAAAAATGTTCAACCACAGGAGAAAACCGCATGAGTGAATCAAATACTACTGAAAATGTAGAATTAAAAGATGACAGATTCATCTTATTTATGGTCGGAAAAGAACTTTACGGTACACCGTTACTAGATGTACGTGAAGTTGTTGAATATCAAGAACCAAAATATATGCCAAATATGGTGAAACACTTTTCTGGTGTCATCAATATAAGAGGCGCAATTGTGGGAGTACTTGATTTAAGAAAAAGATTTAGTGAAGAAGATAAAGTATCAAAAACAACTACTATGTTGGTTTGCGATACTCCCCAAGGAGCAATTGCAGCAGTTGTTGATAAAGTAGACTCTGTTGCTAGTATTACCGAACAGTCAATTGATAAAAAACCTCCAATTGTATCTACTGTTTCGCAAGACTACTTAGTGGGTGTAGGTAAAGTAAAAGATCGTCTCGTTACAATTGTTCAACTTTATAAACTTTTATCTGACGAAAAACTCGTCAAAATGTCGGCATAAGGAGCTATCAAATGAATACACAAACAAATAAAAAATCTTGGTCAATGGTTCAAAAACTAGTGTTTAGCTCAATGGTTTTATTAATGCTCTTAGGTGCGATCAATGGTGTACAGTTTAAAGGAGTTGCAAATAAAGTTAAAAAAGCAGATATGGAAGCGCTATCAGCAAATACTGATTCGCTTGAACATGCAATTTCAGCTCAATTTTATGAACGTTACGGTGACGTTCAAGCATTTGCATTGAACGATCAACTTTATGGCGATAATTCAGAAAAAATGTCAGAAATTTTAAATAATTATGCTGCATTATATGGAATTTATGATGTGATTGCAGTGCTTGATACAGAAGGTAATGTAATAAGTGCAAACACAAAAGGTGCCGAAGGAAACAAAATTAATATTAATAAATTTGCACATCACAATTTTGCTAATGAGCAATGGTTTAAAAATGTATCAAATGGAAAATTTACTGAAGACAAAGAACATGGATTGGTTGGAACTTTATACGGTGAACCAACATTTAATGAGTTGATAAAAGAAGCTTACGGACAAGAACGGTATACAAATGTTTTTGCTACCATGAGAAAAAATGAAAAAGGTGTCAAAAGAATATTTGTAAATTTTGCGAATTTTAAATGGGTTGAAAATGAATTTACTTCATTTGCAAAAATGTTTGAAGAGTCTGATTTAAAATCAGTAGAACTTACCTTAATAAATAAGGATGGTTTTATAGTCACCGAATATGATAATTTAAATAATAAAGAATATTTAGTAAAACATGATGCTAATATTTTTGGTAAATTTAATTTATTCGAAAAGGTGCCTGCAATCAAAAAGCTTGCAGATGAACATAGAGATGAAGTGGTTGAAACGTATCATGCACGTAAAAAATACAATGTTTTATCATCGATACATAAATTTGAAGATGAAAAAATTGTTAAAGATTTAAGTTGGTATATTGTTGCAAGAGTTCAAACAGACGATGTGTTAGCTACAATCAATGCTGCTACTAAAGAATTCTATGCAATTTTAATTGGATCTATGATACTTTTTTCTTTATTTACTTGGGTTTATTACAAAAAATACGGAAAACACTTTGTTGAAATTGCAAATGTACTTAAAGGAACTGTAACTACTTCTACTCGATTAGGATCAGAAATCAATGAAGCAGCGAATGCTCAGGCAGCTGCAGCATCAGAACAAGCGGCAGCGATTCAAGAATCTGCATCGGCTTTATCTGAAATGTTATCAATGATTTCTAAAACTGCTGATAACTCTAAAAAGTCATTAGATTCAGCAACTGTTGTAACTGAAAGAACAACTGCGGGTAAAGAAATTATGAACAAAATGACAAGTGCGATGTCAGAAATTGAAAAATCAAATGCAAGCATTCAAGAAATCGCTGCGATTATTCAAGACATTAATGCAAAAACAAGTGTCATTAATGATATCGTATTTAAAACACAATTATTATCATTCAACGCTTCTATTGAAGCAGCTCGTGCTGGTCAATATGGTAAAGGATTTGCTGTAGTTGCAGAAGAAGTAGGCAACCTTGCACAAATGTCAGGAAGTGCGGCAAAAGAAATTGAGTCACTTTTAGTAGATAGCCAACGAAAAGTTGCAACTACATTAGAAATGATTCGTCAGCGTGTAAAAGAAGGTAATATTGTGAATGACGAAGCAGTTCGTACATTTAATGAAATTGCTTCTTCTATTACAGATATTTCAGGTCAAATAAAAAATATTGCCGAAGCAGCTCAACAACAATCTGTTGGTATTGAGCAAACACAAAAAGCGATCGGTCAACTTGATATAGTAGCTCGTCAAAATGCTGAGGCATCTCAAAAAGCATTAACACAAGCTACAGATCTTAAAAACGCTTCTAATGATTTGTCTGGTTCTTCGAATCAATTACAATTACTTGTTAATGGCAAAATTGACGATGGTAGCGTAACAGAACATCCTCAAAGTAAAACTAAAAAAGTAATTGATTTAATTAAATATAAAAATGAAGAAAAAAAAGAAGTTAAAATAACTGAAAAAACACTGTCATCTAATGAAATAACAGCAGATGATGACTCTTTTAAAAATGCTGCCTAAATAAAAACAGGAGTGCAAATGAATAAGTTAAACGACTCAGAAAAAAAACGAGTGTTTGACTTAGCTCAAGAGCTTACAGGCAGTTGCCAAGAAGGTAATTTTAAAAAAGAAATACTCATTAATAACGTCTGTCGAATTATGAGTGAGGCAGGCTATCATAATATTGCTCAGTATTTAGATTTTGCATTACAAGATTCTAAGCAAAAAGAATTACTAATAAGTGCTTTAACCATTCACACTACTTCTTGGTTTAGAGAAAAACCGCATTTTGATTTACTTGAATCAATCGCAACTGAATTTTATCAAAAACATAACTCAAAAAAAGTATTTAAATTTTGGACAGCTGCCAATTCAACAGGAGAAGAACTTTATACGGCTGGATTAGTATTAGAATATGTTAGATCACTGTACAACGGTTTTGAATATGAACTACACGGTACAGATATTGATAAAGTAAGTTTGCAAAAAGCATATAAAGCAATTTATGAGGACAATGTTTTAAAATCCATTCCTAAAAAATATCAAAAATTTGTATTGCTTGGTTCAGGTAAAACAAAAGGTTTGCTTACTATCAACAAAGACATTCGAAAAAGAGCTCGTTTCTTTCAGGTCGATCTTTCAAAGCATCCTTATGTTCTTCCTCATGCAAGTTACGATTTTATAATGTGTAGAAATGTATTGATATATTTCAAGCCTGTGGATGTGAAAGGGATTGTAAATCGTTTAATGTCTAAAGTGGATACCAATGGGGTTCTTTGTTTAGGGCACAGTGAGACCCAAGAAAAAGTGCCATCTAATTTTAAATCTGTTGCAACTGCTGCATATCAAAAATGTGTTTATAATGAAGAAAAAATTCAAATAGTTAAACAAGTTCAACCAAAAGTGTTGATCGTTGATGACTCTGCAGTAATACGTAAAGTTTTGAAAACAATTTTAAATAATAGCAATATTTTGACCGATGAGGCAGCGAATGCAACGATCGCTTCAGATAAAATTAGTAAAAATAAATATGATTTAGTTACTTTAGATTTACACATGCCAGGCGAGTCAGGTCCAGAATGGTTACAAAGAGTAAGAAAAGAAGGTTTAACGACTCCAGTGATTATTGTCACAGATGCGGCGGCTTCAGAAGTTGAAGAAGTAATGAATGTATTAACGGATGGTGCTCAAGATTATTTAATTAAATCTACTTTAAATAAAAATCCTCTTGAATTAGTAGAAAAAATTAAAGGTTTAATTAAAGTATCAAATCCAATAGATCTTAATTTAAATTCAAATTTAAAAAATAAAGTAGATTTAAAATTATATTACCCTGAGCTTATTTTAGTTGGAGCAAGCACAGGTGGCCCACAAGCGCTCACCGAATGTTTAGAAAAGTTACCAAGAGAGAACTGTCCACCTGTAGTCGTTGTTCAACATATCAATGAAGCTTTTGCAAAACCACTTGCTCAAAGATTGGCAACAGCTGCGAGCCTAGACTTGGTTGAGCCAAAAGAAGGAATCCCACTATTGCCAGGTAAGCTTTATATGGCGCATGGAAATTATCATTTGGGTATTCAAAAAAACTCAGATCGATATACAGTTCAGATTTCAGAATCAGAAAAGCTTCATGGGCATAGACCAGCAGTTGATTATCTATTTTCTTCAGCTGCAGCAACAAAAGTTCATGCAATAAATGTTTTATTAACTGGAATGGGTAGAGATGGTGCCAAGGGGATGCTCGAATTGTATCAAAACACTAATTCTATCAATCTTGCGCAAGATGAAAAAAGTTCGGTCGTATATGGAATGCCAAAAGAAGCCGTTTCACTTGGCGCTGTGCATTTTCAAGGAAATTTAAAAGAAATTCGATCGGTCATTGATCAAGCGCTATCTATTAGAACAATTAAAAAAGCAGCATAAATTAGCTTTGCTAATTCTAAAAAGTATAAATAAAATCATTTGAAACATTTAAGAACAGGAGACTTCTTTGAAATCATTTAAACATTATTTACTAATATCGTTAGTCGTTTTTACAACTCAATCTGCATTTTCTAAAGAAATCAAAACCGATGAACAAATCGGTAGCTACATTATGGGGCAACAAATTGGAAATGAAATTAAATCACAAGGCATTGATATCGACCTAGATATTTTCACAATGTCGATCAAAGATGTATTGGCTGGTAATCCTAGCAAAGTAGATCAAAAGAAAGCACAAGAAGCAATCGGTCGGTTACGTGAAAAAATGCAAAAGAAAATGACCAAAGAATCAGGTGATAATAAAGAAAAAGGTAAAAAGTTTTTAGACGATAATAAGAAAAAACCTAACGTAAAAACAACTGCATCTGGGTTACAATATGAAGTGATTTCAGAAGGAAAAGGTGCAAAACCTAAAGAAACCGATACAGTAAAAGTTCACTATAAAGGAACTTTAACGAACGGAACTGAGTTTGACAGTTCTTATAAACGCAATCAACCTGCTGAGTTTCCTCTCAATCAAGTAATCAAAGGGTGGACAGAAGGCTTACAACTAATGACGGTAGGTTCCAAATACAAATTGTATATTCCTTCAGATTTAGGGTACGGAGACCGTGGAATGCCAAATATTCCCGCAGGTTCTACTCTGGTATTTGAAGTAGAATTATTAGAAATCGTTAAAAAATAAAACTCCATTCAAATAGAGTAATTTTTTCCTAACGGCTAATTTTACATAACAAAGATTTTTTTCATTCGATCTATAATAGAAGTACTTTGGGGGTTGAATGAAAAAAATCATTTTGTTTTTATTGGTATCTATAAACTCTTTTGCAGGTGTAAAGCTTGCAGTTAATTCTACTACATTGACCACAAGTCAAAGTACAACTCAAACAGTAAACACATGCGTGCAATACGAAGCAGTTTACGTTAATGCAAGTGGGACAGAAATACATCCGTCTACTGATAAAGTAATTTCATTTACTGGATTAGCATCTGGAAATTTAATTTATCAAACATCTGCTTGCACTAATACAATTTCAAGCGTTACTGTATACGGCACAACAGGTGGTTATCCGAATTCGTATCAAACTAGAAAATATTTTTATTTAAAACCGACTGCTTTACAATCAACCCCAATTAGTTTGCGAGTAACAAATGATAATGTAAGCCCAAGTATTACATCTACTTTGTCTGTTTCGGTAACAGGAATTGTTACAGTTCCAAATGCCCCTATCAATCTCGCGGCAATATCGACATCTACTTCTCAAATCAATTTGTCTTGGACGGATAGTTCAACCAATGAATCTGGATTTATAGTTGAAAGATCTACTGACGGAGTTAGCTTTTCACAAATAATCAGTTTAAGTGCAAATGTTACGAGTTATTCTAATACTGGATTGAATGCGTCTACGAAATATTATTATCGAATTAAATCTTATAATTCCGCGGGTAATTCCACATATTCTTTGACTGCAAATGCTACAACACTTACTCCAGCACCAACCTATTGCACGAATGCAAATTTAGATACAAAATGGGTTCCTCGTGACGTGTGGGTTTGGGATGAGTCTGTTGCAACCAATTCATCAAAAACAAATACGTTCTTATCTTGGGCTGAAGCTCATAATGTAGTTACGGTGTACGTCGCAGGTTATAATACTTTCAAAGGATATGCGTCGGGAACTCGCTCAAGCAACTTAACAAATTATAAGAATTTTATTTCAACTGCTAAGTCTAAATGTATGAATGTAGAAATATTATTCGGTGATCCAGTTTGGATTGATCAGGCAGGCTTTACTACGCCAATCAATCTACTTAAAGATATGTATGCTTTTGTTTCAGATTCAACTGTAACTTCTTCGCAAAAGCCTGTTGGAGTACATTGGGATGTAGAACCTCATTTGTCTGCAAATTGGTCAACAGATCCACTGGGAACATTGAGTAAGTTTGCAAGTTTAGTTCAAAACCTTATGAACACAACGCATACAGGTTTGTATTTAAATTTCGATACAACGAATTGGTTAGACAGTACTTCTTATGCTTCTGTCAATTGCAATGGAGTCACAAAACCTGCATATAAGTGTGTTATTGATCAAGTTGATCGAGTTACCTTGATGGATTACCAAGACCAAGCAAGCCAAATCAATGCCAGAGCTGCTACTGAAGTTTCTTACGTTACTGGATTAAATAATGGTAAAAAAATAATTGTTGGCATTGAGTCTGGAGATTTAGGTACAGTTGCTTCAAATCAAGTCCTCACTTTTTATGAAGAGTTGCGTGGTTTAGCACAAAACGGTAGCACTTCTACTTATAATGGAATCAATGGCACAAAATATTTAGAAGGTGAGCTATTTGCTGTTCAAAGTTATTTTAATTCTTCTATTGGATTTGCTGGATATTTAATCAATGGCTCATCTGCAGTTGGTGTTCCGTACAAAACGCCCGCTGATCAACCTCGTAAAGCAGGTATTGCTGTTCACCATTATGATGCATTAAATATGCAAGGTTCTTATTCTACGAAACCTGCAATCATACAAAATTATTAATGTTAAATATTTGCAAAAAAAAACGCCTTCTGCAAAACAGAAGGCGTTTTAAATTGTATAAACAATTTTAAACTAACAAATTACATGTGATGAACGTAGCCTATTGTGAAAGCCCAGTCCTTATCAGTTGTATTGTTTTTAGCTGATGCATTGTTATTGCTAACAGTTTTTGTATCATAGATATAGTTGCTATATGCGATTGTTGCATCAATTGTTGATGTTTCAGTCATAGCATATCCAATCAATACTTTTGGAGATATAATCCATGGGTATTTTGCTTCATATGATGTGTTTGTAAGGGTTGTTGAGTTTGTAGATCCGTTAGATTCTACTTCTGTTGAATTAACTGTGCTTGAGAATGTTTCTCCACCAACAACATTTAAACCAACATCTGCAAACATTTTATTATAGTGTCTGCGATAGTTTAAGTCTAAGCCATAACCAAATGCAGAATCACCTTTGTAGTTTGTAGTAGTTGTTGTTCCAGTATTAAAATTCATTGATTTAGAAGACCAATTAGCTCCCATTCCATAAGTAATATGTGGAGCAACTGAAACTTCACCATCAAACATCTCAGAATACATTGCTGTTCCTAATGTAAATGTCTGACCAGTATATTTTTGGTCATAAAAATTTCCTGCTTTTGTATCTGTAGAAGCAGTTTCTTTTTTAAGTTTTACATTCCAATTTAAGAATGCATCTGCTGTCCAATTACCTTCCATGTAGCGATATTTTGCTTTAATAGTTGGATCAGATAATCCACGTGTAATTTGAGTTCTTGAAAAATTACCGCCTGTAGCTGGAGTGGTTTCAAATCTAGAATTCAAATTCCAATTTGTGCTGATTCCTAAACTCATGGTGCTACTCATACCGTAATCTAAATCTAAATCCATAGTATAGCCTTTGAACTTATCTTCAGATACTTTTGTATTACCGAATCCTTCAATGTTTGTGCGTTTATGACTTAAAGAAGAATTGATTCTTGGAGAGAATGTCATTCCACCTTCGTGACCAAAATATTTTAAGCTAGTTACGTCATGATTTGCTTGTGCAAGCACAGGTAACAAAATCATGGCTAATGCTAAATGCTTTTTCATAATTAATATTTCCTTTCAAGTTAGTAAGTACTGCGATGTTTATTTCTGAGTAAAAGAGTAGCGTTAAAAAAATAAGATAACAACAATTTTATTCAATATTTGCCTAGTGGATATTCATATCGAGTACTCAAAATTACTATTTGCATAAGAAAAAATTCAAAAATAGAATCGTTTTCTAAAGAGAGGAAAAATATATGAAAAAAATTATTTTAATCGCTCTTTTCGGAATTTCTACAAGCTCATTTGCAGCTCTATTAGGAGAATCCGGAAATGAGAGATGTGGTATAGGAAGTATGATTTTTAAAAACGGTCAGTCTATTTCTAGTCAGTATAGTGAAAATATGACCAATGCTAGCTTGGGAGAAACTTTTTCTGTTACAACAGGAACTTCAGGATGTAGCAATAGTGGTTTTGCGCAAGTACCTCAAGAAGAATTGTTCTATGCAAATGCAAATTATGAAGAGTTACAATTAGAAATGACACAAGGACATGGCGAAGTTTTAGATGGTCTTGCTGCTACCATGGGATGTGAAACATCTAGTTCTGCAGAATTTCAAAATTTTTCGAAATCAAATTTTTCAAAATTTAAAAATTCTTCTAACACAACTCCATTAGAGTTTATGGTTAATTTTAGAGAACAAGCTAAATTGAATCATACATTATCTAAAAACTGCAGATCGATGAGAGGATAATAACCATGAAAAATTTATTATTATTAATGATCCTATCTTGGGTTGTATCAACTTCAGCATTTGCGAATAAACGTTGTGGATTGGGAAGCAAGTTTTTCGGAAAAAGCAAAGCAATCATTTCTCAAATGTCAGAAATTACTACAAATGCTGCTTCTTCTGAAGCTAACTCAATTACTTCTGGTACTTCAGGATGTAAGCACAATGGTAATTTAATTACCCCCTCACTTGGCAAAGTGGATATTAAAAAAGAAGCCATTGAAGAACAAAATGCTTATGCGGATGTAAATTTTGAAGAACTTAAAATGGAAATGGCAATGGGTAAGGGTGAAGTACTTACTGGTTTTGCCGCTTCATTTGGTTGCGAAAAAG
Source organism: uncultured Bacteriovoracaceae bacterium (assembly GCA_964572865.1). Taxonomy (GTDB): domain Bacteria; phylum Bdellovibrionota; class UBA1018; order UBA1018; family UBA923; genus CAZNGN01. The sequence continues at coordinate 109,708 of CAZNGN010000004.1, read as the reverse complement.
CGTCAAATATCGAATTCATCAAAATGACACATGATCAGTATGGTGAAATCGTAACAGGACCAAACGCAACCCCAAGCGATTTAGTAAATAAAATTCGTGAAAAAATTCGCACGAATTCTACTCTCAAAACAAATTGCTGGTTAGGTTAAAGGTAGTAACTTTCTATTTATTGGCGCTAACTTTTTTTACTGTTAGCGCCAATTCTCAAGAAGTAAATTCATTCCAATCTCAAAAAAAGAATTTTGCAACTTCCGAAAAATGGTTGCGTTTGCTACATTATAAAAAAACAATTTTCGGAGGATTTAAATCTGAAGCAGATGGATCAGGATTTTTTCTGTCTGAAAATGGAAAGACAGACCCCCTTTCTGAATTAGAAGCAAACCTCGCTGCTTTTCAAACAGATGCACTCTTTGAGAGTGGCCATCCGAATTTAAAATTAACAGCTCAATGTTTGTTTCCATATCGTTATCAGATATTAAAAAAAGAATTCAATCTAAATACAAAAGATCAAAATTGTACTGATTTCATTGAGTGGAAAAATAAAATTAATGGTAAATCGGTAACTCTTATTTTTAGTAGCTACTTTGCGGGAGCTCCCGCTTCTATGTTTGGACATACGTTTTTACGAATTGATTCAGAACGATCATTGGTTACAAAAAGGAATGCAATCTTAGATTATGCAGTAGATTTTTCAGCTCGCACAGGAAATGAAAATGTTTTTTTTCAATCGTTTTCAGGTCTGATCGGTTTATATAAAGGGCTTTATTCACTCTGGCCGTATTATATTAAAATTAAGGAATATAATAATGCGGAACACAGAGATTTAGTAGAATATGAATTGCAATTTACCAAAGCAGAAGTAGATCAGCTGCTTTCGCATTTATGGGAGTTGGGCAGTACGTACTTTGATTACTTTTTTTTTACAGAAAACTGTTCGTACCAGCTTCTCACTTTAATTGAAACAGTGAAATGGAATTGGAACTTGTCAGATCGTTTTTCATTTCATGTAATTCCAATCGATACAGTTCGGGCAGTCATTGAACAAGAAAATGCACTCAAGGATGTAAAGTTTAGACCATCGATTTCTAAAAAATTATTTCAAAGATTAGATGCTCTTTCTACAGTTGAAAAGAGTGAAGTATCTCAAGTGATTCAGTCTAAAAAAGATCCAAATCAGATTACAAACCCAATCGTAGCAGAATCAGTAACCCATATTTTAACGATGAAACAAATTGCACAAACAGGCAAATTAGACGATCTAGACAATCAAATTCAATTTAAAACATTACAAAGAAGAAGTGAATTAGAGGGGTATGATGAAAATAAATTAGAGCCAATTATTTTTAAACGACCAGACCTTGCATCACTTTCTTCTCGTATATGGTTTTCTCAAGGCAAAAATGTATTTGGATATTTTAATGAAATAGGAATTAGACCAGCATTGTATGATTTGTTAGATAATGACTTCGGATATGTTCCGTATTCAAGTATTGAGTTCGGAAATTTAAAATTACGGTATACCTACCAAAAATCACTTACATTATCTGAGCTTAATATTTTATCTACACATTCAATTAATCCGTACCAGCGGTTTGGAACTAAACTTTCTTATTTTGTAGATTTTTCTCTTAAGAATCCTAAAGACAGAAGCTGTTATGGCTGTGTTGTTTCAAATGTCGAAATCAACGCCGGTGTGGCTCCCAAATTTAGTAAAATGTTAAGAGAAGAAACGTTCGTTCCTTTTGTGATGCCAGCAATCATTGCACAAGCAGGTTCCGGTTTAGAAAATAAAACGAGACTATTAATGGGTGGCAGAGCAGGTATCATTGCTCGATTTGGAAAGTATAAAATTCTTACTAATTTCAGAGAGATGTATGCGATTCATCAAGTGTTACATGAATATCAGGTCTTTGATATCGGACACAGTTTTTCTTTATCTAAAAATGTTTCGATTCGAAATACTTTTGAATTCACAAAATCTACGCAAAACTCAAATGAACGCAAACTAGAAGCTCAATTGGGTATTAGTTTCTTTTATTAAATGGTACGGTCACTGCCACCATCAATGGTAAGTTGAGCCCCTGTAATTTTCGAATACATTTGGCTAGCCATAGAAGCAACTAAGTTTGCAACATCTCGAGAGCTAATTTCAACTTTTAACAAATTTGATTTTTTGTATTCTTCAACCGTTTGATTGTATGCCTTAGCTCTTGATTCAAGCACATCTTTTGACCAAATTCCTGTATCCATCACGGCATGTGGATGAAGCATGTTTACTCGAATTCCAAAAGGCGCAAACTCTAGAGCTGCAACTCTTGCTAATTGAGTGAGCGCTGCTTTCGATGAAGAGTAGGCCGCAGCCCCTGGTCCTGGCGCCAATACATTTTTTGATGCAACTACAATAATGGTAGGGTCAAATCCAAGTGCCAAATAGGGAGATGTAAATCTAAATAAATTCATTTGAGAAGTTAGGTTCACATCAATTACTTTTTTAAATAACTCCTCATTCATTTCTGAAATCTTTGAAGATTTCGGAAAAATTCCAGCATTCGCAACAACGATATCTAATCCACCAAAATGATAAACACATTGGTCAACAGCTGATTTTAATAAAACAGATTCTGTGATGTCACAAACAATGGGTAATACAGTGGACTTATTTTTAAATGTTTCTAAAATGCTTTCTGAAATATCGATCGCACAAACACAGGCACCTTCTTGCAGTAATGAATCAACACATGCTTTACCGATCCCACTCGCAGCACCGGTGACAAAAGCGATTTTTCCAGAGAGTGTACCAGACGATTTGGATTTTGAAAGTTTTGCTTGTTCAAGTTCCCAATATTCGACATCAAAAATATCTTTTGCAGACAATGCTTGATATCCGCCTAAATTAGATGCCCATTGAAACGCTTGAATTGAATGATCAGTGATGTCAGAAATAATGTTGGCTTGCGTTTTATTTTTTCCAACAGAAATTTTTCCAAAACCATTCCAAATAATCCATCGGGGGGCAGAGTCTAATATTTTTAATCCATGAGTTTTGTTTTGTTCAAAATAGTTTACATAATCTTTCTCATATAAATCGATAGCGCGTTGTAAATGAAGATCTGAAAATTCATTTTCTAAATACATAGGAATTCGTTTTGTTTGGATTACATGATCTGGAGTAAGTGGCCCATTAAAAGCAATTTGTTTCACATTTTCTAGTTTTGAAAAACTCACACTTTCACTTGAGTGATCCCATGTTAAAATAGCAGCTGAGTTTAGTTTTTTTGAAACTACATTTCGAATTTGCGCAAGTTTGATTGCGTCTGGTTTTTTTTCTAGTTGATTTACACGATTTACCGAAAATGCTTTTTGATTTTTTAAATATGATTCTGCTAAATCAACTAACGAAATCATGCGATCATAACTTTGCTTAGCACTATCACCAAAACTAAAAATTCCATGATTTAATAAAACCAAACCTTCTAATTTTGACCAATCTACATCTTTAGTCATTTCGTATATTTTTTGTGCTAAAATAAATCCTGGCATTACATACGGAATATATAAAACTTTGTTTCCATAAATGGAACGGATTCTATTTTCACCATCGGGAGAATTCGTAATCGCCACTACCGCATCGGCATGGGTGTGATCTACAAAAGTAAACGGAATCAATGCGTGTAATATCGTCTCAACCGAAGGATTTGGAGAATCTGGTTCAAGCATCGCAGCTCTTTGCATTCGAACCATATCAGAGTCTGAAAGTGATCTCAATTTTGCCATTTTAAGCAAAACTTCCATTTTGACTGCCGCAAAGCCTTTTGCTTCAATTGTGGCTAAATCCCATCCGCTACCTTTTATGTACAAAATATTTTCAGTTTCACCGAATATATTTTTTACTTTTGCTTTTGCTGAAGTGTTGCCTCCACCGTGTAAAACTAAGCTTGAATTGGCACCAAGCAAACGTGAACTATAAACTCTTTGCGATAGAACGTCATTTTCGTATTTTTTATATTCATCTTGGTTCCATAGATTTTTCATATGTTTCCTTACATGATCCGATCATTTAAAATTATTGAAGTAATGAGTTCTCGTTTGGTTACATCAAAGGCGGGATTAAAAGCAGGACAGTTATCATAACTTTTACCAGCTCTAACTTCGTTTGGATTTCGCTCTTCAATGGGAATATCTGCACCTGTTGCACAATTCATATCTAAAGTAGTGTAGGGAGCAACTACATACATTGGAATTTTGTAATGTGTAGATAAAACAGCTAACGTGTGTGTTCCAATTTTATTTGCAAAATCACCATTGCGAGCTATTCGATCAGCACCTACAAATATTTTATCGACTTTACCTTGCGACATTAAAAGTCCACTCATGTTGTCACAAATTAATGTATGTGGAATTCCTCTTTTATTTAATTCCCATGCTGTAAGACGTGCTCCTTGTAACAAGGGTCTCGTTTCATCAACATACACATGAATCTTTTTGCCTTGAGAATGTGCTTTTACTATTGCGCCAATTGCAGTTCCGATTCCAGTTGCGACCAGTGCTCCTGCATTACAATGAGTTAAAATTTGATCGCCATCCTTTATAAATTCAGATGCTCGTGTCGACATCTCTTCACAAAGTCTTGCGTCTTCTTCGAAAATTTCAACTGCTTCGTTTTTAATAAACTCACGAAAATCTTTTGTTTTTATTTTTTCGTTATGAATGATTCGATCAATGCAAGCAGCTAAATTTACAGCAGTAGGTCTGGCTTCACGCAATTTATATGCAGCATTTAAAATATCTTCTAAACTTGCGTTGCCATTTTTTCCAAAAACCGCAAAATGAGCTAAGCTGATTGCAGCAGCTACTCCAATTAAAGGGGCTCCTCTTACTGCAAGTGTTTTAACCAGATCTACCATTTGATCAGGATTTTTAACTTCAACCCATTCTTCGGAATGGGGCAATTTTGTTTGATCAAGGGCAAAAACAGTATCATTTGTCACACGTAACGCCATTGATTCAAGATTTTTAATGTATTTATTCATTTTGATTACATATATATGTCAAATGACCTATGCTTTCATCACTAATTTATGTCATTTGAACAATAGAGATTTTAGAAAAATGCCTCATATTAGAATGTAAAAGGAGAACAATTTATGAATCAACCTCATCTACATTTAATGGTAAACCATATACCCGTTTTAGGAATAATATTTGGAGTATTTGCGCTCATTTGGGCAATTATCAGAAAGAGTAGCGAAATGCGCTGGGCTGCAATTGCATTGTTTTTAGTCGCAGGCGTATTTGCAGTAATTACTTTTGAAACAGGTGAACATTCAGAAGAAAAAGTAGAACACTTACCCGGAGTTAGTGAATCAATTATGCACGAACATGAAAAGGCAGCTGATTATGCTTATGCATTTGCGTTAATTACAGCGGGTACTGCGCTTTTGCTTGCTGCGTCTACTCGATTTAAGCCAAAGGCCGTAAAGCCTGCTCAAACGGCTTTACTAGTTTTGTCTATATTTACATCTACAACTATGGCTAGGACGGCATATTTAGGGGGCCAGATTAGGCACTCAGAGATTCGCAGTGAAACAAATTCTAATCTTCAAAATGCTGATACTAAAGGTGAAAAATCTGAGTCTAATGAAAAAGACGATGACGACGATGATCGCTAAATATATTTGAAATAAAGCTATTACTTTATGGCAAATCGTGTTAATAATGCGTTCAAGTTTTTTTGTCGGTTTTAGAGTCTAGGGGCATAGGGCCCATATCCTCTTAAGCAGGCGCCTACAGGCCTTAAGGAGGTATTTATGGGTAAGAAACTATACGTTGGCAATTTGCCATTTTCAGTAACAGACGAAACATTACAAGCTACATTTGAATCTTGTGGAAATGTTGAATCAGCAAAAATCATTACAGATCGCGATTCAGGCAGAAGCAAAGGTTTCGGATTCGTAGAAATGTCTACAGATGACGAAGCTCAAGCTGCTATCAACAAATTTCACGGTTCAGATATGGAAGGCCGTGCAATGACTGTGAACGAAGCTAAACCAATGGCACCTAGAGAAAATCGTGGTGGATTTGGTGGCGGCGGCGGACGTGGATTCGGCGGCGGCGGTGGAAACCGTGGTGGATTCGGCGGCGGTAGAGGCCGTAGATTCTAATGAATCAATTTTCTCAATTCAATCTTCCAGAGTCTATAATTAAGGCTCTGGAGGGTCTGAATTTCACAACCCCAACTCCAATTCAAACACAAGCCATTCCCTTGGCGATTGCAGCTAAAGATTTGATTGCCACAGCACAAACAGGTACTGGCAAAACAGCTGCTTTTTCAATTCCAACTTTAATGAATTTGCTTAAGAAACCAAACTCCAATGCGTTGGTTTTAGTTCCTACTCGCGAACTAGCGATTCAAATTGAAACTTTCTGGAAGCAATTAACTAAATTTAATCCTGAAATGCGTTTTGCATGTTTAATTGGTGGAACTTCATATGGTCCACAATTTCGTGCATTAGCTAAAAAACCAAGATTCATCATCGCAACTCCTGGTAGATTAGTAGATCACATCAGACAAAAAACGTTAAAACTAAACTTTGTTGAAACATTAGTCTTAGACGAAGCGGATCGTATGCTTGATATGGGATTTGCACCTCAATTAAATGAGGTTCTTAAATTTTTACCAAATCAGCGTCAAACATTTATGTTTTCTGCGACTTGGGATGAAAAATTAAATCAATTATCTAAAAAGTTTTTGAAAAATCCTGAACGAATTGCAGTGGGAGTAACTTCTCGCGCAGCTGATACAATCGAGCAAAAAATTGTTCAAACTACAGCTCAAAAGAAAAACGATACTTTATTAGACGAAATCAATGCACGCCAAGGTTCAATTTTGATTTTTGCTCGTACAAAAATCAGAACGGACCGTGTTGCAAAGTTTTTAGATTCATACGGATTAAATGTTGCCAAAATTCACGGCGATCGTACTCAAAAACAAAGAAATACTGCTTTAGATTTATTTAAATCAGGTCGCACACGTGTGATGGTTGCAACCGATGTAGCATCACGTGGAATTGACGTTAAAAATATTTCTCACGTGATCAACTATGATCTTCCACAAGTAGCTGAAGATTATGTTCATCGAATTGGTAGAACAGGTAGAGCAGGGGCAACTGGACAGGCGTTATCTATTTTAACTCCAGAAGATCGTGGAATGTGGAGAGAGATTTCTTTTCATTTAAAGCGAACAGGTTCTGAATTACCAAAAATGGATCCAACCGCACCGATTATGTCAACGGCAGGATCGATCAATTCTAATACAGAAATGTCTAAAGAACATTCATCAGGTGAAAAACAAGATTCTCACAGTAAGCGTAGATTTAATCCAAGACCAAATCGTGGAGAGTTTTCTAAGAAACGTTTTGATCGAAGAGGACCTCGTCGCAATTCTCGTTTTAGTAATCAACAAAAAGAACATGGACAAAATCAAAGTAGACATTGATTTAAAATTTATATAGTAAATTTTTTAACGACCGTTTGAATCATATCCATATAAGTAAGTCATTCCAGTATTTGTAAAAGGTGCATTTGAATCATCGAAAGTGCAGTGTGAAAGATTTCCATGGCCTTGGTATGCACCTATATTAGGAGTATATAAACAAGTTTCACCCGGTTGGCAAAGTCCATCAAAATTGCCATTTCCGTAACCGATAATTTCGATTGCATTTTTTAAATAGTAATCAGAATTACTTGAAGTATATCCGGTATTGGTTTGATATAGACTGCTTGATTGACTTGGGCAGCTAGCATTAGCTACATACGCATCATTTGAAGTTGATAAATTACCAGATTTGTTTTTATTTTTTGTTGAACTGGATTTAACAGAAAAATCCCATATTTGGCAAAGTGTGTTCACTCCCCAATCATGTGCACACATTGCATCGGACATGGAAGGATTATTTGAATTTTCTTTGAACCAAGTTCGCATGTCATTGTCAAAAGTAAACCATTGAGAAAAATATCCGTAATTGCCTAAACTGTCGAAAGCTTTTGAGATCGATCCAACTGGATTTGTTGAATCAGACGAAGCTGCAAAAACTAGTTCTGCATTAGTAGAGCCATATGCTGTGATATTATTTGCATTCGCAGTATTTGAACCAGCGGTACCACCTGGATCGACATTGGTATAAGCATTATTATAGTCTTTAGTGAAGTTGGCACCCAAAGAGATGTCATAACTTATATTATCTTCTGTAATACTTTGTGATAAAAATGCCTGCGATACTTGAGAATAGTCAGTCAAACCGTTATCTACATTTGCAGTTAATAAATTATGAAATACATAATTCGATTCGCTTGAGCCGCCAAATATTTCAATTCCAAATTTTCCACTTGAAATAGTTGATGCGACTATATTTATTTTATTTGAATCAGTAATACTTAAATTTGTGTTAGCGCTTCCCGACACTACTGACTTTACAATCGAAATATTATTACTTTTCAATATATCAATACCATCGTAATTATTAGTAATCATTGAATTTGCAATAGTAACAAAAAGTCCTTCATTTATATAAATACCACCTTTAGTAATGCCACCAGAAATATTCACTTTGTTATAGTAATGTCCAAATGGTCTATAGGTTAAAATCGCGAAATCGGTTGCATGATATAGATAAACATTATCAAGTCTAACAAGAGATATATGCTCAGGAAAATAAAAGATACTATTCACTACATTTTGATTTGTGTCAAATCCATCAAAAGAACCTTCGATCCAAAAATTTGCAGTATTTTCTTTAAAATTGAAAATGCATTTAATCATATTTGCATTACAAAGTGTAGGTAAATTATTTTTATCTGGGTAGATGGTCTTAGTCGGTTTAATAACAATTGCACAATTCGAACAAAAAACATCTGCACCAGCAATTTGAAGATTGTCATCTTCAATGTAGATTGTGCTATTGTTTGTAATAGAACCATAACCTGTATTGTTAAGACTGGAATGCAAATATTCAAAATTATCATTCCATAGTACACGTTGTGTACTAGTATAATTTGTAATGCCATTTGTGAGTGTTACCGATATATTTTTATATTGTGCATTTGAAAAATCTATTAAATCACTTAGTTTTGAGGTTGATTTTAATTTACTTGAAAATACGGCAATGCCTCCATTGTCTGAGCAAGTCCAATCAAATACAGATAGATTATCAGTCATTGTCCAGCCAGTGCAAGTAGTTGTATAATTGGTGTTTACTGTCACTTTCTTGGCTTCTCCAGAGTGAATACAGTCAGAAAGCCCAGTTGTTAAGTTTGTTGAAATGGTTCCGTAATCATCACCGCAAAGTGTTGTTGTGTCAGAAGATTTTACGTATTGTAAAAAATAATTAGTTGATCCTGAATATTTATTTCGAATCACTAAATTATCATAATGCATTAGTTCAGAGACATCGTATCTTGCACTGACATTGCCCTGTATATTTTTAGTCCAAACATAAAATTGAATTGTTGAATTGACTGAACTGGTTATTGTGTAACTTGAAGGTGCACTGTGAACCCACGTACAATGATTAACATCGGTGTCATTTTCTAAGACACAGTAATAAGTATAATTAGTGCCTTCATAAACATTTAAATTGATTGTAACGTTTGTTGTATCTGTATATTGATCATTATTATTAGATAATATACTTGCTGATGAAATTGTAGGAGTAGAAATATTCGTGACTGTTGGAATTACGTAGTCATATGTTGTATTGTATGTATTTGTCCCAGTTTCACCTAAGTAGCTTGTACCCCAACACGAAATTGTATCTGTTGTAAGAGCTGTACAACCAGTATAATAATCAAAAGTAATGATTAAGATATTAGATAAACTATTTGAATTGATGTTATGATTTGATTTTAAATTAGATGGCAAAGTTACTGCAGATGAATTTACTCCATCGGGTATTGTGCCATAATCATTTTTACCCCAACATTGTGCGGTTGTATCAGCGAATAGTGCACAAATATTATATCCCGTACTTGATGCCATTAATTTTGTTACATTTGATAAAAAACCTGTATTTGTTGAATTTTTAACTTGATTGGGTAAATGTTTTTCAGTTTGATTATTGATTCCTAATTGTCCAACAATGTTATATCCCCAACAATAAACCGATCCACCACTAATTAATGCACAGAATGCTCCATTTAACCCAGTAATTTGAATTACATTTGAAAGTGTTCCAGAGCCCGCAGCATCTTTAACTGTTTTAGGTAATTTATAAAAACTACCCGATGTGTTTTGTGCAGTTTGTCCGTATAGATCTGAACCCCAGCATTGTACTGTACGATCAGTAAGTAGTGCACAAATACTTTCGTCTGAACCTGTAAGTTCTATCACATTCGAGAGTGTGCCAGTACCAGTAGAGTCTTTTACCGTAGTTGGACTGTAAGCGGTTGTTGTAGTATTGTCTCCTATCGTTCCTAATTGATTTTTACCCCAACATTTTACTGTTTGATTTTCAAGTAGAACACAAGTTGTAAAAACTGAAGAGGCAATTGAAACAGCGCTACTGATTCCTGAAATTGAAACAGGTAAATTAGATGATGATAATACATTTCCGTCCCCAAGTTCTCCAAATGTATTTTCACCCCAACATTGTACTGTTTTATCGGTTAAAATTGCACATGTATGTTTATAACCTGTAGTAATTGCAGTTGCGTTAGTAAGATTTCCATTATTTGATGAATTCCGAACAAAGTAAGGTACAGTACTTGCGTATCCTACGCCGTAATCACCGAGTTGACCTGAATCATCTGAACCCCAACATTTTACAGTGCCAGAAGAGTTTAACCAACAATAATGAAATGCACCGCCTGAAATATTTCTTCTGTCAAATGTAACTGAATTTGTGTCGACTCTTGCACTTACGTTTCCTGCTGCGTCTTTTATCCAAAAACTTAAAACATATGCGGCATCTGTTGCAGGAATTGTATATTCTGAAGGAAGTGTTCCTGCTGTCCAAGAACAACTAGCTACTGTCGTGCTGTTTTCTAAAATACAGTAGTGAGAATAAGTTCCGTTTGTTTGAGAACCATAACTTAAAAAATATCCACGTGATTGTGTGGGAGATAAGTTGAGAACTGTTGCGGATGCGATTTGGGGTGTTGTTATATCTCGAGTGACTGAAATAGCAGTTGAAGTTGCATTCGATGATGCATTCGAAATATATGCTGTAACAGAGTGTGTTGCTTCTGTAATCGCAGTTGAATCAATGGTTGCTGAAAATGTGGTTCCATTACAGGTTCCATTTGTAGTTGTAACAGATGATCCATCTACTTTGATAACAATTGTAGCGGCATTTGTGTCGCAAGTTCCAGAAATTGAAAATGTAGCAGAATCAGTGGATGAGTTAATATATGAATTCGTAGTAGGTGAAGTAATCGCCACATTGATTGTACCTGGAGTAGAATTAGTGGTTGTGCTGCCGCTCGAACCTCCACCACTTCCTGAACCTGAAGATTTGAATTTTGAAGTGCATGCAAATAAATAGGGAAGAATTAAAATTACAAAAAGTAATTTCAAAAACGCATTGATTCTAATTTGCCTAAAAAAAACAATCACAAACGTTCCACCTAATGGGAGTAGCTAAATCCCATATCTATATATTATATAGTATTATAATCGACAAGAATACTCAAGTACTTTAGTTTGAATAAGTTATTGATATTGTTTACTTAATTTAAAATATCGATTTAGTTTAGATGGTCGGGCTGACTGGACTTGAACCAGCGACCCTCTGCTCCCAAAGCAGATGCGCTACCAACTGCGCTACAGCCCGACAAAGAACCTATAAAATGGAGCTAATTGAAAGCTCTATAATAGAGTTAATTCTTATCACATAGTTTCGATAAGTTGTCCAAGAAAAATATAGTAATAATAACAATGATTTATAAGAGTAATTAATTAACTTGCAAATCTGACTAATTTAGTCAATAATATTTGAAGGTGTAATAATTGGTCGGTGGGGTATTGGCAAAAGGGGTTTCGTAAAATGAGTCCGACCGAAAATAAAAATAAAACATTTCGTAAGAAATTTCTCATTTATCCAAAGTTTCAATTAACAATGTTGGCGTTGAATGTCGTTTCGATTGTAATGACCAATCTTGTTTTCTATTTATTTGTTAATCAATCATATAAAGATTTGCGTATGGAAGGTATTGATAACAATCTACCAACTGATCATGCGTACTTTCAATTTTTAGATTATCAATGGAAAATCATTTTTAAATATTTAGGATTAGCGATGGGAATTAACATCGTTCTATTCGGAATATTTACAATTATACTATCAAATAAACTAGCTGGACCAATTGTAAGATTGCATAGCTATTTTAAAAATATAATTTTGGGACAAAGACCTGTGCCTTCTGTTTTCTTCAGAAAAGGCGACTTTTTCAGGGATTTACCACCATTAATTAACGAAGCAGTAGATTCAATTCAAAAAGATAAAGGAGCTATTCCAGTAGCCGCTCCTGATATTTCACGTCATGATGAAAAGAAGAATAAAAAAGCTGCATGAATTAGAAATTTTTTCAAATTGGGCCGCATGAGATAATCAGAGAGGGTTAACTCAAGGAGGACGGCTTTACATGATAAGGCAAGCATCACCGCTACGCGGACTATCCTTACTTTTTGTAGGATTGTTGTTTGTAGTGCCGGCAATATCAGAACTATTTCCGGGTACGATTTTAGAAAAACATATTGAGCGCCATGGGGTGGTTTACGAGTTCAGTAAACAAGTGGACGGAGTATATGGTGGGTCAGCATTGGCAATATCTAAACAACGATTACAAAGGACGGATGGCTTATTAATAGAAGAATTACACTGATTTTAGGTATTTTTTGCCTAAAAATCTTATTCAATCACTTTAGCGGATAAAAGTATTTGCCCAATGCATTTTAGTTCGTCTAGTAAATAGACGATAAAGTAATGCATGGATACGATTACACATTGGATTTCAGGTATTACTTTTTGGGGCGGATTTTGGATTACAACTGGTGTTTATCTTGTAATTCAATTTATATATGATCGCTTTATTTCGAAAGACAGTATCATTCGAAACTTTCCAATTGTAGGACACTTACGGTATTTATTAATCGAAATTGGACCTGAGCTTCGTCAATACATTGTTGCAAACAACAGAGAAGAAGCTCCTTTTAACCGTGAAGAACGAAATTGGATTTATCACTCTGCCAAAGGTGAGAACAATTATTTTGGATTTGGAACAGACGATCAAATATATCACGTAGGATATCCCATCATTAAACATTCAATGTTTCCATATGGTGATATTAGTTATGCAGGTTCATCAAAAGATAAAAACGTATCCATTCCATGTGCAAAAATTTTAGGTGAATATCATAATCGTAAAAAATCTTGGCGCCCAAATTCGATTGTTAATATTTCAGCAATGAGCTTTGGTTCACTTTCTTCTGTAGCTGTAGAAGCTTTGAATAAAGGAGCAATGCAAGCTGGCTGTTATCACAATACGGGTGAAGGGGGATTGTCTCCTTATCACAAACAAGGTGCCGACGTAATTTATCAAATTGGAACTGGATATTTCGGTTGTAGAGATATGAATGGTAAGTTTTCAATGGATAAATTAGTTGAAACAGTTTCAAGTTACTCGAATGTTCGTGGAATTGAAGTTAAGCTTTCGCAAGGTGCAAAGCCTGGTAAAGGTGGAGTACTTCCTGCGCGAAAGGTTACTGAAGAAATTGCAAAAATTCGCGGTGTTCGTCCATATGAAGACTGTATTTCTCCCAACTCGCATTCACAATTTAACGATGTTAGATCATTAGTAAAATTCATTGAAGAAATATCACAAGCAACAGGGTTACCAGTGGGAGTTAAATCTGCCATTGGTCATTTAAATTTTTGGAAAGATCTTGCAATTGAAATGCGTGAAAGTGGTAAAGGTCCAGATTGGCTTACAATCGATGGTGGTGAAGGCGGAACGGGAGCCGCACCTTTAACTTTTTCTGATCACGTATCACTTCCATATAAAGTTGGATTTACTCGTGTTTATAAAACATTTTTAGCGGAACGAATGGCTGAAGGTGTGGTTTGGATTGGATCAGGTAAATTAGGTTTTCCGGATCGAACTATCGTTGCAATGAGTATGGGTGCAGACATGATCAATATTGCACGCGAAGCGATGCTTGCTATTGGTTGCATTCAAGCTCAAAAATGTCATACAGATAATTGCCCTTCAGGAATTGCTACTCAGAAAAAACTTTTACAACACGGTTTAGATCCTGAAATTCATAGTCAACGTTATGCAAGATTTTGTCAGTCATTGAGAAATGAAATTTTAGCTGTTACAAATGCATGCGGTTATGAACATCCAGCGCAGTTTACAATGGATGACATTGAAATTTCTTGTGGTCCAGCAATGTTTAGAACTCTTACTGAAAATTACGGATATAGAACAGCTAAAAAATGGTTTGGAATTATGCGTGATGAAAAGAAAGTGGCGTGATTTAGCTGTTTTAATTATCTTTTTAACTTCCCAAAATATTTGGGCAGCACGAACTCAAACTGCATTTGGTTTAGGTCCAGTCTTTTTTTCGGGTCCAACGACAGGAGCATTTACACCAACCTATGCGTTTCAATTGTCGTATAACGCAAATAAAAAACTTTCTAATGTATTTTATTTAGTAAATCGTTTTGATTTTACAATTTTTACAGGTGAAGATTTTGCAAATCAAGGTTCGTACTATGGTTTGAATGGTACCTATACACTAGGACCTAGAATTAATTTTGCAAAAGAGGGAATGGTTCCCTATTTTGAAGCGTCACCTACGATTGGAATGTTTGCAGTTGTATTGAGCTCACCGGCATCAACAGTTTCAAAAAATCAAACAGCATTAAAATATGGATACGTTATAGGAATGGGATTCGATAAATTGTCTGGTGATAACGATAGCGGTGGTTGGGGAATTAATGTGAGTTATTTTCAATTTTTAAAGACGCTTCCTAATTTTGAATTTGCTGTTAAATCGTTAACTGCATCAGGGGTTAAAGTAGATGTTCGTTTTATTCTTCCGACGACACGATAATTAGCTAATAATTTCTCTTAAAAAATTCAATTCTTTTTGCCAATACTCAGAAGTATTAAAATAAGAAAAAGTTCTTTGAAAAATAGGATCATCCCAACGTTTTGCAATCCAAGCAGAAAAAGAAATAATTCGGTAACCACGTAGAAGCTCTGCAATTTTCATTTCATTTAAGTCAAAATTTCGAATTTTGATATAATTTTCTAAACATTCATGAGCATCTTGTTTTGTAAGATTTGATTGAATCACCCAAATATCTTGAATGGCAGGTCCTGTTTTTGCATCATCAAAATCATAAATAATTGGTTTTTCTTTATTCCAAAGTACATTTCCTAAATGACAATCTCCGTGAATTCTAAATGATTTATAATCTGTTAGTTTATTTTGTAAACTATTTAAGATTTGAGTTGCATACACTTCGTATGATTTAATTAATTCTAGTGGAATAAAATTTGAATTTAAAATTATTTTTAAATTTTCAAAACCAGTTTTAGAATCTAAATTGTGTCTAGTTTGGAATTTTCTTCTTTCTCCCACTTGATGAATTCTCGCAATCATACGAAATAAAACTTTCAAAGACTCTAAATTCACTTCTGGTTCGTTTCGTCCTAAAATTTTAGGATAAATACAAAAATAAATATCTGATTCATGAATTTTATGAAGTGTAGTATCTGAGTTAAATTTTAATGCTGGAACAATTGGTAAATCATTGTCACATAAATCTTGAATGAATTGATGTTCTTCTAATATTTGTTGCTCGTTCCAACGATGTGGCCTGTAAAATTTAGCAACTACTTTTTTGGGATGATACGCAAGGTTAGGTAGATCCAGTTTTAGTTCTTCTTCTAAATCGATATCGATTACTCTGTTTTCATAACTATTTAAGCTAAAGGTGCGACCCGTCGTTTGAATACCCACGTATTTTTCTACATGATTTAAAATTATATCGGGCGTTAAATTGTAAAAAGTTGCTAGTGCGGATTTGCTCATATTGTGTTTACCTTAAATTGAACTGATAATTTTAAAATATATTAACTTTAACAATAAAGGAAGAATAGATGAAAAAGCATATTCTAATTGGAGCGATTGTCGCAGGTCTAGTGGGTGGTCTTGCAACTACTTCTAAATCTGTAAGTGCAAATGAAGAAGCTACTCATGAAGGAAAAGCAGCATGTAAAGGTGCTGGAAGTTGCAAAGGCAAGAAAAAAGGCGATAAGAAAAAAGCTAAGAAAGATAAAAAAGCGGATGCACCAGCTCCAGCAGAAGGTGCAGCACCAGCTGAGGGCGCAGCTCCAGCTGAAGGTGGTTCGCACTAGACTCTAATTTTTATTGAAAAATAAAAATGAAAAGCCTGCATTCATTCATTGTGAAAGCAGGCTTTTTTGTTTATAAATATTGAAATGGCCAAAACAAGTAAAGACAACTTTGAATTCATTGGATTTGGATTAGGATTAAGACCAAAACACATTCCCGCAATACTTTCTCGCGAGACTAAAATTGATTGGTTTGAAGCTATCTCTGAAAATTATTTTGAATTAAATAAAATTCAGAATGGTGGACTACCAATTCATAATTTAGAAAAAATCAGATGTATATATCCTGTAGCACTTCATGGTGTATCCATGTCAATTGCATCAGTAGATGAATTGAATTTACACTATTTAAAAAATTTAAAAAAATTAGTCGATCGAATTGAACCATTGTGGGTTTCAGATCACATTTGTTTTTCATCAGTTCATGGAGTTGAATTACACGATTTATTACCCGTTCCTTACACGCAAGAATCAGTAAATCACATTTCACGAAAAATTTTAAAAGTACAAGATTATTTAAAACGAAATCTAATGATTGAAAATGTGTCGAGTTATTTAGAATATCAATCTTCCGAAATGAGTGAGTGGGAATTTATTAATCAAATAATCAAAAAAACAAACTGTAAAATTTTATTAGATGTGAATAATGTTTATGTAAGTTCTAAAAATCATAGTTTTAATGCTGAAACCTTTATAAAAGCAATACCTACAGAAGCAATTGGACAAATTCACTTGGCAGGACATTCTAAAGGGAAAAATCTTTTAATTGACACTCACGACGAACCAGTGTGCGAAGATGTATGGAAATTGTATAATAAAACTATACAATTTCATGGCTTGAAAAATACGATGATTGAACGAGATGCAAATATTCCAGATTTATTAGAATTAGAAAATGAATTAGATAAAGCTCGCAATATAGCTTCATCATTAACAAAACAAGAAATTAGAAAATATCCATATGAAATCACAACTCAAAAGATTAACATCAATTCAGTTAGCATTTAAAAATAGTTTACTGAAACAAGATTCAAAATATTTAAACCGAAAAATATCGGCACAAAAAGTATCAGATGCAAACATTCGAATTGGTGCCTATCAATATGCATATTGGGCAAGATTACTAGATGTGGTATCAGAAGATTACCCGTTAACCAAAAAATACTTAGGCGAAAAACTATTCAATGCCATAGTAAAATTATACGCTCTTAATTCCCCTTCAAAAACATATAATATTAATTCGTATTCATTAGAATTTCCTAAATACTGCGTACAAAAACTTCCAATATATAAAATTCAATTTGCAAAAGAATTGCTAATGTATGAAATGTTAGTTGTTGAATGTTTTTATTCTTCGAACTCTAGTGAAAAAATTTCGTTTCAAACAATTTCGAATCAAGATCAAAATAATGTAGAAAGAGCTGTTTTAAAATTAAATAAGTCAGTTGTTTTATGTGAATTTAAATATGACATAATAAAGTATAAAAATTCAAAACTGAAACCTGAGAAAACCAATTCATATTTAATGATTTATCGAAATGAATTTATACCTTGTGTTATATCGTTTTCTCAAAATCAATATAAAATATTAAAATTAATTGAAAACAATAAGTCATTTAAACAGATTGCGAACGCCTGTCCAAAGAGTGATATGGTACATTTGTATGATTGGTTTGCTCAATGGATGTCTTTGGGAATATTTGAATCTTTAGAAATTAAAAAATAATGAGCGCCATCATACAAGTAAATCAAATCGGTAGAACATTTAAGTCTGTGAAAAAAGCAGAAGGACTGAAAGGGTCATTTCAACTGCTTACCAAACCAGAATATTCGACACATGAAGCATTAAAGAACGTGAGTTTTACAATAGATTCAGGCTCTTTTGTCGGATTAATCGGAGCAAATGGTGCAGGAAAGACTACACTTTTAAAAATTCTTTCTGGCTTAATTCCGCCTACAACTGGTTCTGCAACGGTTTTAGGGGTTGATCCATTTACACGTCCGAATGATTTTAAAAGAAGCATTGCACTCGTAATGGGTCAAAAAGCGCAACTTTGGTGGGATTTACCTGCGATAGATGCTTTTGATTTAATCAAATCTATTTATCAAATTTCAAATGAAGATTACAAAAAAAGATTAGATTTACTAAGTAATACTCTTGATGTGACCAAGCTTTTAAATACCCAAATACGCCGTCTTTCTTTGGGTGAAAGAATGAAGATGGAGTTAATTGGCGCACTTCTTCATTGGCCTAAAATGATATTTTTAGATGAACCAACAATTGGGTTAGATGTTCTTGCAGCTTCTAAATTGAGAGAATTTTTGAAGCGTTTTAATGAAGAAACTAAGGCCACTATTATTTTAACTTCACACAATATGGATGACATCGAAAAACTTTGTTCACGCGTGATGATTATAAAAGAAGGCCAAATGATTTATGACGGAAAACCCACGGGACTTGTTAAAGAGGGTGAGTGTCGTTTGCGTGTAAATTTTCATGAAAATCCTTCAATTGATGAGTTGTCGTCAATTACTAAAATTAAAAAAGATGCTATTTCTAAGCAAGAAGTTGAAAACGAAGAAGAACAAGATTCTATACCTGGTTATTATTTTAATTTAACTCAAAAAGAAATTGTAACTGTATTGCAGCCATTAATGAATCGCTTTCACATTATTTCAATGGGAATCGAAGAACAAAGTTTAGAAAGCGTTATTCAAAGAATTTACGAGAATAAATAATGAACTTAGGTTGGCGTTGGGCAGCTTTAAAAAACGGATTTCAAGATGCTACGGTCTATCGAACTGAATTTTTCATTGAGGTTTTAAGTTCAGCGTTTGTGCCCGCTGCTGTACAATGGATTTTATGGTATGCGCTTTTTCATTTAGGGGGCATGACGAATATTGCAGGAATGACGTATGCCGATATGATTCAATATACCTTAGTCAGTTTATTATTCAGTCAAATTCGAGGTGGCGATCACGATTTTGAAATTCAAGAAATGATACGCAACGGGCAATTAAGCCAATATTTATTAAAACCATTAAGCATTGTTGAGTTTGTATATATCAGAGGAGTTGCTCCGAAATTATTTTTAGCAGGTTTGTGTTTACTCATTGGAATTGGAGTAGGTATATTTTTTGGTCTTTCTCCCATACGTATGTTGATTGCAATGATTTTAGCACTCATTGGTAACATTATTCATTATCAAATCGGAGTTGTTCTTGCGACTACCGCTTTTTATTGGGAAGAAGCCTATAGCATTTTAATGGTTAAAAATATGATTGTTGGAATTCTTTCAGGAGAAGTAATTCCTTTAAATTTATTTCCACAAAACATGCAATGGATTTGGAAGTCTACTCCATTTTATTTGTATGTTTTTGGACCTGTTCAAATTGCAACAGGTAAGTGGTCGTATTCAGAAATCGCTTCCAACTTTTTTATTTCTATCATTTGGCTATTATTTTGTTGGTTTTTGATCAGAATATTTTGGGGTTTAGGTATGAAAAAATACTTAAGCATTGGCGGTTAATTTGAATATTTTAAAACGTTATTTAAAAATATATGGTGTTCAAATTAAAAACAATTGGGTTAGAGAAGCGGTTTACCGAACTAATTTTTTAACGGCAATTATTGTAGATTTAATATGGATGTTCATTGAACTTGCGTATTTTAGTGTCATTTATGCAAATACCGAAACGCTTGCAGGTTGGACTAAACATCAAGTTTTCTTTTTCTTAGGAATCTTTTTTGCTTCTGATGCTATTTTTACAACTTTTTTTCAAAGAAATTTTTGGACTTTTTCTGATTTAGTAAATAAAGGGGATTTAGATATTTTACTAACCAAGCCTGTAAATCCAGTTTTTATGGCGCTTACACGTTGGATTAACTTAACTGCTATTTTTAATTTCTTCATGGGAATATCAATTGCAGTAATCTATGCCGATAGGGCAGGTTTTGTGGGTGGATGGCACTGGTTGTTGGTAGTGTTTTGGTTATTCGTGGGACTCGTTACGCAATTATTAGTTCGTTTTGCATTTAGCATTTGGATTTTCTGGACCGAGCGCTCATTTGCACTTATGAGACTTTATTATCAATTTTTTACATTTGCTACGAAGCCTGACACGATTTATCCGAAAGCAATTCGTTACGTTATTTTAACGGCAATTCCTTTTGCTTTTATCGGAAGTATTCCGACAAGAGCATTATTGTTTGGGTTAAAACCGACGGAATATTTAGTTGTGTTTGTGGTTCTGAGTAGCTTTTTAATCTTTAATATTACGATGTGGAAAAAAGGCATTCGTCGCTATCAAAGTGTGAGTAGTTAAAAAGTATGCAAAAAAGATTCACTCGCTTTGTTTTTTCACTCTTAACCATACTCATTATAATGTATTGGTTTCTGTCAACACAACTCATTGCTTTTACTGATTTAGACAATAAAGTGAAAGTAATACTTTATATAATTTTCGGATTACCGTTTATTCAAGTTGCGTGGTTACCTTTGGTTTATTGGTGGCTTGAAGATAATCAAATCAAACCCCGCCATAAGTTTATGTCAAAAATTGCATATTTTTGGATGGGCTTTATGAGTTTACTATTATTTTTTATTGCAATGCGAGCACTCATTTTGATGCCTACTTGGTATTTTTTAAAATTATCATTGCCGCTGTTCGGGTGGGAATATTCAATCATTACTCTTTTTGGGTCAGTATTTATTTTTGGATACGGCTATATAAAAGCCAAAGGTATGCCAAATGTAGAAATAGTTGAAATACCATTTCGAAATGTAAAGAGTGTTTCAAAACATATTAAAATTGCTCAAATATCAGATCTGCATATTTCAGAAAATCTTTCGCATCACTACATTGAAAACATAGTAAATGTTACAAATTCATTAGAAGCTGATTTCATAGTGTTAACGGGTGATATTGGCGATGGGTCAGTGGAGTCACTAAAAGAGAAAGTTTTAATTCTTAAAAAATTAAAAGCACGTTATCAGGTTTTTTATGTGCCTGGAAATCATGAATGCTATTGGGGTGTAAAAGAGTGGATTCAGATCATTGAATCGATGAAAATGATTCCACTGATCAATGAGCATAAAGTATTTAATTTTGATCAATTTAAAATTGCAATCGCTGGAGTTCCAGATATTTGGAATGATCGTTTTGAAGGAAATGTAAAATCAGATCCAATCAAAGCGATCGCAAATTGTCCTGAGGACGTACAGTTTAAAATATTATTGGCGCATCAGCCTCAGACGTATAAAACTGCCATTGAAGCGGGTTTTGACTTGCAACTTTCTGGTCATACGCATGCAGGTCAATTTATTCCATGGTCACTAATCATTCGTTTGTTTCATCGATTTGCACGAGGATTGTATCAGTATAAAAAAATGTGGATATATGTGAATCGTGGAACAGGACATTGGGGGCCACCATTGCGAGTACTTGCAAGTCCTGAAGTTACGTTAATTAAAATCGTATAATTATTTTTTCGATTTAGAACTTTTTTGTCCGCCTATATTTGCACTCTTTTTAGTAGCAGCAACAACTGCTTTAATCATTGTACTTCGAAGAGCACCTTCTTCTAATGCCATTAATCCGTCAACGGTTACTCCTGCTGGAGTGGTGACTTCATCTTTTAATTCTGCAGGATGTACTCCACGATCAAGCAACATTTTAGCAGAACCAAGCATAGTTTGAGCAGAAAGTAGTGTGGCAACTTTTCTAGGTAGTCCAACTTTGACTCCGGCTTCACTCATTGCTTCGATGATTAGATACATATAGGCAGGTCCACAGCCTGATAGACCTGTAACCGCATCCATTAAATGTTCTTCAACAAAAGCAGTTTTTCCAACTGTATTGAATATTTCATGTGCAACATCAATTTGGTCTGAATTTACACCTTCAGCCGCAGTCAGAACAGTCATGCCTTCATTGATTAAGCAGGGAGTATTGGGCATTGTTCGAATAACTGCACATTTACGTCCGCTCCATTCTTGAAGAAGTTCCGTATTGATGGCTGCACAAACCGAAATCAATAATTTGTTTTTTGATAATTGTTTAGAGCATTGGTTCAAAACTTCTTTGGCTTGATAAGGCTTAACGGCGATTACAACGATGTCAGAAGATTGAATCGCTTTTAGATTATCGGTGTGACATTGAATTTTATATTTCTTTTTAATTTCTTCTGCATTTTGTTTTGAGCGTGTAGATGCGGATACATCAAATTTCTTCGAATGAAGTAAGCCGCTGATTAGAGCTTCTCCCATTTTACCAGTTCCAATGATTGTAATTTTATTTTTCATCGTTCCTACTTTCGTATTTGTCCATTGCCATCCACAATCCAACGAAGTGAAGTTAGTTCTTTCACCCCTACAGGACCTCGTGCGTGTAATTTTTGAGTGGAAATTCCGATCTCGCCACCCAATCCAAATTCATAACCATCTGTAAAGCGAGTAGAAGCATTCCAATATACTACCGCTGCATCAATTTCATTTTGAAATCTTTTTGCGTTTTTATCTGAATCAGTAATGATGGTTTCTGAATGATGAGAACCATGCTTTTCAATGTGTTCAATCGCTTCTTCGATTGAATGCACAACTTTACAGTTTAATTTAAAATCTAAATATTCTGTGTCGAACGATTGATCGAGTGCAGGACTCATTCTTTTATCAATTTGCACGCTTTCTTTGCATCCAAAAATTTCAACGTTTTGATTTGAATTTAGCTGATTGAACATTTCCGGTATGAATTTATCTGCCACAGCAGAGTGCACTAATACAGTTTCAATCGCATTGCAAACGCCAGGTCTTTGTGTTTTAGCATTTACAATTATATCAAATGCCATACGCATGTTTGCAAACTCATCCACATAGGCGTGGCACATTCCTCTATCGTTTTTTATTATAGGTATCGTGGTATTTTGAGTAATGAATTCAATCAAAGATTCGCCTCCACGTGGAATGACAACGTCAATGTATTTATTCTGCTTTAAATATTCGCTAACTGTCGAACGATCATAGTCAGTTAAGCCAAAACAACAAAAAGGTGCAATCCCATTTGCTGATAATGATTTTTCTATGCATTCGTAAAAAAGTTTACTTGTATTTTTAGACTCTTTACCACCTTTTAAAATACATGAGTTGCCAGATTTAAATGATAAAATAAATGAATCAATCACAACATTCGGTCTTGATTCAAAAATAATCATTAAAACACCTATGGGCGCTCTTGTTTTTTTAAGTGTCAATCCATTTTCAAGCTTTTTGTTCTCAACGACTTCACCAATTGGGTTATTAAAATTAATTACATCTGAGATGCTTTGTAAAATTTGATCAATTCTTTTTTCATTCAATGTTAAGCGATCTCTAAATGCAGATGAATGCTGATCAGATAAAGCCTTCAAGTCTTTATCATTTGCACTAAGTATTTCTTTTTTGCGAGCGATAATTTGATTTTTTAATTCTGATAAAACTTTATTTTTTATATTTCCGTCTAAGTGACGCAAAATGCGTTGTGAATGTTGAACTTTTTCTAAAATTTCAACGATTGGATTCATCTTTTTCCACCCAATTGAGTGCCAATGTTATCATTTTTGATCGCTCGCATTAATGAATTGAGTGTGTCAGCTTTAATTAGATGGGTTATTATTTTTTTATTTTGCACAAGTTTTGCTGCCATTAGTTTTGATTGCATTCCGCCGGTGCCTTTTCCGGAAGATGATTTAGAAGTTGCAAGTTTTAATGTACGTTCATTAACTTTAGCTAAATACGATATGCGTTTTGCATTTTTATATTTAGTAGGATCTCGATCATATAATCCTTCAACATCGGTCAAAATAATTAATCGATCAGCCTTAATAGCAAGAGCAACGCGTGCTGAAAGCATATCATTGTCACCAAATTTGATTTCATCTGTTGAGACGGCATCGTTTTCATTTAAAATGGGAACCACTTTCCATTTCAATAATTCATTGATTGAGTTTATAAAATTGTTTTTTCGTTTTTTAGAGTTTAAATCATCCGCAGTAAGTAATATTTGTGCGCCCATTAATCCGCATGAGTTTAATGCAAGATTATATTGTTCCATAATGTAGGGTTGTCCGATGGCACTCAGAGCTTGTTTTTCTGTTAGTGTTTTCTTTTTGTGAATTCTAATATTTTTAACTCTTTGTATTGCTGACGCAATGGCACCAGATGTTACCCAAATAATGTCGCAGTCGTAGGAACTTTTAAGTTGCTTCACCTGCAACATGAGTGATCTCAACAGAAGTGGACCACCACTTACAATCATTTGACTGCCTATTTTAATTACAATTCTTGATTTCTTCATTCGTCCTTGAAATTCTAGCCCGAACCAGTAAAAGTGTATAGATCACATGAATGATTATGAACAAGGATTACAAAAATGCATACCCGCTGTACTTGTATATATTGTACAAGATGACCATGTTTTGATGATACATCGCAATCAAAATAAGGATGATATCCATTTTGGTAAAATGAATGGATTGGGTGGAAAATTAGAAGTTTCTGAAACGCCACTTCAAGCAGCTATTAGAGAAATTAAGGAAGAAGCAAATATTCACATTTCTTCAGATGATTTGAAGTTGGGCGGTGTATTGTTTTTTCCTAATTTTAAGCCAAAAAAAGCAGAAGATTGGCTTTGTTATGTTTATAAATGTTCACCAAAAAATAGAATTCAATTGAGTTTAAATAAGAACAACGAAGGTGAATTGGTTTGGATTAAAAGTGATCAAATTTTAAATCAAAATCTTTGGGAAGGTGATCGATTTTTTATTCCAAAGCTATTAAGTAATGAGTTTTTTGTAGCCAATATTAGTTATTCAAACGGTAAATTAGAGAAAATTACTTCAGAGAACTTATGATATTAAGTTTGCATAATCCTATAAAATCATAGACTTAAAATTTAACTAGACCGCAGCATTAAAAATATACTAATATGGTAGTGTATTAGGGAATAACTGGGGGAGATATGGCAATTCGTTTTTATAGAACGCTAGTTCTATTTTCATTTTCTGCATTCATAACGACTTTTATGAACGCTTGTACTAAAGACCAAGATTTCGGAAAAGAACCAAACGGAGCGGGGCAAAGTACCCAACTTTCTGTTTCTGGACAATCGAGCTCATCGTCCGGAGGTTCGACTTCAAGTTCGAGTAGTTCTTCGTCTGGAGGATCTTCTTCAGGTGGTAATTCTTCTAGTAGCTCATCATCTTCGAGCAGCTCTTCTTCTGGAGGATCAACTTCTGGCGGAACATCATCGAGCAGTTCTTCATCTAGTAGTTCTTCGTCTGGAGGATCATCTTCAAGTTCAAGCAGCTCATCTGGCTCAAGTTCAGGATCTGGTTCATCTTCTGGTGGACCAATCTGCGGAGTAGATCCAACAGCTCCCGGTTGCAGTTGTCAAAATGGCAATGGTGTAGTGGGAACTTTAAACTACATGACGCCAGTATCAAGTGTTGCTGCAACGGGAGTAAATACTTCTAACTATTTTAGCTATTATTTAAGTAATCATTCAGGCACACCATTTTTACGACAAGCAGATCGTCAATCAGCATGTACTGTAAATTCTAGTTCTGTGAATGGAAAAATAATGTTTACTTCAGATTTTAATTTAAATAATTTCCCGTTCACCTATCAAGATGCTTGTACATCGAATGCAACAAAAACTATTAATTTAATACAATATGGCACTGGAAATAACGTATTTTTAGATCAAATCAATGTGTTTGTATCTAACTTTCAAGATGGATTTAAATACGGTCCTAATCCAAATGATGTTGTAAAAGACCAAAGTGGAAATAAAGTAACTGAATATTTTTCATTAAATATTAGTGCAAAAATTATGATTCCACCAACTTCAGTTTATAACGTTGCTGGAAATAATAATTTTGAATTCAAATTAAGATCAGATGATGGTGCTGTGATGTGGATATCAGATGTTTCATCTAATCTTGGGTCAAAAGTAATTGATCATGATGGATATCATTGTACAGCTGATTTGTGGGGACAAACTTCATGTCCAGACTCTGGTTCTTCTGGAATGATTTCATTATCAACCACGACACATAAATATATCACAATTAAGTTTTTTGAAGGACCCGGTACAGCATTCAGCTTAAAATTATTATGGAGAAGACAAGGTGATACGAACTGGACAGTCGTTCCAAAAGAGGTATTATTTTTACCTGATGGGGTAGTTTGCCCGAATTAAGGTAAAGAAAGAGAGAGAGTATGAATAAATCATTTTTGACAATTTTATTAGGAGGCTCAGTCATACTCAGTGCTTGCACGAAAGAGCAAGATTTTGCAAAAGTGGTCGACCCAGAAAAACTGGCTTTAAGTTCTTCATCCGGACCAGTCGTCTGCGGATTTGGTGGAGGAGGAGGAGGAACCGATCCTAACAAAGGAATTATTGCTGATTTACTTTATATGAATCCAACTGCAAATGTTGATCCAAACGGTCATAATAATATGCTTAGTTATTATTTTTATACAATTGGAGATAATGCTTCATTGCGACAGCAGACTTGCGGAGGTGTTCCTGCAAATCCATTGGGAAAAATTTTATTTACAACAGATTTCGTTGTGAACCAACATTATGGCCCACTTCCAACAAGTTGTAACGTTCCTAACAATACTAAAGTTGATGTTTTAAAAGGAACATCACAGTTATTTTTAAAAGAATTAAACACTACTATGGAGTTTTCACAAGGTTTTCAAATTATCAACGATAGCGGTGCAGTGGATTATTTAAAAACACCAAGCGGTGATAAGCTCATTGAATACTTTTCACTAAAATTGAGAGGCAGATTGAGTTTAAAAGATTTGCCAGTAGCAACGTATCCAAATGGTAATTATATATTACAGATTAAATCAGACGATGGTTCTGTGGTAAAAGTAAAAGATCCAACTTCTGGTACATATAATACATTAATTAGTAATGATGGATACCGATCAACTACTGATTCGCCCGCAGTTGCAGCTACCACAACTGTAACAATTGATCGAAATTCATATTTAGACTACACGATTGATTATTTTCAAGGTCCTAGAACTAGTATTCAGCTAATCTTATCTTGGAAAAAGCCTAATGCTTCAACTTTTGAGGTAGTTCCATCAGATGCTTATTTTTTACCAGATGGTATAACGAATCCTTGTCACTAGAAGATTTATAAGTTTAATACAGATGTCTAAGAGTTAGACACTGAAAATATGTTTAACAAAATTACAGAGCATTTTGATAAACTATAAATAAAAAACATAATAAAATCGAACACTTACATTGTTGCCCATTGGCTTACTTCTTGCTTTATCTATCTGTAATAGGAATTACAGAGAGTCTGAGGAAACTATGGGAAAAAGATATTTATATAATCATTTGGTATTATTGTCGTTAGCTTCTATCGCCTTATCTGCATGTACAAAAGATCAAGATTTCGGAAAAGTAGTTGATGAAGCTTCTGCTTCAAAATCAACTTTATCAGCCTCATCTCAAGGCTCAAATTCATCATCTGGAGGGTCGTCATCTTCTTCATCAGGAGGAACTTCATCGTCGTCTTCAGGAGGTACTTCTTCGTCTTCATCTGGCGGAACTTCTTCATCGTCTGGTGGTGCTTTCTTAAATGGCACAGATACTTTTTCAATTTCTCAAACATCTACAAATAAATT
Source organism: uncultured Bacteriovoracaceae bacterium (assembly GCA_964572865.1). Taxonomy (GTDB): domain Bacteria; phylum Bdellovibrionota; class UBA1018; order UBA1018; family UBA923; genus CAZNGN01. Next base: position 81,596 of record CAZNGN010000004.1, on the reverse strand, counting down.
AGATATATTATTTGTAGTAGATAACTCACCTTCAATGGGTGGAAACCAAGGTGCTTTAGCAACTTCATTTAGTAATTTTATTTCTCAATTTGGAACAAATATAGATTATCAAATCGGTGTCATCTCTACATCACTTGATGGAAGTGGTTATTCTAATGTGCCTGGTGCAGGTAGCACTTTTGCTGATCGATTTATATTTTCATCTAGTAATTTAGCTATGAATTACTTTAATCCTGTGATGAATGAATTGTTATTTAGAAATAATGGAAATGATAAAATTATTAAAAGCACATCAACTGTTGATCCTGTAAGACAATTTGCAGGACGTTGTACGAAAATTGTTAGTGATTCAGGAGCAGATAGAGCTCATTTTGCAATAGATACATTATGCACTCCTTCAAATGGAAATATCAGTGGTTTAGGCAATATTCAAATTGGATCGTGGGGATCTAGCTATGAGCAACCATTGAATTCCGTAATTGGATTTATGTCTGGTTCAGATCACACTCAGCTTTTTAGATCCAATTCACTTTCTGCAATTATTTTCGTATCAGATGAGAATGAAGTAATTAAAGATAGTGACTTAACAGATGCAATCAATTCAACACAATATTCATCTACAAATAACGGTACTACTGTTACTAATAATTGTAACCAAGCAGCTATCCAAAATAGAATTAATAGATTTACAGCAGCTACAGCAGGTTTAAATTTAAAAATGAAATTTATATATGAAACTACAACCGCTGCAACTTCATACAATTATTGTGCGAACCCAGGTGGAGTAATCACGATGCACTATCCAGAAGTATTGAAAAAATTAGCAACAGATACTAATTCAACAGTTGCAAATATCAATGTTTCAGATTTTTCATCAACGTTAACTCAAATAGGTTCTGAATTGAATTTAGATACCATTTCAACCAAAGTATTATCGCATACTGGTGTAATCGAAAGTTCGATCGTAGTAAAAGTAAATGGTGTTACAATTCCAAATAGTAATACGAATGGTTGGAGTTATAATTCAGCAACTAACTCAATTAAAGTCAATGGCAGCTATATTGTAGTTGGTGCAAATGTTGAAATAACCTATCAATATCAATAGATAATAAAAATTAAATAAAGTTGACTAAATAAGTACAGTATTGTATATTGCTGTACATGAAAAATTCAAAGTTAAATCTACTTGTAAGCAGCATCGCGGTTTTTTCTAGCTTACTTTTTCAAGCGTGTGAAAAAGTCGAAGACCCAAAGTTAAAATTAACGCCCATAGATTTGAATTCAATTTCAAGTCCAAATCCATCGGATTTTTCATCTGAAACTGATTTGGCTATAAAATATCAATCAGAAATATTACCGCTTTTTCAAAGTAAATCTCAATCGGGAACCTTCACAGGTGCTCGAGGCAATCAAATACATTACTATATTTTACGTCATGATAACAAAAAAGGCGCGGTAGTAATTCTACCGGGTCGTACTGAACCAGCATTAAAATATATAGAAGTCGCTGTAGATTTATATAAACAACGTTATGAAGTTTATATTTTAGACCATCGAGGACAAGGTGAATCAGAGGGTAGAGTACAGCCATATCCTCAGTCTGATTATCAAATTGGTTATGTAACCCGATTTGAAGATTTCGTAGACGACGCTAAGACTTTTGTAGAAACAGTTGTAAAACCACGTGGGTCAGGAAAACGGTATTTATTAGCTCATTCAATGGGCGGTGCTGTTGCTGCAATGTACGCTCACTTATATCCCAATGATTTTAGTGCAATTGCTTTGTCTGCGCCGATGCTTGAAATTGATACAGGCTCTGTTCCATCAACTGCAGCATGGAATTTAGTTACTTATGAAATTTCAATCGGCAATGGAAAAAAATATGCTTCAGGACAATCAGATTTTAATTTTAACTTACAATATTCAGATGCAGATAATGATGTAACAAGGTCAGAAGCTCGTTTTAATATTAAAATGGCATTATACAATTCTAGAAAAGATATAGTGTTGGGTGGAGTCAGTAATCAATGGTTATATGAAAGCTTGAATGCTGGTAAAAAAATCAAAACATTTTCATCTCAAATATTACCTAGGATTTTAATGTTAGAAGCAGGAACAGATAAGGTTGTAAAAGTAGGAGCTGAAGAAGACTTCTGTACGCAAGCTATGGGGTGCCAATCTGTTTATTATAGTTCTTCAATGCATGAGATTTTAATGGAAAAAGACTCAGTTCGAAACGATGCAATGTCTAAAATTGTGAGGTTCTTTGATTCATTATGAAATCCATAAAATTTAAATTATTTATAATGCTTATCTGTTCGGTTCAGTCAATATGGGCACAAGAACTGAACGTTTCAAATGAATCAGAATCAATGATTCAAGTATCAAGAAATTCTGAAAAAACCGAAGATTATATCACTATTGGCGAAATCAGAAAAAAACTATTTAGTGAAGAAGATACTTATGAGTGGAATAAAGATTTAGAAAAAGCCGGAATATCTCCAGAATTAGCAGATAAAGTGTTGGTTACATACCATGCAAAAGAAAGGTTAGTTAAAATTATTAAGAATCAACAAGAAGAAATCATTTCTAAGTCAGGTTTTACTAGGGAACAATTATTTTATATTGGAGCGCAAATTGGTTTTATATTTCCTTATGGTGCAAAATTAATATACGTAAATCAAAAAGAAAATGATCCGTATTTTCATGCTGAAATGGAATTAACGACATCTCAATTAATACATTCTCTAAGTGTAGGAGCAGGTTATCATCCCTGGGGTAAGAATTTTTATGTAGGACTTAAATTAAGACAAGTAATATTATATGACATAAAAAATAATGGAATTAAAGGTTTGTTCAATAAAAATGAGAATATAACTGCGTTTGGGATCAATCCTAATTTTGGATGGCAATTTGGTGTAACCAAAAACAGAAAAGTGTTAGGCACGGTTTCTGTTGGATTAAATAAATCATTTGGTTCAGACTTTGAATTACCTCCACAATTTGATTTACAATTTGGTATTGCAGTAAATGTTGGTAAAATATCCAAATCTAGGTAGTCGTAACACAGGTGCGAAGACCATAAGTTAACTTATACTCCTTTATAGCTAACTTAAACATGGCATACATTCTGCTTTTATGGGGGGCAGGGTGGTGTAATGTGTTACATAATCATTTTAATATTTTGCTTTTAGATAGTGAAATTAATGGATTTGAAAGTTTAGATAAAGAATTCAAAATTAAAACTGTGGCATCTTCGAACGAACTAAATGCTGAACGTATTATTTCTTCAAATCATAATTTTTCTGCTGTATTTATCAATCCATATATTTTTCCGCTTCAAGGTATAAAATTACTTAGATCCATTCATCAAAACATGCCTGGAACACCAATTTATTATGTGATTCCTGGTAAGCCAGAAGCAGTCAGTGAAACTGATATTCAAAATTTAGCAATACAGCAAATTATATCAAAACCGATTCAATATAAAAAAATTCATGAGATATTAGCTCCTTTGGCAAATAAGTTTGATGCGAAAGAGTTATATCAACATAGAGTTCAATATGATGAAAATAATTCTATAAATACAAACACTGAAGATGATCAATATACAAAAACATTAGCAATGAATTTTGTTTCGGGTAAGTATTCATATTTTGATTTGTATTTACGTACACAGTCTGGAAAATATTTAAAACTATTTAATACTGGAGAATTGTTTGATCCAGACCGAATCGAAGGGTATTTAAAAAAGGGTGTAGTCTATTTTTATATAAAAAAATCTGCTCAAACTCATTACTTACGTTATTGCGATACATTGGTTGAAAAGTTATTAAAAGAAAAAAATATGCCTACACTTGTAAAAACTAGACAAGTGATGAACCTAGGTAATGAAACAATCGTATATTTAAAAAATATTGGGATCTCTGAAAGTTCAATCGCATCAGTTTCTCAATATTTAAAGAAGCAAATCTCAATTATTAGAGAAATGAAATCTCGAATTAATGAAGATATAAAATCGTTTTTAAACGATGTTGCACTGTACGAGCATGGTGTTGCATCTGCAACGATCGCATTATTAATGGTTGATTCATTAGGATTTCAATCTGATCGTGTAAAACGTGCAATTGCAACAGCTGCTTTTTTTCATGATTTAGGATTAAAAAAAGCTGAAGATGAATTTATTGATAAACTCCATCCTACAAATGCAAAGTTAATATTAAAAAAAGCTAAGTATAATGATCCGCTGATCCTGTCTGCAATTGAAGAGCATCATGAAAGAAGAGATGGTTCAGGTTTTCCAAAGGGCTTAAAGGCTGGTTTGATCGCACCATTAGCTGAAGTAATTGGCATCAGTGATTATTTTTTACATTTGATCGTTCAATCTTTAGAAGACTCTAAAGTGATTCCAACTGTAAAAATAAGAGATGTGTTTGATTGGTACTCTTATTCAACGATTACTGCTTTTGAAAAAACTTTTATTAATTTAAAAAAAACTAAGTAATAGGTACTGTCTTTTGAAACGATTCACGTTTCATTAAGAGTTCAAAGTACTGTATCAAATATGGATATCGAGTAAAATCGATTTGCTTCATTCGAAATTGTGCATAACCAATGGCTGCACCTAAATCTAAATCCCAATATCCTAAATTATCAAGCTTTGAAACGGAACGTAAATCTATTTTACTTTGAATTTCAGTATTTAAATAAGAAAATGTTCTTGTGATTGCATGTTCAGCTTCGATCATAATTTCTGTATCTTGTTGTGCTTTTGGTTTTAAACTTTCTAGAAACCAGGTAACAGTCCATTCCATGATTCCGACACTTAAGCCGCTAATGTTGGCGAAATAATTATTTCTACCACCTCGATTTTGAAAAAGGGGATGGTCAAAATACTTTTCACTTAAATATTTTAAAATTACATTTGAGTCGATTAAAAATTCACCATTTGGAAGTTTTAATGAAGGAACTCGAGCAAGTGGGTTCACATTTAAATATTGTGGTGGTGTTTTGAAAACATCAACGATTTGAGTTTCGTAATTTACTCCTAATTCTTCAAGAAGTAGACGAACTCTTCTTGCAAATGGTGATCGTAATGACATGTAAAGCTGATAAGTTCCCATAGTAAAGCTCCTATAAAATTTTATACATTAAATAATGAGGACCGATTTTTGGCAATTCATATTCAGAACCTACTTTTATAAATCCTGAGTTTTCATAAAACGGCACAGCAGGTGTACGTGCGTTACACCAAATGATTTGAACATTTTTATTTTTTGCATATTCAATGCAATGTTCTAGTAGATTTTTACCAATTTTTGCACGTCTCATTTGGGGTGCGACTGCCATACCGCGTAGTCGAAACGCTTTTTGATCTGGAATGTTTTTATAAGGCTCAAAAAGTAATGAAGCACAACCGATTACGTTTGAGTTTTGATCGAAACAAGCAAAATGGCCTGAAATGGTTTCATGATCATTGGGATATTTAGACTCTTCAAGCGCAAGTCCTTTACGAAGAAGTTCATGTCTAAATTCAAAAATTACAGAAACGTCTACTTTCTCTATCCTCATAAATGCGCTATTCTTTTTCACATGAAGACAGACGTTTTGCAAGCGATTCAAGCTATCAAGTCAAATTCTAGAATATTTATTCATGGCGGGGCTGCAGCTCCTAAAACATTAATGCAAGAATTGTTTAAACGAAAAGATTTATCAAATGTTGAACTTGTACATTTGCACATTGAAGGTTCAGTTCCATACGCAGACCCAGAATTTAAAAAACGTTTTAAAGTTGTGAATTTATTCGTGGGCACAAATGTGAGGCCTACATTGAATTACAATGAAGTAGATTATTTGCCAATTTTCTTGTCAGAAATTCCTCAATTGTTTGAATCAAAAAAAATGCCGATTGATGTTGCTTTATTGCATTTATCAACACCAGATAACCACAGAGATTTTTCATTAGGAATTAGTTGTGATGTTGCGCTTTCAGCAGCTAAAAACGCAAATATGATAATTGCGCAAACGAATCGACAAATGCCACGAGTTCATGGAGATGGATTTATTCACGAGAGTAAAATCGATTATTTAGTTGAAGTAGACGAGCCATTGTATGAACCAAAATCACATCCATTAACTGAAGAAGAAAAAAAGATCGGCAAACTAATTGCCGAAATGATTGACGATGGCTCTACTTTACAAACTGGAATTGGCTCTATTCCAGATGCAGTTTTATCTCAACTACATGGTCATAAAAATTTAGGATTACATACTGAAATGTGGTCAGATCATGCATTAGAGCTCATTCGAAAAGGTATAATCGATAATTCTAAAAAAATAGTTCATCCCGGTAAATCAGTTTCTTCGTTTATGATGGGATCTCGAAAATTGTATGATTATGTTCATGACAATCTTTCTGTAATTCAGTTGCCTGCTGATTATGTAAATTCACCCCACATAATCGCTCGTAATCCAAAAGTAATAGCAATCAATTCTGCAGTTGAGATTGATCTCACAGGACAAGTATGTGCAGATTCCATTGGTCATAAAATTATTTCTGGAGTAGGTGGACAAATGGATTTTATGCGAGGAGCATCACTTTCAAAAGGTGGCAAACCAATCATTGCGATCACATCGAGAACCAAAAAAGGTGAATCACGAATTGTTTCTGCATTAAAATCTGGCGCAGGAGTAGTAACAACGCGTTCGCATATGCACTATGTCGTGACCGAATATGGAGTAGCAGATTTGTTTGGCAAGACAATTAGTCAGCGAGCAAAAGCATTGATTGCAATTTCACATCCTGAAGATCGTGCAAAATTGGAATTTGATTTCAAAAAATCACATTCTTAATTACATGGCTGTATAGCCACCATCCACTAAGATTGGTTGACCAGTAATAAATGATGCATCTTCAGAACATAAGAATCGTACAACTGATGCGATCTCACCTGATTTACCCATTCGTTTCATTGCGTGAAGTGAAGAAATATAATTTACTGTATTGGGATCACTCATAAGGCCAGCACCTTCAAGCATTGGTGTTACAATGAATCCGGGACAAACCGCATTGATGCGAATATTTTTAGGAGCATAATCAATCGCAGCTGCTTGAGTAAGGCCAATGACTCCGTGTTTGGATGCAGCATAGGCCGCGGCTCCAGCAAATCCAACTTCACCTAAGATTGATGCACAATTTACGATTGCTCCACCACCGGTTTTCAGCATTTCAGTGATTTCGTATTTCATGCAAAGCCAAACGCCAGTGAGATTTATGCTGATTACTTTGTTAAAATTTTCTAAAGTAACATCAGCTGCAGAACCTTGTGTGCCTGCAATTCCTGCGTTATTGAATGCAAAATCAAGTTTGCCATATTTTTCAATCGTCGCGCGAACCATTTCTTTTACATTCGATTCGTTTGAAACATCAACTTTACATCCAAAAGAAATTCCATCTTTTGCTTGAATGAGTTTTACGGTTTCATCAATGCCTTTTTGATCCCAGTCTGCAACACAGACTTTTGCACCCATTTGTGCAAATTCAATTGCGGTTTCACGGCCAATGCCGGAGGCAGCTCCTGTGATGATTGCTACTTTGTTTTTGAAATTTTGTTGATTCATAAATCCTCCTAAAAAACGAGGCTTATTTTTCTTCTGCTTTTACACCCTTTGCAAAAGTTGAATAAACATAAACTTTCGTTTTTAAACCACCCAAATGTTTTTCAAGCATTGGTTTTACTTCTTCCCAAGGGAGTCCACCAACACCAGTTGCAATTTTTGTAATTGCGAGTGTTTTTAAATTATTTGTTTCTAGTTCTTGCGCCAAATGTTTAAGTGCATGATTTAAATTGGGTAGAGTTGCTTTACCTGGATGATCTCCTTCATGTTTCGGCGCTGCTTGAGTGAACAAGTTATAAATCGCTGCTGAACCTACACCTTTCCACATCCACATGGTTCCTTCTTTGGGACTAGAAGAATGGCAATAATGTCTAAAGTCTTTGTAAAGTGCCGGCCAGTGCTCACGTAAACTCAATGCAAATCCGTGTTTGAAATCATCATTTACTGCAATTCCGTGTGCAATTGCTTCTGCTTTACTTAATAAAATGTCGCCTTTTACTTCAATAATCATAAATGCCACCTTTCTTTTTTTTTATCCAATAACAGCATAGTGAATATTTTCTAAAAACGCTCCAAAAATCGTGGGACAAAATATATGCGGGACAATTCGACCTTTATCTGGCCATGCGTTAGCTTTAACAAATAAATAACCTCCTTTTTCTAGAGATTTTTTTCACAGACGAGGAAAATGAATAAAAACGACTAAGTTGTACAACTTATCTTCTCACTTTTTTTCAAATTCAATTTTTAACAAAGAAGCTGATAAAAATTGACTAATACGTACACGAAAGTACGTAGCAGGAGATTTTTAGAAGATGATGAAGTTAAAATTGAATTTCAAAAATAGTGATGGTGACAAGGGGCGGATTTGAACCGCCGACCTGCGGGTTATGAATCCGCCGCTCTCACCAACTGAGCTACCCTGTCACGCGTTTAAAACGATTTGGAACAATTTAAGTACGATATTCAGATTGATTTTTCAAGTAATTTGAAGTGTTTATAAGGAATGCTGAATGCTTTAAAGCCATATCTTGAGAATCACTTCGTTTTAGCCTGTTCAGGTGGGGTTGATTCTATGGTTTTGGCTGATCAGCTTGTGAAAACTCTTCCTAATCCTCAAATGCAAATAGAGTTGGTTTATATTGATCATAATCAGAGAACTATTAAAGAAAGAAAAAAAGATTTCGATGTGGTTCTAAATTTCGCACTCACTCACGCTTTGATTTGCGTAAAAGTGGATTTAAAAATTCCTAAAAAAAGTTCCGAAGATTTAATGAGAAAAAAACGTTATGAAATTTTAACTAAATTTGCAGCCCAAAATGGCTCAATTTTGTTAACTGCTCATCATAAAGACGATGTATTAGAAAGTATTTTATTTCGTCTCATGAGAGGTTCTCATCCTGAAACGATTCAATCGATTGCAGCCATTCAAGAGTTTGAAATTCCAAAAACAAAGAAAAAAGTGATGCTCATAAGACCACTTTTGGAAATGTCTAAAAAAGAGATTTATCAGTATGCTAAAAAAGCAAAGCTTGAGTGGACCGAAGACAGCACAAATCAATCAAACCAATATGCCAGAAATCGCATTCGAAATGAGTTGATTCCGTTATTAGAGCAAATTCGAAGCAACGCTTCGCATCAAATTTATGATTTCTTTCAAATTCTAATTAGACAAAACCAAAAAAGAGCTCATCTTACTAAACAAGTCGATCTAAATGAACCTAGCGGTTTAGAAGTCAAGAAAATGAACTTTATTGATTTGAAGCGCTCGATCGATCGTGAGCTGGGTGAGAACTCTCAACGCACAACGAAGGCGCACTGGGAAAATTTAAGGCGGCAAATTGAGCTTAGACACGCTACAAAAAATGGTGGGGGACCTCAAAAAAGCCTGCAATTTCCTGGGGGTTATCAAATTGAGTTTAAAGGAAACAGGCTTTTCTGGAAGCAATCTCAGTGATAAACTAATACTAATATTTAGTAGTAAAACGAACAGTCAACTAACAAGGTAAACAAATGAAACAAACTCACAAAACAGTAGCCCTCTGGCTTGTCATGATGCTTATTTTTGCAGTTCTTTTTAAGCTATTCGATGCGGGCACAAAACCAAGAAAAGAAATTAAATTTTCTGACTTCATTAAAGCAGTAAAAGAACAAAAAGTTTCTGAAGTCACTTTTAAATCTGACAATACGATTGTGGGAACATTTAAAGAGCCACAACTTCCAGATGGCAAAAAATATTTTGAAACGGTAGGAGATACTACCAACAATAAAGTTTTTGAAATTTTAGAAGCAAACAATGTAGTACCAAATTATGAGCGAGCTGAAAAAACTCCGTTTTGGCAACAAGCGATTTTTTCACTTTTCCCAACGTTAGTGATCATTGGATTATTTTTCATGGTCATGCGCCAGATCCAAGTGGGCGGTGGAAAAGCCATGTCGTTTGGAAAATCTCGTGCTCGCATGATGACAGAAAATACCAATCGCGTAACATTCAAGGATGTTGCAGGTGTTGAAGAAGCAAAAGATGAGCTAGAAGAAATCATTGCATTCTTAAAAGATCCAAAGAAGTTTACAAAACTGGGCGGACGCATTCCCAAAGGTGTTTTATTAATGGGACCTCCAGGTACAGGCAAAACCTTAATGGCACGTGCGATTGCCGGTGAAGCGGGTGCTCCGTTTTTCTCGATTTCTGGTTCAGACTTCGTAGAAATGTTTGTGGGAGTGGGAGCTTCACGTGTTCGCGATTTATTTGAACAAGGTAAAAAACATGCTCCTTGTATTATTTTCATCGACGAAATCGATGCGGTTGGACGTCATCGTGGTGCTGGCCTTGGTGGTGGTCACGATGAACGTGAACAAACATTAAACCAACTGCTTGTTGAAATGGATGGGTTTGAATCAAACGAAGGTGTGATTTTAATTGCAGCTACAAACAGACCTGATGTTTTAGACCCAGCACTTTTGCGTCCTGGCCGATTTGACAGACGTGTGGTTGTTTCAAAGCCAGACGTAAAAGGTAGAACTCAAATTTTAGGTGTGCATACCAGAAAAACTCCAATGGCTTCTGATATCAATTTAGAAGTAATTGCTCGTGGAACACCAGGATTTTCAGGTGCAGATCTTGAAAATCTGGTAAACGAAGCTGCTTTAATTGCGGCTCGAAAAGATAAAAAATATTTAGAAATGACCGACTTCGAAGAAGCAAAAGATAAAGTGTTAATGGGTGTTGAACGTAAAAGCATGGTTATTTCTGATAACGAAAAGAAAAATACAGCTTACCACGAAGCAGGACATACATTGGTTGGAAAACTTCTTCCGGGAATGGATCCAATTCATAAAGTTACAATCATTCCACGTGGTATGGCGTTAGGGTTAACTCAAACTTTACCTAAAGAAGATCGATTGAGTTTGTCGAAAGAAAAAGCAGAGAACACAATTGCATTCTTAATGGGTGGAAGAATTGCAGAAGAAATCATTTTTGGTCACAAAACCACAGGTGCAGGCAATGACATTGAACGCGCAACTGATCTCGCAAGACGTATGGTTTGCGAGTGGGGAATGAGTGAAAAACTTGGACCACTTACGTTTGGTAAAAAAGAAGAACAAATCTTTTTAGGACGCGAAATTGCTCAAAGTAGAGATTACTCTGAACAAACAGCTCAATTAATAGACCAAGAAGTTAGAGAAATCGTTGAGCATAACTATAAACGTGCAAAAACCTTATTAACTGAGAAAAATGAAATTCTTCATAATTTAGCAAAAGCATTATTAGAATATGAAGTTCTAGATGGTGAAGAAATTGAAATGATTGTTTCCGGTAAGCCATTTGTAAAAAAACCAAGTGGATCTGGAACGCCTCCTAGCTCTCAAGGTGGTGAAGAAAAATCAGGAGATACTGTTACACAAGGTAGTACAAAACCTGTGATGGCATAAACGATGAACGAACTACTGTCTACGATTGCAACAAGTTTTCGATGGATCGATGTTCTAGATATAGTGGTAGTGTCTTATGTTGTGTACAGAATATTGCTCTTAATTCGCGGAACACATGCTGTACAAATGTTAACAGGGTTGGGTGTTTTAGGATTAGGTTTTATAGCATCTCTTAGATTTGAATTGTTTACGCTCAATTGGTTACTTTCGCATTTTTTCAATTCAATGATTTTAATCATCATTGTGTTATTTCAAGATGATTTACGAAGAGCACTGACTCACGTTGGAAAAAATCCTTTTTTTGCATCAGCAAAATCTGAAGAAGAACAAGCAATGGTCGATGAAATTGCTCGAGCTGCCATTCGCATGGCTAAATCGAGAACAGGTGCTTTAATTGTAATTGAACGTGAAACAGGTTTGAAAAATTTCATTGATACTGGTGCAAAATTAGATGCTCAAGTTCGTGCTGAATTATTGAGCAGTATTTTTATTACATCTAGCCCCATTCACGATGGTGCGACCATCATTTCAAATGGCAGAATTGCAGCTGCAGGTTGTTTTCTACCATTAAGTAAAAATCCAAATATTGATAAAAACTTAGGTACACGTCACAGAGCTGCAATCGGTTTGACAGAAGACACAGATGCAATCGTTGTATTGTGTTCAGAAGAAATGGGTTCTGCGAATATTGTTCGTGCAGGTAAGATTACTTCAAATTTGAATGAAGAAGAGTTGCGAAGCACACTTTCCGTTTTACTAGAACTATATGATGCTAAAACGATGAATGAAATGACGGCTATCAAAGCGCATATGGGATCATCCAATCATGGTAAGTAAATTATCTCTCAATATGCCGTTGAAACTACTAAGCGTTTTAATTGCAATCGTTCTTTGGTTTGCAGTTTTAGGTTCACGCAATGTTGAAATTAACAAAGAAGTTTCAATTGAGATCATTACACCGGAAGATTTAATCGTTTCTAATGAAGTTCCCGACAAAGTAAATTTTCGCATGTCTGGACCAAAAGCTTTTTTAAGAAGTATTTTAAATAGAAAAGAAGATCCAATTCGAATTAATTTTTCTAACGCTAAAGCAGGTGTAAGTACATACAGACTATTTCAAGATAATATTCAAGTTCCAATGGGTGTAAAAGTTTTAACAGTAAATCCATCTTCAATTGCAGTTAAATTAGAACCCGTGAAACATAAAGAAGTACAAGTACGTTTGGTTACAAAAGGAACTACTCCTCCAGGTTTTAATTTAGTAAACTTAAATCTCACTCAAGACACAATTAAATTAAAGGGACCAGAATCTAAAATTAGTGCTTTAAAAGAAATTTCAACTGTACCAATCGATTTAGCTGAATTGACAGAATCAGGTGAAAAAGAAGTTGGCTTAGATTTTACTGGTGAAGGAGGAGTAATGCTTGATGAGCGTGCTCCGACAATTAAATATGAAGTATCTCAAGTCACTGCTAACTTTAAAATTCGAAATGCGGATGTTAAAGCAAATGTAGGATCAGGAAAAAAAGCAAAAGTGGATCCAAAAGAAGTAACTATATTCGTAAAATGTACAGCAGATGAGCTAAAAGAAGTAAATCGTTCGAAAGTGTTTGGAATTGTAAATGTAACAGATAAACCTTTTGGAACTTATGAAGTTCCCATTTCTGTTACACTTCCGCCGAATATAAAATTAATCAAAGTAGTACCGCAAAAAGCAAAAGTGACAGTTTATTAATAGGAGAAAGTATGAGTTCAAAAGCAAATAAACTTTTTGGAACAGATGGAATTAGAGGCACAGCAAATCAATATCCCATGACCGGTGAGCTCATTATGCAAGTAGGGCGTGCGACTGCATATTTATTTCGTAATCAGTTAGAAAATAAAATTGGTGCACCTCTTGGCTCCAGAAAACGTCCTCGAATTTTAATTGGTAAAGATACAAGACTTTCAGGTTATATGATAGAAATGGCCCTGGCTTCTGGTATTTGCTCATTAGGAGTCGATGTTTATTTAGTAGGTCCAATGCCCACTCCAGGTATAGCATTTTTAACACAAAGCATGCGATGTAATGCTGGAATTCAAATATCTGCAAGTCACAATGCTTATTATGACAATGGAATTAAAATATTTGGCGCTAATGGTTTTAAGCTTCCAGATGCAATGGAAGAAGAAATAGAACGTTTAGTATTTTCAAAAGAAATTGAGAAATATCGACCAACAGCTGACCATGTAGGAAAAGCATACCGAATTGACGATGCTCTTGGGCGCTATATTGTAAAAGCTAAAAATACTTTTCCAGAAGATTTAGATCTATCAGGAATGAGAATTGTCCTAGATTGTGCCAATGGAGCTGCTTATAAAGCTGCACCTTTGGTGTTTGAAGAGCTAGGTGCTGAGGTAGTGAAAAAAGGTGTAAGTCCCTCAGGATTAAATATCAATGATAAATGCGGATCACTACATCCTGAAAATGTTTCAGCAGCAACAGTTGAATACAGAGCAGATATTGGAATCAGCTTAGATGGTGATGCAGATCGTGTAATATTAGCAGATGAAAATGGCGAAATTGTAGATGGCGATCACATTATGGCTATTTGTGCGCTTGAAATGAAAAAACGTGGCCAACTTAAGAAAGATACAATTGTAACAACTCCAATGTCTAATCTTGGATTTGAACTTGCGATGAAAGCCAACGGAATTACCGTAGTAAAAGCAAACGTTGGAGACCGATATGTTGTCGAAGAAATGCGTAAAAATGATTACAATTTTGGGGGAGAACAATCGGGACATATTATTTTTATGGGACATGCTACTACAGGTGATGGAATTGTAGGTGCCCTAAAAATATTAGAAATAATGAAACGAACTGGTAAACCTCTTTCACAATTAAAACAGTGTATTAAGTTATACCCACAAGTACGAGAAGATGTTAAAGTTACAAAAAAAGAACCATTTAATACGCTAAAAGAAGTACATGAAGAAATTACGAATGCTGAGAAGGCTTTGGGAGAGAAAGGACGAGTTTTTGTTCGATATTCTGGCACAGAACCTATTGCACGAGTAATGGTTGAAGGTGAAGACTTAAATACAATTCAAGTTCTTTCAAAACGAATTGCCTCATCGATTACAAAATTATTAGGCTAATATGATTTATGGTGTTGGTATTGATTTAGTAGACGTTACTAGAATTGAAAAAATTCTTAAAAGCAAAGCCTCTATTAATTTCATCAAAAAAATAGCCCATTCTCAAGAATTGAAAATTAAAAACAAAAAAAATAATGCATTTTTTTGGGCATCTCGTTTTGCAGCAAAAGAGGCCATGTCTAAAGCAATGGGATCAGGTATTGGCAAAGACATAAGTTTTAAAGACTTTGGTGTAATAAATGAAAAAAACGGCAAACCAAAGGCAATTTTATCAGTTAAGTTAGATAGAAAACTAAAAAAATTAAGTATTCAAAAAGTCCATATTTCTATTTCACATGAAAGAACTCACGCCATTGCAATTGTTATTTTAGAAAGAAAGTAGTAAAAATAAGTCATGAGAGTTGTTACTAGCAAAGAAATGAAATCGCTTGATAACCGTGCTATTTCTGAAGTTGGATTCACCGGACTTCAATT
The DNA here is from genome assembly GCA_964572865.1 of uncultured Bacteriovoracaceae bacterium. Lineage (GTDB taxonomy): Bacteria > Bdellovibrionota > UBA1018 > UBA1018 > UBA923 > CAZNGN01. Next base: position 66,431 of record CAZNGN010000004.1, on the reverse strand, counting down.
AATGGAAAATGCGGGTTTATCTGCAGCGCAATTAATTGCAGATATTATGAAAAACAATGATTCAAGTACTGAAATTATTGTTTTTTGTGGTCGTGGTAAAAATGGTGGCGATGGAATGGTAATCGCCAGACGTTTGATTGCTGACGGTTTTCGAGTTCGCGTTTTTCTTATGCACATGATTAAAGATTACGATGGAGAGTGTGCTGCTGAACTTAAAATTCTTCAAAATTTAAAAGCAAAGATTACAATTATAGATTCTTCACATATTGTGAAAGAGTTTTTTGAAAATGCTAAACCGCCTTTTATCATAGTGGACGCTTTGCTTGGCATAGGCTTAGATCGGCCCATTGAAGGTTTATATTTTGATGTGATTGAATTGATAAACCAAAGTGTTGATAGAAATATTAATTCTAAAAATGTTGTAATTGCAGTTGATATCCCAAGTGGAGTGATGGCAGATACAGGTAAAATTGCAGGTACAAGTGTTCACGCGCAATATACAATGACATTTGGCTACCCTAAATTAGGTTTATTTATGCCTCCAGGTGCTGCTAGACGTGGTGATCTTTTTTTAGCAGATCTAAGTTTTCCTAAAGAATGGGAAAAAGAAGGTGATAAATTTCTTTTAGATTCTGATCACGTTGCGCCTTTAATTCAAAAACGTGATAAGTACGGACATAAAAATAGTTTTGGTCACAGCTTACTAATTGGTGGGAGCCCTGGCAAACTTGGTGCTATTTGTATGGCATCGCATGCCTGTTTAAAAATAGGTACTGGACTTGTGACAGTTGCTAGTTGGGATGAATCGTTTCCTCAATTAGAAACAAAATTACCAGATGAAATAATGAATTTTAGAATTAAAAAAGATTCAAATGAATTCATTGTTCCTAAAGATGCTTTAAGTACTTTTACTTCAATCGTAGTTGGTCCCGGTTTAGGTACGCTTAAAGATTCAGAAACAATGATGAAAAAATTGTTATCAGAATATAATGGACCACTGGTAATCGATGCAGATGGATTGAATTGTATTGCAGATTTTAAGTTGCATAATTTATTAGCTAAACGAACCGGCGCAACGGTAATCACTCCACATCCAGGAGAAATGGCGCGAATTTTAGGCATTTCTAAGGATGATGTAGTTGAAAATCCAATTCAAGCTGTACATGACGCATTTGAAAAAACGGGTGCTATTACAATTTTAAAAGGTGCCACTACATTTATTTTTGGAAATGATAATGTGACATGGCTCAATCATTATCCTAATGATGGAATGGCTACAGCTGGAAGTGGAGATGTGCTCGCTGGTATCATTGGAGGACTTTTGGGTCAGAAGATGAATCCACTTGAAGCAGCTAAATTAGGTGTTCGAGTTCATAGTTTAGCTGGTAAATACGCAGCATCAGAGACGGGTCATCGATCAATGACATCGATAGATATTATTAATAATTTAAAAAATGCTTTCAAAGAATTACAAGAACATCGTTTAAAGAAAATTAATTATCTTTGTGAAAAAATTATCTAATTCAGAAGAAAATACAACTCAAATTGCAATTGAGTTAGCGCAAAAGCTAAAAGCAGAGCCCAAATCATTTATTGTTTTAAAAGGAATATTGGGCGCAGGCAAAACAACATTTGCAAGAGCTTTCATCAAAGAGTTTTTAGGAAAATCAATACAAGTTACTAGTCCTACGTTTAATATCGCAAAAACTTATGAACAAAAATTAGCGCATTTAGATTTATATCGTGTTCAAAATAAAGATGAATTAGATCAATTAGGATTTGAAACTTATTTTTATGATTATCAGTGTTGCATGGTTGAATGGCTTGATCAAATTGAAAACTATCAATACTTACTTCCTAATCAATATACTTTCATTGAAATAAATATTCTCGATCAAAATAAAAGAGAAATTATAATACAAGATCTGAAAAAAGTTTAGAAAGTGTAGAGAGATCTTTCTTTTCTAATTCAACATTTTTAGAGGATGTACAAATCCATACTCCAATTACTTGTTTTTCGTAATGAACAGGAAATACCCCAATTGATTGTTGTGCTGTAAATCCAATTTCTTTTAAGGCATTTAAATCAGTTGAATTCAATTTCTCATTTGCGTAAACATCTGATTGATTGCTGCCAACTTGATCATAGATGCTTGGGGTTGATTGAGCATTGATTTGTTTAGATCTTATATCTGTTATAAGTTGAAAGTTCCCAAATCCCAATCGTCCATTCATTTGACCAGGAGCAGGTGATTCAAAATATGCTATTTCGTCAAAAAGTGTGTGAAAGTAACCAAGGCAATCTAGCTTACGTAAAGCAAGACTTTTCTTTGCTTTTACATTTTTCGAAAGTTGTTTTAAATCAAATTTTTCTAATTCGAGCGTTTTTGTAAAAACAGGAACACCTTGAGTGTTGCGATTATAATTTTGTTTTTGAGAAGCAATTTCTAAACTTAAGTTGTCATTTGTCATGACTGGAATGTTTGTAATCGTTTTTTGTTTAATTCCTGAATTAGCTTTATTTAGTTGTGACACATCAATTTGAACGGTTTCATTTTTTGGTGCATCAATTGGAACAATGTTAGATTTTGTATGATTGGGGATTGCTGATTTAATCGATATAGTATTGATGTTTGTGGTCGTTTTTGTTTTTTGTATTTGAGAGCTGACGTCGGTAATTTTTTTCCTCTTTAATAGGGTGCTGATTGTGGGAACTTCTTGGTTAATCTCACCAGTAACTTCTTTATCTTCTTTTTGTGCTTGGCTCATAAATAATCCTTTATTAATTAATACTAATAAAATCAGGTATTTATACTTTGGTGTCAAAGTGGCACATAATGCCCAGCTTCAATACCGACTTCTTTAATTGTTATCGGAAGCTTTATAAAAAGAATTAACGTTCCAAGGGCTTAAAAATACTATAAACATTAGTTGACGCACATGATACGGTATGATACACAATGGGAGTCTGCAGCGTAACAGAGTAATAAAGCTCTGCAATGCACTGCACGACGGGAGGCAATATGAGACTTACTTCTAAAGGGCGTTATGCAGTTCGAGCTATCTTGGACTTAACGTTTAGTTCTAACGGAAGACCTGTTCGTTTACAGGAGATTTCCGAAAGACAGAAAATTTCTCTCCACTACTTAGAGCAACTCTTCAGAAGATTGAGAAAAGGATCTGTTGTAAAATCGGTTCGTGGACCTGGCGGCGGTTACGTTTTAGCTAGAGCTATGGACGAAATTTCTATCAAAGACGTTTTGGTATCTGTTGGTGAGAACATCAACCCAGCCAGAGATTTAATCGGCGCTGATGATATCAAGAGCAACACAGTTGAATTTATTTTAACTAAGACTTACTTCGAAAATTTAGGCGTATTGATGCAAGAATACTTAACTACGACAACTATCGGAGATCTTATCCGCAAAGCTCGTGGTCAAGATATGCAGAAAAACATCAACCTTGATGACCTCAAGGGCGTACTCACTCCAGAAATGGCAAGACCAACGGATGTAAAAGTTGGAAGAAACATTTCTTGATTATAACGCTTCTGCCCCCATTCCAGATATAGTTCTAGAAGAAGTTAATCAACTCATTCAAGCTAGTTCTGGTAATCCATCCAGTTTACATCAAAGCGGTCGTAACTCTAGACGTTTGATTAATCTTGCGTCTGATGAAATCGCCCGCTTTGTAGACTGTGATTCATCGAATATTTATTTCACATCAGGTGCAACGGAATCTAACTCTTGGGCAATTCATTCTGCCATTCATAGAGCAAAAGATTTAATAGAAAAAAAATCACTCAATCGAAAAGTTCGAATTTTATATTCTGCCATTGAGCACGAATCGATTCAATCTGCGATCGAATATCATTTAAAATATTCTCAAATTGAAGCAAAACAAATTCCAATCACTGCAGCAGGTCAGTTAGACTACAAATTTTTAAAAACTTTCTTAGCCGAAGATCCTCATTGGGATTTAATCTCAGTTATGGCTGCCAACAATGAAACAGGTGTGATTCAGCCAACTCGAGTGGTAGCTGAACTTTGTGAAAAATACGAAATCCCATTTCATGTGGATGCAGTTCAGGCGTTAGGAAAACTTCCGATTTCTGCTAAAAAATGGAATACGACTTATTTAACTTTATCTGCCCATAAAGTGGGTGGGATGAAGGGAACTGGTGTTTTGATTGTGCAAGGTTTAGGTAAAATCTTAACTCCACTCATTCATGGCAAACAACAAAAGAGTTTGCGAGGAGGCACTGAAAACCCTGTTGGTGTTTCCGTTTTTGGTAAGATTTGTTCTCTGATGTCGAAATCAGAATATAATCCATATCCAGAAAGTTTGGCGTTAATGAGAGCTGATTTTGAGTCAGAATTGAAACGTAAAATTTCTGACATTGTAATTCACGGCGAAGACGCAGTGCGTCTGTGTAATACTTCTTATATTGGATTTAAGGGTACAACAGACGATGGAGTTCTTATGAACCTTGATTTAGAAGGCATTTCAGCCTCTTCAGGAGCCGCATGCACTTCTGGAAGCATCGACCCAAGTTTGGTGCTTTTAGCTATGGGGTGTGATAAGGATATGGCACGTTCATCAATCAGATTTAGCTCAGGAATAAAAACAACTTGGAAGGATTACGAACGTGTTCTGACAGTTTTACCAGAAATTGTTGAACGAGTTCGTAAATCTTCCAAATAAAAAAATCAAAGAGGTTACCATGTCAGTAGAAGGTATGGCCAAGAAACGTGTTCTTGTTGCTATGAGTGGCGGTGTCGACAGCTCTGTTGCAGCAGCACTTTTAAAAGTACAAGGTTACGATGTAATCGGCGTTCATATGTCACTCTGGAACGCAAAAGATCAAGAAATGAAAAAGTCAGGTGGCACATGCTGTTCACTTACTGACTCAAATGATGCAAGAAAAGTATGTGAGACTCTAGGAATTCCTTATTATGTGATCAATGCACGAGATAAATTCCAAAATGATGTAATTGATTATTTCGTAAGTGAATATTTACAAGCAAGAACTCCGAATCCTTGTGTAATGTGTAATACAAAACTTAAATATAGTTATTTAGTAGATAAAGCTAAAGAATTGAAATGTGATTACATTGCAACCGGACATTATGCAAAAGTAGTGAAAGATTATACTACAGGAGATTACCAGCTTTATAAAGCAACTGACGCATCTAAAGATCAAAGTTATTTTCTCTTTGGATTAAAGCAAGAACAACTTTCTAGTGTGCTCATGCCACTGGGCGATTTAATGAAAACGAATGTTCGTAAAATGGCAGAAACGTTTAATCTTCCTGTTGCTCAAAAGAAAGATAGCCAAGAAATATGTTTCATAGATGAGAATGGTTATAAAGAATTCGTTACTAAATACTCTTCTGACCATTATAGAGTGGGTGGACCAATTGTTACATTTGAAGGCAACTTAGTAGGTCGCCATTCTGGATTGTATAAATATACAATCGGACAACGTAAAGGCTTAGGTTTAGATTCACCAGAGCATCAAAACTTTTTTGTAGTTGGATTTGAAACTTCATCAAATGCATTGATTGTTGGTCCAGAAGAGCAGCTTTTCAAAAAAGGTTTATTAGCTACTGACTGTAATTGGATTTCTAAAATTGATTTTAGCAAAGGTTTGAAGTGTACTGCACGAATTCGCTCAAGACACACAGAAGCTAAATGTATTGTTACATTATTAAACAATCATACAGTGCGTGTTGACTTTGAAGAACCACAGAGAGCAATTACTCCTGGGCAAGCAATTGTATTTTATCATGAAGATTTATGTTTAGGTGGAGCTTGGATCCATTCATTAACTGAACCGCTTCATATGAAATTAAGATCAGCAGCAGCTTCTACTGCTAATGCCAACGCAAACATTTAAGTATTAAATATGAATTTAGAAAATCAATTTACGTATTCAATCAAAACGTTAGGTTGTAAAGCCAATGTCTATGATTCATTACTGATTGAAAAAAATATAAATGAACTGGGTGGTATTTCAACACACGATAATCCTAATGTGTTTGTTTTAAACAGTTGCACTGTAACAAACGGAGCTGATAAACAATGCGCTCAAGAAGTTAAAAATATTAAGAAAAAAAATCCAAATGCAATTACAGTTGTAACCGGTTGTTATGCACAAGTCGCTGCTGAACAAATAAAGCAATCAACAGGCGTAGATTTGGTTATTACAAACGATGAAAAATCTGATTTAAAAAAAATAATTGCAGATCGATTAGGAATTAATTTTGAAACAGAAGAAAAACAAGACCAAGAGATATTTTGGGGTCAACTTCCTAGTTTAGCTACCAAGACAAGAGCTTTTATTAAAATTCAAGAAGGTTGCAATGATTTTTGCACATATTGCATTATTCCATATGCTCGAGGAAAAAGCAGATCCGTAAGAATGGCACTCGTCTTAGGTGAAATCGAACGTTTGGCTCAAGAAGGTGTAAAAGAAGTGGTTTTTACTGGGGTCAATATTGCAGATTATGGTTTAGAGTATGGATTAACTCTTGATGATTTGATTGAGGCTACTTTTACTCATACAAATATAGAGCGCGTACGACTCACTTCGCTTGACCCAACAGAAGTAACTGATCGTATGTTGTCTTTAATGGCATCAGAAAAAAGATTCATGCCTCATTTTCATATATCTTTGCAAAGCCCTGTTACTAGAGTTTTGAAAGCGATGAAACGCAAATATAAAACAGAAGATGTCATTTCATGTTTGAATAAAATTTATAATTTAAATAGCCAAATTTTTATTGGAATGGATGTAATTTCAGGATTTCCATCAGAATCTCTTGAAGAACATAATGAAGCTATTTCGATTTTAAAAGAAACTCCTTGGACAAGGCTCCATGTGTTTCCTTATTCTGAAAGAAATGGAACTCCTGCTCTGAAAATCAAAGGTTCTGTTCCTATGGTTGAACGAAAACGTCGTGCGAATGAATTGATGAATTTATCTATGATTCGACATAAATCTTTCATAGATGAACAAATCGGTAATACATTTCATGATGTATTGTTTGAATCAGTTCATTCATCTGAAGAAGGTGATTATATTTTTGGTCATACCAAAAACTATATTCGAGTGATGGCGCCGTTAACGAATCGTTTAAAAAATCAAATTAACGGAAAAACTTCAGGAATTAATATTTTAAAAAACATTCGAGCCAAATCAAGTGTGCCCAAACCTGCACAAGATTGGACTTTAGAATCTATCATTGAGGAATCAAATGAGCTCTCTTGAAACTTTAATGCGAAAATTAAATTATCATTTCAAAAACAGTAAGTTGTTAGAGACTGCAGTTACGCACAAATCATTTGGTAACGAAAACTTAATGAATGAATTGCCTGATCATAGAGACAATGAAAGATTAGAACTTTTAGGTGATGCCGTATTAGATTTGATTATTACTGAAATGTTATTAATTAAATATAAATACTATTCAGAAGGTGATTTATCTAAATTGAGAGCTTATTTAGTGAATGAACATGCATTATCGGTTGTTGCTAGTGAATTAGACATCGGTAAGCATATTTTATTTGGTAAGGGTGAAGAACAAACTGGTGGCGCGGAGAAAGAAAGTATTTTAGCGTCTACATTAGAAGCTATTGTTGCTGCTATTTATTTAGATGGTGGTTTTGATTCTACAAAAAGATGGATTGAGCATTTATTTAAAGTAAATGTTGAAAATGCAGATACAGCACATGCATTTGGTGATTATAAAACTAAGCTTCAAGAAATTGTTCAAGCTCAATTAAAATCTGCTCCAAAATATGAAGTGGTATCTAGTTCAGGACCAGATCACGACAAAACATTTGAAATTAGACTTGTGATTAATGGAAGTGAAATTACGGTTGCGTCAGGCAAAAGTAAAAAAGAAGCAGAACAAAATGCGGCAAAGGCAGCGCTCGAGAGGTTAACTAAAATTGATGTATGATAATACCTGTTTTTATTCCTCATGGCGGATGCCCAGAGAAATGTAAATTTTGTGATCAAAGTGTAAGTGGTGGTACTCCCATCGCAAAAAAGGATTTAATACAAACGATTGATACCTATTTAAAGACTGTTCAGAATAATGAAAAAGTTCAGGTTGCTTTTTATGGTGGAACGTTCACAGCACTTTCACAATCATTACAATTACAATATTTAGACATCGTTAAAACGTATATTGACCAGAACTTAGTACAGTCTGTGCGCATTGCGACTCGCCCAGATGCAATTGATAAAGATTGGATTCAATGCATTCAAAAATTGTATAATGTAACCACAATTGAATTGGGTGTTCAGTCTTTTGATGAAAATGTTTTACGTACAGCAGGTAGATCTCATTCAATTTCACACATTATTGATGCCACAAATATATTAAAAGAGTTAAATATTCAGATTGGTTTTCATTTAATGATTGGCCTACCGAATGAAAATGAAAACTCTGACAATGAAACGATTCAATGGGTACAAAAATTAAAACCAGATATGGTTCGTATTCATCCCTTAGTTGTGATTGAAGGTACTGAGTTTTATGATGAAGTTTTAAAAAATCAATTTGTTCCCATTACATTAGATCAAGCTATTGAAAGAGCGGCAAATTTAACGATTGCATTTGAAGACTGCCAAGTAAAAGTCATTCGTCTTGGTTTACAGGCCAATGATTTATTAAATCAAAATGTAATGTCAGGGGGAGCTTATCATCCTGCCTTTGGAGAAATGGTACGAGGTAGGGTGTTAGCTAAAAAGATTAAAAATAATAATTTAGTTCATGAGTGGCAAAATCATGTTTCAGATAAAGAACATAATTTATTAAAAGCACATGGAAATCTAAATATGAATTGGATGCTGTCATGAAAAAAGTAAAATCAGGTGTAATCACTTTATTAGGTTTTCCTAATGCAGGTAAATCGACTTTAATGAATACTCTTGTAGGTGAGCAAGTTGCAATTATTTCGCCAAAACCACAAACTACATGGCAGGTTTTGAAAGGTCATGTCGTTCGAGATGGTATGGAGTTTATAGTTTATGATACGCCTGGGGTACAAGATGGTACCAAAGCTATCAATTTAGCAATTGCCCGTAACTTAACTCATCAAATTAAAAATGCAAAAGATGGATCAGAAATTATTTTGTTAGTAATCGATTCAGCTGCATTTTTGAAACAAGATTTGAAAAGATTTGAAGATGTTTTTGGAAAAGAAAAAATTAAACTTCCCATGAATATTCAATTAATTCCTGTTTTGAACAAATCAGAGTTGATAAAGAACGAAAATGAAAAACAGAAAATATTAGAAAAGTGTAATCAGCTTACTCAAATGCTTTCTAAAAAAATAAGTGAACCGATTTGGGTGTCAGCTAAAAAAGCAATTGGAATTGATGAGTTACTGAAAACAATTAAACCAAACCTTGAAGACGCAATGTCTGGTTCACTATTTGATATTGAAACATTAACAGATGTAAATGTGAGAAACCTTGTAACAGAATTCATACGTGAACAATGTTATTTGCAATTAGGTGAAGAACTACCTTATTCAATCGGTGTAACAATTGAAAATTACGATGAAACAGATCCGAAGTGTTTAAAGATAAACGCAGTTATTCACGTTGAACGAGAAAGTCAAAAAGGAATCGTAGTTGGCAAAGGTGGCGCTAAAATAAAGGCCATTGGTACAAAATCACGTGAAAGAATTGAAAAGTTTCTTGGAATGAAAGTTTTTTTAGGTCTTCGCGTAAAGATTAATGAATTGTGGACCCGAGAGAAAACAACAGTTAAAAGGATGGGCTATGACCAGTTCAAATGAATCAATTAAAATTGCACTTTGCGGCCGTCCCAATGTTGGTAAAAGCTCTTTATTTAACAGACTAATAGGTCATAAAAAATCAATCGTTTTAGATCAACCTGGTGTTACTCGGGACGTAGTTTGCGCCCCTTTTTCTTTGGGTACTCAAAAAATTGAATTAGCTGATTTAGCTGGGCTTGAGTTATGGAAAGATCGTCACACTAAAGGAATTCAAAAAAACGTAAAACTTGAACAAAAAGAAAAATTAAGAAAATTATCAGTAGAAGCCGCTCTTGATTATTTATCTAAAGCAGACTTAGTTCTTTTTGTTGTAGATGCAAGAGCGGGTCTCACATCAGTCGATGAAGAATTGGCACAACTTGTACGCACTAAAAACAGTAAAGTTATCTGTATTGCGGCAAAATGTGAAGGTGATTTGCATGAAACGGCAAACATTGAATTTGCTTCACTTGGCTTTGGAGATGTAGTCACCACCTCAGCAGAACATAACCAAGGTATTGAAGGATTAAAAGAAACGATTGGAGAAACTCTAAAAATTGATATTCGTGAAACTCCTGAAAAAGAATCAAAAGAAGAAAAAAAAGAAAACATGAAACAATTGACGAGAGGTTTTTCTAAAGAAAAACCAATTCGCATTGGCGTTTTCGGAAAACCAAATGTAGGTAAATCTACTTTTGTGAATGCATTGATTGGCGAAAATCGAATGATTACATCTGAAATTGCAGGCACAACAGTCGATTCGATTGATACAGATTTAATTGTAGATGGTAAATTCTATCGAATTTTAGATACAGCTGGAATTCGTAAAAAATCAAAAACTGAAAAAGGTGTTGAAGTTTTATCGGTTGTTCGCGCATTGCAGTCTTTAAAAGATGTAGACGTAGCCTTTTTTATGATTGATGGCTTTGAGGGTATTTCAGATCAAGATGAAAAAATTGCAGGTGAAATATTAAGACAAGGCAAATCATGTGTATTGGTCGTAAATAAATGGGATCAATGTAGAATTAAAAAAGAGCAATATGCTGAAAAAATTAGAGACACGCTTGGATTTTTAGATTTTGCGCCAATTCTTTTCATCAGTGCAAAAAATGGAACAGGCATTGATGGACTTTATGATTTAATTGAAGAGATTTTAAGACAAAAGCAAACGATGGTTCCTACCCCTGAACTAAATCGCTTTTTAGAGCAAATTGAAGGTGAGAATAATCCAATGAGAGCGAAATTGTATTATGCGAATCAAATCTCAAAAAATCCGCCAACAATTTCAATTTCTGTAAATGACTTAAAGAAAATACATTTTTCGTATGAAGGGTATTTGAAAAATACATTACGTTCACGGTATGGTTGGATGGGATCACCACTCAAATTGACGTTTAAACCAAAAAAAAAGAGAGTGGAAAGTTAACGTGATTTTAAACTGCGTTGCATTTTACATTAATCAAATCTAGCAAATCCCCAATATTTTTCAGACGTACTAATTCTGCTGGTTTTAATTTAACTTTGAATTCTTTTTCAATGGAGACAATAATCATTATATGTTTTAAAGAGTCCCAACCTTCAATATCTTGAGCTTTATTTTCTCTTTTAATAATTAGATTTGGTTTTTTAAGTACATTTTTAAAAATATTTTCTACTTTTAGTTGAATTTCATTCATTTTATTCTCCATTTAAAACTGAAAATATAAGAAGCTTGAAGAACTATTTATAAACAATAGTGCAAATGCTGCTACAATACCTAAAGCAAAGCGAGATTTAAATGGTAAATTAGATATATTTTTATAATTACTAGCATTTGGCATAGTCCATATTATTAATGCAGATACAAATGACAACATCCAAAATGCTAAATTGTTTTGATTTAATAATGAATTTAAATTGAAAGTTGATATTTTAAACATTGATGACATCCAAATTTTGCATTGTATAAAGTTTTCAGATCTAAAAAGAATCCAACCAAAACCAATTAACATAAAAGTGATAAATTGTTGTAAAAATGAATTTAGTTTAATCCAAAGTGGTTTTGTTATCTGAAATAAAATTAATAATAACCCGTGATAAATGCCGAAAACTGCAAAAGTCCAATTAGCACCATGCCAAAGTCCTCCCAAAGTCATAGTAATCATTAGTGCTGAAAATAAAGAAACATTTTGGCTGATGTTTCTTGACATAAAGAAATAGGCAAGTGGATTAAATAAATAATCTTTTAACCAAAGCCCTAAAGTGATATGCCATTTTGTCCAAAATTCTTGAGGGTTTTTAGATTGATAAGGGCTATTAAAATTTTGTGGAAGTTCAATATTAAACAGTCTTCCTAACCCAATTGCCATATCAGAGTAACCACTGAAATCAAAATAAAGTTGAAATGCAAATCCAAAAAAAGCCATCCACGCATGTGTAATATTCATAGATTCTGAAAAAGAAGGTATTAAAATTGGATTAATATACTCTGCCAAACGATCTGCTATTAATATTTTTTTTGATAATCCAATCGTAAATAAATATATACCTTCAGGCCAGTTAGCTGAAATGCCGTTTTTAGAAATATGGTTTAAGTTAGGGATTAGTTGGTTATGTCTTGTCAATGGACCTGCCACTAGATGTGGAAAAAAAGAAACAAACGAAGCGAATCTCCAGAAGTTATATTCTGGTTCAGCGATTTCTTGATATACATCCACTATGTAAGAAATTGTTTGGAATGTATAAAATGAAATACCTGCAGGTAATATTATATTTAATGCTGATGAGGAAAATAAAATAGAGTATTTAAAGTAAAAAAGAAGGCCTAAATTAGTTAATAAAGAAAGTAAAAGTAGATACTTACGTTTTGACTGTGATTTAGAATTGGCAATAAAATGAGCAATTTTATAGTCCAAACATATAGTAAATAACATTGGTAATATAAACCAAGCATGGCCCACAAATGAATAAAAAATAAAGCTTGATAAAGTGATCCAACGCAATAAATTTATTCCACTTAGCAATTTTGAGATCATCAAAACTAAAGGTAAGAATATAAATATGAATTGAAATGAGTTGAATAACATTTAGATTTTAGTTAATGATTAGACACATTTGGTAGAAAATATTCAATGAAAATCTTTTTTTTAAATACACTTGTTGTTTATTTGATGTTTGGACTATTTAATTACAAAATTGACCCTGCGCATCGATGGCATGGGCTCAATTTACCATTTGATAAATGGATGCAAGATCAAATCTTATTAACACCAATTAATTATGATGAGCGATTATATGTTAGAGGAATGATCGAGAAAACAAAATATGCAGATGTTCTAATTATGGGAAGCTCTAGAGTTCTTTTGATTGATCAGTCATTATTCAAAAATTCAAAAATTTTAAATACGGGACTATCGGGTGGAACAGTTGAAGACTACATAGCTATTTGGCAATTATTATTAGATCAGAATATTTCGATAAAATCGTTAGTCATTTTTATTGATCCATATATATTTAATAAAAATTCAGGCCAATTACGATGGCAGACTAATGAAGTTTATTATGAAAAGTTTATTCAACATAATAAGTTAACGAAATTATCTAATTACGATAAATTTAAATATTATAAAAATAAAACAAAGCAACAGTTTAATGAAATTAAAGATTTATTTTCTGCTAAAACATTGATTGCATCTTTTCAGCAACTATTTACTGAAGATGATTTTAATTTAATAAAAATTGTAGATTTACCTGAAAACAGAATGGGCAGGTATTTAGATGGATCTATTCAATATACTAAAAAAGAACTTACGAATCAAACTTTAGAGAAAGTTCGGGATGATGTATCTAATTTTATCACAATAGGTGGGTTTAAATACTTATCTGATTGGGAATTCAATGAGCCACTTGCACTACAATTTATTCAAATGCTAGAATCAGCAAAAAAGCAATCAATAGATATAAAAATTATTTTACCTCCCTATCAACATAAGGCATTTCAATATATTCAATCTTCAAGTTCTTATAAAAATATTTTATTAGAAACTAAAAATAGAATTAATTCCATTTCAAATCTAATACAATTTCAAAATAAATTAACTTTTTGTGACGCGTTTGATCCGTATCAATTAAATTGTAAAGAGACAGATTTCATTGATGCTGCTCATGCTAAAAAAGAATGTATAATAAAAATATTAAATTATTGTAACGTTGAATGATTAAAGTCAGTTATTCTTGAATTTGATAGATTTGGGTTTTACAAATTCATTTAAAGCATCAAGTTCAAATACATTTTCAGATTTCAACCTGAAATATTTCTTAAAAAATTCAAAACATGGTTTGTTTTTTTCTGTAGGAATATAATGGGCAATGATTTTTTCTGCACTATTTTTAATTGCAAATTCTGTTGCGATGGCAATCATACTTTCTTCTACTTTTCGTCCCATTACTCGACATGATAAGATATAATCTGTAATGATTGTTTGTTTATTATCGTGTTGCAAACCAAGAATACCAGTCAGTCCTGCAGACCCAAATTTATCACTGACTTTAAATGTATAAATACTTTGATTTTTTGTTTGAGACCATTTCCATAAATCATCAGAAGAAAGCCTTCTGGTGGTTAGATTCATTTGGTTCGTTTTATTAAACAACTGATGAGTACGTTCAAGGTCCGATTCATTGAGTTTTGAAAACTCTACCACTGTTTCAAGGCTTTTAAGCCAGTCATCTGTATTAGAAAAATTAATTTTAGATGAATCACGAACTTTTTCTTCATTATACATTTCTGTGCGTCGTAAATCTTCGTTTGTAATAGATAGAGAATCAAATAGATTTAGCTGAGCTAGAAATATTCTGTATTGTGTCTTGTCTGAAGGCAATTCGGGCACTTCAATTTCAGGAATTAAATCTTTAACGCGTTTTCGTTCAACGGGGTTATCATCTAAAAAAACAGCAGAATTTGGCATTACATTTAATTCTTTTAAAATGTCAGAGATGTTTTTAGCTTTATCATCCCAATTGATTCGATAGGAAGAAAAATGTTCTTTCTTGAGAACCATTTCTGTGTTTTTTGAAAAGGCTTCCCAAACATTTGACTCATCGTTTTTACTAGCAATTGCCAAAATGATTCCTTGATTTTTAAGTTTAAATATTTCTTTTTGAAAATCTTGAAATGCTTCACCGATGTAATCGTGGCCACCGATTTTTATGTTTTTCCAACCATCGTCACCGACAATACCACCCCAGAGAGTGTCGTCTAAGTCTAAAATTAATAATTTTTTATTACCACCGTAGAGAGCTCTTAAGGTTGCTTTGATTTCGTTGACTGCTTTTTTATATACGTTATTTGTAAACGGATTTTTACTTAAATACCAAAGTTTAGATTGAAAATGTTCTGAATGGTTGTAGTTATAAATTGATTGAGAATCGATCAACTGAATGTTTTTGCAAGACCTTGCTAATGAAATTAATTTTTGGTTCATTCTATGTAGCAAAGTATAAATAGAAGTTTCATTTGTTACATCACTTGTACCATTCCCTCGAGTAAACTGAGTGGGCTGAAAAGTAAAATGTATGATTTGATTTAGATTTGACACGTTTTTAAGTAGAGAAAAATAGTGATCAAGTTCATTATCAAATTTGTTTAAATCAACCTTAGATGAGTGAAAACTATTTTGAAATTCATGAAATATTTTTTCGGGAGAACACCAAACTACAATGGCTCCTTTTGATCTTGTGTTTGTAAATATTGAAAGAGTAGTGATTAATTGATCGTAATCAGCTACTTCAACTTGAGCTTGTGGAAATTGAAGATCATTTTTTAAATATCCTGCTAAGGTATCGGTTTGAAAATTAGTAATTAAATTTAAATGAATCATATTTTAATCAAGTGATCTAATCATCTCAAAATGTTGTCCATTTGTAATACTTTCAAGGTAATAATTTTTAGCCATTTTAAGTGTTTGTTCTAGTATATCCCATTGCCCGGTTGAGTCAATTTCCCAAGAATGTAAAAATAAATGAGCAATTCCTCCGTTTTTACTAACATATTTTACAGATTCAAGAAAATGCTCATTCCAAAGCTTCTTAGCTTTTAGTTTAGAAAAATATTGTATCGCGCCTGTGATATTATTTTCAATTAATGCATGTCTAATTTGTATATGCATTGAATGTGAGTAGGCATGGGTGCTAACTCCTACATAAAAAGGTTTTTGCTTCAGTTCTAAACGATTAAAATAGCAATTTCTAGCACCGAGAAACAGTGCTTTTTCTACTAACTTTGGTGTTTGTCGGTTGAACTTACCTTGTGGATAGCAAAACGAAATGCAAGGCTTTGATAAAAGATTTTCAAGCCAGATTTTAGATTCAGATATTTCTTTATAAGCTTGATCATCGTTCATTTTATGAAGAGGTAAATGTGAAAGAGTGTGGGCGCCAATTTCAAATTGCTGAGAAATTTCTTTTATTTGATTTTCATTGATTACTTCGCGTTCAGGATTGTTTTTTGGAATATAAAAAGTAGCTTTAAAACCATACTTTGATAGTAATTCTGCCGTTTTAAAATCAAATGGGTGACCATCATCAACACTGATGGTAATGAGTTTTTTTGTCATAATGAACCATCCCCGTCATATGAGTTGCTGTTCCAATTTTTTGCGAACTCAAGGTCGTTTAAGTCACTATGATTGGGTTTGAAATAAAACATCCAAGCAGGTAATTTCCTACGAATGGGATGCAATCCAATGATTGATTTTCGGATTTCAGAATCCATGCCAACCACTTCAAGCATAGAAATGTCGTTATCAGTGCAATAGGATTTAGCATACAAAATCATATCTTTAATGGATGTATATTTTTTAGAAATATCAGAATAGTCAGCAAGTCTCATTCTGGATAAGTTAAATTTTTTATTATTTTCATGTATAAAAACAGAATAGGAAAGAATTTGGTTCTCCGAATTTTTTTCTATTATTATTAAAATCTCATTATTATTTATTTTTTCTTTAAAATGCCAATTTAAGATTTCTGAACTTCGAAACGCATAAAAGTCAGAGGTATCTTTTAAACGGTTCCAATAATCATCAAATCTTTGATTAAAAGATTGCAAAGTTTCATATTGTACAGGTAATTTAAACTTTTTTTGTTTAATAAAATCAATCAAACCAAAAGGATATTTTAAATACTTAAAAACTGGTTTTTGAGAATAGAGTGAAAAGCTTACAATGAAATTTGAAAAATGAGTTACCCAGGCAAGAGAATGGTCATAATCTGGTGTAAACGATTTTTGAAATTTAAGTTTCGAAAATATTTCGCTAACATCTTCGTTCGTGGTTGTATTCAAAATCAAAGCTGGGGTTTTTTGTTTTAAAAAGTTCATCAGTAATGAAATTGAATGTGCTCTAAACTGAGGGCGAACTAAAAACGAATGCGCAGTTACTGCAAAATAAATTTTGTTGTTCCAAGTATATTTGCTTAAAATATTAAAAATCATTCCGACAATATGATTGTCTGATATTAAAACCCAACCAGGAATATGTTTATATTGTTTACTGGTTTCGTATTCTTTACAAATTGGATTATTAAAATGCAAACGGATCCAATCATTTTGTAGTTTTGGGCCCATATTGAATTCCGTCTGAAGATCATTAATTTCTTCATAATCAGATTCTAGGATTGGGCGAATAATAACTTTTGGTGACATTTTATTTTGTTAAATATTTATTTTCGATTGCAGCAGCTAATTTCAGTACATTTGCTTCTTGTTCAATGAGTGGTTCAATGAATTCTGGTAAATTTAGCTCAAACTCAACATTTGGAAAAACGGAACGAAGTTGATCTTCGAGTGTAACCATTAAGTTAATCAGCCCTAGTGAATCTAATTTAGATTTCGTACCAAAAATAATTTCATTTTCTACAATTGAAAGTTTTGTATCAATTTGTTGATTTACTTCATTCATTGCTTTGAAAATTTCGTTTAGTAACGTTTTTTGGTTCGACATGACTACTTCTTTCTTTGAATGAGTTCGATTAATCCAAAAACTTTATGGAATAACCAAATTATATTTCGGCCTTCAAATGCAACAGCCGGCACAGGCTTGCTTAAAACAGAAAACTTATTTTCTTTGGCAATTTGTATGGCTTCATCGATAGAATCAACCTCAAAGCACAAATGAACTAATTTCTGACCTTTTTTAATAGAATTGTTTACAGGTGATTGTTCGGAAGTGGGTTCTATGAATTCAATTCTAGCACCATTTATGTTTGCGAAAGAAACTTTAACTTTTTGAATGGGATCATCGAAAATTTGTCCTAATTCAATTTTTGCAGATTCAATATTGTCTACTGCCATTCCAATGTGATGAAAGTGTGCATTTGAACCCAGCATATTTGTAATTTTATGTTCAAACAGTGATTGCATTGTATCTTATTTATAAAGCAATTTGTAAGCTTCTGCGAGTGATTTATCTATGTAAAATGATTAGACATTTGCATAATTTATGTACCATTACATAAACCTAAGTGCTTGATATTGTTAGTAATTACTCTGGCACGCCTGTTGCTTTCTTATAGTGTAGAGAAGATTTATAGGAGAGAGTATGAAGAAAATAAAAGTTATCTATTTGGCTGTTATTTTATTAAATTTATCATTTTTATCAATTCAGGACAAAGTATACGGCTTTGCAATTGGTCCTGGAACTTGCGGAACTGCGTGTACACCTAATTATCAAATGTACCAACCAATGTTTTCACCTTTTATGGGAACACCATTTTACCCAAATTACATGTATCAACCAATGGTTGGACAAATGAATTATTTCAATCCAATGAATACATGGAGTGGCAATTGGTATCCAACTTACAATAACAATTATTATAACAGTCCTGGATATTATCCTGGTTCTTATTATGGTGGAATGAATGGTTTCGGCGGAGGCCTTTCGTACTAAGAAATATTGAAAATACTTACTTTTAAAAGAGTTTTAATGCATCATTTTATATAAGTGATGCAAAAATTCAAAAAACCAAAACAAGCATTATATTTTTTTCCAGTCTTGATGCCTCTTGCATCTTTTTTACCGGGCTTACTTGCAGCTGCAGGAATTCTTGCCACGTTCATTCGTAAACTTTCAAAAAATAATATTATGAAAAAGTGTTTTACCATTTTTTCGATCGTTTTATTATTGGGATCTGTTTTTTTATTTTACTCAAAATATCAAAAATTAAATGCATTAAATAAAGACTCGATTTTAACTCCAAAAGATAAATTACCAGAGGTAATTGTTTTACATGATGAAACTGTTCATTTTGAAAAGGTAACTAGTAAACAGTTTGAACTCGTGTGGTCCAAGTTAATCAATGATAAAGTATATTCACAAATTCAATTACAGAATGATGAAATTTACTTAGGAACGTTGAAAGGCAAAGTATTCAATATTCATTCAACAGATGGTCTCATTAAATATGAAATTCAAAAATCTCAACCCATCTTAGCAAGACCTTTTGTTCACAAGGACCTAATAATCTTATCTGAAGGTGCCCATCATTCAGTTCAATCAAGTTTAAGTGTATATGATTCAAAAATTCATAAAGTAATTTGGCAAAGAGAAATTCCAGGCCACATTGAAATGGACGGTGTCATTGATCAGAAGAAAAATATTTATTATTTTGGTGCGGGCCCAAGCGGTGTTTGGGGACTTCATTTAACGGATGGTAAAGTTATGTTTCATGATCGATGTGGGCACGTAGATGCAACACCGATCATTTACGAAAACGCACTGTATGTAAATTGTGGTGTAGATGATAACAAAAAATTAAGCCAAATGATTGAATATGATTTAAAAACTGGATTTAAAAAGAAAAGTAGTGCCAATTTACAAGGTGATCCGTGGGGAGTTCCCATAATCAACGATAAAAATATATATGTACTTACAGGTGTTGGACAAATTGGGGATATTCAAGAAAACGAAAAAGGCTATTTACATAAAATCAACTTAGACTTGAATATAATCAAATCAGTTGAATTAAAATCAATGCCACTTTTTTATTTAGATATTATCAATGATTCGATTTTATTTACTTTAAAAGATGGAACAACTCAAATTAGAGATTTAGACTTACTTGAATTGCGCAAAGAATGGAACGTGGGTAGTCCTATCAATACAAAACCTACAATATTTACAATTAAAGATAAAAAATTCATTAGTTTTGTCACAAAAAACGGAAAATTTTTAATTCAAGATTTAGAAAAATATAAAACAATATATGAAACAGAGATTGCAACCGATTCGGTTACATCGCCTTTCGTGAAAGAGGATGATATTTATGTTTCTACTCAGATTGAATTATTAAAATTTTCTGGATTGAAGTATTTGCATGAATAATCAAGATATGTTGTGGATGAAATTCTCTCAAGATTCAAATATTCCTGAACGATTAAGTTTAGAGTCTCAAAAACAAATACTAATAGATTTCAATGAAATTGATTCAAATTCTTTGATCTATAAAGCGTTTCAAAAAGTGGGAATACGGTGTGACTCTGATACAAATGTAATTCAATTTATTGATTCTGTAGCATATATAAACTGGTCTTGGTTTGTGATTCGGATTACTAAAAATGTTATGAATATATCTCGTGAAGGAGATGTATTTAATTATACTACAAACAAAAATATTATAAACGTGATCAAATTATTTATTTATTTTATGAAAATAAATAAATTAGCAAACGATACAATTGATAAAATAAATGACATCAATTTAGATCAAACACCGCAAGAGGAACTAAGAGTTGATTCAATTGTACTTGGACTGTGCATACAAATACTTACACTTTCTTTGCCAAAACATACTGAACAAGAAATGGCAAACTGGTTGTCTGGCAAAGAAAAGTGTCCTGATAGTGTTCGTTTAATGATTATGTGTCAACGCGCGAGAACTAAAATATCATTTGTTTGGATTCATTATTATTTAGAAGATACGAAAAATGATTCCGAGATTAATTTGCCTGATTATTTTTGGAATCAATATGAATTCAGTCGAAATACATTAGCGACAGAGCAAGCTCAGAAACCTGTAATCGTGGTGCAAGGTAGTGGCGAATTTAATGTATATTACATTGACATAAATAGAAATAAACCAAACGAAATTGAAAGTCATAACAAACCAAGACTGCTTGTGTTTAAAAATGCTAATCCAAAAGCCGTAGAGTATTATGAGCATGCTGATGCTATTTTATTTTTGACTGGAGGAACTCTTGCACATGCTTGTGTTGTCGCGCGAGAAAGAAATCTAACTTGTATTATATGGAACTCAGAAAAGTTATCAAAAAAATTAGTGAAAAAGCTAAATATGAATCAGAACGAAATTCATATATTAGAGTAGTTACTACCAAGTAAATAAAATACAAACGCTACCAGATGCCCAGTTTCCTCGTTTATCGGGTATGCCTGCTGTTCTAGAAAAGCGACTATCGTATTGATCGTTAAATGATACAAAGTGCATCATTCCTTGAATGTCGATGTAGGTTCTTTTCGGTTTTAAAGTTAATTCAAATCCAAAGCCCGCATTAAATCCAATAGCTTGTTCTTCTTGTATGATATTGCCAGTGATTGTGCTTCCGTTACCAGCGCCAATATTATCGGTTCGTTTATACATTCCGCCGCCAATGATTAAATGTGGACCAATAAACGTAAGTGGTGCAGCTAAATTGTGTGTATCAAAGTAGTAAATCAGTTGTGGCATGAATCTGAATAAGTTTACGAAAGTAATGCCATCCGGTTGAATGTCATACGCATGTTTTGAGTTTTCAATTCCTAAAGAAAGCGCAAAATTAAAATCGAACCAATATAAAAGTTTAAAGTCTAGTGTAGGAAAGCCACCTTGATATATTTTGGCAGCATTGCCAGTGGGTGCTGTGACACCAGTGCCAACTGCAATTCCAAAAAATCTTCCATATTGAAAGAACTTTTCATCTTCAGCCTCATCTTCAGAGCTACCAAATTCTCCGTATCCTGAAAAAGGACCAGATACGATTTCTTCTTCGCTTGAAGATGGATTCTTAGCGCCACTTTCAGCGGCAACCGAATTGAAAGCAAGAAATATGAAAAATAATAAATATGAATATTTAAAAATAGAAATGTACTCCCGCATTTAAAAATATAAAGCCCACAGTATATAACTGCATAGAGCCAGAGACATTTGAGGCGCAAGCCCCTGATTCAAATGAAAGCCCTAAACTCTCTACACCTGGGATAAAAACTTCAGTTCCAAAAAGGCCTAAGATGTTTATTCCTGAAATATTTTGTTTAACGTATCCAAGACCAAAAGCTGTGTAAAAATTTAAATTAGATTCAGAAAATACAGTATGAAATATTTTGCCGCCAAGCGTCGTGCTTGTTGGAATATGTGTATCAAACCCAAATGAAACTAGTACCGATGTATCGCGTGTAAAACCATATTTGACGCTCATAGACGGAATTGTGTCTTTGGCTGAAGAAATTCCAAATTCATTGATAAAGCCAACACCCAATCTACCAGTCATGTCACGTGCGATTGCACTTGAATTTATGCAACAAATTAACAATAATGTCGTGTACATCAAACCTTTGAATTTTTTCATAATTTTAGGGTACAAGTAAATTTAACGACCTGCAAGTGGAGGATTCATGTCGAGCTCACATTTAGACCGAAAAGAATTAAAACAACCAGATGCTTTTGTAGAAAAGACGACTTCGGTGTTTCACTATGTTGAAAAAAACATAAAAGTCTTTGCTACTATTATCGTAATTGCAATTGTAGCTACGACATCAATATTTTTATATCGTAATCATTTAGATGACATAGAGCTAGAAGCTCAAGCAAAACTATATCCCGTTAAAAAAGCTTTTATTGAATCAACTTCTAAAATTAAAAAAGATGAAACAAATTGGTTATCAAAAGCAGAAAAGGATATTCAATCTTTAGAGAAAATTGCAACTGAATTAAAAGATTCAAATGCTGCCCACGAAGCTTTTATGACTTTAGGTAATACATTTTTTGAACATGCAAATTATGAAAAGGCTGCAGAGAATTATACTAAAGCTTCAAGTGTTTCTAAAAAGCCTACATTACAATTAGCAGCACTTTTGCAAGCTGCGTATTCATTTGAAAGTAATAAAAAATATGATCAAGCGATTCCGCTGCTTGAAAAAATTTCAAAAAATACAGAAGTGAAAGCTCTTAAGGCAGAGGGGCTTATCTCTTTGGGTCGTAATTATGAATTGAGTGGTAATCAAAACAAAGCTTTAGAGGCATATGAGAGTTACAAAAAAGAATTTCCTAATTCTCAATCAGCTAAAACGATTGATGCTTTAATATCAAAATTAAAAACAAAGAAATAGGTTTTAAGAATAATGTTTTCAACGATGAGTTACTTCAAGAATTTATTTTTATTATTGATTATCACATTACTTTGTTCGATAGGATGTTCTACTCATAATATTTATCAAAAAGCTAAATTTGTAAAACCACCATTGGTTCCTGGATATGTTCATATGACTCGTGAAGGAATGATTGATGCTGGGGTAGAGCCTGTTGAAAGTGGCGAAGTTTTAGTAACTGAAGATACGGTGTATGTTGCAAGCGAAACGCAAGGTATTGAAGCTTTCGAAAGACCATATTTTATTAGAAAATGGCGTTTTCCGGTAAAAAATGGAGTTACTTCAAAACTTTTAGTTGAAGGAGGCTCGTTATACTTTGGTGGTGAAGATGGTAATTTTTATTCTATTGATGCTGAATTTGGAAAGTTAAATTGGAAATACGAAACCAAAGCCCCTGTTTTTGCAAGACCAACAATCAGTGGTGGAAAAATATTTATCTCTAGTTCTGACGATCTTTTGTATTGTTTAGATAAAACAAACGGTAAATGGATTTGGCATTATAAAAGATCAGGAAATTACATTACTACTGTTCGAGGCAATTCGTCGGCAGCAGTTGCAGATAATAATGTTTATGTAGGATTTTCGGATGGGTATTTAGTTGCACTCAAACTAAATGATGGAAATTTACAATGGGAAACAAAAGTTCACTACGGTAGTAAGTTTACAGATGTAGATGCTAAACCAATCATTGAAGACAATCGTATATATATTTCATCTTATGATGGGGGACTTTACGTAATTGATCGGAAAACTGGCAAAGTGAACTGGAAAGTCGATATTGGTGCCACTCGTGAAGTGATTCTAGATGAAAAAACAATTTTTACGTCGGGTACTGATGGTTATGTATACGCATTAAACAAAGAGTCAGGAAAAATTAATTGGAAATTCGAACTAGATCGTGGAGTTCCTACAGGCCTTGTATTTTATCAAAACTACATTGCTTTCGGATCTTCACAACAATATTTTTATGTAATTCATAAAGGGGATGGATCCATCGCATATCGTTTTGATGTGGGACTTCGTAGTGGATTCGTTTCAAACCCTATGATGAATAAAGATGAATTGTTTGCACTTTCAAACTTCGGCAATATTTATACGTTTAAGTGGAAGACTTCATACCATAATAAATATTTTAGCTATCAGTAATGGCATTACATAATTTAAATTTTAAATCAATCAAACACCAATATCAATCATTTGATAATGGGCAAAATG
Source organism: uncultured Bacteriovoracaceae bacterium (assembly GCA_964572865.1). Classification (GTDB taxonomy): domain Bacteria; phylum Bdellovibrionota; class UBA1018; order UBA1018; family UBA923; genus CAZNGN01. The sequence continues at coordinate 42,021 of CAZNGN010000004.1, read as the reverse complement.
ACATTGAATTAATGTTAAGTGAATCGCATGTCGATGAGTTGTTAACTAATATGGAATTGATCTTTTCAAATCCTATGGATGAATTAAAATTAGAAATCACTGATCAGATTTTAATCTATTTTAAGTCAATTGAATCTAAAGCAAAAAGTCGATTCTATTTAGCAAGACCAAGTCTAGATCAAATCATTTGTTCTGTTCATATTTCTTCTAGCAACACACAAGAAGTGATCGGTCATTTGGTGGAGATAAAGAAAAATAAGGGAACTTTTGATTTCAAATCAATGCTAAATCATAATCCGTTGAGTAATTTAAATATAAAATTAACAATTCATTAATTGGGAGTAGTGATGCCTAAACAAATATCTAATAATATTGAAATTGAAGTAGCTAGTTTTTATGTACCTGAAAAATCAAATCCTAACACTCAATATTATTTCTTTGCATATAAAATTAGAATCAAAAACGTAGGGTCATTTCCAGCAAAACTTGTGAATCGTCACTGGATCATTACCGATGGACTAGGCCGTACGCATGAAGTAAAAGGTGAGGGGGTTGTGGGTGAACAGCCTATGCTATCACCTGGGGAATCTTTTGAATATACTTCGTATTGCCCATTGAACACTCCAAATGGAAATATGAAAGGTAGCTACGAATTTACATTAAGTAGTGGTGAAAAATTTAAAGCAGATATCCCAATGTTTGTTTTAAGTGAGCCAGATTTTTTTAATTAATTTTCTAATTTTATTTTAGTTACTTGAAACGAACTTGTTTCTTCACGAACTCTGTACCCGTTTTCAAGAATTGTTTTTAATTCTTTATTGTTATTTAAAAAAGCATAGTATTCTTTTTCTGAAATTGATGAGTTATTAAGTTTAAAAGATAGATATTTAGTTTGGTCTGAATTCATATTGAATTCAATAAAATGTCCATTCCAAACGTAACGAAAGTGATGATCTTTGTTATCTAACTCCAGGTGATAAACAATTAAATCTGGTGCCAATTTAATGTTTAATTGAATTTTTGAAGCTGCTTGCTCTTGATCTAAGTCATACCATTCAGATTGCAATTCTTTACTATTGATGGCATCAATCCATATTTTAGATTCAACATTTAAATCGTCACGATTTGTTGCACTTAGTATCGCATTTTTTGCTTGAGCCAATAAAGTAGAAACGGCATGTCTAACTTGTTTTGACATTAGAGTATTATTATAAAATCCCAAATCAGACTTATGAAAAGTTTGATAATATCTTAATGTGTAAACCATCATTGCAGCCAAACCATCAATTTCAGAATAATGTTTTTCTTTCATAATGGGCAAATGAACTGAAGCATCTAAGCCATGTGCATATGCATTCAGCTCATCTAATAAAACAAGAAAACTTTGTTCGCCCATTTCATCTTCAAAATAGGTACGTGTATATTCTGAGTTTCGCTCTTCAATAGAAAGGGAAGAAAGTAATTTAGAACGATAATATTGGGGATCAAGCAATTCAGATGTGTACTCGATGTGAGTTACGTAGCCATTTAAAAGCAAGTAGGATTCATTATGATATTTTTTAGACAACTCATGGCCATAGATATGAATATTTTCATGTGTAAATGTGTTTAAAGAATCTATTTCAATAGTATTTTTATCATCACATTTAATAAAGGTATGATTTTTTCTTTTATCTGAAATGCGTTCATATACCTGTAGAGAGAAAGGATAATATTGATTGAGTGTTTTGAATGCTGTTTTTTCACATTCTGAAACGGGTGATATTTTATAATTTAAGAAAGTTTCTTGTTCAGTTGCGTTTTGAGCAAAACCAATCGTAGAGATCAAAAGTGATAAATATAGAAAGGTTGTGTGGAATTTGGTTAAAATCATGCGCAGAATCTATCATATCTTGACTTATTTAGTCAACAATATAAAGTGTAATAATATCAAATAAATAGGGGCATATCTTTCGATATGCCCCTTATATATTGCTTATAATAAAGTCTGTTGTGGATTATTTTCCAGCAGCTTCTTTAGCGCGCTTTTCTTTATACGCTTTTACCATGTCATCTTGAACGTTTCTTGGAACTGCAGCGTACTTTAAGAATTCCATTGAGAATTCACCTTTACCCTGAGTTGCAGAACGTAAATCAGTAGAATAGCCGAACATTTCAGTTAATGGCACTTCTGCTTCACAAACAAAGCCTTGTTCCATACCTTGTGAGTTTAAGATTACTCCACGGCGTTGGTTTACTTGGCCCATAACAGTTCCTTGAAATTCAATCGGAGCAGTTACTTCTAACTTCATGATTGGCTCTAATACAGTAGGTTTTGCTTTTTCGTATCCTTCTCTGAATGCCATCAAAGCAGCGGTTTTAAACGCTTGCTCAGATGAGTCGACATCATGGTATTGACCGTCGTTAACAACACAACGAACACCTACGATTGGGAATCCGATCAAGTTACCTGTTTTCACTGCTTCTTGGAATCCTTTATCGCACGCAGGGATAAATTCTCTTGGAATCGATCCGCCATGTGTATCATTTACGAATTCATAAGATTCAACCGCATCTTTTGGAAGTGGTTCAATAAATCCAACCACTTTAGCAAATTGTCCCGAACCACCAGTTTGTTTTTTGTGTGTGTAACTGAATTCACCTTTTTGAGTGATTGTTTCGCGGAATGCAACTTGTGGTTTACCAACTACAACTTCACAGTTGTATTCACGTTTAATACGCTCACAATAAATTTCAAGGTGGAGTTCTCCCATTCCAGAAATAATTGTCTGAGCTGATTCTTCATCACGGTGAACACGGAAAGTTGGGTCTTCTTTTGTAAAGCGGTTCAGTGCTTTAGAGAAGTTTGCTTGTCCTGATTTATCTTTTGGTGCGATTGCCAATGAGATAACCGCGTTTGGAACAAACATCGAAGTCATTGTAAAATGTGTGTTACCGTCTGTGAAAGTATCACCAGATGCGCACTCAACACCGAACATAGCACAGATGTCTCCTGCTTTTGCTTCTTCGATATCTTGCATTTCATCAGCGTGCATTTGAACCAAACGAGGAACTTTTACTTTCTTTTGGTTTGTTTGGTTGTAAATGAAATCACCTTTTTTCACAGTACCTTGATACATGCGCATATAGGTTAATTGTCCATAACGACCATCTTCTAATTTGAATGCAAGACCAACGAATGGTTTTGCAGGATCAGAAGAAAGAACAACTTTTTCTTCATTTTTATCTTGGTCTAAAGCTTCGTTTGTAACTTCAGTTGGATTTGGTAAATAAGAAAGAACTGCATCAAGTAACAACTGAACGCCTTTATTCTTATAAGCAGAACCCATCATCACAGGTGTGAAGTTTAATGATAAAGTTGCTTTTCTGATTACTGGTTTTAATTCTTCAGCAGAAACAGGTTTACCATCTAAGTATTTTTCAGCAACGCCATCATCGAATTCGCCCATTGCTGCAACTAATTCTTCACGACGTTTCTTTGCTTCATCCATTAATTCAGAAGGAATTGCTTCTTCACGGATTTTTTCACCGTTGTCGCCGTCAAAGTAGAATGCTTTCATTTGAACAAGATCAATCAAGCCTTCGAATCTATCTTCGTAACCGATCGGCATCGTTAATGCGTGTGCATTGTGACCTAATTTATCGCGTAACATTTGGATTCCACGCCAAGGGTTTGCACCAGCGCGGTCCATTTTATTTACGAAACAAATTCTTGGAACTTTATAACGCTTCATTTGGCGGTCAACTGTGATCGATTGTGATTGAACACCTGCAACTGAACACAATACTAAGATTGCGCCGTCTAATACACGTAAAGAACGTTCCACTTCGATTGTGAAGTCAACGTGTCCAGGAGTATCGATGATGTTGATGTTGTGATCTTTCCAAAGACAGAAAGTAGCAGCAGATTGAATTGTGATACCTTTTTCACGCTCAAGATCCATGTAGTCCATGGTAGCGCCTACACCGTCTTTACCTTTCACTTCATGGATTGAGTGAATTCTGTTTGTGTAGTAAAGAATACGTTCAGTTAATGTTGTTTTACCTGAGTCAATATGTGCTGAAATTCCAATATTTCGAACGTGTGATAAATCGAAGCTCTTATCTGCCATTTTATTCTCCATTTGAATGGGTTAACTAGTTATTTTAAGAAGATAATCTATTAACTTAATCGGTCTTTGATCGCAATCCAAAAGTATCGGATTGAGTCATAAAAATAAGTCCTAAAAATATGACGCCATAGATAAGACCAGCAGACTCAAAGGGAGCGGTTTTACCAAAATGATCGAATAAAAATCCGCCAAAAACTGGTCCTAAAATACGAGCAAGTGAACCCATGGATTGGTAAACACCCATTGTTGCGCCGCGTTTATTGGCTGGTGCCCCTTTTGAAGCAAGACTTGAAAGCGATGGATTATTGATAGCATTTCCGAATGCCATGATTGAAATGCTTATAATTACTCCGATCAGTGAGTTTGAATATGAAAACCCAAAAAGGCTTAAGCTCATGATTAAAGTTCCTACGGTAATTAATTTTACTTCACCATATTTTTTGGAAAGTTTTCCGATAGCTCCACCTTGAATGAACGCGCCAATCAGTCCCATTAAGGCAAGTAAGTAACCAGAATGTTTTGCATCGAAACCGTATTTTGAAAGCATGTACATTGCAAAACTGACTTCAATTTGTGTGAAAGCTAATGTGACAATGGCAAAAATAAATATTGCTAGTACCGATCTAGGATCAATTGCCATCAGTTCTTGCATCAAACTTTTATCAAAATATTTGCGATTTTTTCCGGCTTTTGCATCATGAGTTTTTGGCTCTAATAAGATAAAATAAGCAAAAATTAAATCAATTGCTGCAATTCCTGCAGCAAAAAACATAGGAACTCCATATCCGTAAACTGATAAAACGCCACCGATGGCTGGACCAAAAATAAATCCTAAACCAAAACTTGCGCCAATTAATCCCATTCCTTTAGCGCGATTTTCAGGTGTTGTAATATCTGTGATGTATGCTGCAGCTGTTGAGATATTTGCTCCACAAATGCCAGCAAAAATTCTACCAGCAAGTAACCAAAAAAATGATTGAGCAAATCCAAGTATTGTTAATGAAATTACAGATCCAAATAGTGAAATCAAAATAACGGGTCGTCTGCCGATTCGATCTGAAATGCTACCCCAAATAGGAGAGAAGAGAAATTGCATAGCAGAGTAACTTCCCATGAGTATTCCCATCATTAGGGTGGATGCGCCAAATTGTTTAGCATAATATGGAATGATTGGAATCATGATGCCAAAGCCAAGCAAGTCGATGAAAACAACTAGAAAGATAATCAGCATAGGACTAATTTTGCGAGATTCTTTGGTCATACTTTTGTTATAATTAACACAGATTATTTAGATTTTCATTAAAAGTAATCATGGAAAACCATGCAATTTTACAATAATTTATTGATATGGTCGCTCCAGTGCTTGGCAATCCAAATAAAGTAGCTTCATTCAAGAAAATATATTCAGATCCACTGATTATAGTGAGCATCATAATGAAATTAATTTTATTAGCTTATTTTTCTATTTACTTAGGGCATTGGTATAGTTCTGATACAAATCATTATTTAATGGCGGCTGAACAAGTTTGTAAAGGTGAGTGGGGGGGCGATAGCTTTCGGGGTTCTACTTACTTATGGTTTTTGTGTGCAACATCTTTAGGTAAAGTTTTTAAAGGCAACGAACTTTTAAGTGGTGGGGGAGTAAATCTTTCAATCATCGTTCAATCAGTCATTGTATTTTTATGTGGTATTTTTCTGTATAGAAAATTTGGTAGAAAAATTTCATTACTATGGTTGTTTGACCCTGTTATTAATTTATATGCTGTGTTTGTAATGTCAGATGTTTTATTTTCGGTGATCGCTTTATTTTATGCATTTTATTTTTATAAGCTACTTAAAATTAAAAAATCGATTCGGTATCCAATATTTTTTGGTATATTATGGGGAATTTTAATCTTAACTAGACCGATTGCGATTCCGTATTCATATTTTCAAATTATTTTTATTATTATTTTATTACTTAGAAAAAATATTAAAATTAAACCTGCTATATTAATTGCAGTATCTACATTTTTAATTTTAACACCCAAATTGTTTTGGAATTATCAAAAAACGGGAACGATTTATATCTCTGAACAATCGAGTGGATGGTTACAATCAATTGCAGGGATTGTTGAAAACGATGAAAAAGGAATTAGTTTTCATGAAGCGAGCATGATTTATTACAAAGATCATCCCAATGCGCAGCTTGCAGATGTTTTAAAATCACTATCGAATCATTTTCCAAGAACCATTTTTCTCATGTCTAAATCAATGATGAGAGTTTTATTTGGGCATGTTAATGTAGAGGCAAACTATTTAGTATCAGGCAGAGCAATCGAAGGGCCCGGATGGTTTAAAAAACCTGAAAAAGCTTTAGGACCACCGCTTGAAGATAAAACTGGTATTTTGTTTTGGACATTTGGATTGGTATATTGTTTTGTTTGGTGCGCTTGGGTTTATGGGGGACTCATTACTACCGTAATGAAGGTTAGGCATTTTGATTTCATATCAAGTTTAAAAGAATTAAGAATTGAAAATAAAATTTGGCTTTGGTCTTTAATTTCTATTTTTATTTTAACTTTTCTACCATTATTTGTGGGAGATGCACGTTTTAGATTACCAGTGTGGTCTTTTGTTTTAATTTCTTATGGCATTGCATTGAATATAAAACGCATGCATTCGGAGCACTCAATTGGTTAAAAATAGTATCTATTATATTCTTGTTCTTTATACCGTATCTGTTTTTGGATCTATGGCCATGATGAGCATTGGAGCAGGAATTGCATCGGCTGCTTTCATATATTTATTGTTCCAAAAAGAATTCTTAAAAAACATTCAAATCATTCCTAAAAAATATTTTAAAATAACAGTTATTTTTTCGATAGCATGTGTTTGGTCACTGATTTGGGCTAAATCTACTGGACTTTTATTTTATGGAATGTCTCCCCAAATCGATGTTTATAAACATTCGTATAAACTTTGGCATATTTGGTTTCCGTTTTTAATTGTAGGACTCATTTCTTATGTGAATGATAAAAAAGAGAAAGACATTTTGAAAATTTGGCTTTTAACCGCACTTGGGTTTGCTGTTTTTGGAATCATTCAATATCATTTTCCAATTGCATGGCCACAACGATTGCCTCATTTAGATTATGATAATTATGTAAAACCAGTAGGAATCGAAAAATTATATCGTGGTTCATATCACGCCAATGGGTTGGCAGGGTTTCATTTAAGTTTTGCTTCTATTTTTATTTTTCCAACGGCAGTTTGGTTTATGCTTTTGGCAATTAAGCTACAAAAAGAAGGACTCAACAAAAAGACAATGCTTTTAGGCATCGGAAGTATTTTATTTTTTATAACGAACATTTTAACTTATTCAAAAACAACCTGGTTAGTGATGCCCATTTTAGTAATTGCAATTTCTCTTGTGATGCTGACTAAGAAACTCAAAATTCCATTAGTGATCGTTATGACTATTTTTGTACTAATTGGAATTCAAACTTCTGAATTTAAATTGAGATTTCAAGGTACAGATACTATGAAAGAAAGAATTGAAGTTTGGCATGCCAATTTTGAAATGATCAAACAATATCCAATTTTTGGAGTAGGTTGGCAGCAAAATTCAGCACTATCTGAAGCATATTATAAAGCCCACCAAACAAATGGTTTTATTTCTCATGCACATAATAATTTTTTGGATCAATTTGCAGGTACGGGAGTATTTGGATTTGTATTATTTCTAATATGGAATTTTTTAAATATATTCTTTGCCTTAGAGATTTATCGTAAAAGTGATCAAGATTTATATAAAGCATTTGGTTTAGGAACTGTTTTTGCTTGGGGAAGTTTTCACTTTTTTGGAATGACACAAACAAATTTTTGGGACGCAAAAGTGATGCATCAAATGGGTTGGGTAATCGCACTCACCCTTATTTTGTATATTAAAGTAATGGTTGAATCAAAATCGATTAAAAAGTAAAATTCTTATCTTATTGAGACTTTAAGGTTACAGGATAAAGTACTGGTTTAAGTTTTCCATCTTTAGGTTTTGGAAAATTAATTTTCTTAACTGCTCTTTTTAAACAAAGTTGTAAATCTGGATCTGGGTCACTCATATCGAGAACTTCAATTTTTTCAGCTTTACCTTCAGGAGTAACGTTGAATTTTAATTTAACTTTTTGAATACTCCCCGTTTGAATCGTAACTGAGTCTCTTCCGCAATATGCAAAATCTTCGGCATGATGGTTCATAGTGCTGCCTAAGATTCCTTCATTGGGCATATCGGTTGCTTGAGCATCTGGTTGAGCTCCCATACTAGAGCATCCATTTTGTAAAATGATTGAGCCAAGTATGATGGCACCTAACAAACAACGGTAACAATTACTAGCGATTAAGCGAAAGCTCTGGTTCATGGTTTTAGTTTATCACATTTGAATTTTTTGCATCAGAATTTGTTTGTTGCTTCAAAATAAAAGGTAGCGTTTTGAAGCTTTCAATCGGCATACTAAGGGCAATCGATAAAACTTCTTCGATTGATTCAACATATGTGATTTCAAGCTGGCTTAACACTTCATTTGGAATTTCAGAAACATCAGGTTGATTCTTTTTAGGAAGTAGAATTTTCTTAATTCCCGCACGATGTGCGCCTAATAATTTCTCTTTAATACCACCTACAGGTAACACCGCGCCTCTTAACGTGATTTCACCAGTCATTGCAAGTTTAGGATCAACTGTTTTTTCAGTGATCAGAGATGCAAGAGTTGTAAGTAACGCTACACCTGCCGATGGCCCATCTTTTGGAATTGCTCCTGAGGGAACGTGAATGTGAAAATCTTGCTTATCAAAATCAATGGGTTTGTTTAGGTTTGCAGAAACAGAACGAGTTAAACTCATTGCAATTTGAGCAGATTCTTTCATTACATCACCAAGTTGACCTGTGATGGTAAGTCTACCATTACCAGGCATAGATGTAGCTTCGATGAATAAAATATCACCACCAGTTGGAGTCCAGGCAAGTCCCGTTACTACGCCAGGGCGAACACCACGATAGGCTTCTTCAGGATGGAATTTTTCTTTGCCTAGAATCGTTCGGGCTTTTTCAATATGGATCACTACTTTTGATGTGGCTGTTGTGGTCGATGTGGAGTTATCAGTTTGGGCAAGCACTACTTCTTCAGCGGCAGCTCTACAAAGTGATGCGATTTTACGATTTAATTCACGCACACCTGCTTCTCGAGTGTAATGAGTGATTAAATGCTGAATCGTTTCATCAGGAATTTCAATTTGATTTGCATCTGTTAATCCATGATCTTTCATTTGCTTTGGAAGTAAATATTTCTTAGCAATGCTTAATTTTTCAGCAGTCGTGTAGCCACTGATATCGATGATTTCCATACGATCACGCAAAGGAGCAGGAATCGTATCAATCACATTTGCAGTTGCGATAAAAAATGCATTTGATAAATCAAAAGGAACATCTAAATAATGATCTGTGAAAGTATCGTTTTGTTCAGGGTCTAATACTTCTAGTAATGCAGCAGAAGGGTCACCATGAAAGCTTTGACCTAATTTATCAATTTCATCGAGCATGAATAGCGGATTATTTACTCCGGCACGTTTAATTGATTGAACAATTCTGCCAGGCATTGCACCGATATAGGTTCGTCTATGTCCTCTGATTTCAGATTCGTCTCGGACACCACCTAAAGAGCAGCGTACAAATTTACGGCCAACAGCTTTGGCAATACTTTGTCCTAGAGATGTTTTACCAACACCCGGTGGTCCTACTAAACATAAAATTGGACCGGATAAATCATTTTTTAATTTAGCCACGGCTAAATATTGTAAAATTCTCTTTTTAACTTGTTCTAAACCGTAATGATCTTCATCTAATATTTCGCGAGCTTTTTTAAGATCAATGTCATCGCTTGTAGATTTGCTCCAAGGCATCGAAGCAAGCCAATCTAAATAAGTACGAATGACATGATATTCAGCTGCGGCAGGGGGAAGATTGTCTAAGCGTTTTAATTCTTCATCTGCAATTTTACGGGCTTCTTCTGGAAGTTTTGCTTCATCTAGTTTTTTGCGGATTTCATCTTGTGAAGCTGAGCCTTCATCACCTAATTCTTCTTTTATGGTACGAAGTTGTTCTCGTAATAAAGCTTCTCGGTGTGTTTTAGAAAGGCGTTCAGTCATTTTCTCTTGAATATTTTTCTGAACGGTCATTACTTCTTTTTCTTTGTGCATGATCGAAAGTAATTTTTCCATTCTTTGATCAAGCATTGTTTCTTCAAGTAATTCTTGTTTTTGAGGAGTAGATAAATATAAATATGCGCCACACATGTTTGCTAACTGGGATGGGTCATCTACTTTTTCAACTAGTTTTGAAAGCTGTTCGCCAGGACCAGGAAATAAAGTAAGAATTTCTTTAGCTAACGATTTTAAAGAATTAAATAATGCTTGAGTTCGAATTGGATCTGCTGAATGAATATCAGCAACCGTTTCACCACGTACAGCCATATATTGATCGTTTGGTAAAAATTCAGCAATTCGATAACGTGAAATACCAGTCACAACAACTTGAAAAGCTTTGTTATCTGTTTCGATAATGTTTTCAATTTTACAAACAACACCTACGCGATTGATGTCATCAATTCCTGGATCGCCTTGAGACATTACTCTTTGGGTAGCAACCACAATGAGAGTTTGCTCTTCTTTGGCTTTTTTCATCGCGCCTAAACTTTTAGGACGTCCGACAACCAAGGGCATTGAGGCTCCCGGAAAAACAACTGCGTTTCGTATAGGTAATAGAGGTAATAAAGTAGGTATTTCCATAATATTATACAATGATAGTGAAAGGCTTTAAGTCAAGGTTGAGATTGATTTAGAGAATGTATCCAATTGATTCTTTGACTTTATTTAGTGTTTTTGACGCAATAGATCGAGCTTTCAAAGCATTGTCTTTCAAAACATTTTCAAGCTGAGACTTATCATTTAGATACTCATTCATTTTTTCACGCATTGGTTTAAAACATTGCATGACGATTTCTGCGGTGTCTACTTTAAGGTGGCCATATTGTTTGCCAGCATAAGATGCTACCACTTCTTCTTTGGTTTTTCCGGTAATTGCAGTTTGAATGTTAATTAAGTTTGCTACACCTGGTTTGTTTTCGGCATCATAAGTAATCTCAGATCCAGAATCAGTTACTGCGCGTTTTATTTTTTTAACAATGACATCGTCTGAATCAGTTACAAATACTGTTGCATTTGGATTTTCATCAGACTTAGACATTTTTGCTGTTGGATCTTGTAAACTCATTATTTTTGCACCAACGGGTGGAATAAATGGTTCGGGAACTACAAATAAAGGAGCGTCTTTTTTGCCAAACGTTCCGTTCATACGAATCGCAAGATCGCGTGTGAGCTCAATGTGTTGTTTTTGATCGGCACCAACTGGAACTAGGTCTGCCTGATACAATAAAATATCTGCAGCCATTAATACTGGATAATAAAATAATCCAACGCCAATGTTTTTTTGTTTTGCAGATTTATCTTTAAATTGCGTCATTCGTGAAAGTTCACCCATCCAAGTTTGACTGCCTAAAATCCAACCAAGTTCTGCATGTTCTGGCACTTGAGATTGAATGAAAATGGTTGAACGTTTTGGATCAATTCCCGCAGCTAAATAAATTGCAGCGGTTTGCAGAGTGAGTTCATGTAATTTTTTGGGATCATGTTCAACTGTAATGGCGTGCATGTTCACTACACAGTAAATACAATTGTGTGTGTCTTGAAGTGTGACCCAATTTTTGAGCGCACCTAAATAGTTTCCAAGCATGATTCCACCACCTGAGGGTTGAATGCCTGAGAGAACTGTTTTTTTAGATTTGCTTGCCGTCACAGTTGATGAATCTCTTATATGTTTAGATTATTTTTTTAACATTTCTTGTAATTCGCCGCGCTCGTACATTTCTGTAATAATGTCGCAGCCGCCAACAAATTGTCCGTTTACAAAAATTTGAGGAACGGTTGGCCACTTTGTATATTCTTCTAATGCGCCCCACATTGGATCATCAGAAAGAACGTCAAAGTGTCCGATTTCTTTTTCTCCAGCTGAAGCCATTTTTAAAACTTGAGCGGCACGTGCTGAAAATCCACACATTGGGAAATCTAAAGATCCTTTCATAAAAATAAATAAAGGTTTAGATTTTGCCATTTTTTCTACTTCTTTTACTAATTGATCGCTCATTAGAGTCCTCCCATAGGATTGAATTTTTTATACTGTGTTGGTGAAAAAGTTTTAATTGTTAAAGCATGTACTTCGTTTGACTTAATTTCTTCAGCGAATAATGCATAAACCAAACGATGTTGTTCCATAACAATTTTGCCTTCAAAAGCAGGGGATACAATTAAAGCCTGCCAGTGGTCTTGAGATCCCGTTAAGTCAGTCATCTCGACTTTAGTGCCGGGCGCAAGTGTTTCGATGCGTTTGATCATTTGCTCTTTTGTCATTTAAATCTCTTTTACCTAAATTGAAGCTATTTTGCAAAGTGAAATACGCTTTTTAGACTCGTAATTAGCATGTCTATATATTATAAGAGCAAATATGGAAGAAAAAGAGTATCGAGAATTGACAGCAAAAGCATTTAAAAGGCTTGAAAGTGCATTTGATTCAGTAGATCCCGATTTAGCTGAATTTTCATTTTCTCAAGGGGCCGTTACTATTCAATTTGCGGATGGTTCAAAGCTCATTTTATCTCAGCAACCTTCTGTGCGACAAATCTGGGTTGCAGCTGCATCATTTGGAGTGGCACTTCATTTTGATTATGTGAATGGCTCTTGGATTGACGATAAGTCAAAAAAGACTGAACTCAATCAATTTGTTTCTGAGGTTGTTGCAAAGAAGGCTTTTGTACATTTAAAAATTCAATAAAATCTGAACGCAATTTTTCAGAAATCTCTGGCTGCACAGAAAACCACTCAATAAAATACGCAACGGCCTCGAGTGTGGAAACGCTCTCTTTACGCGGTTCTTTTCTTAATTTACCGTAGAGCGAAGTAGTAGGAGGGTTGAGCATAATTCTTGGATGCTTGATGAGCCAAGCGTTTCGCCACCACATGGTTTTCGATTGCTTCCAATTTCCATCTAAAACAATTAAGCCTTTTATCGAACTTGGTTCTATTTGCATTGGTTTTTTATTTTTATCGATTACGGTAAATTTTGAATCTTTATGTGAGTCGAGCGATTTTTTAGTACCTAAAAAAAGAACCATCCATTCTTTTGGATTGAGTTCTTCTTTTTTGAGGATTTGTTTTAGATTTCTCCAAGACAATCCATGAGTGATGGTAAACTTATTTAAATTTTTTTCTAATAGAGGAGAACTAGATAGAGGATGTTTTTTCTCTTGAGGATGTTGAAGTACCACAATGTGATGAAGATTGTTTAATTTTGATGTTCCATTTACTTCAGACATTTTTTACCTTCAAAATGAAAACTGCCACATGTTAAACCCAAAACATGTGGCAGTTACTTGATTCAATTCCTTGAATTAGATCATAACCCTAGAGTTTACCAGTCTTTGACAACTCTTTACACATAGCCTCGTAGCCTTTTCGTTTTCCACCTTTGAAGAATAAGAATTTTGGTAAATTCTTACGTGATGGCCACATGCGAACTGCCAATTGGTTGTATTGGTTTTTCGCATCGTCGGTTTGGAAGTGACCTTTATATTGATCACGAACTTTACCGATCATGGTAGCTGCTTGGTCAAACTTCCAAAGTTTGCCAAGTTCACGGTGGCTTAATGTTTCTTCATTATTCAAGCGAACAATCAACGCTGATACTTCTGATAAGCGATCAGTGGTTCTTGTTCCCGCAGGAATATATGCTTCGTTTCTTAAGATTTGATCGAAATAACGAGCAAGTTCTAGTTTTGCATCAACGGGCGCAAGTCTAATGCCGTCTGCGTGGTCAAGTACGATTGATCCCATCACAACTTGTACAGTTGCAGAATAACCGCCACTTAATCCCATTAATGCTAACGGATCAAGATCGCTAAATTTGAGGGATACAACTTTGTTCGCACCGGCAGGAAGTTTTCCTACGTCTAGGTTTTGAACTTCAGTATTATTGATTAATAATTTAACGTTGATTAAGCCAGGAGTTTCAGTTGTTGAAACGTTGCCCATATTAATCGTTACATCGCCAGTTCCCTTGGTTGCTGAAACAGATGCAACAGCACTTCCGGGAGTCACTTCGATCATACGTTGAATCAATTGATCTAAAGAAACTTGAATTCCATTCACACTCAATGCAATTCTTGCACGTTGTTTTGGATTCAATCTAGAATCAATTTGAGCAATGTTTTGAACTGAATATGATTTAGAAGTAAGTCTTCCGATGTGTAACCCACCTTGTGGTTTTACACCCATCACATCACCTGACATTGAAATATTCAAATCAGATTCGATACCACCAACGTTTGTAACATCAAACGTTGCAGAGATCATTTCACCTGGTTGAATGATTCCGTCATTGTCATTACCTGTGATTCTAAAGTTAGATATGCTTAAGATTGCATTTTTAGCATAAGAATCAAAAGTCTTATTATAGCTTTCAGTGAAAGCAGCTTCATAAGCATCTTTGTAGGTAATGCGAGAAGATTCTTTGAACTTCTTGTTGAAAGCGTCTTGCAAGCCTTTGTAGTGTGCAATTCGTTTTCCAACTTGTTGACCAGTTTCTTCACCATTTCTTTGACCTTCTTCAATCCACTCATAGAATTTAGAAGAGAAGTAATAATTCACATACCAAGCATATGAATTTGTGAACGCGCTTGAGAATGTACCTTTAAAATCTAGTGGCTTTCCAGTCACTGGATCTATAATCGCAGGTTCATTTAGCGATTCATATTTTGGTTTTGTATCAATTGGTCTTTGCTGCCAAGTTTTCCAAGCAAGAGATGAATCATACCAATATGCCTTTTCAAACGCATAAGTACCATCTGCAAACCAAAGATCCCAAGCAGTTGCTGGTCGCATGTCGCCCAAGTATGTAGAGTCATAGCTTGAATATACTTTTAATTGTCCAACAGACATTTCATTTTTAATGATCGATTGAACAGATGGAATTTGACCAACATATTTTTGATATGCATTGTCTTCTCCGTCATAATCATGATTCGGATATTCTACATCACGAGCTGGAAGTTGTTGATTACTAGAAGCCATTGCTTGACGAAACTTTTTGATCGCAATGTCTGCGCCTGCAGCTGCGCCGTCTTGAGCGCCTTTTGCTCGTCCTGCTTCAAGACCATTTTTCATTGTATCGCCGATTCCACCAACAGCATTTGCACCGTTTGCGTATTCGGTTTGATCATTTTCATAAGCACGCTCTGATTTGTACAATCCCCAAGCGTAGCCTCTTAAGTAACCTTGAATCTTTCCGTTACCACCGCCAAAGCGTTCAGCCATACGATCTGCTTCATCGCGACCAAATTCGCAAGCATAACCGTATCGAGAAATTGAATTATCTCGATAGCGATCACATTCAGCATATTTCGCTGGTTTTGTTGCTCCGAAGTTCACGTCAACTGCAGGGCCATCATAATATCCACGATATTGTGCAAACGCGCTTGCACTCATTACTACAGACAATGCTGTAAGTAGGGGTATGGTTTTCTTCATGGTATAACTCCAAAAATAGGGTTAGGGGGTTAGTATTAGTGGAGTATGTATATCAAGACATGTTGCTGTGCGCAATAAAAAAGTTGATAAATTTAGTATAGTTATAAGTATTTGATATTAAAGGCTATAATTGCTCGATAGCCTTTTTACGTATATTCGAATACTTGTTCTTAGTATCTAAATTGACACTAATTTCAACTTCAGGCTTAACACCCACGTTCTCTATATATATACCGCTTGAGCGCTTAATGAGAGATTCGGTTTGGCGAACTTTAAAATGGGAATTGGGAGCTTCTTGGTGATCGACGACATTTCCACCAGCACCCATTGTAGTTGTTCCAACAATTGTAGCAAGTTTATTGTCTTGCATGATGCTTGAGAAAATATCACACATCGATGCGCACATTTCATTTACCATGAGAACGATTTTCAAGTCTGGATCTGCATTCTCATTTGCAACCACTGCAAAAGGCATTAATGCCTCAATGGTTATTGGTGTAGAAATATCACGGCCTGCTGCTTTTTCATTTTTCAATTGTTCAAAGATTCTTCGATTGATTTCTTTTTGAGCGTCAGACGGTGCATTGGTTGATTTGTTATCAAATTCATCAAGCCAAGTGTCTGATAATTTGAATTGCATGTCTGGTAAGATTAATTTTTTATTTGAAAATAATTGTGCAAGTTTTACTCCTAAGCTTAACGAGCCGCCACCATTGTTGATCATATCAATGATGATTTTTTTAACTCCCAATTGTTTCATCATTGCGAGCATTTCTTTTACATCAGCAACAGTAGGGTCTTCATCGGCTGGTGGACTAAAAGTATTTAAATACATAGTAGCTACTAGTGCGCTTGATTTGGTGCCATCCTTATTTAACATGGTTTCATTTGTAATATAGGTTGGATAAACTGCAGCATTTAAAAAAACTGATTTGGGAACTTCTCGATTCATTTTGAGTTCCTTCATTGTTTCTTCAGAGGCATTGATTTTTAAATTTGGATCTAATGCTTTTTTGAAAGCGATCAAGTTTCGATTAATCACTGGAGACATCACAGTAGGTGAGTCATCTACAAATTCAAATGTGTTTAAAAAATCATATTTAGGAAGTTTATGATTAATTTTTAGAAATATTTCAGGAATAAAATTTAAATTATTTTTGATTGCTAATAATCCCATTTCAAAAATATTTTCAGAACTAACTTTATTTTTTGCATCATTTGATTTTTTTGCTTCACTTTGTTCTTTTGAAAATGAAATTAAATCTTTTACTACCCAAGGGAGTGTCACTTCATATTGTTTTTTATTGCCGTCAATCGTACGTTCAAACAAAAGTTTTGCATTCTGATCGGTTGGCATTGGATTCGAAATAGATACGCGGTTGAATATCTTATTCATGTGATAAGTTAAGTTAGCTTCAGAAGAACCAGTATTTCTAAATGTGAGAAATTGTTTTGTTACAACGGCTGGCAATTCATCTCCATTGATTTTGAGTATCTGGTCTCCCACTTTGACCGGAAAAAGCGGATCGTTTGCAAACGTAGGTAAAAGTTCAGTTACTTCAAGAGAGTTTCCGTTGCGTTTTCCGTTAAATCCTAAAAAAGCAACATTGGTTCTTCCAGGTAAATCAGATTGAGTAAGCGAACCTGCTGTATGTGCATCTTCAAAGCGAGAAACAAAATCATACATCACTGAATAAAACTCTTCGTTTGTTTTCGTGTTTTGGGCTTTTTCTAAATATTCTTTTTTTAATTCCTCAAATTTAAATGAGTATTTATTTTCTTTATACTCAAGTGGTGCATAGTTTTCATTGAACTGAGAATAAATCCAGTACATGTCTGCGACTTTTTCTTCAGATGATAATTCATGTCTGGGAACAGGAGAACAGGCTTGAAACGTCGCACTTAAAAAAATAATTGTTGAAGTAAGAAAAGATGATGTAGTGAAAAACTTCATTGCCGCTCCTTGGTAAAAAAGTTCGTTCGTGATTTCAGTTAATTAACAGTCTAGGTAGAATTTGCCTAAAATGCAAGTATTGCTGGGCTGCATATAAATGCGGGTTACGTCAACTCCGATTCTGGTATCATTAAAGTTCAAGGGTTGGACTTTTGTATTTAGTCAAAGGAGTGATTATGACTACCTCTTTTTTAAGAACCAGACGTAAATATGGATTTGCTGTATTCATATTTACATTAATATCTATGAACGCTTTTGCCTTCGGAAAGAAAAGAGTTGATCCGAATGCAGATACTCAAGCGTTTCCTGCACGTACTATATCTTTAGGAAAAATTTATAATACAGGATTTAAACTTCCAGATGGTAAAACTCAGGTAGATTTTCAACAAGCTCTACCCATTGTAATTGCGACTACCTTTACTGATTTTAACGATAAAATTAGAATTGCAGATTTGAATAATCCTCCATCGAGTACTCGTTATGTAGTGAATGGTGGTGTGACTTCGTTTGTAGCAGAAGTAGCCGGCTTAAATATTGTGTTTGGATACAAACCGCAAATTGGTGACATTGGTGTAGGAAAACTTACCGGTGGAGAAGGAAAGGTAAAAGTAGTTGTTTCAGAGTTTGAAATGGATTTTCAAATTGTGGACACTCAAGCAAGTCCTCCGACTATAATTGTAGCAAAATATGCATCCGCTCGTGATGTGAGTGTGAAACTTGAATTTAATATCGACTTCGGCCAAATTCAGGCAGGATTAGACTTCGTATATAATTCTCCAGCTACAGAAACGTTTAGAAGACTCATCCGCAAAGTGGTTGATAAAATGGTTCAAGATCCACGCACCAATTTTTACCTAGATTGGACAGGTTTGGTTTCAAAAGTTGATTACGACAATCATACGTTAATGATCAATTCAGGCATGAGACAAGCCGTAGGTCAAAATAATGTATTTACCGTCTATAATGGATCAGATCGCATAGGTGAGATTCGTATAGATCGCTTAGAACTAGACCAAGCTCAAGCTCACTTTAAAGACGATGATCAGTTCGTTAAGTTAAATAGCACCAAAGCGGGTGATAACCTGAAGGTGTTCTTTGAGAAAAGCCCTACTAAGTTGCGGTAATTTTTGACTTATTGCGGGGGGCTACGCGTTAATAACTATATTGCAAACTTTTCTATATCCCCTTACAATTAAAGGGTTGGGGGAATGATGCGCGTACAGTTGAATCGTTTAAAGTTGGTTGGCAGTGTAGCTCTTCTATTTGTTTTTGCTTCAATTCAAAATCATGTTTTAGCTCAACAACAGAACCCCGTTTCTGTTGGTAGTTCTGTTGTGGGAACAACCCCACCGAGAGCCATGGCACTTTCACAAGATCCATTTATGAATGTGAGTTTTGGAATGTGTATGAGTACAGGAAAAAGACAAAACGGAACAGATGCTTTTTCACAAGTTGCCAAAACGGCACTCGATGCTGTTGTTCGAGGTAGTGCGAAGAAAAATTCCAGCAAATCTTCTGATAGCGCAAAAGCAACTTTAGCACTCACTCAATGTTCAGATGACGATTTAGAAAATTTAATTCCAGATAAGAGTCAATGTTCGAAATATCATTTCGAAGGTAAAGGCTCTTCTAAATCAAGTAAGTATTTTGATGAAAAATCAATCGAAGGTTTAAGTGCACTTTTAGAGAACACAGCGTCTTGTCAGCGTGACAAAGCAAAATTTGCAGAAACGGCAGCAGGTTGTTTTCAAGATCAATTTAAAAAATTACAAAAAGATATGGAAATGGTTCGCAAAGATTTTGAAGAAAACATTGCGGGCATGAAAAAATATATCGAAAAAGTAGATGGCGCCATTAAAAAGCAAGAAGGCATTTCTCAAGAATTAGGTGCGGATAGTTCTTCTGATAAACCAACTGGACAAATGGGCCAATTTGTAAATTTGCAATCTGAAGTTGAAAAAACAGTAGCACAACTGAAAGGCGGAATGGGTTCAAAAGACAAACCCTCTGGTTCTTATGATTTTTTAAGTCAGCAAGTAAACCAAGCTAAAAAAGATTTTGATGACATCGAAAAGCAAAGAGTAATGGAACATCAGAAGCGCACGATGGATTGCGTGAGTAAAGATCCTATTTTATCTGAGTCTTCATTTGCTAATACCGATTGTCCGGGGGGAACCGCTTCAGAATGTATTATTTATCAATACAATCGTGAGCGTTATGATTTTTATAACAACGGTCAAACTCGTGAAAACTCAGCAGCTCACAAACGTGCAGATTACGATACCGCTAAATTTAGACAACGGTTAGGACAATTGCTTGGAAAATATTTTAATCAAGACAATTCAACTCAATATACAAATGTAGATGAATTTTTATCTCAATACGGTGGAGAAATTCAGTCTTGGGGAAAAGCCGGAAAATCATTCACAACTGAATTTCGCAAATGCGGCACTTCTGTTTCAAAAGTTTTGGACAAAGAAATTAAAAACGAAGTAGGTTACGGCGATAAATATAAAAAATGGTTCGAAGAAGAAGCAAAATCAGTTCATGGTGGAATGGAAGAAATTACAAATGCATTAGATCATGTAATGCGTGACACAGTAAAAGTAGCAACTGGTAGTGAAGCAAACTATGGGTTCAGCACGGATGGTTGTACTAAAGCTTCGGGAACATTTAATGGAAGATCCGTTTACACTAAAAATGATTTAACCAGACAACTTGGTTGCATTAAATATATGAGAGATTCATTGAATGCGATGCTAAATGGCCAACCACAACCAGGTCCAAACGGACAAGGTTATGGTCCAGTCTTTCAAATGAAAATGAAAGATTCAAATGGAAATCAAATGTTATGTCTTGGTATTCGCGATTGTATTACCAAAACGCAAGCTGAAATTGGTAAATCACAAAATCGAATTAATGATTTAAAAGGTGAATCAGGAACTGGCATGTTTGCTGATTATGCATGTCAGGGGGGCTATTGTCCTGGAAAAGTTAAGTTTGTGAATGATTCAAATGCAAACATTCAATCAGCGTTTGCACAAGCAGCACAATTATTTGGAAATCGTGTTTCAATGGCAGAAAATTATTTAAAAGAAATGCAAAAAGCTTTTAAAGATGCGGGAATTTCGTTTCCTTCAATTCCTGAAGTAGAAAAAGATCCATTTACTTGCGAATCTTCAGGTAAGTCAGCAGAATCTGCTACTATTTGCAAACTCCCTACTGATTTCGGAAAAGCTCTTGCTAGCGCTTCTGGATTGTCTTCGATTTCTCCCGAAAAATTTGAAGATGCTATGAAGTCTGCAAAAGATCGCCAAAAGGAGGTTTCAAAAAACCAATCGATCGCCAAAGAAAAACTTTCTTCATTTGTTGAGAGTTGTAAGCAGAAGGATAAAGAGGAGATACAGAAAAATCTAGCAGGTTATCAAAGACAATTCACTGATTTATTAAATGCCTGTACTGAAGAATCAAATGCAGAAGCTAATGCTGAATTAGCACGAAACATTAAAGATAATCCTGCATATAAAGATAATCCCGCATATCAATTGTATGCTTCATCAGCTAATTCATACAATAAACCATCTAGTCCAGCCCATGGAGAATTAGATAAACTTATGCAAGATATAAAAGATTTTTGCCCCAAAATT